>NC_022793.1:0-600000 GCF_000496595.1 Candidatus Liberibacter americanus str. Sao Paulo
ATTCATAAACATATAATGTGAGAGTTATGTAGAATATAAGATAATATGGGAATAACTTTTTAGTTAATCCTTGAATATAATTTGGTTAAAGGAGAAAAAATGAGATCAAGAGGAATATCAGCTTGTATTCAAGAAAATAACTATGAAACTCCTGAAACAAATGCGGATGCGAGATGTTTGGAGACAACATGCGAGGAACTGTTTAAAAACGTATCGTCAAAATTAGAAGATCAAGTAGGATCAGATGTATATGCAAGCTGGTTTCAAAGACTTAAATTCCGATCAGTATCACACAACATAGTATATCTATCTGTCCCAACTAATTTTCTAAAAGCTTGGATTAAAAATCGCTATATTGATACTATAACTAAGCTTTTCCAAGAGTCCATTAGCTCTATACAAGGAGTTGAAATTATTGTTAGATCCGCGGCATTAATGCCTTCTGAAACATCGTCATCTTCTGCCATTGCGCATACTACGGCAAAACCACCTATAATAAATACAGGAAAGATTTCTACCATCCAAGGTAAACAGTCTATTAATCCTGTATTTGGCTCACCTCTTGACAGTAAATTCGTTTTTTCAAACTTTATAGAAGGACCTTCTAATCGTGTGGCTTTAGCAGCTGCACATACAATTGCAGAAGAAAATTCTAGTTCATGCACAGTAAGATTTAATCCTTTGTTTATTCATGCTTCTGTAGGTCTTGGAAAAACACATCTTTTACAAGCCATTGCAAATGCTGCAATCAAAAAGCAAAATAATCTTCGAGTAGTATACTTAACTGCTGAGTATTTTATGTGGAGATTTGCCACAGCTATACGTGATAACTATGCACTTAATTTTAAAGACTGTCTTCGTAATATTGATCTGCTTTTAATTGATGACATGCAATTTTTACAAGGAAAATTAATCCAACATGAATTTTGTCATTTATTAAATTCCCTTTTGGATAGCGCAAAACAGATTGTCGCAGCAGCTGACCGCCCTCCTTCTGAACTAGAATCTTTAGACTCGCGGATACGTTCTCGTCTTCAAGGAGGAGTTGCAGTGCCATTAGGAGCACATGACATTGAAATGCGTCTTACAATATTGAAAAATCGACTTAAAATGGCAAAAAAAGATAATCCTAAATTATATATATCAGAAGAAATCCTGCAACGTGTTGCACAAACTGTAACAACTAGTGGACGCGAATTAGATGGAGCATTCAATCAGCTTGTTTTCCGCAATTCATTCGAACCTGTACTAACAATCAAAATGGTAGATGAATTGTTATCACATCTAGTAAGCGCAGGAGAAACAAAAAAAATAAGGATTGAAGATATCCAGCGTATGGTATCTAAACACTATAATATCTCACGCACTGATCTTTTATCTAACCGTCGGGTACGTACTATTGTAAGGCCTCGCCAAATCGCTATGTATCTATCAAAAATTATGACACCCCGATCTTTTCCAGAGATTGGTCGCCGTTTTGGAGATAGAGATCATACAACCGTCCTTCATGCTGTGAGAAAAATAGAAAAATCAATGGAAAAAGACACTGTAATAAAAAAAGAAGTAGAATTACTAAAAAGACTAATATCAGAGTGAGTTAATGATTATAAAAGTTAATTTGAATTATATTATCTCAAATCATCAAGAAAGCATTTAATATTTAGATTAGGTTCTATCATGCTTTTTAATTATAAAATAAATTATTAATATTATGATTATATTCGTTATATTTATCAATAATTAAAATTAATCTTATAAAGATAAATCGTAAATAAAAATATTATATTAAGTTAATAAAAGATTATTAATCAAAATATTACAAAGAAGATGCACTGTATTAATAAAAATTCATATGGCTAATTAAATAATTGATGAATTACTAAAATTGACTAATTCATCATTATTACTAATGTAGGATGACTTATTGATTAGTTGTTAGTGTAATTTCATATAGATAAATTAGCGACTATTGAATCAAGCATCAACATTCCTAATTGTGTACATCTTAAATTTGAAGATCCTACACGTTCTATTAAACCTTGTTCTCGAAGTCTCATCTCACGTTGAATATCTAAATTTCTACCTGAAAATCTTTTCCATATACTAATATCTATACCTTCTCTTAATCTCATACCCATCATCAAAAATTCATCAGCTTGTTGCTCTAAGCTTAGAAATTCTTTTTCGATAATAGCATTGTTATTTTTTTCTATCATCTTTAACCAACTTTCTGGATGTTTTTCTACAGATATTGCGATGCGATAAGGATCAATATTAATGCGACTATGAGCTCCTGGTCCTATGCCAATATAGTCACCACATCTCCAATAATTAAGGTTATGTAAGCTTTCATTTCCAATACTAGCATGATTTGATATTTCATAAGAATAAAGATTATATTCACTAGTTATATCTTGAGTTAAATTATACAAATCCGATGATAATTTTTCATCAGGAAGAATCATAATCCCATCTTTATGTAATCTGTAAAATAAAGTTCCTTTTTCAATTGTTAATTGATACAAGGATATATGATCCATCCCATAATCAAGAGCTTTACGCAATTCACTTTCCCATTTATCTAAACTTTGACCTGGAAGTGCGTATATAAGGTCAAATGAAAAACGCGGAAAAATATCACGAGCTAGATTTATAGCTCTTACAGCATCAAAAGAATTATGATTTCTACCTAAAAATTTCAAAGAGTTGTCATCTAAAGATTGCACACCTAGCGAAACACGATTAATTCCAGAATTCCTATAGCCTAAAAAACGATCTGCTTCAACACTAGATGGATTTGCCTCAATTGTAATTTCAGCTTTTGATTGTATGTTCCAATGCCTTGCAATATTTTCAAGGATTATAGCAATATTTTGAGGTAATATTAGAGAAGGAGTGCCACCTCCAAAAAAAATGCTGGAAACATCTCTAGGGCCAATTAATTGCCTCATCCAGTTCATCTCTAGAAGTAAAGCATGGATAAAACTCTCTTGATTGATTTCATGTCGACGAACATGACTGTTAAAATCACAATAGGGACACTTTTTAATACAAAAAGGCCAGTGAATATAAATACCCAAAGCATTAGGATGAATTTTTTTTTGCGACTCGTAATGATTCATCTTAAATCCATGGAAGAAAATTATCTACAACAGCCATTGATAAAAAGCTTAAATGCACGAGATCTATGAGAAAGACTATTGAATCCATCATCTCCTAATTTATAATGATCTCTTTCTCCTCCACAACCATTCTTTTCTTCTTCTGTCATTTCTCCAAAAGTAAGATAACATCCTACTGGTTGGAAAATAGGATCATAACCAAAACCTAATTTTCCACGTGGAGGCCAAACAATCGTTCCATCTACTCTGCCAAAAAAACTCTCCATATGACCATCCGGCCAAGCAATACATAAAACAGAAACAAAATGTGCAGAACGTAATTCAGGGATAGTAGCACCTTTAGCAACAAGAATATTTTCAATCTTTTGCATCGCCATATAAAAATCACGATTATCAGATTCTGTTTCAGCCCATCTAGCGCTATGTATTCCTGGCTGACCATCAAGAGCATCAACAACTAATCCAGAATCGTCAGAAAGAGCAGGCATAAATGTGCTTTTAGAAGCGCTTAAAGCCTTAATAGCGGCATTATCTTCAAAGGAATTACCTGTCTCTTCTGGTATAATCAGGCCTAATTCTATAGAAGATTTAACAGAAAATCCCAGAGGCATAATAAGATTGCGAAGCTCGCTTATCTTATCATAATTATGACTTGCAATAACGATTTCTTTTTCACTTATTTTACGCACTTATTGTTTAACTCCAGATATCACATCCTTTTGTAATTTTATCAAATCATCAATTTTATCCTTTGCTAAAACCATCATAGAAAGCAAATGATCTTGAGAAAAAGAATTTCCTTCTGCTGTTGCCTGAATTTCAACAATATCTCCAGAATCAGTCATAACAAAATTAGCATCAACATCAATTTTGGAATCTTCATCATAATCAAGATCAACTATAGCGTTGCCAGAAGAAATCCCACATGATATAGCCGCAACATGGCCTTTAATTATTTGTGATAATTGCAATTTACTACTACGATCTACCATATGTTTTAAGCAATCATATAAGGCAATCCATGCACCAGTGATTGCTGCCGTACGAGTTCCTCCATCAGCTTGAATAACATCACAGTCCACAATAACCTGGCGAGATCCCAGAGCAGAAAGATTAACAACTGAACGAAGTGAACGACCTATAAGGCGTTGTATCTCTTGCGTTCGCCCTCCTTGTTTCCCAATAATGGATTCACGTTTAACGCGATTTCCCGTAGAACGTGGCAACATTCCATATTCTGCAGTAATCCATCCCTTTCCTGTATTTCGTAGCCAAGCAGGAACTTTATCTTCAAGTGTAGCAGTTGTTATTAAGTGAGTATCGCCAAACTTTACTAAGCAAGATCCTTCAGCATGTTTAATAACTCCTCGTACGAAAGATATTTCCCTCATTTGATCTGCTTTTCTACCAGATAAACGCACTATTATTTCCTCCATTATTTTCTAATATACTTAACATAATTAATATAGAAATAAACAATGAAATGACTATTTGGCATATAATTGACAAATAAGTTATATTTAAATGATCTATACAAAACACAAAAAATATCAAATTTGAAAATATTGATTAAGAAATAAATTGATAAACGACTAATAGTGTTTAAAAAACAATTAAACATAATTCTATAAACTTAGTTTTACGATTTAAATACTGATGAGGATTTTTTTAATGTATGTTAATGTGTATTGAATATATCCAAATTGAAAATATCTATGTCTTCCAGAAGGCTGATAAAACATGAAGAGATATGAGATAACAAACGCTCTCCTTTTTCAGCAGTTGCAGATGAAGCACTACCAACGACACCTGCAGAATTTAAATCATCCATACTCCAACCAAAACTATGTGGACCATATGCACGCAAATACTTAAATTTTTGCATGAATTCCGTTTGACGTGAGGAAAAATTTTTAGCTAAATTCATATTAACCAAATGAGGTGCTAGCGCAAGCATCATACTAGTTTCAGTTTCTCCTCCATGTATACCTATTTCCTTTTCATAAGCAGAAATAATATCATTTGGAATGACAAATCTTGACCAACTTGTATATGCCACCAACATTGAAAAACGCACTCGTGATTCTATAGCAACAATAGGTAAAATCGGTGAATTACCACCATGTGCATTCAACATTATAACTTTAAATATACCAAAATTATGTAATTGATTTATAATATAAAGCCAACGTTCTATAGCATCATTATAAGATAACGTCTTAGTTCCATCAGCGTACATATGTTCAATTGAATAACCAATAGATTCTGCGGGCATAAAGGTAACCGGAAGTTTAGAAGGAAGTATACTTATCACACGTTCTACCAAACCATTTACAATAATAGTATCAGTATCCATTGGCAAATGTGGGCCATGTTGCTCGTATGCACCTAATGGTAAAACTACTATCCAATCTTTGCGTTCAAATATGTTTAGGCTAGATGAATTATCTCCAAACTTCAATGAAGGATGCACCATCTTAAATTATACTCCTTAACTTTTAAAAACATTTGTAGAAAAAAAATTTGAAAACTATATATTACTACTATCCCGTTATTTTATGTAATATGATGATCATTCAATATTATTTTAATATATTTATAAATGGAAATCCTACATGCGTCTAGGTGGACAAATTACAGCAGCTATTGAGATACTTACTGACATCAATAATTATAAAAAGACAGCAATAAATGCCTTAAAAGATTGGGAAATATCTCACCGTTTTGCCGGATCAAGTGATAGAGCATCAATTAATAATATTGTTTATGACGTGATTAGAAAAAGATTATCTAGCGCTTATATAATGGATGATGATAATCCTGCTTCTCTAGTTTATGCAATTATAATCAAGGAATGGAATATCCCTTTTGAAGAAATAACTATCATATTAAAAAATGATCGTTTTGCTCCTCCTCTTCCCAAAGAATCAACTATTGCATCATTAAATTGTCGTCAATTAGAAAACGCACCTTTACATATTCAAGGAAATATTCCTGAGTGGTTACAAGCATCGATACAATCAAATTTTAAATCAAATTGGCTCTTAGAAGTCAAAGGATTATCAGAGCGTCCTCCATTAGATTTAAGAACTAATACACTAAAAGTCAGCCGTCAAAAATTATTAAAGAAACTCCAATGCTATGACATAAATTACTCGCCCATATCTAGGTTCGGACTACGTATACCTGCAACGAAAAGAACATTACGTTTACCCAATATAAAAAATGAAATTTCATTCCAGCGCGGATGGTTCGAAATACAAGATGAAGGATCACAAATAGTATCAGATCTTGCGGCAAGAAAAAGCGGTCATCAGATTCTAGATTTTTGCTCTGGCGGGGGAGGCAAAACATTAGCACTATCTATGCTATTAAACAATAAAGGGCAAATTCATGCTTGGGATAAAAACAAAAATAGAATGGCTCCCATAGTTGCTCGTATCAAGCGTTCTGGAGCCCATAATATACAACTACACAACAACTTAAAATCTTTGCAACACTTATACAAACACTTTACAACAGTTTTAGTTGACGCACCATGTTCGGGAACCGGAACATGGAGAAGGCGCCCTGAAATAAAATGGAAATTATCAATAAAAAATCTTCAAGAAAGAATCGAAGAACAAAAACATATATTGCAAGAAAGCTCAAAATTCGTACGCCCTGGCGGATATCTTATTTACATCACCTGTTCTATACTTCCCGAGGAAAATATACAGCAAATCCATATTTTTTTAGAAAATAATCCTTTTTTCAAAATTGATCCCATAATCGATGATTGGAATACATTGTACAATATAGAAGCACCCAATTCACTTTTATTAGAAAATGGATGTTGTACTCTCACACCAGCTTCAACTAATACAGATGGATTTTTCTTTTGTAGACTGAAACATCATACATAATAATTTTTATGATAAATTATATTAATAAAATAGCTTCATACAAGTATGATACAATTAGAATAATCATCTATATGACGATTAAATATCTCTTTAAAGTAAAATTACTCATTATCTACCATAAGACGTAAAATCTACCATGAGATGTAAATATATTCGTTAATATAAAATAAATAATTAACAAATAAAGCCCAAATACATAAAATTAAAGCTAATTTGACATAAAGACGGAATAAATATATGCAAAAATTTTAATTATGTCGAATTTCTCTTGGAGAAAATAATGAAATATATTTTATTTATACGTTTTTTTACTAGTATTATTATATTTTTAATTAACCCATTAAGTTTGCCTAATGCTTTAGCAGCAGTTAATCCAATTGATGTATTACAACACTATGCATATGTTGCCCATGCAAGATATGAAGACGCACTCAACAGCGCCAAACAATTAGATAATGCAATTGATGCTCTTATTGCTTTCCCATCAAAGGAAAAACTAGATGATGCGCGTCTTAAATGGATCAAAGCCCGTATTCCATATCAACAATCTGAAGTTAATCGTTTTATTAGTCCAACCATCAATGAATTGAATAAAAAAATAAATGAGTGGCCTATTGATGAAGGTTTCATAGACTATGTTGATATTTCATATATTCAAGATGACAATGAAAATGAATTATACAATGCAAATATAATAGCTAATTCAAAAATTTCTGTAAATGGACAAGAAATAGATATATCTGTTCTAACACCTGAACTAATTCGAAAATTACACGGAGCAAACGGCGTATCAAGAAACGTGACAACTGGATATCACGCAATAGAATTCCTTCTTTGGGGACAAGATCTGCAAACAAAAACTCGAAAGGCTGGAGATAGGCCTTACACAGATTTTAGCATAAAAAAATGTACGGGAGGAAATTGTAAAAAACGTGCTGATTATCTAAAGATCGCTTCCACATTGCTAATATCTGATTTGGAAAAAATGGCAAAATCTTGGAGTGCTGAAGGAGAAACAACTAAGCTTCTGATGAAAGATATAAAGTCAGGATTAAATTTGATGATCAAGGGAATGACTTATATGTCCTATGGTGAATTAGCAGGTGATCGTATGAATCTTGGCTTAGTATTACATGATCCTGAACAAGAAATAGACCGTTTTTCTGATAATACTCATGCGTCTTATTTAAATAATATCATTGGAATTGCATCTAGTTATACAGGAGAATACACTAGAATTAACAGCGAAAAAATAAGCGGCGCTTCTATTTCAGATCTTATAAGAAATAATTATAAAAATTTAGATATAGAAATAAATAATAAATTATATGATACACTAAAAGACGCATATATAATGGCAGAACATGCATCACACGTTGAATCATATGATCAAATGATTAATGACAACAATCCCATAGGGAATAAAATAGTACGTAACGTAATAGATGATCTAATTAGACAAACAGAATCATTGAGAAAGCTACGAATTGTCTTTGATCTAAAAGAAGCGGATGTGACATAAGATTTTTTCCAATATACTGCTAATTAATATACTAATAATTAATCCAATGTTTTTGATTAAAGTATTTCATACAGATAATTATTGAAAACATTGGATCATATTATATATTAAAGCATCAGTAATTTACCAAATAACTGGGCGCAATTTATAAATATTTTATACTATTGATAACGTTAAGATATCTTTCAAAAAGTAACGTGCATTTGTTATTTATGTTTAAAATAAAAATGCTAATGATTACTGCTCATTATTGATTATTTATAATATATTCATGACTCATTTTTAATATAGTTAAAAAATACATATAAAAAATATTTTCCATATAATTTAAAAATAGCCGCCTTGAAATTACACATTATGTCATAAATTTAGCTTGCAAATAATCGTAATTGTTAATTTTACTCTTGCTTCTGGATATTATTTAAGCAATATATTACTTATTGATTTTTTTATAACGACTGTTTGTTTTTAAACATAATATATCATAAGCGGGCGTAGCTCAGGGGTAGAGCACAACCTTGCCAAGGTTGGGGTCGAGGGTTCGAATCCCTTCGCCCGCTCCAATGTGTAGTAAAATTATTGTAACGGGATGTTGATAATATTTGACAGTTGTAAATGCAATAGGCATAATATACGATATATTTTGCTTGCGATCAAATTTACATTTAGTATTATAGTTTTGTAGATAAATACATCAGTATAGCTTTTTATACTATAGTAAGATATAATAGTTTACTATAATAATAAAAATATCTTCCAATATATCCATAAAAGATAGAATTATCTATCCTTCATAGTTAATTCTAACTATGGGCAAAAATATCAATATTATCCCAGCCAAGCAAATCCAATTCAGCCCTACTTGCTATAAAGTCAAAACAAGAATTAGCCAAATGCATTCTATCCAATTTCTCAAGCTTTTCAATTAATTTTTTGCGCAACGCATGAAGATAAATAACATCTGAAGCAGCATATTCTAGTTGTTCATAAGATAGAACATCAGCATCCCATTCTGATGATTGTTTTGACTTTGATATCTCAACCCCTAACATTTCTTTTAAATTATCCTTAAGTCCATGATAATTAGTGTAAGTTCTCACTAAACGAGAAGCAATTTTTGTGCAAAAAACTGGAGCAACTACAAAACCAAATTTATTCAATAATACTGCTATATCAAAACGACCATAATGAAAAATTTTTTCTCGCTTTCGATCTGAGAGCATAATCTCAAGATTAGGGGCATTTTTTTGATCCTTAGAAATCTGTATAATATCTGCAGTCCCATCTCCTGGAGATAGCTGAACAACACAAAGCCTATCTCGGCGTGGAACCAAGCCAAGTGTTTCCGTATCGACAGCAATAGCATCAGTATACATATCAATACATTCGACTGGGATATCACCATTATGAACACGTATATTAGACATAATTTATAATCTAACCTTCTTAACATTTATAAAATTATGCATCAATCACGGATCATGACAACCAAAATATTCTCAATTTAGTAGACATAAAAATTAATATATAACAAAGTCCGGATAAAATATGCATCTTTATTTTACTGATTCAATAAAAATTAAATTAATCACTAATCATCACATAATCTACAGCTTAACAAATAATATGTCGATTTAACAATCAGTTTGTTTAAATACAATGATTTAATTTCCTAATAGATAGAAAAAATAAAAAATTACATGATATAATTTAAGGGAAACTATATGTAGCAATTATTCATCATCTCTATCTAGTCTAAAGCTGTATAATTTATGAATTTACATTTTGTTAATGATAAAATTATTTTGAATAATTAATCGGCTATGAATCAAAATTATAAAAAAATTAGTAAAAATAGCACTTTTGTTTATTAAACGAACATTAAATTTTATCAACATGACATATTTTAAACAATTCTTATTCATACTGCTTCTTGCAGTTATCAAACTCCCTACTTATATGTATTATGCAATCGCATTAATATTGCGTTCATTTACTAAGTATTATTAGGGACTGCAAAAGGAAGGCTCTTTAAGAGATCCAAACAGTCTGCTTAAAAGGAGAAGTAATTATGTCAAAAGTCATAGGTATTGACCTCGGGACAACGAATTCATGCGTTGCTGTCATGGATGGAAAAAATGTACGAGTTATCGAAAACGCCGAGGGTGCTCGTACTACTCCTTCTATGATTGCTTTTACAGATGATGGGGAAAGGATAGTAGGACAACCTGCAAAACGTCAAGCTGTAACCAATCCTCATAATACAATATTTGCGGCGAAACGCCTTATAGGACGTCGTTATGATGATTCTATCATAAAAAAAGATGCTGAATTAGTGCCTTATAAAATAGTTAAAGGGAAGAAAGGAGATGCTTGGATTGAGGCTCATGGTAAACAGTACTCTCCTTCTGAAATATCAGCAATAGTCTTACAAAAAATGAAAGAAACAGCTGAAAATTTCCTAGGAGAAAAAGTGGATAAGGCAGTTATTACTGTGCCAGCGTATTTCAATGATGCCCAAAGACAAGCAACTAAGGATGCTGGTCGCATAGCTGGACTTGATGTATTGCGTATTATAAACGAACCAACAGCAGCTGCACTAGCATATGGATTAGAAAAAAAAGAAGGTAAAACCATTATAGTATTCGACTTTGGTGGGGGAACTTTTGATGTTTCAGTCTTGGAAATAGGTGACGGTGTTTTTGAAGTAAAATCAACAAACGGAGATACATTCCTAGGGGGAGAAGATTTTGATTCTTGCCTCGTAGAACATATATGTAATACATTTAAAAAAGAAAATGGCATAGACCTTAAGAAAGATACTCTTGCACTACAAAGGCTAAAAGAAGCGGCTGAAAAAGCAAAAATTGAATTATCCTCAACACAAAAAACGGAAATAAATCTTCCATTTATCTCTGCTAATAACTCAGGCGCACAGCATCTAAATATGAGTATAACACGTTCCCAATTTGAAGCTTTAGTTGGTCATCTTATACAGAAAACTATTGAACCATGTAAGAAATGTTTGGAAGATGCAGGTTTATCACCTAGTGATATTGATGAAGTGGTACTAGTTGGCGGTATGACTCGTATGCCAAAAATTCAAGAATCAGTTCAAAATTTCTTCAAAAAATCTCCTAACAAAGGAGTTAATCCTGACGAAGTTGTTGCTATGGGAGCAGCTATACAAGCGGGAGTTCTTCAGGGCGATGTAAAAGACGTTCTTTTATTAGACGTAACTCCTCTTTCTCTTGGAATTGAAACTTTGGGCGGAATTTTCACACCCCTTATTGAGCGTAATAGTACAATTCCAACAAAAAAATCACAAGTATTCTCAACCGCTAGCGATAACCAGTCAGCAGTAACAATAAGAGTAAGTCAGGGCGAAAGAAAAATGGCATCTGATAATAAGCTATTAGGGCAATTTGACTTGGTGGGCATACCTAATGCTCCTAGAGGCGTCCCTCAAATAGAAGTAACATTTGATATTGATGCTAATGGAATAGTTCATGTATCTGCAAAAGATAAAGGAACAGGAAAAGAACAGCAGATCCGAATTCAAGCTTCTGGTGGACTCTCTGAAGAAGAGATTGAGAAAATGGTAAAAGATGCAGAAATGCATTCTGAAATGGACAAGAAACGACGTGAAGACGTTGAATCAAAAAATCAAGCAGAAAGTCTGATACACTCAACAGAGCAATCACTAAAAGAACATGGTGATAAAGTATCTGAAGAAGACCGTAACTCTATCCAAGAAGCAATCGATAAGCTAAAATCTGCTGTCAATGATACAGAGTCTGATGAAAATTCCATTAAGGAAGCAACTCAAAAGCTAATGGAAGTTTCTATGAATCTTGGAAAGGCTATATATGAAGCACAAGAGAAACAAGCTAAAACAGAAAATTCCTCTCAGGATTCTACTAATGAAAAGGAGGATACGAAACCTTCCAAGGATGATATAATTGATGCAGATTATGAAGAAATAAAAGATGAAAAGAAAAAAACCTAATATTTCTTAATAAAAATCATTAAGTCATTAGAAGAAATCCGGCTGTGTCACAACAACCGGATTTCCATTATTTAAGGATAACTTTAGTATGAAAAAAGCTGATTACTATAAAATACTAGGTGTAGATCGTAATGCCAGCGATCGAGAGCTTAAAGCTGCATTTCGAAATATGGCAATGAAATATCATCCGGATAAGAATCAAAATAATCAAGAAGCAGAAGAAAAATTTAGAGAAGCCAACGAGGCGTATGAAGTTCTTCGTAATCCTCAAAAACGCGCTCTTTATGATCAATACGGACATGCTGCTTTTGAAAATGGAGGCCCTTCATCTCAAAGCTCTGCTGGATTTGGATCTACAATGAACAGCAGCAGTGTTTTTGCCGATATTTTTGAAGATATTTTCGGCGCAGCTTCAGGTTCATGGGGGAATAAACGATCATCCTCGACAAAAGAACCTGGAGCAGACCTTCGTTATAATGTGGAAATTTCACTTGAAGAAGCATTTTCTGGAAAAAATATGCAAGTCAGAATTCCTAGTATTATTAAATGCAATACTTGTGATGGATCTGGAGCAAAGCCAGGAACAACTCCTAAAACTTGTAATACCTGTAGTGGTTCTGGAACTGTATATACCACTGCTCAAAGCTTTTTTTCAATTGAAAGAACATGTCATAGTTGTAAAGGGTCAGGACAAATTATATCTAATCCTTGTGCTAAATGCTATGGACAAGGTCGCGTAGAAGAAGAGCAAATCGTATCTTTCGATATCCCACCAGGAGCTGGTGATGGAACTCGTATCAGGTTATCAGGTAAAGGTGAAGCAGGTCTGAATGGCGGAAATGCAGGAGATCTGTATATTTTTATATCTGTAAAGAAACATCAATTTTTTCAAAGGGATGGTGCAAATTTATACTGTAAAGTGCCTATATCTATGATTACTGCGACAATTGGAGGTAAATTTGAAGTTGCAACTCTTGATGCTACGCAATCTAGGGTAACAGTGCCAGAAGGCACACAGACAGGAAAGCAATTTCGTCTTAAAGGAAAAGGGATGCCAATCCTCCATTCTGGTCGAAAAGGAGATCTATATGTCCAGATTCAAGTAGAAACACCACAGAAATTAAATAGCCGTCAGCGCGAGATATTAGAAGAGTTTGAAAAAATATCTTCAAAAGATAACAGTCCTCAATCTATAGGATTTTTCTCAAAAATGAAGGATTTCTTTGACACACTTGGAGGATGATTTTACAAATTAAAGAGTCAAATATTATACTAATTGCTTTATAAGTAGTTGGTCAAACTTTAATATACAAATAACGATATATTAAAATTATAAGATTAAATAGCTTGCAAAACTTTTTAGATTAGCTTGCAGATTATCGATTATTTTCAGTCTATAAATATAAGATATCTTTTAATGATATAGCGCACATAAATACTAAGAGTATGGAATAGATTTAGATACGCGAATATAATAAATTAATAGGTATATTAAAAGTTATAAAATAGAAAGGAAAATGAATTTACATATAATATCATAAATTGTGGAGGAGAGAGGGGGATTCGAACCCCCGATACCAATAGGTACTCCGCATTTCGAGTGCGGTACATTCAACCACTCTGTCACCTCTCCAAATTGTTATTCAAATATCATTAATATTAATGTTATAATCATAAGAAGTATTATTTGCCATCATACTTTTCTTGACATAAGATGAAGGTTTGATTAGCTACTAATAATAGCGGAGTTTGTCTACTATTGGAATAGATAGTCTCATGATTATTATCCCACTTCAACGGATAATTTAGTCGTTATTGGCATAATTTTAATTTTCTTGTGTAAAAACTAGAATATTATGTATAATTTATTAAAGGATGAAAGGACATGAATTATGTTTGCAGTGATAAAATCTGGAGGTAAACAGTGCCGAGTATCTGCCAACGATATTGTCACTGTAGAAAAGATCATTGCTGAAGATGGTGATAGTTTTAGATTTGATACAGTTCTGGCAGTTGGAGATGGTTCATCTATCTCAATAGGAACTCCTTGCGTAAAAGGCGCTTATGTTCAAGCTGAAATTGTAAAACAAATTAGAACAAAGAAAGTTGTCGTTTTTAAGAAACACCGTCGGCAGAATTACAGAAGAACGCGTGGACATCGTCAGGAAATGACTGTTGTCCGCATAACCGATATTGTATCATCTTAAAGAAGATATGTTGGGAAAAGATTGTATAGGAAGAAAGTATAATGGCACATAAAAAATCTGGTGGATCTACTCAAAATGGAAGAGACTCAGCTGGTCAAAGGCTAGGGGTGAAAAAATTCGCAGGAGAAACTGTGATAGCAGGAAATATTATTATACGTCAACGTGGAACACGTTATCGTCCTGGCAATAACGTAGGTATGGGAAAAGATCATACTATTTTCGCACTTGTTGATGGGAACGTGAAATTTAAGACTAACTATAAAGGACGTCCATGCGTATCTGTTATTCAAAACAAAGAAATTTCTAAATAATTTTTAATATTGACATAATTTATATATATATGGTTTTTAAGTACTATCGTTTAGATCTGTATTTGTCTAATTAAATTATTGTGAAATAAGTTTATGGTGCTTTTTATATTAAGAACATATCTTTTACGATATAAGCGCATAGACATCAATTATAGTCTGCTTGCATAATTTTTTTATTTTTAATTAAATAATAAACATTAGGAGCTTCCGCAAAGGATTTTTTTTATTTTATTACAAAAAAAATAATATTTTATAGGTATGGCAGGACTGCATGAAGTTTCTAGACGAAGCAAAGATTTATATAAAATCTGGAGATGGTGGTGCAGGATGCGTTTCTTTTAGGCGGGAAAAATTTATTGAATTTGGCGGACCGGATGGAGGCAGCGGTGGAAACGGCGGAAACGTATGGATCGAAGCTGTAGATAATCTCAATACCCTCATAGATTTTCGATATCAACAACATTTTAAAGCAAAATCCGGCAACAAAGGTATGAGACAAAATAAAAGCGGAGCAAAAGGAGCAGATGTCAATATTTTTGTTCCTGTTGGAACACAAGCTTTTGAAGAAGACGGTAACAGCATTATTTGTGACTTAGTAGAAAAAGGACAACGTATTCTATTAGCACCTGGAGGCAGTGGCGGTTTTGGCAATACAAGATTCAAGTCATCAACTAATCAAGCTCCTAAATATGCTAATCTAGGCTTACCTGGACAAGAAAAAATAATTTTGCTTAAATTAAAAGTAATAGCTGATGTTGGCATTATTGGGCTTCCTAACGCAGGAAAATCAACTTTTTTAAGAGCAGCTACAAAAGCAAAGCCAAAAATTGCAGATTATCCATTTACCACTTTATATCCTAACTTAGGATTAGCAAAAGTAGGATACGATGAATTTATACTAGCCGATATTCCTGGAATTATAAAAAATGCTCATAAAGGCGCAGGAATTGGCGATAGATTCCTGAAACATACAGAACGAACACACATTCTATTACATCTTATCTCTGCTCTTGAAGAAGATGTAATAGATGCATATGAATCTATATCACACGAGTTATCTGCTTATAATAGCGAATTAAGCAAAAAGTTAGAAATAGTTGCACTATCGCAAATAGATATGGTTGACCATAATGTGCTCGCAAAAAAACAAGCTGATCTTTGCTACATATGCAATCAAACTCCATTTGCATTATCGTCTATTACAGGCAGAGGAATATCAGATATATTACAATATATTCACGATAAAATCATGTTCTTGCGCGAAAAAGAAAAGGACTAAAAATCTTTTTTTTTCACCATATGCTTTTACTTTTAATCTTATTTAACCCGGAATATTAGAGGGAAAATATCTAAATAAGTAGATATAACCATCCTATTGCGGTGTTATTCGAACATAATTAAACGTTTAATATAAAAAATAATTAATAAATTGAATTAAGGTATTAAGAAATAAAACATATATCTTTAAAATTTAAAAAATATTGATTCGAATAGATATTGAAAATAATTGCTTTTTATATAATACGTTTTCAATATTTTACAGAAAATATTATATATAATATCATTATTATACATAATTTTTTCATATATAAATAGCAGCAAAATAAAAAACATGGATCGTATCTAAATATTTAAAAGGGAATAAAGATATAAAATAGATCAAACTTTAATATATTATATATTTAAAAATATTATATTGTCTCTTAAACCAAGAGAATAAACATACATGCAAATAAATAAATATCTCAAAAGTGCTATACGCATGCCTAATGCAAAATCAGGCATGAAAATCGGATTATTCGGAGGAACTTTTGATCCTCCGCATCACGGACATATATCAATAGCTAATATTGCCATTAAGAAGCTTGATTTAGATCAATTATGGTGGATTATTACACCATATAATCCTTTTAAGAATTGTAAGTCGATATCACCTCTTATAAATCGCATTGAATTAAGCAAAGCATTAGTAAAAAATCCAATTATACGTATCACCGCATTTGAATATTCTCTTAATCATACAAATAATACTATTGATACAATACTTAAGATAAAAGCTCATAACAAATCAGTTAATTTTGTATGGATAATGGGAGCAGATAATATAACAAAATTCCATCGTTGGTATCAATGGAAAAGGATTGTAACAACAGTGCCTATCGCAATTATTGATAGATGTGGAACAACTCTAAATTATATATCATCTCCAATGGCAAAAGCATTTAAATATGCTCAATTAGATGAATCAATAAGCAATAACTTATGCAAAATAGCAGCACCGTCTTGGATATTTATTCATAACAAACACCACTTAATAAGCTCTACACTCATCAGAAAATATAGAAATGATATCGACTTAAAATAAATATTTTATATTAATTGAATAGATGAGCCAAACATAATGATGAAATTAATAAAATATGCTCAGAAAACATAATTAAGATTTATGATAATAATTGATTGGTGCGCCCGAAGAGATTCGAACTCCTGACCCCCAGATTCGTAGTCTGGTACTCTATCCAGCTGAGCTACGGGCGCAAAAATAATATACCCTGTTCTATGTAAAGCGATATTAATTAGATTGCAATAATAGTTTATAAAAAAAGTCAAATTTGATAAAAAATCAATAATATCTTAAAATAGATAAAAATGATATCTAATCAGGAATTATTAATTTGTATATTAACCCATAACAACATCATATACATATACAGGAAAAAGTATATATATGTAGCTTTGTTTTTATTGCTTATATAAACCTAATTTAAAATAATATTATACTGCACTAAATAAATATAATCTAACCATTACCACCAATATTTATAATAAGATACATCCCATTACAAGTCTAATCAATAAGAACACATAATCAAATGAAATATATCATATACATGTCAAAAATGTTATATAAACATCCTAATTTTGAAAAAACAATTCAAATTAAACCAACATAATATATAAAATAAATATTGAATAAGTATAAAACTAAAAATTTCCAAAACAAGCTTCTAGCAACTTAATTTGCGTTTGAACATGATTTATATTATCAGGGAAACTATCAAAATTATTACCATAAATTTCTTTATCTAGAGATATTATCCTATTCTGAAGATGCAATGAACGTTCTACAAGGTTCTTAAAAAAACACGGCATATCATTCCATTCAGGACTATCATAGTCTATCTCATCAACATTAAACTGTATTTTCTTCTTCTCTGTGATTACTTGCTCAAGGGACATTTCTTTATCTTCAAAAGCACGTTGCAATAATAACCAAGAAATCATTTGCATCAAACGCGTAGTTAAAAGAACTGATTCAGAAATATATAATGAAGATGAAACACGAGGTAATAATTTTGATAAAGAAAGTCCCTCCTCATCGAAATAAGAAGACGCTTCTTCTACAAGAGACATGCTCTCCTCATAAAGAACCCTCAATCGAATAGAAGACACCGTCCTATTAATAAAACTAATCGAACCCGAAACAAGATTAGACATAAATTAATCCCTATTTACAATTCACTAAATCCATAGATTCCAAATATCAAAAATAAGCTAAACATATTATAGAATATAAAAACTAATGACTATAGACATGTTATAGATACTACATCATAAAAAAATAATTTTTATGATTTTTAAATAGCATATAACCTTTTTCCAAAATTATTTTCCATTACCAGATTCTAAATTTTCTTTCCAACATCCCATGCTTGCCAAACTATTCATATGAGCACGATGTGATAAAACTCTTTGAGCAGCAACTACATTTTCTTTCTTACCCTGCCACGTACGTAATGCAGTTTCTTGCAATGCACGACCATAAGAAAAACTTAACTTCCAGGGGCAATTACCCACTAAGTTCATTGCAGAAAGACGAGATGTAGCATCTTTTTCTGACTGACCTCCAGAAAGAAACGCTATCCCTTGAACAGCAGATGGAACAACACGTTTAAGTGTTCTTATTGTTTTAGTAGAAATCTCTTCATCTGACACCATATCTCCATCTTTCCCCGGCAATATCATATTAGATTTCAGAATCAATCCCTCTAAACAAACCCTCATATCAGATAATTCATCAAATAAAGTACGCAATACAAATTCTGTTACTTCTGCACAACGGTCAATTGTATGAGATCCATCCATTAAAATTTCAGGCTCTACTATTGGCACAATTCCAAAACTTTGACAGGTAGCTGCATAACGAGCTAATATCTGCATATTGGACTTAACAACAGCAATACTTGGCAACATATCAGAAACAGATAAAACAGCACGCCACTTAGCAACACATGCTCCAACTTCTTTATATGATTTCAATCGCATATCTAAATCATCTAATCCAGCTACAACAGTTTCTCCCGGATACATCGGACAAGGTTTTAAACCACGATCTACTTTAATACCTATCAATACACCAGCATCATTAATAAGATCTACAAACGAGGTTTCATCCTGAGTTTTCTGATATAAAGTTTCTTCGTAAAGAAGAATAGTAGAAATATATTTCATAGCTTCCTTAGAGCTAAACAACATCTCTCTATAATCACGTCTTGAATTTTCTGTTGACTCCAAATTGATTAAATTAAAACGCTTTTGTATAGTAGCATTGGATTCATCTGCTGCTAAAATTCCTTTTCCTGTCCGGAATATTTTTTCAACAATATTCTCAATTTCTTCAGCCATTTAAAACTATCTCCGTAAAATATAAATCATATAGGAGGAATACTTCCCCGATTGCAACTTAAGAACAAGTAAAAATATACAATAATACCTATTTGCCGGATCATACTTTTAAGCATTCAAGCCATTTTAGAAGATAATCCAACGATACCAGGCAAATTCTTTCCCTCTAACCACTCGAAAAATGCACCTCCAGCAGTAGAAACATAGGTAAAATCATTAACAGTCCCTGCATGAGAAAGGGCAGCAATAGTATCGCCACCACCAGCAACAGAAACAATTCTTTTTTCTTTTGTTAATTCAGATATATAACGAGCTATTTCAACTGTAGATTTATCAAATGGCATAACCTCAAAAACACCTAACGGACCATTCCATATCAAAGTTTTAGAATGATAAATTACCTCTTTGATATATTCTACTGTCTTACAACCAATATCTAATACCATAAAATCTTTTGGTATAGATTTTATTGAAACATTTTTCGTTGCAATGCCTTTTTTCAATTCTTTTGCAACAACAACATCAATAGGCAAAATGATTTCACAACCAGATTTATTAGCTTCAAATAATATCTGACGAATACTTTCAGAAAAATCAGTCTGGCATAATGAAGTTCCTATGTCTAACCCATCTGACACTAAAAAACTATTAGCCATACCTCCAGCAATTACTAATTTATCAACTTTCTTTGCTAAATTGATTAGAAATTCAATCTTTGTAGAAACCTTAGATCCTCCAGTAATAGCAACCAATGGTTTTTTAGATCGCTTAAACAAACTATCCAGCATATTTAGTTCTTTTTGCATAGATAGACCAATGAAAGAAGGTAATGCTCGAGATAAACCATCAACTGAAGCATGAGATCTATGGACAACAGAAAATGCATCATTCACATAAAAATCACCATTTTTTGCTAGCATACTAACAAAATTTGGATCGTTATTTTCCTCTCCAGAATGGAATCTCACATTCTCAGCAAGAATAATACCACCATCTGATAAATAGGATAAATCATCATTTAATGAACTACCAATACAATCTGTAACAAAAGTAATTTTTTTTTTGATAATATATTCTGCTATAGGTACAAGCTTGATTAAAGAAAAACTATCATCTTTACGATTTTTAGGACGACCTAAATGAGAAAGAATAACAATTTTTGCTTTTCTTCTTACTAGTTCAAGGATAGTAGGCACAACACGCTCAATACGAGTAAAATCAGAAACTTTACCATCTACAAAAGGAACATTCCAATCAACTCTCAATAAACAACGACGCCCCACAACATCAGGCAAATCATCAATGGTCCTAAGTTTCCTCATAAGATCAACTTTCATACTAAAAAATCACATAACAATGAAAATAAAGAAAGTCCTAATGGGAGATTATCCCATATCTTTTATCAAAAGAAAAAACAAATAACATACTAAGAAGATTAATATATTATATATCTAAATAAATTTCCCCATAATAGAAGCTGTATCCAACATTCGATTAGAAAAGCCCCATTCGTTATCATACCAAGAAAGAATGCGCACCATATTACTAGAAACGACCTTTGTCTGATCAGCAGCAAATATAGATGAACAAGGATTATGATTAAAATCAACAGATACCAATGGAAGATCTACATATCCTAAAATATTTGATAATTCATTATCAGAATATGATTTAATTGCATTATTTATTTCGGCAGCAGTAACGTTACGACTTGCAATAAATTTTAAATCTACCATTGAAACATTAGGAGTAGGAACTCGAATGGCTGAACCATCTAATTTTCCTTTTAGACTTGGTAAAACCAATTCTACAGCCTTAGCAGCACCTGTAGATGTAGGGATCATCGAAAGAACTGCAGCACGAGAACGATAAAAATCACTATGCCCTGCATCTAATATATGCTGATCACTTGTATAAGAATGAACAGTTGTCATATAACCTTTTTCAATGCCAAAAATCTTATCACAAACATATACTATTGGCACTAAGCAATTAGTAGTGCAGGAAGCATTAGAAACTATTATATCATCTTTATTTAAGGATTTATGATTAACACCATAAACTATAGTCTTATCTGCATCTTTACAGGGAGCAGATACTAGGATACGCTTAGAACCGTTAGATAAATGTATAGAAGACTTCTCCTTGGTAGTAAAAAATCCTGTACATTCCATTGTAACATCAACACCATCCCAGGGCAATTCTTTAGGATCACGAAGGTTTGTAACCTTTATTGGACCAAATCCAACATCTATTGTATTCCCAGTAACTTTGACTTTACCTTGAAATTTTCCATGGACAGAATCATAACTAAGCAAATGAGCGATTTTTTCTATAGAATTAAGATCATTAATAGCGACAAGCTTCACATCATCACGATCATATTCGACTATAGAGCGAATAATGCTTCTTCCAATACGTCCTAATCCATTTATAGCAATCTTGTTAACCATACTTTCTTTACTCCGGATAATTAAAAAATCATCAATATAAGCAGCATATTAAGCCGATAATCTTCTCTCAACAACAGATACTATAGCATCAGAATCTATATTAAAATGACGGTAAAGAAGGTCACAGGAACCAGACATACCAAAGCCTTTCATACCAATAAATTCCCCATCAGATCCTATTAAAGAATCCCAACCTTGACGTATACCTGCTTCAACCGCAATATTTATAGGAGATGAACCTATAATTTGTCTACGATATAAAATAGTCTGCTCGAAAAACAACTCAAAACAAGGAACTGAAACCACACGCGTAGAAATATTCCTAGCAGTTAAAATATTGCACGCATCAACTGCAATCTTTAATTCAGAACCAGAAGCAAAAATAGTAACCTGAGGATTACTACAAGAAATAAAATCATAAGCCCCTAAAGAACAAAGATTATCCTCTTTAAATTCAGAACAAAGGAAAGGAAGTTTTTGTCTGCTCAAAGATAACACAGATGGACGCTGTCTTTCTTTAATAGCTATCTGCCAACATTCCAAAGTTTCTATTGAATCTGCTGGCCTAAACACTAGAAGATTAGGGATAGCTCTCAATGCTGCCATATGCTCAACAGGTTGATGTGTTGGGCCATCTTCACCTACTCCTATAGAGTCGTGAGTCAAAACATGAATAACCCCTATCTTCATCAAAGACGCCAATCTAATAGACGGCCGACTATAATCAGAAAACACCAAAAAAGTGCCAGAATATGGGATGAATCCTCCATGCAAGGCAATACCATTAATGGCAGCAGACATAGCATGTTCACGAACGCCATAATGCAAATAGCGACCTGAAAAATCACCTGCATAAACAGAATTCATTTGACTAGGCTTAGTACAATTAGAAGATGTTAGATCCGCTGATCCTCCTATTACTTCGGGAATACAGTCATTAATAACATCTAAAACCATTTCAGAAGAATTCCTAGTAGCTAATTCAGGTTTAGACCGCCAAATATCTTTCTTATGTTTTAACATAACTTCATCAAAATTTTTAGGTAATTTCCCTGAAAATCGACGTAGAAACTCCTCACGAACATTGCTATTAATAGAATCAAAATATTCTTGCCAATTTTTTCTTATTTGAGACAGATTATATCCAATTAAACGCCATTCTTTCATTATTTCATCAGGGATATAAAAAGGATCTGCATCCCAATCCAATTCTTTACGAACAGCAGCTACTTCATCTCTTCCTAAGGCAGAGCCATGGACTTTATTGGTCCCTGATTTTTTCGGAGATCCAAAACCAATAATAGTCTTACAGGCAATCATTGTAGGCTTATCTGAAGTTTTTGCTTCAAGCAAAGCAGATGCGATAGCATCATGATCATGACCATCAACAGATAATGTATTCCATCCAGAAGCACGAAAACGAGCATGTTGATCAGTTGAATCAGACAAGGAAATAGAGCCATCTATTGAAATTCCATTATTATCCCAAAGCACAATCAATTTATTAAGACCTAGATGACCTGATAAAGAAATAGCTTCTTGGCTAATACCTTCCATCAAGCAACCATCACCAACTAACACATATGTATGATGATTGATCAATGAATCGCCAAATTCATCTCGCAATTTACGCTCAGCAATAGCCATTCCAACAGCATTAGCTATTCCCTGTCCTAGAGGGCCAGTAGTTGCTTCGATCCCAGATATACATCCATATTCCGGATGACCTGCTGTTTTTGAGCCAATTGTTCGAAATAGTTTTATATCGTCAATTGTTATATCCCTATATCCCAGAAGATATAATAACGAATAGTATAGCATAGAACCATGCCCCGCTGATAAAACAAAACGGTCACGATTAGGCCATAACGGATATTCGGGATCAAAAACCATGAACTGTGAAAAAAGTACAGTTACTACATCTGCCATTCCCATAGGCAATCCAGGATGACCAGAATTGGCATTTTCTATAGCATCTATCGATAAAAATCTTATAGCATTTGCCATTTTTTTATATTTATAATTCGAATCCATATGTATCACATATTTCCCTCAAAAACTGCACCTATTTACTTTAAATATCTCTCCAATAATCACAGAAACATTCTAGAAAACAAAACCATAATAAAATATTCCAAAAGTATGGCTAAATAATATAGATAATGCAATTACCATTTGATGATCAATGTTAAATGATAACATCACAATAAACTAATAAAATTATTTGCTCAATAAGAGCACTATAAATTAATTGAAAAAAGAAAAAACAATAAATAAACAACTTATACTAAACTATACATTTAAAATATTGATTAATTAACGTATAATTAATGGGTATTTTAAATATAAAAACATGTTTTAAAACAATCATAGCTTTTTTATTTATACTAATAAAAGTTATGTAGAATAGAACAAAGGATTATAGATGAATAGGAGAGAAAAGAAACATCTATTACGTAAACAAAAATCCGTATTACGTGATCTTTTATCTCTCAAATATCGTCACAGTAAAAGCGTTGCTTTAGCAATTCTAGGAGAAAAAAAAATTTCTATAAAGCCAGGAATGAAAATAGCAACTTTTTATCCCATTAAATCCGAAGTAAATGTAAATATTCTTGTTCAAAAGCTTAAAAAAAAAAGATGTTCATTTTGCATGCCATCTTTTAAAGAAGATAAAATGATTTTTCGCCAATATACAAACAAAAAAAATCTTGTAAAATCAAGGTTTAATATTCTATCTCCTACAATAAATTCCCCAGAAATTGATCCTGATATTATCCTTATTCCACTTATTGCTTTCGATTCTGTCGGAAATCGCATAGGATACGGCAAAGGAAATTATGATTTTGCAATAGCTAATGCTCGACTTAAAGGGAATAATCCTTATATTGTGGGTATTGCATTTGACATTCAGGAAACATCATATATTCAAGCTGAACCCAATGATATTCGAATGCATGCAATTCTCACTGAAAGTAGATTTTGTCAATTTAACAATAATATATAGGGGAAATATGAGACTTTTATTCCTTGGTGATATAGTTGGTAAAACAGGAAGATCAGTTGTATACGAAAAACTACCTAATCTTATTCGAGAATTTAAACTCGATTTTGTAATAGCAAATGGAGAAAATAGTGCTAGCGGATTTGGCATAACTGAGAAAATATTTCTTGATATAATTGATGTCGGAGTTGATGTAGTAACAACAGGGAACCATGTATGGGATAAACGAGAAGCACTTATATTTTCTCAACGATATCATAATTTCCTACGACCTGCAAATTATCCTACCGGAACACATGGAAACGGATATGGTCTTTATAAAGCAAAAAACGGATCAAATGTTTTGGTTGCAAATATTATGGGACAAGTTTTCATGAACCCAATACTAGATAATCCGTTTATGGTATCTAATAAAATTTTGGAAACTTGTATTTTAAAGGAACAAGCAGATGTCATAGTCTTCGACTTTCATGCAGAAACCACCAGTGAAAAACAATGTTTTGCACATTTTGTAGATAATCGTGCTAGCATTGTAGTTGGAACACATACTCATATTCCTACTGCGGATGCCCGTATTCTTTATGGAGGCACTGGTTATATATCTGATATCGGAATGTGTGGAGATTATAATTCATCAATTGGGATAGATAAAGAAGAACCCATAAATCGCTGTATTACAAAAATCCCCAAAAATCGTTTTGCTGTTGCAGAAGGGGAAGCAACATTATGTGGGATATGCGCCGAAATTTCAGATAAAAACGGATTAACTGAAAAGATAGCTCCTATTAGGATAGGCCCTAATATTAAGGAAACAATTCCTGACTTTTGGAACTAATTTAAAAACAAATTCAGCATGCAATATAGCATATTAATAATCAGAAATCACATATAGGAAAAGAGAATATAACATGGCTGGACATTCACAATTTAAAAATATTATGCATCGCAAAGAAAGAAAAGATGCTATGAAATCAAAAATTTTCTCTAAACTATCTCGTGAAATAACAATTTCAGCTAAATTATCTGGACCAGATCAACTGGAAAATCCGCGTCTACGAGTAGCTATTCAAAATGCTAAAAACCAGTCTATGCCAAAAGACAATATCGAACGCGCTATCAAAAAATCTAGCAGCAATGACTTGGGGAATTATATTAACATTCGATATGAAGGATATGGTCCTGGAGGAGTTGCTATAATAATTGAAACATTAACCGATAATCGCAATCGTACTGCTTCTAATATACGTTCTATTTTTACCAAAGCAAACGGATCTCTTGGAGAAACAGGATCAACTTCTCATTTCTTTGAACAAATAGGAGAAATTACTTACCATGAAAAAACTGAAGATGCTGAAGTAGCAATGGAAGCTGCCATTGATGCTGGTGCCAATGATTTTTTTGCTAAAGATAAAGATTTAATCTTTTACTGCGATTTCGAAAATATAAGCCAAGCATATAAAATATTAGAAAAACATCTCGGCGAAGCAAACAGCGTGAAAGTAATATGGAAACCAAAAAATCTGATAAAAATATCTAATGAAGGCTCGGCTAGATCAATTATCAAAATGATTGATAATCTTGAAGATGATGATGATGTACAAAATGTATATTACAATTTTGAAATTGAAGATGAAATTATCGATAAAATTGATATTACCTAATTTTAAAGATAAAAATGAACTAAATCCAATATCTTTTAATATAATTATGACGGATAAATGTATTTTTTAAAATTTTTCACTTCTTAGCCTTGCATTATGAAAAGTGAGTTAAATTTAATTAATAATGCGTCCCATTAATAGTTAATAAATAGTGCATATACTGCATTTTACGACTATATTTTATTTATCTGATATTTAAAGAAGACCATTGCCAATAACTACTTATTATCGATAATGCAATTATTACTGAAAGACTTTTTTTAAAAAGAATATCACTATAATAAAACAATGGATTAATACTAAAAATTAATTAATTGCAACTATATATAAACGTGTCTACTGTCTGCAGTAGTTTTTGATAGTATAAATATAAATCATCAAGTAACAAATCAGGCATTGTTAAAAGACTTATAAATTCCTCAATAATTTCTTAAGATATGGCACTTATCCACATCTGCAAGCAGCTAATAATAGTCAAAAAAATAAGTATGATCGCTGATAATAAATTATCAGTATTTAAAAAAGTAAAATCATGAATTATTAGATTGGCCGCCTTAATAAGGCTTAATAAGGCTTAATAAGAAAAAAATATATCAAATAATCTGTTAATTACATGAAAAGAAAATGAAAATAGTTCATAGTAAAACATATAAAAAAGGTAAGTCTACGCATTTCATAAGCAATTGATCATTAATAGTTAGAATTTGGTATTATATGCAAATTATTTATTTTACCTGATAATGGCGGAGAGGAAGGGATTCGAACCCTCGATATGATTTCCATATACACCCTTAGCAGGGGCGCGCCTTCAACCACTCGGCCACCTCTCCGATAAAGGAGATATGTTGATTAAATAAAATAATCAAGCACTTTATTTGATTTAATATATAAAAATATAATATTATGCTAATTAAATATCAAAAATGATGTAATCTATCCAATAACATAATAAATAGTAATAAGATAAACGATCACCTCAAAATGATATCTAAGTAAAATTTAATTTTATATCTTATAATTTTGATGCATAAATAACTGATTCGATGTTTATCGAAACATTTAGTCTTTTAAATTAATATACTGTATTAATTATTATAATTTTTCTGTATACTGTTGGATAGGTAGTTATTAGAAAGATCAAAAACAGGAATTTTAACATCCTTAGGCATAATTTGTTTTAGATAATCAAATAATTCTATAATCAATTTTCTTTTATTTTCATCATCTTTATGAGTTAAATATAGATTTATCAATTTACGTACATATTTATCAATAAAAGGTTGAGTAAAACGATTTTTAATGTGCTTCATCCAAATATCTTTTTCTTTATTATCTAAGGTATGAGGGAAATTGCGCGCCCTATATCTAAAAAACAATGGGTTCAATCTCTTATCAATAAATTTAATGTCCAACGTAAAAAATTTTTCCGGCTCAGTAGAAATTATTATATCCATCATCTTGCGATCATGATCACAGAAAAAACCATCATATAATTGAGTATCAACGTCTTCTAAAGGAAGAAAAGGATTGGTATTATCATATATTGAAATTACTTTTTCTCTAAGATCACTTTGCTCACATAATAACTTCAAGTTATCTAAACATCTCTTTTTATCAATTCTAACTTGCTTAGCATTTTTTGATGGATCAATAACTGTAATAGGTGCAATAATCGGACATTTATTAAGATGAACTAACTTCAATGGTATAGCAGAAGCCCCATTCAATTCATCACGAGAAGTATATAAACGTGCACGTAACTCATAGCTATCTAAATCTCGAAATACCTGCATATCACCGCTTAAATCACATACGATAACATAATCATTATAAATAGGATGCCAAGCTATAGGAGCAATCATAGCAGTGTTAGCGCGATAAGCTCCAAACATGCCTGAAACATGTAATAATGGATCCATATTATCTATATTAATCAATCTCCTTAAACAATCTTTATTACGATAATTATAAAAATAATCAAATAATTTTGGTTGCGCCCTACGAACTAATCTAGCTATCTCAAGAGTTCCACGAACATCCATCTCTGCATCATGAGCTTTAAATTTAAAACCATTATAAATAAGCATGTCTTCAAGCTTAAAACTAGGCAATCCATCATCCATAATAGGCCAATTAATACCATGTGGACGAAATGCATAGCAAGCTCGAACAACATTTAATAAATCCCAACGAGAGTTTGCATTCTTCCAGGACCAACTATAGGGATCATAAAAATTGCGATAGAAAATATTTCGACTATATTCATCATCAAATCTTATATTATTATAGCCAACAATGCAGGTATTGTGTTTGCTGAAAAATTCATGAATATGCCGAGCAAATTCAGATTCTATAAGGCCCTCACGTAATGCTTGCTGTGGCGTAATACCTGTTATCAGTACTGAATCTGGATCAGGAATATAATCATCAGCCGGCTTACAAAAAAAAACTTTGCTATCTTCTATTTTTTCAAATTGATTATCAACTATAATAGCAGCAAATTGTGATGGCCGATCTAAAGACGGACTGTTACCAAACGTTTCATAATCATATATTAAAAAGTTCTTATTCAAGTTTTTACCACCTATTTAAGATATTAATATATAATTCAAATAACCTTCTTTATTATAAAAAATAATACAGCAATACAAATTATAGACATTTATATATCACTGTTAACACATCAAATATTTAATAGAAATCCTGATAACAGATGGGTTGCAACTGTTATATGAGCGACAGTTAATTCTTCTGAATCAAGAATATCGAAAACTTGATTTTTAACTACTTGCAATTTATCATTCTGCATAATATCAGAAACAGATACCCCAGCAGTAATCGCCTTAGCGATCATTTCACGTCGAGCGGAATACATCCAATCTAAACCAGCTGAAAGTGCAACATTATCATAATGATCATCTACAACAATATTATTGGCAACTGACAATAATCTATCAACCCCTAGCCCCTCTGAAATAGCAGACCACATATCCAAAACTAATAATAATCCAGTATCACATGTTTCCGATATATCAATTAAATCAGGAACTACCATCAAAAATTGCATACGGACAATCTTTTCAGCAATATCATGAGGAAAATAACTTTTAGTTAAATGCATAACCCTGCTATTGAAACGATCTTTCCACTCTATAGGTATATTTCCCTGTAAAAAATTATTTAGATGATCAAATGCAGTTTGAAGACGTCTGACTGAATTTTCCATATCTCCGTAAAATGTACCATTTTTTATCAGAAGACGTGTAATATTGATTAAAATCAATCTAATCTCTTCATATATTTTATTCTGAAGTTCTCCACTAATCTTATTATCAAGTATATCTACTTCTCTCCAAATTGATTCTAATCCATAACCATAATATGCTATTACAGCAGAACGAACTACGTTTTCAATTGAACAACCGGTTTCTTTTGCTAAACTTATAACAAAACATGAGCCTCCATGATTAATAATTTTATTAGCTAAAACTGTGGCAATTATCTCTCTACGCAACTGATGACTCATAACATCTTCGAGATATAATTGACCTAGCTCTTGGGGAAAATAACTAACCAAACAAGCGGAAAACCAAGGATCATCTATTAAATTATTTTTTAATAATTGTTCTGATAAATTAAGCTTAGCATACGAGAGTAAAACACCTATTTCTGGACGAGAAAGAGGTATTTCATCGCAATTACGCTTTTCAAAAGAAGCAAAATCAGGCAAATGCTCTACTTCTCGATCCAAAGAACCTTCTTTCTCTAGAACAGTCATCAGTTGTGAATAATTCCACATCATAGACATTCCCTTACGATACTCCAAGGAAATAGCTAAGGATTGTAGATAATTATTACGCAAAACAAGATCTATAACTTCAGAAGTCATTGAAACCAAAAGTTGGTTTCTATCTTCTAAAGTTAATTTGCCATGACTCATTGCTGAAGCTAATGCTATTTTTATATTAACTTCTAAATCTGAACAGTTAACCCCACCTGAGTTATCAATTGCATCGGAGTTAATACGACCGCCATTTAATGCATAAACAATACGAGCCCTCTGAGTAACTCCAAGATTAGCACCTTCACCTATAACCTTTGCCCTCACTTTATCAGCAGTTATACGAACTAAATTATTTGTCCTATCTCCTATATCAGCATCATTCTCTTTAGGGGCGCTAATATAAGTACCAATGCCACCAAACCATAAAAGATCTACAGGAGAACTTAAAATTGCTGAAATAATTTCAGAAGGAGTAACAGAAACCTTCGAAAGATTAATTATAGCCGCCGATTCTGGAGTAAGTTTTACTGATTTCAATTTTCGTGAAATAATCATACCACCTTTGGATAACACATCACGATTAAAATCCTGCCAACTTGAAGATGGAGAATGAAAAAGCCTTTTACGCTCATTAAAGGTTGTATCCATATCTGGATCTGGATCTATAAATATGTCTCTATGATCAAAGGCAGCAACAAGCTTAATCTTCTTAGATAATAGCATACCGTTTCCAAATACATCTCCAGACATATCACCAACTCCTGCCACAGTAAAAGGCATGGATTGAATATCAATATCAATTTCACGAAAATGTCTCTTAACAGCTTCCCAAGCACCACGTGCAGTAATTGCCATTTTTTTGTGATCATACCCCATAGATCCACCAGAAGCGAAGGCATCATCTAGCCAAAATTTTGATTCTCGAGCTATGCTATTTGCTGTATCAGAAAAAGTTGCTGTACCTTTATCTGCGGCGACTACAAAGTAAGGGTCATCCTCATCCAAGCAAACTGTATTCGCAGGATGAATTATTTCCTTTCCTGCAAAATTATCTGTAATAGATAATAACGCACGAATATATGTTTTATATGCCTCACGTCCTAACCTAATAATCTCATCTCGATTACCATCAATCGGCAATCTCCTAGGATAAAAACCTCCTTTGGCGCCAACAGGAACAATAACCGAATTCTTAACTTTCTGTGCTCTAACCAATCCAAGCACTTCTGTACGATAATCCTCTGCTCTATCAGACCAACGCAAACCACCCCTAGCTATTCTACCAAATCGTAAATGCACTCCCTCAACCTCAACCCCATATACAAAAATCTCCCGATGGAGTTTCGTAGCATCTAAGTTATTTATTTTAGAAGAATCAAACTTAAATACTAGGGCAAAATCATATTGATGTTTTTGAAAATAATTAGTCCTCAAAGTAGCCATGATTAAATTAACATAACAACGCAATACAGTATCATCGTCTAAACTAGAAACATTTAAAAGAGCGTTTTCTATTCCTTGCAAACTATTTTGAGTAAGTTTTTCTCTCATCTCTTCCGACAAAATAGGATCAAAACGATTTTTAAAAAGCTCAAATAGCAAACTGCTGATTAAAGGATTCTTACTCAAAATCTGCGCAATAAAATCTTGTGACCATGTAACAGATGCCTGGCGTAAATATCTAGCATATGCACGTAAAACACCGATCTCATATACCCTTAAATTAGTTGAAAGTATCAAATTATTGAAAGAATCATTATCTACCCTAGACTGGAAAATATACTTGAAAGCCTCTATAAGAGCATCTATATGATTGATAAAATCAACACGAAGAGTATTAGCTGGCTTCAACTCCATCTGATATAAAACAACAAGATGTTCTCCATCATCTGCTATCATTTTAATTTCAAAGGTATCTTCGCTAATAACAGTAAAACCCAAATTTTCAAGAAGTGGAACACGTTTTGATAGGGGGAAATGCTCATTTGCATGAAAAATCTTAATTTGAATGCTATTGCCTTCCCTGCAAGAAAAATCTATGCAAAGTTTTTCCCTTCCCTCGGCACAATTTATAAGATAATGCAAATCATCAACAGCTTTCTCTGGAGAAAACAAATCTTGAAAAATTTGAGGGAATACGAAGATAGGAGCCTTCTCTCCTGCTAATTTACTAAATTTTTCTTCCCATCTGGATACTATAGAACGCACACCTTCTTCAAGAGAAGTCTGAGATGGCTGCGGAGTTTTACCTCCTGTACGACCTATAACAAAATGTATTCTTACCAATCCTTCTTCTAGAAAGCTGGAGTAAAAAGCAGATACATGACCTTCATAAACTTCTGATAAATAATTCCCAATTTTTACGCGAATAGAAGAATCAAAATTCTCACGCGGTATATATACAAGCAATGAGACAAAACGATTAAACCTATCTATCCTTGGAAGCACTCGTATACGCGGTCTATCTAAAATATCAATTATTTGCTCACAAAAAGAAGCTAGAAGCATTGGATCAATTTGGAAAAATTCATCCCTAGGATAAAACTCCAATGTGTTCTGTAACATACGCCTTGAATGACTATTATAATCAAACTTAAGCAAATTCTGAACTTTAATAATTTTTTCACGTAATAAAGGGATCTTATAGGCACTTTGTGAATATGCTAAATGAGTAAATAATCCAACAACACGCAATTCACCAGTTAAATTACCATCTTCATCAAAACATTTAATGCCTATGTAATCCATATATGCCCGACGATATACAACAGACATAATATTAGATTTAGTAACAATTAAACAATCTGGACCTTCTAAAAAATCACGAACTTCTGGTGTTATAAGCGTTTTTTCCTGATCATTTCTCAAAACTAACACATCAGAATTCCTTAAAATTCCCAATCCAGATTCGTTAATATGATCTAATTTTAATTTTTCCCCATCGCTAATAAGAGAATAATAACGCATCCCAAGCAACTTGAAATTATCATCTTTTAACCATTTAAGGAAGTTCATCGCCTCAATCATGATGATCTTGTTTTTATTACTAATCCTTATTAATTCAGCAAAAGAGTTTTGTACTTTATTAATATAAGAAATCATATCTTTAGAATCTTGCGAAACTAATTTAAGCTGTTCAGTGACAAAAACTAAACCTCTTTTAAGTTCTTCTATCTCAGTTTGCGAAATCTTCGAAATATGAATCTGTATTAAACTTATTTGTTGTTGAATTAGATCAGCATTATCAGGATCGTATAATTTTAAATCAGAATTTTCATCTTTTACAAAAATGGGATGGATAGCCATGAGAATATGTTTACGACTTGCCAATATATCCCCAACGATGGATTGATATAGAAAGGGAATATTATCCATTACAAATGTTAAAATGGTTGTAGGTATCCCACTAGGATTAACTCCCTCTATCTCTCTTATATCTATATATTCACTAGAATGATTTAGTTTCAAAAAAATCTCTTGTGAAGAAACGGCGACTAAAGCTAACATTAGAGGGGTATATTTTTCAAGATCATCAAGACTTGCTTTACCAAACAATGCAAAAGGACTTAAAGCCGGAAGTCCTAAAACAGCTATCTCATCATTGATTTTGTCAATGATTTTATCCCGTTTTAAATCTCTAGAAATCACTGTTTTCCCCTTTAAAAAAATCATTTTTATATATCATGGTCAAAGTATCATAATTATAGTAGTTTTTATAACAAATCACTGGCAATAATATCTTAAAAAAATAATAAAAAATACCAAGGATGATACTATCATGCAGCATATATATTAGCATATTTAAAAAATGTATCTAAAATAGATAATAACCATTGTAATATGATTTTTTATATATATTCAACTATCAAATTTATAGAATAAAACTATATGAAGTGCTAATTAATCTTTATAAAAATAATTGCAAAGGATAGATTAATGTCTGATTTTCCAATAACATTACTTAGAAGTCATCGTAATTTCATTGCAGATAATTATGATAGAAAATTATTCCAAGAACTTGCTAATCAGCAAAATCCTAAAACAATGATTATATCTTGTTCTGATTCACGTGTTGCACCCGAGACAATATTCAATGCAAAGCCAGGAGAATTATTTGTGGTAAGGAACGTTGCCAACATTATTCCACCATATGAACCAGATGGTAAACACCATGCAACATCTGCTGCAATTGAATTTGCAGTTCAAGGTCTCAATATAAATCATATAGTGGTTATGGGGCATGCTAATTGCGGAGGGATAAAATCAATCTTAGACCCTATAAAAAAGCCACTTTCTCCTGGAGATTTTATCGGAAAATGGATGGATGTTATAAGGCCTATAGCTCAAGGGATAGCTGAGGATAGTATTTATAAAAAACAAACTATCCTAGAACAACTTTCAATACGCAACTCCATAAATAACCTAAGAAAATTTCCTTGGATTAATACTTTAGAAAAACAAAAAATACTATATATACACGGCGCTTGGTTCGATATTAGCTCTGGGGAATTATGGATACTAGATCCTAAAAGAGATAAATTCATTGCCTCACATGATAATTTATAAGATTATATAACGTCATATTATCAATGGCGAAAATGTCTTATCCCCGTAAAAACCATTGCTATATCATTATGATCTGCTATTTCAATTATTTCATCATCTCTAACAGATCCTCCAGGCTGAATAACAGCAGTAACTCCTGATTTAATTGCTGATAAAATCCCATCGGGAAAAGGATAAAACGCCTCAGAAGCAATAACTGATCCATGTGTTGTTATTTTATGGTTTCCAGAATTAATAGAAATTCCTTCAGATTTTATTGCTGCAAAACGAGTCGAATCTACCCTACTTGTTTGACCGGCACCAATACCAACTGTACGACCTTCTTTAGCATATACCACAGCGTTTGATTTCACATGTTTAACTACCTTAAAAGCAAATTTCATGTCACTAATCTCTTGAGGAGTTGGAAATCTCTTAGTAACAACTTTCAATTCTTGATCATCTGCCATGATGTTATCACGTGTTTGCACAAGTAACCCCCCAGCAACCGTTTTGAACATCATTTCTGAAACACGAGGATCTGGCAATTCAGAGATATTTAAGAAACGCATATTTGGCTTTTTAGAAATTATAATTTCAGCCTCTTTAGAAATATTTGTAGCAATTACAGCTTCAGTAAAAATCTTTATTATCTCGCTAGCCGTATCTTGATTCAATATCTGATTAAATGCAATGATCCCACCAAATGCAGATACAGGATCAGATGCCAATGCTCTCAGATATGCTTCAACAGTAGTATCAGCGATTGCTACACCACATGGATTAGCATGTTTTACAATGACACAAGCTGCACAATCATCAGGATGAAATTCCGAAACAAGTTCACAAGCAGCATCAAGATCACTGATATTATTGTATGAAAGCTTTTTTCCCTGTAGCAAAGACGCATTAGCTACGCCTGATCTTTTCCCTGCAATAGTAGAATAAAGAGCTGCTTTTTGATGAGGATTTTCACCATAACGCATCTCTTGCTGTTTCACAGCCGTAATATTTAAATATTGAGGAAAATCCTCTTTCTCAGAGCGAGAAAACCAATTATAAATTGTCGAATCGTATGAAGCTGTTCTGGCAAAAGCCTTAGAGGCCATTTTTGTACGAAAATCTAAAAATGTTTTTCCATTATTAGAATCTATCTCATCAAGAAATGGAGAATAATCCGTCGGATTAGTCAATACAGTTACATATGCATGATTCTTAGCTGCTGCCCTAATCATGGATGGGCCACCGATATCAATATTCTCAACTATCTGTTGATAGTCGTCTTTATTACAAGATTCTTCAAATGGATATAAATTAACAACCACAAGATCAATTGGTTCCAAACCATATTCTTTCATAGAAATAATATGATCTTTATTATCACGAACGCATAGAAGAGCTCCATATATATTTGGATGTAATGTCTTAACACGACCATCCATTATTTCAGGGAAACCAGTAATATCAGAAATATTTATTACAGGAATATTTTCCTTTTCAAGCAATTGGCAAGTACCACCGGTTGATATAATCTTAACTCCATATGAAATCAATCGTTTAGCAAATTCAACGATACCTGTTTTATTATGGACAGAGATAAGAGCCGTATTAACAGATACTCCGTCTTGATCACAATATTTCTTATAATCGGAATTCATAAAATCCCTATCCTCCCTAATATAAACAATACAAACAAACGTAAAGATAATATCTTCATCACTTATGTTGCACTACAAACAACTAATACCATGATATAGTGGCAAAAATTTAACAAATATTTTACTATATTATTTATCTTTTCCATAATAAAAAACCATACACATTTATAATAGTATCAACTCAATCTAAAACAATCCTTCAAAACCAAAACTAAATTGTTCATATTTCATAACCTTATGTTAAGAATGCATTAAAGCTATGTAATACGACGTAACAAAGCCGCATAGAACCCATCAATGCCTGAAGGAGCTCCTTCTATTTCTATATCTTTTAACATATCTGGGATAATTCGTAGCCATCCTTCGGGAGTTATAGCCATAGCAATATTTTTCCAATCATCTCTTTTTAAAGGAACAAGTTCGACTGGGAATAAAGAATTTTTCAATACCTTTTGCACAACTTCTTCACTATCTTCTTTATCTAAAGAACAATTAGAAAAAACAACCATACCATTAGGTTTAACAAGACTTAATCCATGTAAAAGCAATCTTTCCTGAAATTGTGCTAATTTCACTATATCTTCTGTATTTCGGGTCCACAATACATCAGGATGACGTCTCATCGTACCTGTAGATGAACATGGAGGATCAACCAAAACAGCATCAAATAATTTTTTAGGAGAATAATCAAAAGCACTAGATTCGATAATATCTGCAGATAAACGCAATCTTTTTAAATTATATTGAAGTTTTCTTAAACGATTTTTTGAAATATCAATGGCCGTTACCTTAGCTCCAGCCATAACAAGCTGAGCTGTTTTTCCTCCAGGAGATGCACATAAATCTAAAACAGAAAGCCCATCTAATTTCCCGAATAATTGAACAGGTATCGAAGCTGAAGCATCTTGCACCCACCATTCACCTTTTTCAAAATCAGGGAGAGAAGAAATATTTCCTCGAAAGTTCCTAAGACGTATCCCACCTGTAGGCAAAACAACAGCATTTAACTTTTGTGCCCAAATCGCAGCATCAGATTTTACTGTTAGATCAATATAACTTGGCTTAATAAAAAAATCAGATATAACACTTACAATTTCATTGCCATAAAAACATTCCAAGCGATCTCCAAACCATTTAGGAATAATTGATATAGCTGAAAAACGCTTCAATAATTCCGTTTTTTCTCTAGAGACTCTTCTCAAGATAGCATTAACAAGTTTAGCAAAGTGTTTGGTTTTTTTATCGCGTTTAACTTGCTCAACAGATAAATCTACCACTGCATAATCCGCCACATCTAAATACATAATTTGGGCAACAGAGATGCGTAATAATTGTCTTAGACAATTATTACTCTTTTTTGGAATGCTAGAAATAAGAAAAAAATCAATTACAGCATCAATACGTGGCAAAAAACGTAATGTAGCGCTTAAAATAGCATGAACTAGTGACTGATCCTCACGAGATAATAGACGAAATGCATGATCTCCATGCTCTGCATCCAATAAACGAGATAGAGAAATATTTTTAATCACTACGCTATATAATAATCTATAAGCAATGAAACGAAGGTTCATACCAGGCTTCAATAATACCACCTATCAATAAAAACCATATGAATAACCTCAATTAAATATATAAAATCCATATTTCAATAACCACTACACAAATAAAAGCAAATTGCAAAATCTTAAAATGATAAATAATAGCTTCAAGTTAATATGGAGAATAATAAATATTGATATAAATCAACATATAAATATCTATATACTAACAAGTAACCAATAACATATAAATTTAATATTATAATCACAAAAAGACGTTGTAATGAAACTATGAATATAATGCCATACAGTAAAATTATTGCTTGAAATAATTTAAAAATATATGCGAAAATTAAATAAATATAACTAACGGTATGCCATGAGTAATCATATAGAAAAAAATATTTCATCTATTGCAAAGCGAGCTTTGGAAGAGGCAGAAAGACGCAGATCCTTAGCTAAAAATAATGCATTAAAATCAAAAGAAATTGGAGGAATAGAAGGGCCGGAACCTACTCGTTTTGGGGATTGGGAAAAAAATGGATTATCAATAGATTTTTAGAATTATAATCACATTAATTTCACTGGAATAGTTTCTTTATTTTATAATAAATAATAGTTAATTATAATCTATAAAAAACAAAATACGAACAATTATTATTTTTAAAGAAACATAAAAATATATATTAAAAGTCTTATAGCACATTATTAACGGAAAAGGCTTGAAATAGATTGCTCTTGGAAAGTTCGGCTTATAGCCTCAGCGAGCAAATTTGCAACAGTAACAAAACGTATCTTAGAAGAAGAATTTACCGAATCATTTGCTTGTATAGAATCAGTAATAACAAGCTCTTTTAGTTTAGAAGATTCTATTAGTCCAACAGCCTCACCTGATAAAACACCATGAGTAATATAAGCTGTAACACTAGAAGCCCCATGTTCATACAAAATATCAGCAGCACCACAAAGCGTTCCACCAGTATCAACAATATCATCAATAAGAATACAATCTCTATCCTTAACCTTTCCTATGACATTCATAACTTCAATTTTCCCTGGATGCTCACGCCTTTTATCGACAATTGCCAACAAACATCCCAATCTTTTTGCAAGAGAACGAGCACGAACAACACCTCCAACATCGGGAGATACTACCATAATATTAGAGATGTTATAGCAACGCTTTATATCACGCTCTAAAATTGGTAATGCATATAAATTATCAGTTGGAATATCAAAAAAACCTTGAACCTGTCCCGCATGTAAGTCCAAGGTCATAACACGATCAGCTCCTGCCTGCGTTATTAAATTTGCAACAAGCTTAGCAGATATGGGTGTACGAGGACCTGCTTTACGGTCTTGTCGACAATATCCAAAGTAAGGGATTACAGCTGTAATACGACCTGCTGAAGAACGCCTCACAGCATCTATCATAACAAGCAATTCCATTAAATAATCATTTGCTGGGCAAGAAGTAGATTGAATAAGAAAAACGTCTTCTCCCCGTACATTCTCTTCAATCTCAACAAAAACCTCTCTATCAGAAAAATATCTAACAGCAGCTTTCCCTAAAGATATCTTCAAATAGTCACAAATATCTCCTACAAGCTTCCTATTAGAATTACCCGAAAAAATTTTCATATAATAAAATACCTCATGAATCGCAAAAACATCCTTAAATTCAATTGTTATTCCGTATGATGTTTTATAGTCAATGATTGATTCAAATCATTAAAGCCTTAATGCGAATTGTGAATTTATAAAAATAAAAATCACTTAAATAAGATTAAAACTATAATGATATACATGGATTAATATTGAAACACGTTATTGCCAATAATATAGCTATAAATATAAAAATCAATCAAATATGAAACAGATAAATATAAATAAGTAGGAAAATATTATTAGATAATAAATATTACTAATAAGGGACTTATAATTTTTTATAATGATAATTCACAAAATCAATATTGTCGCTAAAAACATCATTAAATCATATTTTTAGTCAAATATAAAAGGAATAAGATCTATCTTTTCATGAGAAATAGCTAGAACTTTAAACAACTCTCCCATGCTTTTTCTATCATGATTTTTCCCCATCAAACGCAAAACGGAATCTAATACATCAGTTGATTGTGCTGAATTACTCATAAAAGATAGCATTCTTTGCCAAATTCCTAAACCTTCCAAAAATTTTCTTTGAGTAGTACATCCATTGATATATAATTTATGAAGTTTAGCAACTGAAGATAATCGCTGGAAATCAACATGACTACTAAGATCAGCCATCCCTGGATTCATCAAAGGATGATCATATTTATGATCCTTAATTGCCTGCATAGTATCACCTATACCAGATTGTAAATGACCATAATCAATAATAAGAGCCGTTCCTCCTTCTAACACTAATCGATTAGAAACCGATCTCATAGCATCATCACGAAATGGAGAAACTTCAAATATCGATCCATAATCATAATCACAAAAAGAAATAAAATTATCTTCTATTTCTAGATCTATCTCACTAAAAACGAGGCATTGATTACTATCTATATCAATCGCACGCTCACGTATTCCATCCTTTCTAATAATGAATTGTTTAATTGGCAAGCTATCAAAAAATTCATTAGCGATAATAAAAGTAAACCCATTTGGAACATCATTAAGATCAAAATGCCAGCTAATTTTATCTATAAAAGACGATAACTTTTGCTTTTGAATAAACCTTAATCTCTTGCTATTTTCTACAAAATGAATAGATAAGGCAGAAAAAAAATATGGTTTCAATTTGCGAATTACACGAATAATATCAAGCATCATGGTACCTCTACCAGGACCCATTTCTATTAATCTCACACTATTTGGAGAACCATGTTTTTCCCAAGAAGATATTAAAAAAATTGCCAACATCTCACCAAAAATTTGACTTATTTCAGGCGCAGTAATAAAATCTCCCGATGAACCAAATGGATTACAAGTATTATAATAACCAAATTCATGATCAGAGAGGCATAACAAAAAATATCGATCAACAGTAATCGGGCCATTAATTTTGATTAAATTTACTATTTTTTCTGTTAATTCATTACTCAATAAACGTCTTTTCTTTCTAACCTAATTGCATTAATGATAATTATGCATCCAATAATTAACATTGGCAGAGATAATAGCATACCCATTGTTAACCATCCACCTAAAATGTATCCCAATTGATAATCTGGTTCACGGAAAAATTCCATAAAAATTCGTGCTATGGCATAACCAGAAATAAAGACTCCTGTTGCCAGGCTCTGCCTTTTCAGGGCTCCGCAATAAACTATCAATTGCATTATAAAAAAAAGCACAATACCTTCAAAAAATGCTTCATATAATTGACTTGGATGACGCGGCAAACTACCACCAGAAGGGAAAACCATAGCCCATGGAACCCAAGAAACCCTACCCCATAATTCACCGTTTATGAAATTAGCAATTCTTCCAAGAAATAGACCAAAAGGTGCAGATACTGCAATAAGATCAGAAAACAACCAAAAAGAAATTTTATTAACACGAGAAAATAATAGTATTGACACAAAAACACCTATTAATCCACCGTGAAAAGACATGCCACCTTCCCAAATATAAAATATGCGCAACGGATAATCTAGCAATAGTCCTAAGTTATAAAAAAGCATATAAACTATTCGCCCACCAGCAATCATACCACAAATCATCCAAAGCATACAATTTGCTTGGATATCATTATTTATGTGAACCAGGTTCTCTTTGTTTTGTCGCGCTGTCCATAATGTATCCCTATTTAACAAATTTCGTATATGCCAAATACTGAACAATATTCCGAAAAGATAAGATAAGCCATACCAACGAATAGAAATTGATAGAAATGGTATTGATATTGCCACAGGATCAATTGACGGATACGTCCAAATAAAACAAAGCATGATTATATTTCCTATTAACTACTATTATTAACGCTAAAAATATTTTACCGTAACACTTTATAGTATTTATTTAGTAAAATATGTATGACATATTATAAAATAAACTAATCAATTGTGTCATTTTATTTTTAGGATATAATTTAGGCCAATTATTACTAAAGGATATGATAATGTCTTCTAAATCAGATATTTTTGAAAAAACATGTAGATTCGTAGATTCTGCCTCTGACACAATAAAAGACATAACTAAGGAAGCAGAAGAATTCGCTCATGTTAAAATACAAAACGCCCTTAATTCAATGGGAGTTGTAAAAACAGATGAACTTGAAGCAATTAGATGCATGGCATCTAAAATACATGATGAGTTATCTTCTGTAAACGAGCGTTTAGATAAAGTTGAAAAAGATATTTTAGATCTAAAATCTATATTAGAAAACAAGTAAATCGGAAAGCGGCATATTGATTTATATTAAAAATCAAAATAGACCCATTTTGTTGCAGATCAAATAAATACCTTTTGAATAAGTGATATTTTTATATTTTAAAATTTAAAACAAATATATGGAAATCTAGTTCTATGTATATAATAAATTGCATTATTCATTGGAAGAAATTTTAGTTATAATCAAGATTGAAAATAGATACCAATATCACACAATCATAAAGCATAAAATATAAGTTTATAATATTATACAATTATGCGAGTGATAAATAGCGATAATTTGATGAATATATTTCATAAATTCATTATGAATTAGAGCATAATAAAATTTTATGAATATATATTATTGCCATGATATTAATTAATTAGTACAATTGTTTATTAAAGCATCTTATTAATCTAGATTTATCTTTTTTATACAGGTTATTAAAAATATCCATATGAAAAAAATTGTAAATATAGCAATTCAGATGGATCATATATCTACCATCAACGTGACAACAGATTCAACTTTTGCAATAACATTAGAAGCGCAAGTACGTGGTTATAATTTATTCCATTATACACCAGATCAGCTTTATATGCGTGATAATAAGGTTTTTGCAAATGCAGAACCAATGTCTTTACGTGACAATAAACAAGACTATTACTATCTTGCAAAAAAAGAGATAATTGATCTTTCTCAAATGGATGTAGTTCTCATCCGCCAAGATCCACCGTTTAATATGAATTATATTAGCAGCACTTACCTTTTGGATAAAATAAATACGAAAACATTGATAATAAATAATCCGTTTTGGATACGAAATTCTCCAGAAAAAATTTTTGTTACAGAATTTATTGAACTAACCCCTCCAACTCTAATTTCACGAGATATTACTCAAATAGTTAAATTCTACTCAGAGATTAAGGATGTAATTATTAAACCTTTATATGGCAACGGAGGAGAAGGAATTTTTCGTATAAATCAAGGAGATAGAAATTTATATTCTTTAATCGAAATGCTATTATCACGATATCCTGAGCCATTGATTGTCCAATTATATTTGCCACAAGTTCGAAATGGGGATAAACGCATTCTTCTGTTGAACGGCAAACCAGTTGGAGCAATTAATAGAATACCCTCTGAAAGTGAAAATCGATCAAATATCCACGTAGGCGGCAAAGCAGAACTTTCAGAACTAACAAACGCAGAAAATAATATTTGTCGTCGCATCGGACCAATACTGCAAGAACGAGGTTTGTTTTTTACAGGCATTGATGTAATCGGCGATTATATAACAGAAATTAACGTTACTTCACCAACTTGTATACGTGAGATTCATAAACTAGGGGGAGATAACATAGCATCTCTTTTTTGGGATAAAGTTGAAACACTATTTGAAACTTTAATAAAGAAATAATATGAAAATAAAACACTACTAATTTATAATATTTTAGAGATAATAGAAATATAAATCAAAAAATAACATTAATATCAATTATTTATACAAATTATCTACCAGAAGACACAATTGCCTTATTAGTGCAATAATCAGCAGCAAATCGTAGCTCACGTAAATCTTTAACTTTCGAAATGGAATCAAGATATAGTGGATGCTTCTTAAACGCATCCAAGGATTGTTGAGAATCAAATTCTCCATAAACAACTAAACTTATCTCCTTACTCCAATGATCAAAATGAAGATTATCACCAATTTCTATGCGACGCGCATATGGAATACCAACTAGGATAGCAAGACCCGAACGAACAGCATCGTAGTTTTCTGGCAAAACAGTAAAGAAAACAATATGACGAATAATAGGAATATTCTCCCAAAATATATAATAAAACAGTCATTTATACTCGACTTAAACTAAAATATGCAATTCACGAAGTCAAACTTTTAATTATAAAAATAATTACTGTTAATATGGTACGATTGGGTGGATTCGAACCACCGACCTCAGGTGCCACAAACCTGCGCTCTAACCAACTGAGCTACAACCGCATATGGAAACAGAATAATACACTATAAAAATAAAAAAAGGCCAGACTTATTATTTATGGAAAATCTATAAAATCGTCAACTTATTTTAAGTTAGCTGCCCTAAAATTATATTACTAGATTAAAAATGATACAAGAACAAAAATCATTCAATAGGCGCGTTAACCTTACTAACAGATTAACGTTAATTATTTTAGATTCAATCTTTCAGATAAAATATTACTAGTTATTCTTATATCGAATGTTAAATAATCGTCAATCAACTGGTTTAACATAGATGTGAAACAAGCGTTTTAAATAGATATGTGATGGATGAAGAAATGATAAAAATACAAAGTTGATTCCTTTTCGTAATCATGTACAAGAAAATAGGAATTATTACAGAATACAAAGATAATAAAGTAGATCAATCCATATTTAGATAAAAAAATTAATTATGGGATAGTTGAATTGTAAAATTCCATATCAAATTAGGATAATACTAAGAGCGCACGAATGAGTATCGATTACATCAACTCTAAAACTAAGAATATTAGTGATAAAAATTGCACTGATACTAAGAACAATACTTCTGAGATAGACATAAAATCTAAATCCATAACAACAGATTTTAATGTAGAAAATGCTATCAATAAAGAATCTTTAAAAGAATTGCCTATTATAGACAGCAAAAAGAAAATTGAAATTGATATGCATACCTCTGGGGAAAAATCTGAGTCAAAAAATGAGTTTTTATTTGATCCAAAACATAGTACGGTACGATTTACGTGGAAAATAAACGCTGAAGGATATATTGTTGATATTTCGAAGGAGTTTCCTCAAACTATTGGGCAATATACTCACAAAGTTGTTGGCATGCGCTTCTGCGATATTAATAATCTATTGCGAATTGATCCTAACAACTATTTATATGAAATATTAAAACAGCAAAATACCTGGTATGGAAAAACTACTTTCTGGCCTATAGAAGGGACGAAATTACATGTTCCAATTGACCTATCTGCCTTACCAATGTATTCGCAAAATCATGAATTCAAAGGATTTAAAGGACTGGGCATTATTAACATCAGCCAAGCTAAAAATGATCCACACCAATTCGGAACAAAATTGGACTCAATCTTTTCTGAATCACATAACAAAACAGAAGATAAAAGTGCTATTAAAAAATATGAACACCCTATCGCCTCTTCTAAAAAAGTACCACTTTGCAGTAAACCCACTATTCATACTATAAAAGAACAAAGATATATAGAAAATAATACAGATCTAGAATTTTCAAAACACACAATATCTTTCCCTGAAAATCTTGATGTAAAAAACAAGATGGAATTTATATATAAACACTATCTTACCAAAAGAGACATATTAAAATCTGCAAAACAATTGTCATACTCAGTAGATGAACCTTCTTTTACTGTTAATAATGATAGTATTCATACAATTAATTTAAATACATATGTAGAGAGCATAAAACCACAAATTAATACTATCGATGATGAATACGAAAAAGCATTCCATTATAGACATTATTCATTATCTACATACTTCGGCGAAAATAAAAATTTAACCCCTGAACATGCCGATAAATATCATATTCCTTTGCTTGTACATTCAAATGGCAATTTATTGTATGCAAATCCCTCTTTCCTTCTTTTAACAGGATACAAAAATATTGAGGAAATTGAAAAATCAGGAGGAATAGATAATTTATTGAACGCTCAAAAATTACCAAATAGTAAAAGAACTTTGGGCTCTATCTCTTTATATCATATTGATGGCACAAGTATTACTGTAACATCTCGTTTACATTCCATTCGATGGAATGGAGAGAAATCTCTGGCTATTACTTTTGTCCATATTGATAGGAATAATAAAATTTATAGGCCTATTGATAGCAGTAGAATAGATAATGGGAAGAAAGAAAAATGCAATTTAAGTAATACTGAAATTGAAGCAATGCAATTATTCTCAATTCTAGAATTAGCATCAGATGGAGTGGCTATAATTAATGGAGATGGAAAAATAATCTCCGCAAATCAGGCAATCAGCAAGTTATTTGGTTATTCTTCAAAAGATCTATTAGAACAAAAAATCAGTAATTTTTTTGTACGTGAATATCAAAATACAACAAACAGCTATATATCAGAGATTTTAAAACTTAAAGCTGGAGATAAGATTGAAAAAACAACTATCGGTCGCACTAAAAAAGGAGAATTAGTTTCTTTACGCATTACAATAACAAAATTACCTTTTTCCATATATTACTGCATGATAATTCATGATATTTCTGAATGGAAACAAGAGAAAAAAAAATTATATGATGCTAAAAAAACAGCAGAAAAAGAAAATTCATATAAAAGTGATTTCTTGGCACGTATTAGCCACGAGATAAGAACACCTCTTACTGCTATTATTGGCTTTGCCGAAATTATTAAAAATCAAAAATTAGGACCTGTTGGTAGTAATCGTTATATAGAATATGCTGATTATATAAATAAATCTGGCAATTTAGTCCTAGATATCGTCAATGATCTACTTGATATATCAAAAATAGAAGCTGGACAAATGGACTTTCATTTTGAATCAGTATCATTAAATGAAACAATCTCAGAAGCAATTTCTCTAATTAATTTATACGCTAATGAAAAACGCATACTGATACGCACTTCTTTTTCTAGTGAAATACCTAGAATATTTGCAGATATGAGATCCATAAAGCAAATTGCTCTCAATATATTATCTAATGCAATTAATTTTACACCTTCGGGAGGGCAAATTATAATCTCCACTGCCTATATAAGAAATAAAGGTGTAATCCTTCGCATAAAGGATACTGGCATAGGTATGAACAGTTATGAGTTAGAAAAAGCAATGCAACCTTTTAGACAGATTATTAATCCTACGCGCGTAAGAAAAGAAGGAACAGGATTAGGGCTCCCTCTTACCAAGGCAATGGTAGATGCTAATATGGGTAAATTTTCCATCTTTTCAACCCCATCAAAAGGAACATTTATAGAGATAATATTCCCTGTCAATACTCACAATAAAGTTTTATAGATCTGAAATAAATTTTGATGTGATAATATAAAATGACATCAGATAAAGTATAAACAAAGTACATCATTAAAAATGATGATTAGTAACCTTATATCACAATGACTAAATCATAGATAAATTAACTACTCCCATTCAATGGTAGCAGGAGGTTTGGAAGTTAAGTCATATACGACTCTGTTAATTCCAGGAACTTCATTGATTATTCTCGTAGATACTTGACTTAAAAAGTTCATATCATGCTGATAAAAATCAGCTGTCATGCCATCAATTGATGTAACAGCTCGTAAAGAACAAACATACTCATATGTACGGCCATCACCCATAACTCCCACAGTCTGCACAGGTAATAAAATCACAAATGCCTGCCAAATATCATTATAAATTCCTGCTTTAAGGATCTCATCACGATAAATAAAATCTGCCTCACGTAAAATAAGAAGTTTATTATCAGTTATCTCCCCAATACAACGAATAGCAAGACCTGGTCCTGGGAATGGATGACGCTCTATAAAATGATCTGGCAATCCTAATTCTTTACCAAGAAGTCGAACTTCATCTTTAAAAAGTTCTCGTAATGGTTCAACAAGATGCATATTCATATGTTTAGGCAATCCTCCTACATTATGATGAGATTTGATAACAGATGAAGGACCTCCAAAAAAAGAAACACTTTCAATAACATCAGGATATAAAGTTCCCTGACCAAGAAACTTAACATCCCCTATTTTTTTTGACTCTTCTTCAAAAACTTCTATAAATAGTTTTCCTATAATTTTACGCTTGATTTCTGGATCAATAACATTTTTCAACTCTCCAAGGAAACGATCTGATGCATCTACAACAATCAAAGGAAAGTCCGGATAATCCTTAAATAGACTAATAACATCATCTATTTCATTTTTTCGCATCAATCCATTATCAACAAGTATACAAGTCAGATTTTTTCCTATAGCTTCATATATAAGAAATGCTGCAACAGAAGAATCAACTCCTCCTGACAACGCACAGATCACACGATCATTTCCCACTTTATCCTTAATAGAAGATATAATTTCTTCTCGATAAGAAGACATAACCCAATCACCTTTAATGCCAGCAACACTATGTAAAAAATTAGAGATCAATTTATCACCATTTAAAGTATGAATTACCTCAGGATGGAATTGAACGGCATAATATTTTTTCTTATCATCTGCAATAAAAGCAAAAGGAGTACTATCTGAAGAAGCAATTACTTCAAATCCTTCTGGGATGCTATCCACTTTATCACCATGACTCATCCAAACTTGATGAACAGATCCTTTTTCCCAAAGCCCATCCAATAACAAACAATCTTTCTTTATCTCAATGAAAGCACGACCAAATTCACGATTTTGTGATTTTTTAATTTTACCGCCAATGGACATACACATGATTTGTTGTCCATAACAAATCCCTAACAAAGGAATTTTAGAATCAAATATTTCTTGCGGGATATTAGGGCTATCGATATTCAATGACGATGCAGGACTTCCTGAAAAAATAATAGCTTTGGGCTTTAATTTTAAAAAATATTCCAACGATCTCTCAAAGGGAGCTACCTCGCAATAAACATTGTTTTCACGTACACGTCTTGCAATAAGTTGGGTAAATTGACTTCCAAAATCAATAATAAGCACTTTTCCTGATTTTTTATTAACCATTATTCATTACTACTTCTTATTCCACATTTAATTATCCTAATTTGCTAGAAAGAAATCACTAGTTTGAACAGCAACATAGTAATAACTAGTTTACTGTATATAATTTAAATCTAATAAAGGTATTATATAAAAATAATTTTTTAAATTTTATATTTAAATTCATCTATATCAGGTTTTAACCCTACTAATTTTTACACGATCAATATTATGGCCGTCTAGTCTTATAATTTCAAAATTTAGATTCATTTCAGTAAAAACTTCCTTTTCTTGAGGCAAATGTCCTAGCTTCCATAAAATAAATCCCGCCAAAGTAGAATAGCGATCATCTTCATCTACCAAATCAACTCCAAATAATTTTGATGCTTGACGCACATCAATCCAACCATCAACTATTAAAGAGCCTTCTTCACTTACAGTAATATCAAGTTTTTCATCATCTTCATCGGGGAAATAACCCGCAATAGCTTCTAGAATATTATCAGGTGTTATCATACCTTCTAAAACTCCATATTCGTCTAAAACCATAACAAATGTCTTCGAAGATTTGCGTAATCTTTCTATTAGTTTCAAAGCACTAACATTTTCATGAACAAATAAAGGCTTTCTAATAGATCTTTCTAAATTTATATTTCCATCTTCAAGAAGATCCCTTAATAAATCACGAGCAGATACAACTCCTATAAAATTATCTAAACTGCCTCGAGCAACAGGGAATCTAGAATGTCCTAACTCGAGAATTTTCCATTGCAAATCGTCATTAACATGATCTATATCAAGCCATACAATCTCAGTTCTAGGGGTCATAATTGATCTCGCAGGTCTATCAGCAAGTGTTAAGACGCTTTGTACCATATCTTTTTCCTGCTCTGATATGATTTGCTCCTTATCTTGAGATGATACGTCAAAACCTGTATTGATATTAAATCTCTGTTGTTGGACAGGTTTACCTCCTAATAATCGTAAAACTGCATCTGCGGCACGAGCTCTTAATCTTGATGAAGACATAAGCCTATCTCGATTACGTCTTGCCATTTGATTTAGCAGTTCAATAGAACCAGAAAAAATAATAGACGCATAAAGATATCCTTTTGGCACATCAAAATGTAGTCCTTCAATGATAAGGAAAAAACCTATCATCAATAAAAAACCAAGACAAAGTATAACTACATTTGAATGCCTAGAAATATAATTAATTATCGGCTTAGAAACAGCCATCATCATAAAAACTGAGATAACTACAGCAATTGCCATAACAATAAAATCTTGTACCATGCCAATCGCAGTTATAATACTATCTATAGAAAAAATAACATCTAAAACAACAATTTGCAGCACGATAATCTGCCAAGATACAGGCCTGATAAATTTTTGCTTTTTATCAAAATGATCACCTTCTAATCGATCATGCAACTCTGTAGTTACCTTAAACAATAGAAAGAAACCACCAATAATTAAGACAATATCACGCCCAGAAAACTCTAATCCACTCATAGACAACAAAGGCTGTTGTAACATAACCATCCAATAGGATATAGATGCAAGCAAGCCTATGCGAGTTAACATTGCAAAGGTTAAACCAAATATTAAAGCTCTTTCCCTCTGAAATTGAGGTAGCCTATCTACAAGGAGAGTAATAAAGATTAGATTATCTATGCCTAGAACAAGCTCAAGAGATATCAGAGCAGCAAGACCAATCCATGCGTAATAATCGTATATCCAACTAAAAAGCATCTAATTAACTATAAGAACTAGATTGCAATATAATCTACTTATCACTGGATTAAAATCTCCCTGAATTTTGATAAAATAAATAAATTGATATAGACAAAACAGAAAAAACATTTAGCAATCAAAAAAAATAAGTAAAAGAAATGATATAAATTAAACTGAAAAGAAAGCCATCTGTTACATAAACTGTCGAAAAAATACAATTCTCAATAAAAATCTCATTCATTCACATAAAAAAATACAAGGCTAGGATAGTTTACTTTAAAATTAGAAAAATGCAATATCAGCATATGATATTTGGAATTAACATATATGATTTTGCATGAATAATAGCAACAATAAATCTTATAAAAAATGTAATTTATAATATAGTTAAAAATATTCCAATATATCGAAAAAACTTCTTTCCTTTATAAAAGCAATCTACACATTTATAATTGATAAAACCTTAAAAAGATATAAATTTATAGATATATTAGTAGGCTTTTATAACACTATATGATAAAGTTTTAGTGTCAATATTATACTGATTTTGAAGTCATATTTATGTAGACATATCGGTATTATCTTATACATTGAAAGGTGCTTATGACATACGTAGTAACAGAAAATTGCATTTCATGTAAGCATACAGATTGTGTGGAGGTCTGTCCTGTAGATTGTTTTTACGAAGGAGAAAACTTCTTAGTAATAAATCCTGAAGAATGTATCGATTGCGGAGTATGCGAACCTGAATGTCCTGTTGATGCTATCAAAGCTGATACTGAGACTGGATTGGACTTCTGGCTGGAAATAAACTCAAAATACTCCTCTCAATGGCCAAACATCACAGAAAAGAAAGATCCACTTCCTGAAGCAGCAGAAATGGACGGAGTAGAAGAAAAATATAAAAAGTATTTTTCTTCTACTCCTGGTGGAAATTAATAAAATTCAATCCAATATTTAACTATTAATAAATTATTTTGTGTATCTAAAAAAGTTAATTCTTGATTAAAACCTACTTTATAGTATACAATGGCCTCTGATATCTTTAAAACAGATGATTTAATTTATATAGCGGATTAATTATGATTTGTGGCTAATTACTAGAGTTTTTATGATTTTTTCTTGATTATTCTTGTATTTTAGAAACTAACTTAATCCTATTTTTATATTGTAATTAGAGGGGGAGGAATGACAATCCAGCATAAAGGTTCTTTCGTACGCCAAGGCTTCAAAACAGGAGAGCATATCGTTTATCCCGCTCATGGTGTAGGCACTATAACAGAAATAAGAGAACAAGAAGTTGCTGGTATGAAGCTTGAGCTTTTTGTGATTGCATTTGATAAAGATAAAATGTGCTTAAAAGTTCCAGTTGAAAAAGCAATTGAAATCGGAATGCGCAAGCTTTCGGAAGCACATTTTGTAGAGAGAGCTCTCAAGCTTGTTCGTGGAAAAGCTAGAGTAAAGCGAACAATGTGGTCTCGCAGAGCTCAGGAGTATGATGCTAAAATAAATTCCGGAGATTTGATAGCAATTGCAGAAGTTGTTCGCGATCTGCACAGAACAGATAATCAGCCGGAAAAATCTTATTCTGAACGCCAACTTTATGAGTCGGCTTTAGATCGTATGGTAAGAGAAGTAGCTGCTGTAAATAGCATTTCCGAACCAGAAGCCATAAACTTAATTGAGCTTAATCTTTCTTCGAAAAAATCCAAATCCAAAAAGGAGATAGGAGGAAGTCAAGAGGAAGCTGCGTAGTAGCATTAATTTGTGTTTAGAGATAATAAATATGGATATTGCCTATATGAGATCAGATTTATTATAACTTATCTATAATAAAACTAAAAAAGGGATTAATATCCGTGACATTTCGTTCAGTTTTATCTGTTTTTTACAATATATTATTATTTAGGTTTGAAAAAATTTAGATCATTGTTTGCTAAAAATTATAGTACTACAATTACTTATTTTAAACATAATGATAACAGGATGATTTGCCTCTCCTGGATTTATCATTTTTAAAGGGAATAATCATCTATGGATCAGCAAGATTACAAAATAAGCGCAGTAGTTAGAAAAAATGTTGGGAAAGGCCATTCCCGTTTACTCCGCAGAAATGGCAGCATCCCTGCTACCGTCTATGGAAACAAATCTGAGCCTAAATCAATAGCATTGCCTGTAAAGGAAATATCACGAAGATTGCATAGTAAGAGGTTTACGACAACTGTTTTGACACTAGATGTTGAAAATGAGCTGATTAGTGTTCTTCCGAAAGATTATCAGCTTGATCCTGTAACTGATAATCTTATGCACGTTGATTTTCTAAGGATATATAAAGATTCTAATGTTTCTGTACAAATTCCAGTTCGTTTTATAAATGAAAATAAATCGATTGGAATAAAACAAGGGGGAATACTAAACGTGATCTGCCATGAGATATCCCTGCTCTGTCCAGCAAATAAAATACCAGATTCAATATCTGTTGATATTGGCGGATTGAAGATTGGTGACAGCATTCACCTTAAGGATTTATCTTTCCCAGAAGGAATTTCTCCAGTATCTAATTGTAACATTACAATAGCTACAATTGTAGCCAATACATCAGATTTATAGATATACACAAATAAATTTAATTTTATTTGATAAAAGATAACATATTATTTAACGCATTGTCTTCATTTTTGAAATATAAGAACGGTATTAATATATAAATACTGTTCTTACATTTTAGTTTTGAGTGATTGCCGTTTAAAGGGTTGGTGTATACTTTTATTAAAAGATAAAGTTATAATATTGCATATAATCTTATAATCTTAGATAGTATTTGATTATAACTTGTCTTTATTGTTATCTATGACGCGCAATCCTAGCTCACGAAGTTGGCTAGGACTCGCAGCAGAAGGCGCTCCCATAAGCAAGTCGCAAAAATTTTGGCTCATAGGAAATAACGATATATCTCTAACATTTTTTGCATCTAAAAGAAGCATAACTATCCTATCTATTCCAGCAGCCATACCACCATGCGGAGGCATCCCGCATTGAAAAGCACGATATAATCCTCCAAAACGATTTTCAACCATACATTTATCTATACCAACGTTTGAAAATGCCTTAATCATTAATTCAGATATATGATTCCTAATTCCACCAGAAGCAATTTCAAATCCATTACATACCAAATCGTATTGGAAGGCCTTTACAGATAAAAGATCTTTCTTTTCAAGAGATGCCATCCCTTCTTGCGGCATAGAAAATGGATTATGAGCAAAATCTATTTTCTTTTTTTCTTCATTCCATTCATAAAAAGGAAAGTCTACAATCCAACATAGCTCAAAACTATTATTATCAATAATTCCTAATTCTTGAGCTATATGATTACGCGCTTCCCCAGCAAATTTATAAAATATTGATGGATTTCCAGCAACAAAAAAACATGCATCTCCATCCTTCATATTAAGCTGAGAACGAATATCTTCGGTATTTTTATGGCTAAGATGCTTAGCAATAGGACCTGATCCTATCAAAGAGCATCCTTCTAATTTCCATAAAATATAAGCAAGTCCAGGGTGTCCTTTAGATTGTGCCCATGCATTCATACGATCACAAAAAGCACGATTAACAGCCTTTTTAGCAGGGATTGCCCAAATTTCATATTCTGAATTAGAAGCTAACATATTAGAAAATAATTTAAAACCAGACCCAATAAAATGATTTGTAACATTAGCCATAGTAATAGGATTGCGCAAATCAGGCTTGTCTGATCCATAAATACGGATAGCATCGTCATATTTAACTCGTGGAAAACTCTGAGTCACACTCTTTTCATTGGAAAATTCCTCGAAAACATCACGTATAATAGGCTCCATAGTAGTTAAAACATCTTCTTGCTCAACAAAACTCATCTCAATATCAAGCTGATAAAACTCTCCTGGCAATCTATCAGATCTAGGATCCTCATCACGAAAACAAGGAGCTATTTGGAAATATCGATCGAAACCAGATGCCATTAAAAGTTGCTTATATTGTTGCGGCGCCTGAGGAAGAGCATAAAAAAGACCTTGATTAACTCTGCTTGGAACAAGAAAATCTCTAGCTCCTTCTGGAGAAGAAGCTGTCAAAATTGGCGTAGAATATTCAACAAAGTTATTTTCATTCATACGACGCCTCATAGATGCAATAATCTGAGATCTTTTTACGATATTTTTGTGCAAAGTATCACGACGCAAATCAAGAAATCGATATTTAAAACGAATATTCTCAGGGTATTCTTTCTCTCCAAAAACCGGCAAAGGAAGATCTTCTGAGACAGAAATAATCTCTATCTCCTGTGCATATACTTCAATTTCACCAGTTATAATATTTGGATTGATAGTATCTTGGTTCCTAGATTTAACTAAACCATCAATTCTAATAACCCATTCACTACGCACAGACTTAGCAAGATCAAAACAAGAAGACTCAGGATTTGCTACTATTTGCGTTATACCATAATGATCACGCACATCTAGAAAAATTACACCTCCGTGTAGACGAACACGATGAACCCAGCCTGCAAGACGCACAAAAGAGTCAACATCTGAGATTCTAAGATCTCCACAATAATGAGTACGATAACGATGCATAAGACACAAAAAACCCTATAAAATAACAGTAAAATTAATATCAAGAAAGAAAGCAATTATTGCATATATAAAATGAATCATTCTTTTAAAGTTGTACTTGCTATACACAATATAATTTTTATGATCTTTCATAAAATAAAAAACTTCCCCATATAACATCACATAACGTCACCATTAAATGAATTGCAATTCAATATATAAACAACCATTGCTACTTCTATCTAAAAAAATAATATTAGAAACTAACACAGTTTCATCCATAAAACACAGCAATTTAATATAAAAAATCCAAAACTTAAAAAGTACAAGAGATTTGGATATATATTAAAGAAAAAATATCCTATGCTAGCATGAATTATATTAATTTCGCTATAAACCTTTTCTAATACGCATAAAGTCCACGAAATAAGAAAAAAGATAGTGACTATCTTGAGGACCTGGAGAAGATTCTGGATGATATTGAACGGAAAAAACAGGCTTATCAATAATGCGCAATCCACAATTGCTTTTATCAAACAGTGAAATATGAGTCTCTTCTATATTTGCCGGCAAAGTTTTGGAATCTATTGCGAAACCGTGATTCATAGATACTATTTCTACTTTTCCAGTTAAGAGATTCTTTACAGGGTGATTTGCACCATGATGCCCCTGATGCATCTTAACAGATCTAGCACCAAGTGATAGTCCTAACAATTGATGTCCCAAACAAATACCAAAAATAGGAAGACCGAAATCAATAAGATCACAAATAATAGGAGATGCATAATCAGCAGTTATAACAGGATCACCAGGACCATTCGAAAGAACTATCCCATCTGGAGAAAAAGACAATATCTCTTTAGCAGAAGTATCTGCTGGAACTATAGTTATTTTACAGCCTAAATCAACTAAATGTCTTAGAATATTGCTTTTAACTCCATAATCAACGCAAACGACGTGATATATAGCATCATTTTCATTAAGGAAAGAAGCCTCTCTTCCCCATTGCCAAGTTTTCTCCAGCCAAGATATATTTTTAGGTGCTGTAGCACGCATTACTAATTCAGAATCTTTTAAATAATTATAATTTTGAACCCTTGATTTTAGATCTTCAATATCGAATTGACCATTGGGATTATGGGCTATAACAGCATTTGATACGCCATTATCGCGTATCCAAATAGTCAAAGCTCTAGTATCAACACCCGATAATCCAATAATTCCACAGGACTTTAACCAATCATCAAAATGCATATTCGAACGATAGTTTGAGGGATCTGTAATCTCAGATTTCAAAACAAGTCCAAAAGCTCCCTTGAATTTTTTTGTAGATAAGTATTCAAAGTCCTCATTATTGACGCCAACATTTCCTATGTGCGGAAAGGTAAAATTAACTATCTGGCCTAAGTAAGATGGGTCAGTTAAAATTTCCTGATATCCAGTTAAAGATGTATTAAAACAAATCTCAGCCTGTATAGAACCAGTTGCACCACAGCCCATACCTTCAATAACACTACCATCCGCAAGAACTAAAACCGCTGTATTATTCTTAATATTCCATCGAGCAGTCATAGCCATATAATTAATCCAATCAAATAAAAATATAACATCATTCTCACATAAATATTATATACATACCTATATATGACATATAAAAAAATATTTATTAATTATATTATATTGTATATATTAAATGAAAATGATATTCTTTACTGCAAGTAAAAATATGATTTTTGTGTTTATAAGTCAATTTTATATTCTAAATAAAATTAAATTCGTATATTCGCAAATTGTTTTTCATAATATATTACAATATATTGCGTTCCAATGAACTAAATATGATTATGCTTGAGCTGACATATTATTAGTGAAATGATTAATAATAATTGATCGTGTGTTTATATGTGTTTAAATTTGAATTTTGTATGAATATATTTTATAATGTTTTTGGTCTGCGATTATTTGTGCAAACTGTTGCGTAAATTAATAATGTAAAGGAGAATATGATGGCATCTACTGAAAATAAGGGATCTATCAAAGAAAAGGCGTGTAAAATTAAGCCTTACCTCTATAAATTAATTTTACCTTTAATTATTTTGATTTGTTTATTAGCAGGAGCGGTATTTTACTTATTTAGTTATAGTAATACATCTTATGATCCTGTGGTAGATAGATTTTCAAATGCAGTAATTTTATTTGAAAATGATAATTTTGACGAAGCTGATAAAGCTTTTCAAAAAATATCTTCCCAAGGAATAAATCCTTATTCTTTCTTAGCACGTATGTATAGTGCATCGATACTTGTTAAAAAAAATGATTTACATAATGCAGCAAATAAACTTCTAGCAATTGCCGATGACAATGCTATTCCTTCTATAATTCGTGATATAGCAACTATAAACGCTGTTCAGATTCTTATAGATCATGCAAAATATGATGAGATATCTAAAATATTACAAAAGTTTAATAATCCATCGAGTAATATGCATTACTCGGCGACCCGAATCCTTGGATTGGCTGAATTAAAAGCTGGAAATATTGAAAAGGCAAAAAAAATATTAGAAAGCATCACTAAAGATACTAGAGCTAATCCTAGGTTAAGAGATAGTAGTAAAATGATACTCGAAAATATTGCCTCTTCTGGCAAGATAAAATAAGAAAATTAATTTTTTTGTGAAATAAATATGGTCTATACGATTGCCATCGTTGGAGCTCCAAATGTCGGTAAATCTACTCTTTTTAATCGCCTTGTTAAAAAGAGGATGGCTATCGTTGGAAATATTAAAGGTATAACTCGTGATCGTTTATATGGAATCGCGACTATTAACGGATTAGAGTTCAATATTATTGATACAGCTGGAATAGAGGAAGGAAATAAAAGCTCCATCGTAAAAAAAGTTAAAGATCAAACAGAATTAGCTATTTGTGAAGCACATATAGCTCTTTTTGTTATTGATTTTAAGGCTGGTATTACACCTTATGATAGTTTAATGGCTAAATTCCTGCGAAAAAAGGATATACCTATTGTTGTTGTAGCCAATAAAATGGATACAAGAATAGCCAACAGTAACTTTTATGATATATTCTCACTTGGTTTTGAAGATATAGCAGATATTTCTGCTGAACATGGAAGCGGAATATCTGAACTTTACAATATAATTATAAAATGCATAAAAAAAAGCTATCCTAGCAGTAACATAGAAAATCTAGGTTATTATTCTAATACAGGCAAAATAGACTATGAAAGCGATCATAATAAGATCGTCATGAAAAAAAAATCTGAAAAAATCAGTAAAAAGCCTATACGCATCGCTGTAGTTGGAAGACCTAATGTTGGAAAATCAACTCTTATAAATCGTTTTGTTGGCCATAATCGCCTTGTATCAGCAGCTGAAACTGGAACCACTAGAGATTCAATTGCTGTACAATGGAATTGGAATAATCATCTAATCGAAATGATTGACACAGCAGGCATGAGGAAAAGTGCTCGTATTGTGGAAAGAATAGAAAAGCTTTCTGTAGAAAAAAGTTTAAAATCTATACGTGCCTGCGAAACAACGATAGTTGTTTTAGACGCAACCGTACCTTTAGAAAAACAGGATCTGCAAATAGTAGATTCAGTACTTATTACAGGAAGAGCGGCTGTTCTTGCTTTTAATAAGTGGGATATGATAAAAAATAGATCAGAACTTCTACAAGATCTACGCAAAAAAACAATAAATAATTTGCCGCAAGTAGGAAATATTAGAATAGCTACTATTTCAGGGAATACAGGAGAAGGTCTTAATGATCTTATGTCATCTGTATTGGAAATAAATAAGTTATGGAAAATTAGAATCACAACCAGCCGTCTTAACATTTGGATGAAAGAAACTCAAATGAAAAATATGGCTCCAACAGTATCCGGTCGTTATAATAACTTAAAATACATAACACAAATAAAATCATCACCTCCTTCTTTCGCAATATTTTGCAGCTATCCGAAAGATATACCTGAATCTTATAAAAGATATTTGATGAATAGATTGAGAATTGATTTTTCTTTATCAGGAATTCCAATCAGAATGAGCTTTCGATCATCTAAAAACCCTTATGTTTAAAAATAAAACAATTAACCAGTTAATATATAGAAGATTATTGTATTTATTAAAATTAGATAGAATAATTATAAATTATTAATCCAAAGGTGTATATAAATAAAATATATATTATCGCTGTATAAATATATTTATTAATATCTTATATATAAAATATAATTTACTTATATATTTTGATAATAATATATTTTTCACAATAAATTAGTTAAAAATTTTTTTAAAAGATAGATATGTCGTGTTACGACCTGAATATTTAGCTTTTTCCTCATAATATGTTGGAACCCAATCATTAAAAGGATTTGTCCAATTTGAGCTATCTTCTGCGATCCACTGAAACGAATTATTGTTAAAAAAATATAATAATGTCCAATTAACATAATGATTAATATCGGAAGCAAAGTAAAACATACCATTTCGCTTTAAAACACGCGCAAAACGATTAATGTTCTTTTGAGAAATAAATCTTCTTTTCCAATGTTTTTTCTTAATCCAAGGATCAGGATATAAAAGATAAATTACATCAATAGAATTACTAGGAAGCCAATCCAATAAATTAATTGCATTATCATCATAAAGAAGAATATTACTTAGTTTTAAGTCTTCTAAGCTTTTAACACACTTTGCCAGTGAATTTACAAATGGCTCTGCTCCAATAAAACCAACATTAGGATTATTTATAGCTTGTCTGAGCAAGTGCTCACCTCTTCCAAAACCTATTTCTAATCTAACCTCATTGACAGGTATTGGAAAAATATCATTAAATGGAAATGCTGGAGATAAATCAAGATCAATTTTCCATTTTGGCAAATGATTATTTATTATATATAGAAGATAATCACTTAATGATCTACCACGACAACGTCCATATAATAATTCAGACGGAATACGGCTATTATCATTATGCATAAATTACTCACAAACCAACACTATTTCTAAGAGAATCAACTAAATTCAATGACTCCCAAGGAAAAAAACCATCCTTATCCGCAATACGTCCAAAATGTCCATAAACAGAAGTTTTTGCATAAATCGGCCGATTAAGATTAAGATGTTCACTTATACCAGAAACAGAAAGATCCATTAATTCACTGATTGCTTTCTCAACTATAACTTCATTAATTTTACCAGAATTATGAAGATCTACAAAAATAGACAACGGTCTTGATATTCCAATTGCATAAGAAAGCTGTATAGTACAGCGGTCAGATAAACCAGCTGCAACGATATTTTTTGCTAAATAACGAGCTGCATAAGCAGCAGTTCTATCAACTTTGGTAACATCTTTTCCAGAGAAAGCCCCTCCTCCATGAGGAGCAGATCCTCCGTACGTATCTACCATGATTTTTCGGCCAGTTAAGCCAGTATCTCCATTTGGTCCTCCAACAATAAATTTACCTGCAGGATTTATATACCATCTGCAATTAGAAGATATTTTAATACCTTTTAAAGCCATAAGAATATAAGGCTCTACGACAGACTGAATTTTATCTCTATCCCAAAAAGGGTTATAATGTTGTGTGGATAGCACTATTGATTCAACTTCAAAGGGCTTCTTATCTACATAACGGATAGTAATTTGACTCTTAGCATCAGGACCTAACTCAGATACATCATCATCCCAACTATTTTTACGTGCATCAGCAAGAAATCTAAGGATACGATGTGCATAATAAATTGGAGCAGGCATAAAATCTGATGTTTCCCGACAGGCATATCCAAACATAATTCCTTGATCACCAGAACCTTGATTGCTATTATCATCGATAGCATTATCAACACCACGTGCGATATCAATAGATTGGGAGTGCAATAATATTTCAATATCAACTGTCTCCCAATGGAATCCGTCTTGTTCATAACCAATATGACGTATTACTGAACGAACAAGTATTTTAAATTTATCCTTATCTACAACACACTTACCAGTTATAGGATCTACTTTTGAAAGGCTATCCGGAAGACGCACCTCTCCTGCAACTATAACCCTATTTGTCGTAACCATAACCTCACATGCAACACGAACATTTTTCACATCCATTTTGCTAATTACGGCTTCGCGGTAAACAAAATCGACAATTTCATCAGATATACGATCACATATCTTATCAGGATGCCCCTCTGAAACGGATTCACTAGTAAAAAGATAATCAGTACGCATTTTTCACCCCTAGAATATCTTGCATATGACTAAAAAATAATTACTGTATAACTATCGGTAAAAACAAACAGAATCAACATATTGTAACAAATTGAATCTAAAAAGTTACACTATTGAAATATGCTGCTTTTTATTAATTTTCTTAACTTTTTATTATAAATTTAAAAATCAATATTTTATATGCTAAATTAGTGTAAAAATAAGAGTAAAATTGATAGTAGCAAACAGAAATTAATCGAACTATCAATCTAATATTCTTTTAATGCAATTGAAGATCATATATAATCCCAATCTACGGTAAGACAATATTAGAAAATAAAAAAATGGGGCAACATAAACACTTATAAGGCATAAATCTACAAAACATTAGCAGAAGAAACAACAGACAGCAATAATGCTACAATAAATTCAAAAAAGAATAATCTATATTGAAACAAAGCATCATAATAATATCAAATATACTAATAAAATACGATTAAAGAACTTCTTATGTAAGCGCTACAATTTTCCATAGCAATCCTAAACCAACCTCCTGTTACATACATTAGCAATATATAGGAAGTATTTCGATCTATATCATATATTTTTCAAAATCATAAATAATGATATAGCAATATAACAAAATTTATTCTTGTATAAAAGAGAAAATATATTGTTTAAAATAGGATAAAATTAAAAAAAATATCTTATCAAATATATAAAATATACAGTGCTTCTATAAACGTTAATTTAAGAACAAAGGCAAATAAAATTTAATTTAAATATCCTTTCTTTATTAATTTATCCCATAAATCTATATCAAAATAATAATAAATAAAGATAACGAATAGAAAAATCTTAGGCATTGAAATATCAAAGTTGATTTCCTATGTTAGGACGACAGATAACCCCGAAAACGCAAATTAAGTCTCGGGGTTAAACCAAAAAAATTGTTAAATCAAAAGTAAATACTATATCAGTGATATTATTTATTACGTCATAAAGACTATCACATAATTAGTAATTTTAAATCTATATAATCTAGCATTCCATCTCATCTTTTTCTATTACAATACTTTTATTCTTTTCTATGGATACTATAGATTTAACCAATTCTATTATTTTCTGACGAGCTCTGACATCTTGTATACGAACAAAATACCGATTTAGCTGCAATCCCTCAGAAGAAGAAAGAAAATCTATAACGCTATTTTCTTCGGAAGAAGATTCAGAATTAATCGCTGGCGCGACATCAAAAAAAAATGAAATTGGGATATCAAGTGCTTTTGCAATGCTCTGCAGACGACTAGCACCCACTCTATTGGTACCCTTTTCATATTTTTGTACCTGTTGGAATGTTATACCCAAACTATCGCCGAGTTTTTCTTGGCTCATTCCTAATATTGTTCTACGAAAACGAATTCTTTTACCAACATTAATGTCAATTGGGTTAGGACTTTTTTTATTTTTAATCATAATTTATGGCTCTGATATATAATATACATGTTAAAAAAATAAATATTGTGTTCAATCACTCTGGAAAATTGATAAAATTCTGAAACATGTTTCAATAAAATAGTTAAAAAAAAGAAATCAGCGCAAGTTATATATAAAAATTCAATCAACAAAATAACTGTGGATGAAGAATAATTACATATTCAGCATGCCACCTCTAATCTAATTTTCTATAAAGCTATAATAGCTAAAAGTAATAAAATTAATTCAATAATCCAAAAGTTTCTCATCCTAATTTCTGAATGAATATTAGTTCTTAGCGTAGATTGGAAGTATATGTCAATGGATTCACTACTATCTATACTGATAGACCAAATAATATTACTTTTTGAATCAAAAAATGCAGAAATTCCATTATTAGCAGATATAATTAACGGCAATCCAGTTTCTACTGCTTTAATTCTTGCATATCTCAAACTTTGATAATACCCGCCCATACTACTTGTCATCCAATAATCATCTATTAAGTATATAATAGAATTAATCGAATAGACGTTACTAATAATATCAATATGGAATAATATCGATGAAAAAATAAGAGGGTATATTTCTTTATGAGTATAAAATGAATGATTTTTAAGAAAATTTAAATAATAAAAATTTAATTTATCAGCAATTCTATATGCTGAATATTTATTCAAACTCATAATATTTTTTACATCGCTATCATTTAAAAATTTACCCTTATTGTCCATAACACGTATTGGCTTATAAAAGATATTTTTTCCATTAGAAAATTCTTTCGCTGTTCGCATGGGTCGAAAAACTAATAATTGTCCTTTTTTAAGAACACTAGATACTCGCTTTAATATCTGAGGACTGTCCAAATAAGAAAAAAAAGATGTATCTCCCGCCCAAACAATCACAGTAGGTTCTTTATCTTGTGATGCCCCTGGAATAGATGTAATGGATAAATAATGTTCTAAAATATTTTCTTTTGATTCTTTATAAGTTAAATTAATTTTAGGCTTAACAATACGTATTATCGGCTCTTTTTTAACAATTGTCTGTGATCCTTCTGAAGTATCTTCCAATTTCCACATCCCATATGAAATATGTAAAACCAAAAGGATACTAGAAATACTCATTCCTAGATGCATATCCTGTCTTGTCCCAAATAAAGCAGGAGATGCAAAACAAAATACGCTCAAAGCGTTTATTCCAAACAATCCTATAAAATGTACGGATTGCATCATAGTAGGTATTGGCATGGCAGCATATCCTATAGAATTCCATGCCGTACCTCCTATAATCCAACTGCGAAGCCACTCACATAATCCAAAAGAAAATGCAATAATAAAAATACGACCTATGCCTTCAGACCATAATATAGATGATAAAGAAGTCGCTATCCCATAAAAAATGGCAAAAAAAGCTGGGATTATAACACATAAAATTATTACGTCCAATGATGGCCAAAATACAACAGTATTTCCCATAAAGACTTCTTTTATCCACCATAGTCCAGCAATAAAATAACCAATACCAAAAGACCATCCAACTAAAAAAGATGATATAATCCTACTTATGGAATACACTCTGCCAGAAAATGAAGAAATTCCATCAAGTAACCATACTAATAATGTAAAAGAAACAAAAGAAGCAAAGAATAAGTCCAATGGGGGAATAGCAAAACTACAAATAAAGCCAGCTAATATTGCAAGGAAATATCGTCTTATTCCTGCTAAAAGCATGATTTTTCCAGCTATATTACCCAATTTAAGATATCCTCATATAAAATTATCATAAATAAAAATTATAGATAAAAGATCGCATAATAAAGAGCAAAATTCGTGAAATGATTTTAACTAACTATTAGAATTCATAATCTTCTTAATACGAACACGGCGAACACAACGAACATCTGAATCAAGAATTATAATCTCAAATCCAGGAATTTCCTTAATAACTTCACCTCGCACAGGGATACGATCCAAAACTGAAAAAATTAGCCCTCCTAAACTATCAACATCTTGGACACTTTCGAATACATAAATTTCTTCTCCCATAACTTTTGCTAACTCTTCTAGATCTGCACGAGCGTCTACTATAAAAGCATTATCAGCAGCAGCAGAAATAATTTCTTTTCTACTGTAACGCTCGTATTTTAAATGACCTATAAAAAAAGCAACTATATCTTCGTAAGAAACTAAACCATCTGTTCCACCGTGTTCATCTATAACAATAGCTATGTATAGCTGACTTTCTTGGATACGACATAATAAATCCGAAACTAACATAGACAATGGCACAAAAAGAACATCTTTTATTAAATTTGTTTCAGATATCATAGTGCTTAAATTAACGCTTTTAACATCACTATATTGATGAGAAATATGCGCCAATAAATCACGCATGTGCACTATTCCTATTGAATTGTCTAAACTGCCATCATAAACTGGCATCCATGATCTTCCATATTTTTCAAGCATCATCAATACTTCATATATGGTAGATTTATTTTCTATAGCATCTATACTTGCACGTGGAATCATAATATCGCAAATGCGTATTTTGCGAAATCGCAGAAGATTATTGAAAACCTCTTTTTCCATAGGTGAAAGTAAACCATCGATAGCATCATCTATATAATCTAATCCATGCTCCTTATTATTAGAAATTACTCTCCAAATTTTGTGAAACATCCGTAAAACCTTCTTCCAAAAGGAAAATAAAAATATTTTAGATAACAGTACAGATAAATTCATATATCGATTATTTTGTTTCTTCGGATGTTCGGGTAAATTTATTTTAAAGTTGATCATCGTTTAAAGTTATTTTATTTCCAAACCTAACTACGGTAGGGATCATCTATACCTAGTTTATCTAGGATAGATATCTCTAATCCTTCCATTATAAAAGCATCTTTATCATCTATATGATTATAATCCAATAAGTGTAAAAATCCATGTAAAATAATGTGAGTTAAATAATCATCAAATTTTTTATCTAATAAACTAGCTTCTTCTTCTATTATATCATAAGCAAAGACTATATCCCCTAACATTGGACCTAAATTATCTTTAGATAATGAAAAAAAAGAGGGAAAGGATAGTACATTTGTAGGTTTATTTATGCCGCGATATTCGGCATTTAGTATTTTAATAGCATTAGAATTAGTAAATACAAGTGACACCTCAACAACATCTAAAAAAGATTTTAACTTTTTTGATACAAGTAAAAGAACAGCTTCATCAAAGATATTTTTACATAATGATCGCAAATCGACAACTCGTATCCAAGAATCATCTTCCACAGCAATCTGTAAATCTATTCTAGGACAATCCATCTATTGCCTTTTTATAGAAAAAATACACTATACAGATAGTAAACAAAAAATCATCTAAAAACATAATAGTTAAACTACTTTCACATTATGAATAATTCGATATATATAAAAAATTGTTAATCAGACCTGTCAAATAGATTATAAAAAACTCTTACAGAAAAAATAATCCGATACAATTAAATTTTAAAAAATATAATGCATTGCATACGACATTATTCTAATTTTTATGAGACCAGTTCTCCATATAGAGTACTAATTTTAACATCAATTATACGAATTTTAACAATATCTCCAATAAAACAATTTTTTGTATTAAATACCACAGATTGCAACCAAGGAGAACGACCTATTAATTGATCACCTTCTTTTCCTCTTTTTTCTATCAAAACTTCTATGATTTGACCGATAAATTGTTTATTAAAAAATACTTGTTGCTCACGAAGCTTCTTCTGAAGACGCAATAATCGCTCTGTTTTTATCTCATCGTCAACTTGGTTCGACATATTAGCACCAGGAGTACCAGGTCGCTGCGAATATTTAAAAGAAAAAGCTTGTGAATAACACACTCTATCAACAAGATTCATTGTATCTTCAAAGTCAGCATCTGTTTCTCCAGGAAATCCAACAATAAAATCACCAGAAATTGCAATTTTAGGACATACTGATCTCATCTTATCAATTATTTGTAGATAATCTTGTACCGTATGTCTTCTATTCATAGACTTTAATATATTATTAGAACCAGATTGAACCGGCAAATGAAGATAAGGCATAAGCACATCTAAATCACCATGAGCTTTTACCAATCCATCATTCATATCTCTGGGATGACTAGTTGTATATCTTAATCTTTTTAGGCCTTTAATATCGGCAATTTCATACAGTAAATCACTAAAACTAAGTTTCCTACCATTCAAATCCTTTCCAGACCAAGCGTTAACATTTTGACCTAACAAAGTAATTTCACGAACTCCCTCTTTCTCAACTAGTTTACGAGCCTCTTCAACAACTTGATATAATGAGCGAGAAATCTCTGCTCCACGAGTATATGGTACCACACAAAATGTACAAAACTTATCACATCCTTCTTGTATTGTTAAAAAAGAAGAAACAGCTCTCTTTCTTTTGTATCCACCATCTACTATAGCAAGGCTATCAAATTTATCTTCTACAGAATAATCAGTTTCTACAACTCTTTTGCCAAATCTAACTCTCTCCAATAATTCAGGCAAACGATAATAAGTCTGAGGACCAATAACTATATTAACTATAGGAGCACGGTTTATAATTTCTTCTCCTTCAGCTTGAGCCACACATCCAGCAACAACTATTATTGTATCTTTACCCTTCTTTATACGTTCATCTTTTAGTTTTCTTAAACGTCCCAAAGATGAATAAACTTTTTCAGCAGCTTTTTCTCGTATATGACAAGTATTGAGAACTATTAGATCTGCATCATCTATAGAATCAGCTCGCCCATATCCCTTAGCAAAAAAGATATCTTCCATACGAGAAGAATCATATACATTCATTTGACAACCATAGCTCTTAACAAAAAACCTTTGCTGATAAACATTCTGATTGACAACTTGACATAACATATTTACAGCACCCATAGTTTGTGAAAACATTTTTTTTAATATAAGATATAATTAATAACCCTTTATATTAATAAAAATTATCTCTAATAAACAATTATATTAACTCATATCTATAATATGAAATATATTTTTTTTAAAAAACAACATAGAAATATAACTTCCTAAATAGTACATGGACGACGCAAATAAATAGGTGAAGGAGAATTTTCAGTTTTTCCCATACCTAATCTAGCAAGAACATCCATTGGAAAATAGTAATCTTCTCCCTTGATACCATTAATCGCATCAAAACCTGATCCAATAATTTCTCCTTCAAAAATTTTAATCTCATAACAAGCTTGATCATAATTTATAAGGATAGGATCAGATAAAGGAACAGCTGATTTAGAAAAAATCTGAAAACAAAACTTTTCGAATAACATATTTACCAATACCATCACAGGACGACTAGAATTAACATCAAGATACGAACAAGCCAAAACCTCTAAATTACCAACCCCAAAAGACGGCCTATTCAAACATAAAGATAAACCACGTGCGGCAGCAATAGAAACTCTAACTCCAGTAAATGATCCCGGCCCTAATGAAGTTACAATACGATCAATCTGAGTTATGTCTATTGCAGAAGATTTTAGCGCACAATCTATAGCATGAATCAAGTGCTCAGCATGACCGCGTCCTAAAGTCTTTAAATAAGAACCTAAAATACGATTTGTATTGCCGTCGTAAACAGCAACAGAACAATCTGCTCCCGTAGTATCAAGCGCCAAAACTATCACAAAAAATATCCATTCTAAACTAGGCGAATATCATTTACTTCAGGAACAAAATGATTCATTATGTTCATAACACCATACTTTAGAGTATCAGTGGCAGATGGACATCCCGAACAAGATCCTTGCATTCTTAAAAAAACAGTGCCCTCCCGATATCCTTTAAAAACTATATCTCCGCCATCTCTAGCTACTGCAGGCCTAACACGTTTATCTAACACATCTTTTATTTTATTAATAATATTACTATCACATTCATAACTTTCGTTGCTTGAATCATTCCAATCAAAACAACCATCAGAAATAACCGGAGAATCAGATATAAAGTGCTCCATAATAACACCCAGAATAGGCGGCTTCAGCTGATCCCAATCACATGTATTTTTTGCAACAGTTATAAAATCATATCCTAAATAAACAGATGAAACGCCTGATATTTCAAAAATTCGAGATGCAAGAGGAGATATTAAAGCTTCTTCTGCGTTAGAAAAATGTACAGTTCCTCTCTCTAATACAACTCTTCCAGGAATAAATTTCATAGTATCGGGATTAGGAGTAGATTCGGTTTGTATAAACATAATAACTCATCTATTAAATGAAATCTATTGAAGCAATTATTAAAATCTTTCAGAAATAATTAAATAATTACCAACATACCATGATTATAACATACCATATATCTTAATAACAATAGCTCTATAAAAATCACGAATATAATTTATCATTTTGCATTTGCAGGGATCTTACGACGATCATTCGCTTTTTGATACGCAAGCTGTTTATGATAATCACAATAGGGAGAATCATTATTTACATCACCGCCACAAAAAGAAAAATCTTTACCAAAAGGATCACCTATAGGCCACTTACATGTATCTTCCGTTAATTCCATCAATCTCAAACAACGAGAAATAGGCACAATAACTCCTGAAGGTTCATGGCTGTTCTTTGATTTATACTTATTTTTTTTCTTTTGAATAGCAACAGAAGATTGAGCTCTTAGACCATATTCTCGAACACAAATATTGGAACTATGTTGATTCTTAGATGAAGGATCTCTTGATTTTGAGTGTTTACGACCAGATGAAGACTGTTTCCTATCCTCAGATTTGACACGATTAGAAAGGAATAACCTATGCACCTTACCAATAACAGCATTGCGACTGACACCTCCAAGCTGTAAGGCAATCTGCCTAGCACTTAAACCTTCTGACCAAAATCTTTTAAGCTTATCAATTCTTTCATTAGTCCAGACCATCTGTATTTACCTACCTTCTAAAATTTCCAGCCATATGCTAAAAAGATCCTAAGACAACAAACACTCAAAGAATCATCAATGATAACTAATTATTAACTATGAACCTTATTCATACCTTATCTAAGCGTCAATAGAATGCAAAAAGTATCTTGGTTAAATAAAATGACGCTAAAAATATCTAAAAGATTATAAAATACGCAATTTTCTTTTTAAGAGAAATATGATTTATTAAATATTCTACCGAAGAAGTAATGCTATAAATGATCTGATTTATATTATAAATAGCCTAAATAGGGAAAATTAAATGAACAGTAATAACCACTTGTTTGATACTTATAATCGAACAAATGTTCGTTTCATAAAAGGGAAAGGTTCATGGCTTTTCTCTGAAGATGGCACTCCTTTCCTAGATTTTGCATCTGGAATCGCAGTCAATTCACTTGGGCACTCACACCCAGCGTTAGTATCAGTATTAAAATCACAAGCTGATAATCTATGGCATATCTCAAATCTTTATCAATCAACAGCACAAGATATTTTTGCAAATAATCTAGCAAAAAACGCTTTTGATGGGAAAGTTTTCTTTACTAATTCTGGATCCGAATCAGTAGAATGTGCAATTAAAACAGCACGTCGTTATCATTATATGAGGGGAAACAAAAATAAATTCCGTATCATTACATTTGAAGGAGCATTTCATGGAAGAACCTTGGCAACAATAGCAGCGGGTGGAAAACCACAATATTTAGAGGGATTCGGCCCAAAAGCTGAAGGCTTTGATCAAGTTAAATTTGCTGACCTCAAATCTCTTGAAAAATGTATTAGCAAAGATACTGCAGCTATTTTAATAGAGCCTATACAAGGGGAAGGAGGAGTTAGAAAGGCGCCGATAGAATTTCTGCGGAAATTGCGCGAAATTTGCAATAGTATTGACGCGCTTCTCATTCTTGATGAGGTCCAAACAGGATGCGGCAGAACAGGAAAACTATTTGCTTATGAATGGTCTAATATCACACCTGATATAATGGCTCTTGCTAAAGGATTAGGCGGAGGGTTCCCAGTTGGAGCATGCTTAGCAAAAACCGAAGTGGCTAAGTATATGAATGTTGGATCACATGGATCTACATACGGAGGAAACGCATTAGCAATGGTAACAGGCAATAAAGTGCTTGATATAATTCAATGTAAAGATGTTCTTGAAAATGTTTGCAATATTTCTAAAATATTATTTGAAGGGCTACAAAATATTAAAAATCGTTTTCCTAACATACTATTAGAAGTAAGAGGACAAGGATTATTAATAGGGCTAAAAACAGTATTTCATCCAAATATTATGGCAAATAAAATGCAAAGTGAATGTTTGCTAGTAGCTCCAGCCAGCGATAATGTAGTAAGGATAACCCCCCCTTTAAATGTAACTGCTGAAGAGATAAATGAAGGGCTAAAACGCATAACTAGAGCCATAAAAGAGTAGATATAAATAAAATAATATATAAATATATACTACATTATAAGTTTCATATAAATTAAAGGTTCCAATATCATGGGATATCCAAAGCATTTTCTTGATTTAGCACATATATTAAAATCTGATCTTTCTTACATAGTTGAAAACGCAAAAAAAAACAAATCTTCACCAAATCAAATTTTAAGTGAAAAGCCTCTGTCTGGAAAAGTGCTAGCGATGATTTTTGAGAAACCATCAACTCGTACCCGAGTATCTTTTGAAGTTGCTATGAAGCATCTAGGAGGTGAGACAATATTTTTATCAGGAGTAGAAATGCAGCTTGGACGAGCTGAAAAAATAAGCGATACAGCAAAAGTATTATCTCGTTATGTAGATGCTATAGTGTTTCGAACAACAGATCACTCACGACTACTAGAATTAGCAGAAAATGCAAAGATACCTGTGATTAACGCTTTAACCGATGACACACATCCCTGCCAAATTATGGCTGATATCATGACTTTTGAAGAGCATCGAGGATCCATAAAGGATAAACTATTAGCTTGGACCGGCGACGGTAATAATGTTCTACACTCTCTTATAGAAGGAGCAGTAAGTTTTGGCTATATATTAAACATCTCCACACCGATTGGATCAGAGCCTAAAAAATCATACTTAAATTGGGCTATAAACAAGGGAGCATCTGTAACATTGTTTAACGATTCCCAAAAAGCTGTTAAAGATGCACACTGTGTTTTAACGGATACGTGGATATCTATGAATCAAGAATTTAGAGCAAGGGCAGAAAGCATATTTCATCCATTTCAAGTGAATTCAAAACTAATGGCATTAGCACATCCTGATGCATTATTTATGCACTGCTTACCTAGTCATAGAGGGCAAGAAGTGACAAATGAAGTAATGGATGGACATCAGTCAGTAGTTTTTGACGAAGCTGAAAACAGACTCCATATTCAAAAATCTATTCTATCATGGTGTTTTGATGTTATTTGATTAGCGCTATATTCAGATGATATAATTTATATGTTATTAATCTTGCATCAGCAATATCATTTAAAATAAATAACATTATTGTGCTAATATAGGAAATAACAAACTCCAGAAAAATTAGATACCAATATTCACCAGCAACAGGAGATGATTAGATAGTGCTTAATATTGTTAAAAATATAACATGGCGTAGCTTATTACTTTTAGACCCAGAAGCGGCGCATCGTTTATCAATCTTAGCCTTAAAGTCAGGGTTACTATCATCTTTATCTGTAAAGAACGATCCGAATCTCAGTGTAAAAGTTGCTGGAATATCATTCCCTAATCCCTTAGGAATGGCAGCAGGATATGATAAAAACGCTGAAGTTCCGCTAGAATTATTAAAAATAGGCTTTGGATTTGTAGAGATAGGAACTGTTACCCCTAATCCACAATCCGGCAATCCGCGCCCTCGTATTTTTAGACTAATGAACGAAAAGGCAATAATAAATCAACTAGGATTTAATAATAAAGGACACAATGAAATATTTACAAGTCTTTGCAAAATAAAAAAAACAGCTCCTATTGGTGTCAATATAGGAGCAAATAAAGATAGCAAAAACTTTATTTTAGATTATGTATCAGGTATTCACAAATTCTTTAAAATTGCATCTTATTTTTCCATCAATATTTCATCTCCTAACACACCAGGTCTAAGAAACCTTCAAAAAAGACTAAACCTTAAAAATCTGCTTACCAATATAATGCAAGCTAATGAAGCACTTTCTCAACAAATTGAAGGAATTATTATTGCAAATACCACACTATCCCGTGAAAACTTAAAAAATCCAATGAACTATACAAAAAATGGAGGATTATCTGGACTTCCTCTTTTTACAAAATCTACAATAATCCTTGCAAAAATGAGGAAACGCGTTGGCCAAAATATGGCTATTATTGGGACTGGAGGTATATCTTCTACAGAAGATGCAATCGAAAAAATAATGGCTGGTGCAAATTTGATACAACTTTATACAGCAATGATATATGAAGGAATATTACTACCAAAGCGCATTATTAAAGGATTATCTAATTTTCTTAATAAAGAAAAAACAAACTTAGAAGATATACGTGGTACACGCATTGAATACTGGGCTAATAAAGCAATATAAGTATCATTTTATAATTATTGTTACATATAAAAAAGTTGATATGTTAGGAGAATATGTATAGTAATTAAATGTGGGATGTCTGGTTCTTTGAAATCATAGAAGTTGAAATATACTAATATTTATAGAGTAATAATCCCCAAAAAAATGCTAGAAAAAACTAAAATAGTACTAAACTTTATTTTAAAAATATCAGTAATGATATTGCTATTAATTAACCCTTTTATATCTATATCTATTGCAGAGACAGATAATCTACCTTATTATATATTGATAGATAATAATACCGGAAATGTAATAAAAGAAAACCATCCTGATCATCCGTGCCATCCTGCATCTTTAACAAAGTTAATGACTTCTTATGTCGTTTTTTCCTTGCTTAAACGAAAAAAGATATCACTTGCGACACCAATTTTTATTAGTAAGCACGCCTCTATACAAGAACCATCAAAAAGCCCTTTTAATCAAGGAAGAGTGCTTACGCTTGATAACGCTTTAAAACTACTAAATGTAAAATCAGCAAACGATATAGCTGTCGCAATTGCTGAATCTATTTATGGCACAGAATCAAAATTTGTCGAACAAATGAATAATATTGCAAAAAAAATGAGACTATCATCTACTAATTTTATGAATAGTAATGGAATAACTAAATACGGACATTATTCAACAGCACGTGATATGGCAATATTATCTTGGAGGATAAAAACTGAATTCCCTCAGTACTTGAATTATTTTAAAATTAAAGGAATAACAATAGACGGAAAGCAATATCCTAACACTAATTGGGCAATTGGCACATATCCAGGTGCAGATGGAATGAAAACTGGTTTTACATGTGCATCTGGTTTCAATATAATTGTTTCCGCATCACAAAACGAAAAATCTGTTATTGCTGTAGTATTAGGAGCAACAGATAGAAATATACGTAATAACGTATCCAAAAACCTACTATCAATTGGACTTAACAACAAAACAAATAAACAAATACCTAATCACATAATTAAGAACTCTTATAAGCAAGACTTATCTGATGAAGTGACAGATCTGTCTGCAAAAGTTTGTATATCAACAAATAATTCTATTAACTATCAAGCATATATAAATGAAGTAAATGAAAAGAAAAAATATTTTGATAACTTCGATGTAATAACATTGTTAGATAATGCAAAAAGCTATAAACAAGCAAATGATCACGATAAAAAACATAATACCCATATACTATGATAAAGATTGTATGAATATGGTGTATATAAAATTGATATAGTAATGACATGACTATTTTTTTGTATTTTATTCATCATGGTTTATTTGATTATAATTATTTAAATATTTTATATTAAATATCTTTTTATAATTGAATATTTGATATCTCTTAATTCTTAAATAAATTTACCATTATATAGTCATACTTTATGAAAAATTCATTGAAATAAAAATCCGAAGAAAACATTTTAAATTCATCTTGTATTATCAAAAAAATGAATTAGACTTCAATAGGTCTTTCATCCTAGAAATAGCGTCCCTTGTTTTATTGTCATTATAATCAATTGATAAGCTTTTATTATAAGACATAAGAGCATCTTCGTAATCTGCATGCATTTCGTAAGCAAATCCCTGATTAAACCAAAACTTAGCTACTCCTGGATTAATACTGATGGCAATTTTAAAATCTTCAATAGCATTATTATAATCTTTAATAGCTAAGTAAGAAATACCACGTCCATTATAATGATCTGCATATAAAGATGATAATGACATAGCTTTAGAAAAATCATCTATTGCCTTCTCATGTTTTCCTAAAACTTGATATACAAGAGCACGACCATAAAAAGCCTTAGCAGAATCAGGAGTTTTAAGTTTTATAGCATAATTGAAATCTTCAAGTGCCTTTATCGGATTATTATAATACTTAGTACGATAAACATCCCCTCTACCTATATAAGCAACACTATAATTTGGATTAATGCTCAAAGCAGAATTATAGTCTTTAAGCGCCATGGGGAAATTGCCCATTTTATAATATACTAAAGCACGATTTACATATGCCTTATAATACAATCTATCCAGATGTAAAGCTTTTTGGAAATCTTGCAATGCCTCATAAAATTTTCCATACTCCCCATAAACCACTCCACGTACATTGTAACCTTCAGGATCACGTGGATGAGATCTAATCACAGAGCTAAGAGAAGAAATATCAAGATCTTGCCTATTTTTAATATCGTTTAAAAGGTATAAGCAACCTCCTAGATGGGAAAATAAAACAAGTATCAAAAGAAATTTAACCGCAAATCGCATCATAGGCTTCGAGTTAAATATTAATCGGTAAATCCTATATCCACTAAACCATAACACTTTAATCAAATACTTGAGAGACAATGCATAACACTCCTCTTAAAATTGATTATTTACGCTTACTACGACTAACCCTAGACGCAATATATCCCTCACGCTGCGCCATCTTACGGTCTATTTTTCTAGACCTGCGGATAGCCTCAGATCTCAACCTCACTCGCTTTTGCGATGGCTTCTCATAGTAACTGCGCATTTTATACTCGCGTGGTATTCCCTCACCTTGCATCTTCTTTTTCAAGACACGCATAGCCTGCTCAACATTATTATCACGCACCAATACCAACACGTTGGATATCTCACTTCCTTTGTAAAATCACCTCTCGGAGATGAATAATCTAAAAAACAAACAATGAAGCTAATTCATACCAGAGCATGCAAAATCTGTCTAGTACCCAAATAATTTTTTAGTGATCAAAACTATTAATACCATATATTTTATCTAAAATTAATAAATAACAATTAAAAAATCAAAAAATAATTTTTATTTTTATATCAAAATATTACAATCGATATCTCAATAATTAAATTTGGATTTGCGAAGTGTCTACTCAAGTATCTATCAATCTTAATGCTATAGCAATGATTCGTAATCGCCGCAATCTTCCATGGCCAAATTTAGTTGATATAGGAAGAATATCATTACTGTCAGGAGCTTCTGGTTTAACAATACATCCACGACCAGATCAACGTCATATTCGTTTTACGGACATATCTAAACTTCGTAGATTAATTGATGAAGAATTTCCAAAAGCAGAGCTGAATATCGAAGGATATCCTAGCGAAAAATTCCTTTCCTTGTGCGAACTTTACAAGCCAGAACAAGTCACTCTTGTTCCGGATGAACCTGACCAGCTCACATCTGATCATGGATGGAATTTCATTGAAAACAAAAAACTTCTCACAGAATCTGTATCCAGATTGCAATCTTTAGGATCTAGAGTATCACTTTTCACTGATAGCGAAGGAAAAGAAGAGCCTATTAAGGCCGCTAAACAAACTGGAGCCGATTGCATTGAGCTTTACACGGGACCTTATGGAGCTTGTTATAACGATCCAAATCAAGCAATTATTCAGTTAGAAAAATTATATATTACAGCTTATATTGCTAAAGAAATGCATTTTAAAATCAATGCTGGACATGACTTAACTATACAAAACATACCAAATTTAATACATAAGATAGATTATATTTCAGAAATATCAATTGGACATGCATTTACGGCAACTGCTATAGAGCATGGCACAAGAAAAGCTGTTTTGCTTTTTCGCCGTGCTTGTGGACATTTTTGATATTAAAATTGCAACAGATTAGATTATCTTCTTATTGTAGAATAAAATTTTATGGAATAATATTATTGTATATAATAATAATAATTAGTAATATAATACCTTTTTATTCTAAATTTTGTATGAAATAATATTAAAACAACAATTAAAATAAAAAGTCTATAATCAGAATTTAAAATAATACATGTAAAATATAATATTATTAAATAATTTAATAAACATATGTTACATATTTATAATAACTATCTACTTTGATTAAAAACAATCAATATTAAGTAATAATTAATTTTATCACTAACAGAGTTGCTTGAAAAATATATTTGATATAGCCTAGAAGGCCGATGCGCAATCAGAATAGCAAATTAAACCAATGTATAATTACGAAATTATAGTAGAGAAAATAAATGCCTAAACGCCAAGAAATTAAATCCATACTAATAATAGGCGCAGGGCCGATTATGATAGGACAAGCATGCGAATTTGACTATTCTGGTACACAAGCATGTAAAGCATTGCGTGAAGAAGGATATAGAATTATTCTTGTTAATTCTAATCCTGCGACTATAATGACAGATCCAGATCTAGCAGATGCTACTTATATTGAACCCATAACTCCAGAAGTCGTAGCAAAAATCATAGCTAAAGAACGGCCTGATGCTCTTCTGCCAACTATGGGAGGACAGACAGCATTAAACACAGCGCTTTCATTAAGAAGAATGGGCGTCCTAGATCGTTATAACGTTGAAATGATCGGCGCTAAGCCAGAAGCAATTGATAAAGCTGAAGATAGATATCTCTTCAGTAAAGCAATGAAAAAGATTCATCTTGCAACACCAAAATCAATTCTTGCAAATGCCGCCGAAATTAAAAATCACGATCGTCAAATCCATGAAATAACACTAGCAAATCTAAAAGATAGACTTTGTGGAAAAGAACTAAATGATGCGTTAGACGAAATAGCAATAAAATGGGACCTAGAAGAAAACGATAGAAAAAATCGTTATATATGCCATGCTATGGCAGTAGCAATGCAAGCTATAGATGAAATAGGCCTACCTCTAATCATAAGACCATCTTTTACACTGGGCGGAACAGGTGGCGGTATAGCTTATAATAAGTCAGAATTTTTTGAAATCGTTGAAAATGGACTAAATGCTTCTCCAACTACTGAGGTTTTAATAGAAGAGTCTATCCTAGGATGGAAAGAGTATGAGCTGGAGATGATAAGGGATAAAAAAGACAATTGCATTGTTGTATGCTCAATTGAAAATATTGATCCCATGGGTGTCCATACAGGAGATTCAATTACCGTTGCACCTGCGCTGACTTTAACAGATAAAGAATACCAGAAAATGCGCAATGCAGCAATTGAAGTTATAAGAGAAATTGGCGTGGAATCTGGCGGAGCAAATGTGCAATTTGCAGTTAATCCTAAAGATGGAAGACTCGTAGTTATTGAAATGAACCCAAGAGTATCGCGTTCTTCTGCATTAGTCTCTAAAGCAACAGGTTTCCCTATAGCAAAGATATCAGCTAAATTAGCTGTAGGATATACATTAGACGAGCTTGGTAATGACATTACTGGAGGCAAAACCCCTGCTTCATTCGAACCTTCAATCGATTATATTGTGACAAAAATACCTAGATTTGCTTTTGAAAAATTTCCAGGATCTGATACAACGCTAACCACTTCAATGAAATCTGTTGGAGAAGTTATGGCTATAGGCCGAACTTTTTCTGAGTCACTCCAGAAAGCATTGCGTGGGCTTGAAACTGGTTTAAGTGGATTAGATGAAATCGAAATACCCTTGATGAGTTCAGAAAATGATAAAAATGCAATCCGCGCATCAATTAGCACTCCTTCCCCCGATAGACTGCGTAAAATAGCACAAGCTTTGCGTTTAGGGATGACAGCAGAAGAAATACATAAATCATCTAGCATTGATCCTTGGTTTATAGGTCAAATCAAAATGATAGTTGATATGGAAAATAGAATTAGAGAACACGGGATACCAACAGATTTTCAAAATCTTCATAATATCAAAGCAATGGGATTTGCAGATTATAGGCTTGCAATATTATCTGGAAAAACCAAGCATGAAGTAAGAGAATTAAGACATAGACTAAATGTAAATCCTGTTTTCAAGTGCATCGATACATGTGCAGGAGAATTTACGTCTCCTACGTCCTATATGTATTCTACATATGAAAAAACATTTATTAATCAAAGCATATCAGAAAATAAAGTTTCTGATAGAAAAAAAATTGTGATTCTTGGAAGTGGAACTAATCGCATTGGGCAGGGAATTGAATTTGACTATTGTTGTTGCCATGCTGCTTTTTCTTTAAAAGAAGCAGGATTTGAAACAATAATGATCAATTGCAATCCTGAAACTGTATCGACGGACTATGATATAGCTGATAGATTGTATTTTGAGCCATTAACAGAAGAAGATGTGCTTGAAATTTTGCATGTAGAACAAAAAAAAGGAGAATTAATAGGCGTAATAGTACAATTTGGAGGACAAACACCGTTAAAAATTGCGAAAACACTTGAGAAAAATAACATTCCTATACTCGGCACACAACCTGATTCAATAGACTTAGCCGAAGATCGTTATCGTTTCCAAAAATTATTAATGAAGTTAGGATTTAATCAGCCTAAAAACGGCATATCTCACTCAGTAGAACAAGCACGCCTGGTAGCATCTGAAATTGGCTTCCCTATTTTAATTCGCCCATCTTATGTTTTAGGAGGCAGAGCAATGCAGATTGTTCACTCTGAAAAAATGTTGCAAGGCTATCTACTTGAAACACTGCCTGAACTTGTATCAGAGGAAATCAAACAACGCTATCCAAATGATAAAACTGGACAAATAAATACACTTCTCGGCAAAAATCCATTATTATTTGATAGTTATTTATCTGATGCTATAGAGATAGATGTTGACGCTTTATGCGATAATGATCAAGTATTAGTAGTGGGAATTTTAGAGCATATTGAAGAAGCAGGAATTCATTCTGGAGATTCTGCTTGCTCATTACCATCCCGTTCACTATCAAAACAAATGACGGATGAAATAATTTTTCAAACAAAATCTTTAGCCAAATCATTAAATGTTATAGGATTGATTAATGTTCAATATGCAATCAAAGATAGCAATATTTACATCTTAGAAGTCAATCCCCGTGCATCGCGTACAGTACCTTTTGTTGCTAAAGCTATCGGCTTACCAATCGCCAAAGTTGCTGCTCGTATTATAGCAGGTGAAAGTCTTGATGATGCCATATCTGCATATGGCAAAAAACCTAATCTATATCAACTCAAACATTTTGTTGTTAAAGAATCGGTGTTTCCTTTTAATAGATTCCCTGGGATTGATATCCTACTCGGGCCTGAAATGCGATCAACAGGAGAAGTCATTGGAATTGACCATGATTTCCCTCTAGCATTCGCAAAATCACAATTAGGCGCTGGGGTGGATCTTCCACGTGAAGGGACTGTTTTTGTTTCTGTTAGAGATAAGGACAAAAAGCGTATAGCGCCAATAATAAAACTTCTAAAAAATCTAGGATTTAAGGTTATGGCAACCGAAGGAACAGCCCGCTTTCTATCTTCTTATGGTGTAGAAACTCATAAAATTAATAAGGTACTGGAAGGAAGGCCTCATATTGAAGATGCAATTAGCAATTATGAGATTCATTTAGTAATTAACACAACAGAAGGCAGCAAGGCCATAGAAGATTCTAAGTCACTAAGAAGAGCGACTTTAGTTAGGAAAATACCTTACTATACTACTTTAGCGGGAGCAGAAGCCGCGGCTCAAGCTATCCAAGCACTTAAGTCAGACAGCCTTGAAGTTTACACACTTCAAAGCTATCTTAATAATTAATTTTATGTTTTAATGCGTTTTACCCTAATTGTATTTATTAAAAAAAAGAATAAACTGTTAAAATGTAGGCGACGTTATATAATATACCAAATAAAATTTCACTAAAAAGATCTATAAGTTCCATATGCCTCTTATTATAGAAGGCGTTTTTATTGCAAGGATATAATTATGGTAGAAAAAATTCCTATGACCCCTAATGGATTATCTAAGCTTCAGAAAGAATTACGCTGGAGGCAACAAGAAGAGCGCCCTAGAATTATAAAAGCCGTATCTGAAGCTCGTGCATACGGAGATATTTCTGAAAATGCTGAATATCATGCAGCAAAAGAACTACATAGCATTAATGAAGGAAGATTAGTAGAGATTGAAAGTATTATAGCGCGCGTAGAAGTAATTGATTTATCTAAAATATCAGGATCTAAAATAGCATTTGGCGCCACAGTTGAACTTATAGATATTGATAACAACGAGAAAAAAGTTTATCAAATCGTTGGAGATCAGGAAGCTGATGTCAAATCAGGTCTAGTATCTATATCGTCTCCAATAGCAAAAGCTCTAATTAGCAAAGAAGTTGGAGATACAATAGAAGTAAATGCTCCTGGAGGACAAAAAACATATGAAATTATAAAAGTCCTATGGATTTAATGATAAACAAAAGTCCTTTTGCCACTCAAATATATACAGTTGTAATTCCAGATAAAATAGCTAAAGCTTATTTCAATTATATTTACTATTTTAACGAAATAATTTTTGAGTGGCGTTTAATTATTTTTTAAATGGTGTATTGGCATATTATAGATATGCATTAGGATATATAATATATATTATGCAATTATAAATATACAGATAAACCAAAATATAGCACTAATATCCTATTCTTAATTTGACAAAAAAATATTTATTTTATCCATTGCCAATTACAATGCGTAAATATGAAAATCAACTATCGATCAAAAAATGATATAATATAAACGATAGCATGATATAAAAACTATAAATCGACCAGTGTTAAAAAAATAATTAACGAAATATAAATAATTTGTTTAAAAAAATTTAAGTACTTATACAAATATATGGCATTTTAGAAAAAAACAAAAAGTAATATGGAATTAACATAAGTTATAAGCTACCAATATTTAATAAAATATAGCTAATATTGGTAATCGATTCATACATATTTGCAAATAAATATTAGATAAGATTCATATTAATTTAAAATAATAATCAAGAAATTTCTCAATTGAAAACGATTTAATAAGATAGATAATATAGAAATTATATTTAGTATAATATTAGGATTATTAAACTTTATAAAAATTAGAATATAAATATTTTTTCAAACGCCACTTAATCCATCGGATCCTACATAAGCAATGCGCAACATATTAGTCGAGCCAGGAGTTCCTAGTGGTAGCCCCGCAGAAATTATTATGCGATCTCCTGGATTTCCAAATCCATGTTCAACAACAATACGACAAGCGCGATTCACCATATCATCCAAATCATAAGCGTCATCAGTTACCACACAGTGAATACCCCAGACTAGAGATAATCTACGTGCGGTTCTAATAACTGGAGATAATGCAACTAATATACCTATTTTTGGACGCTCACGCGCGGCTCGCAATCCTGTTGCTCCAGAGGCAGTATAACAAACAATTGCAGATAAACGAAGTTTTTCTGATATATGTCGTGCAGCCGAAGATATAACATCGGCACCCGTTTCATCAGGCTCAATTCTACGAAGAGATCGCATCTCCAGCCAAGTCGAATCTCTTTCAGCAGAAGAAGCAATCAATGACATAGTCTTAACAGAATCAATGGGATAAGATCCTGAAGCAGTTTCAGCTGAAAGCATAATAGCATCAGCCTCCTCAAATACCGCATTTGCCACATCAGACACCTCAGCACGAGTTGGAATAGGAGACATAATCATAGATTCGAGCATCTGAGTTGCAATGACAACTGGCTTACCTAACTGACGAGCAATACGAATTAATTTCCTTTGGATACCCGGAACGGATTCAAACGGAACCTCTACACCAAGATCTCCACGCGCAACCATGACAGCGTCTGATAATTGTATTATCTCTGATGCAAATTCAATGGCTCGTGATTTTTCAATCTTTGACATTAAACCTACTTGTTGTTCAGAAATAATTTTGCGAATTTCCTTAAGATCATCAACAGACTGAATAAAGGAAAGAGCAATCCAATCTATTTCTTCAGTTTTTAAAGCGACGTCTAAATCTTCACGATCTTTTCTAGTTAAAGCCTGAGTAGGTAAAAACGTATCTGGGAATGAAATCCCCTTTCGATCAGAAATAACAGTACCAGAAACCACTTGACATCTTATAAAATCTTTACCTGTTTCCTGTACGCATAGCTTTAATCTACCATCATCAATAATCAAACGATCTCCCGCCTTTACATATTCAAATACCTCTGGATGAGGCAAAAAAACACGATCAGCATTTCCAGGAGAATCATTGTTGTCAAAAGTAAAAATGTCCCCAGATTGTAGACAAACTCTATAATCTGCGAATTTTCCGACACGAAACTTAGGTCCTTGTAAATCTATTAAAATGCCTATAGGACACTGAAACTGTAATTCCACTGAACGTATCTTCTTTATAAGATCATACATCATGCCATGGCTTGTATGGCTCATGTTAATACGAAAAACATTTACACCTGCTTCATGCAAACCGCGAATAACATCTTCTGAAGAAGATGAAGGACCTAATGTAGCAATAATTTTAATTTTGCGAAGGTTATGCATTATTTATTAGTCCTCACTTTGATGAAGGTTTAGTTAAATGAACTGTCCAACTTGCATGTTGTCCCGTATCATACTCAGTAAATCCAACTTTAAGGTAGCCGCGAGCATAACAATCATTTATTCCCACAATTGTAAATACGTCCTGTCCCACACACATTTGAATATCACCAATCCAATGTGCATTATTATCAGATCCTTCCGCATATAAATAGTAATACCTTGAATCTAAATCGCCTTTTAAAATAGTTTCACAAGTATTCATAGGAATTTGCCACCATCCTTTAGTTATCCATCCACCTTTTATAGATGGCTGTCCCAGCGAAATACCTACTAAATAATTGGTTTCATTACAAACTCGAAAATTAGCTAAAGATATATCTGAATAAAAAATAATCGCTATAAAAGAGAAAAATATTGAAATAAAACGAATCATTTAAAAAACCATAACAATGTCAAGATAAGCCCCATATCTAAATACTTGCTCAACAATAAACAATTGCTTGAGTATCGCAGAATTGGCAAATAAATGTCAACGATACACCATTAATTCGATTGTTTATTAATATTGAATATAAATCATATTTCATAGACAAAATATAAGATAATATGCTATATTTATTTAAATAATTACTGAAAACTATTTAATAATACATAACATAAGAATTGCCATAATTGTATTTGATAAACCAATATATGAACATATTATACTAAATAATTTAGTACTAAAGCAATATTATACAAACGAATACGATATCTTGATAACATAGAAGATTAACAATAAAACATAGTAATTATATTGATATTAAATAACAAAAATATTAAGTTAACTGGTGCAATTAATCCAGAGCTTGTTATGAAAGCGTTTAGGAAAATAATAATACTATATAATGTTTTTATTTAATGGATCATATTTAGGAATTTTAATTATAATGTTGATACCTTTATTACCCTAAAATTTACTTTTATAAAGATGGAACCTCCTCCTGTTTCTCATAAATGAAGCACTAAAACACATGCTATATATCTAATTAAGCGTTATCATCATAAGAAAAAAAGATAGTTTTATCTCTAAATGTTGTATCATTTCGTAATGATAGCCAGGAGATCATAAAATGAATTTATTGTTTAATAAAAGTTACTATTTAAGCGAATTTGATTTTATTATATGCACATATATACATATGTATAAAAAAACAAGGCATTGATAATCATGAAAACATTTTCACATGAAAAGATCTGGGAATCAATAGATAGGATAGCAAATCGCCATAATCTTACACCTTCGGGGCTTGCACGAAAAGCAGGATTAGACCCTACTTCCTTCAACAAATCCAAAAGACTAGGAATTGACGGACGCAATCGATGGCCTTCTACTGAATCTATAGCCAAAATACTAGAGGCTACTAATGAAACTATTCATCAATTCCTCGAATCGTCAATTTCTGAAACAGGAAAAAATAAAAAGCAAGATAATGTTATCCCTATTTTGGATTTTGCACAAAATATTTCGGACGGTTTTTTTGATAGTGGAGGATATCCTGTAGGTAAAAAATGGAATACTATATGCGTACCTGAAATTAAAGCATCTCATAACGGAATATACGCTATTCAAATACAGGATAGCAGCATGTTACCTTTATATAGGAAAGGAGATATCTTAATTTTGAATGTTACTATACAGGTAAATTGTGGCGATCGTGTTTTAATAAAAACTTATGAAGGCGATATGTCTGCAAAGATTCTTATAAATCAAATAGATAATTCTGTCGATCTTATGTCATTGAACTGCTGTTATCCTATAGATAATGTTGATATTTCTAATATAGAATGGATGGCAAAAATATTGTGGGCAAGCCAATGATTTTATTTCAAATTATAATTTAATTGAACCCAATTATTTTATTGGTCGCAAAAAAAATTGATGACTTAAGCAATCATAGCATTATATCTTGATGTATTAAAAACTTGTTCATATTTATAAATATAAACAAGAGGTTTAAAATAATCTGCAAATACGGCAAAGATATGGACTTTTATAAATAATTTGTTATATGCTGTAAATTGTACTTATATGCCATATATTTGATTAAAATGAGTTAGCAATGACAACCAATAAAAACAATAACTATTCTGACACATTGCACTTGCCTAATACCAGCTTTAGTATGCGCGCTGGATTGCCCAAAAAAGAGCCTGAACTGCTCTCTTATTGGGAAGAAATTAATTTGTTTGAAAGATTGCGCGATTCTGGACAAAGTCGCAAAAAATTTATATTACATGACGGCCCTCCTTATGCTAACGGAAATATCCACATAGGACATGCATTGAATAAGGTGCTAAAAGATATTGTAGTTAGATCTTTTCAAATGAGGGGATTTGACGCGAATTACGTACCAGGATGGGATTGCCATGGATTGCCGATTGAATGGAAAATAGAAAGTGAATATATCAAGCAAGGAAAAAATAAGAGTAATATCCCTATTAACGAATTTCGTCAAGAATGTCGTAATTTTGCCGCTAAATGGGTTAGTATTCAATCGGAAGAATTTAAACGACTTGGCGTAATAGGAAATTTTAAAAATCCTTATACTACAATGAATACAGAGTCAGAATCGATTATAGCTTCTGAACTTTTAAAACTAGCTAAAAAGAACCAAGTTTACCGCGGAACAAAGCCTGTAATGTGGTCAGTAGCAGAACGTACCACATTAGCAGAAGCAGAAATAGAGTATCACAATATTAAAAGCGATTCTATATGGGTAGCATTCCATGTTAAATCATCCACCGATTGTTTAAAAGGAACACAAATAATAATTTGGACAACAACTCCATGGACAATACCTGGGAATAGAGCAATAGCTTTTTCGTCAAAGAGTGAATATGGAATATATAAGGTTGTTGCTAGCAATGATAAGTATGTCTTCAATATGGAAAAAAAAGTTATTCTTTCCAAATCTTTAGCAAATGAAACTGCAAAAAAAACCAATATGACCATTGAGTTCGTTTGTGACGTGAAATCTGAAGATCTGAAAAATATTATATGTTCTCATCCATTAAATAATATTGGATATGATTTCCCAGTCCCATTGATTGACGCTGATTTTGTTTCCAATGATTGTGGTACAGGATTTGTACACATGGCACCTAGCCATGGTGTTGAAGATTTTGAAGCATGGATTGCAGCAAAAGATATGCTGGAATCTAATTCAATTGATACAAAAATTCCATTGCCTGTGGACGATAGAGGCTTTTACACTGCTGATGCACCAGGATTTCCTGATGTTCGCGTTTTAGATGATAATGGAGAAAAAGGAAATGCGAATGATGAGGTTATATCAGCATTGATAGACGCCCATGCTATTATTGGCAAAGTAATTATCGAACATTCATATCCTCATTCTTGGAGATCAAAGAAGCCCGTAATATTTAGGAATGCACCTCAATGGTTTTTACATTTAGACAAAAATCTAGGAGATGGCTCAACTATTAGATCTCGTGCTCTTGCTGCAATTAATCAAACGAATTTTTATCCATCTTCAAGCGAGAATCGTTTGCAATCTATGATTGAATCTCGTCCTGATTGGGTTTTATCACGTCAAAGAGCTTGGGGAATTCCAATTTGTTTGTTTTATAATGAAAAAGGCGAAATTCTTATAGATGAAGCAGTAAATGATCGTATTATTGAAGTTTTTAAAAAACAAGGATCTGACGCGTGGTTTGATGATAATATGCGTGGTTTCTTCCTTGGAGAAAGAGCATCTGAACCTTGGATACAGTCACAAGATATATTAGATGTATGGTTTGATTCTGCGGCTACGCATGCCTTTGCGCTAGAAAAAAACAAAGATTTGACATGGCCAGCAGATGTATACTTAGAAGGATCTGATCAACACCGTGGTTGGTTTCAGCATTCATTACTAGAGAGCTGTGCAACTCGAGGATCTTCTCCTTTCAAATCTCTTATTACCCACGGATTTGCAGTGGATGAAAAAGGCGAAAAAATGTCAAAATCAAAAGGGAATGTTATCTCTCCTAATGATATCATTTCTGAGTCAGGCGCTGATATTCTAAGATTTTGGGTGGCAAGTTCCGACTATAACGATGATCAACGTCTTGGGAAAAATATTATTCAAACTAATATTGACTCTTATCGTAAATTAAGAAACACAATTCGCTGGATGATTGGAGTATTATCACATGACAAAGGCCAAGAAATGCCCTTTTTTGAAATGCCAGAATTAGAGCGATTAGTACTTCATAGAATGACTGAAATTGATCAGCTAGTACGCGAAGGATACGATAACTTTAACTTTAAAATAATTATTCGTAACCTGATAGATTTTGTCAATACAGAGTTGTCTTCTTTCTATTTTGATATACGCAAAGATGCTCTGTATTGTGATCCATCTTCTAGCATAAAACGTATTGCCAGCATTGCAGTAATAAGAAGGTTGTGCAGAAATCTTATACTTTGGCTAGCTCCTATAATACCGTTTACAGCAGAGGAAGCATGGCGTTGTCTAGAGACAAATGATTTATCTGTGCATCTTAAGCAAATGCCTGAATTGCCACAGGAATGGAAAGACGTGGAATTATCTGAAAAATGGAAAAAAATCGTTAGATTGCGTAAGGTAGTCACATGCGCATTAGAAATAGAAAGAAAAGAAAAACGCATAGGATCATCCTTAGAAACCGCTCCAGTTGTTTACATTAGTGAAAAATCTTTAATTGACGCATTAAAAGGTCAAGATTTTGCTGAAATATGCATCACCTCAGAAACTACTTTAGTGCATGGTGAAGGACCATCAGATTCATTTAGACTTACCGAAGTTCCTCATATCAGCGTTCAATGCAAAAAAGCATCAGGGAAAAAATGCGCTAGATCTTGGAAGATAACTAAAGATGTTGGAACAGATCCAGAATATCCGGACGTATCCGCTCGTGACGCAATTGCTCTAAGAGAACTAGGCTATAATAAACATTAAAATTTTGATGTTTATCCAGCAGCGTATAAGCATCCTATGGGTGGTTTTTTAAAATATTGATTTATGCCATTTTAAAAATTATGTCTATAAAACATTCTTGATAGCGGCAATATAAATTTTACCTCTTTTAAATATCTAGATATTTCAAGAAAATTGCATGCTTAAATTTGATTAATTTTCTTTTATATCGTCATAAATAATGTTTCTATTTAATATATTAAGTTATATTAGCATTTTACTCTATTATATCATGTATTAACACATAATTTATATTTATATATATAAATAACTATATTATATTATAGTATAATTAATAAATATCACGTATATTAATAAATTTTTATTAAATATAATATCAATATTACTAAAAAGTAAAAATAAATTAAAGATATAATAAACTATATTTACATATAAGTTACAATTTTTCTAAAATATTATGTATAATAATATAAAAATTATTTTAATTAATATATTTAGGATATTAATACTATGGATACTTCAATAATTCAAAATAATCCTATTAATAAAGATCTCAATAATCCTATTAATAAAGATATCATTAAATATCAAAGGATGATTGCTAATAGAACGCCTAATATAGACGATAATATTAAGCCAACTGAAACTCCTGTTATAGATAATATATTAAACATAGCAAAAGAAGCGGCAATCAGCTCAATTCCTATTTATGGAACTATCCAATCATTTAAAAAAGGAGAAATTGGATGGGGAATTTTCGGAATTGCTACCGATTTTTTGACATTAGTACCAGCTCTTGGCTTCAGTGTTAAATTCGCCGGATCTTTAATAAGAGGAGGAGGAGTTGCTATGAAAGTCGAAACCAAAGTAGTTGCAGAAACAATGAAAATAGCTAATGTTGCAGCTCGAGAAAGACATGTCGTCGCTACAGCAGAAGCTGCAGCAAAATCAAGTAAAATCGAAGCTGAATTGGCTAAAAATATTGCCAAGGAAAATGCACCCCTTAAATACTATGGCAAAAAATTTATATTAAAAGCAATAGAGTCAATTGATCCAGGATTCCTACCTACTTACAAAGCAGGTAAATATTTGTATGGCAAAGGATGGCAATTAGGAGAAAAACTAGGAGATAAATTGAATAATATTAAATAAAAGTTGTTTCATTAAGAAATTATATCTGAAAATGCATATAGACATGGAATTCGGCATATAAAAAAATTAAACGATCCGAATATCAAAGACTAGATACTTAGATTATTTAATTAAATGTATTTAACACATAGGAAAAGTATCAAAATATAAGGGATATTTGCATTAAACAAATACTGGTGGCATAGGTTAAAAAGTTATCACAATGTCATTAAAAATAAAAATTATTATTATTTAATAAGTATAATCTTTTATATATTTATAGATTAAATTAGATAATTTATTCGAAAATAATTAATAATAAATATTTATATTTATTTAAAAGTAATAATAAATTAAAATTTTAATAAACTATATTATAATATAAATTATAATTATAATAAAATTATATATAACAACATTAAAAATAGTATTTTAATGAATATATTTAGGAATTAATATTATGAGTATTACAAAAATTACCAACGCAGGCTCTATTATAAGACAAGAACATTATACTAATATACATTCTGACATCAAATCTGATACTATTATACCTGCTAAAAATTCTATTCAAAGTTCTACTATGGATAAGGTATCACAAGTAGCAAAAGATGTATTAATGAGCTCAATTCCTATTTATGGAACTATCCAATCATTTAAAAAAGGAGAAATTGGATGGGGAATTTTCGGAATTGCTACCGATATTTTGACATTAGTACCAGTTTTAGGAAGCTCTGCCAAATTAGCATTCGCAGCATCTATTGCTACGAGGGAAGCCAAAGGATTACTTGCTACAGCCAAAGCAGTTAAAGCAACCTCAGACGTAGTAAATGCAATAAAAGTAGAAAAAGAAATATCTGAGGCAATAAAAGTAGAAAAAGAAATATCTGTAGCTAAATCTATTATAGAAGATAAGAATATATACAAAAAATACACAGAGAATCCTATCAAAACTGTAAGCGATGAAACTAAAATAGAAAATACATTAATCTTGGATAAGCAACAAAAAGAACCCTCTTACATTGAAGATTCAAATCATAGTTATACGTCATTGGAAGATATCAATAATGGTAAAGAAAAATTACCGTTACCATATGAAATCAAACCATCCATAATGACTGAAAATCAAAAATGGAAAATGGGAAATTATACGGAAGAAGATAAAAAAGAATTAAAAAATATGATGGAAGAGATGTTGGAAGATTTTCATAAATTAGGAGATTCAATAAATAATCAATTAAGTCTCGATTTAACGCGTTCTACATACATAATAAACGGAAAAGTTATCAATAAAAGTAATCCTGAAAAAATGATAGAAGAAATTAAAGATATGGTTCATCAAGATAATCGCAGGCTTCAACTTATTTCTACTTTTTCTAATCAAGCTATTTTCCCAAATCTTAGCATACATATAATGAAAACAGATCCAAGACTTGGACAACAGTTGTATGGTTCAAAAAATGGTAAAACTATTTTTGAAATTAATACTCTAGACAATAATATTATGCAAATAAAAGCCACCTATGAAACAAAAACGATACCAACATTTGAAAAAGGCGATGGCTATGACAATATAAAAAAACTTAATGGATACGGACATAAAATCGAATTAAAGCTATCTCCAGATAAAATCATTAGCGCTGATCCTTATTTTTACACTTATTAGTTATATTTGTTTTTAATAATGGAAGCATGAAACTAACAAAATTATAAAAATTATATTTAATAAAAATATTTCAATTTATATATTTAGGAATTACTATTATGGGTATTACAGAAATTAAAAATAGCACAGTCAATACAGATTCTGTTATAAGGCAGAGAACAGATTCCGTTATAGGACATGTATGTTCTAATAATACGGATTGTAATAGCAACAATAATATTAAGCAAATTGAAAATTCTACTATAAAAAATATATTAGAGATAGCAAAAAATGCGGCAATTAACTCAATCCCTATTTATGGAACTATCCAAGCATTTAAAAAAGGGGAAACTAAATGGGGAATTTTCGGAATTGTTACCGATGTTTTGACATTAGTACCAATTATAGGGATAGGTAGCAAGTTAATAGGATCAGTTATTAAAGCAGGATCTATAACAACAAAATTCGGCCGTACTATGAAAGGTGGCAAAGCTTCAATTGAATTAAAAAATGTCACATCATCAATAATAAAAGAAAGTAATGCTGAAATAAAAACCGAATATATACCAAGAAAAATAATAAAAGAAGAAGGCAATATCTCAATAAAAAAAGAAACAGTGAGCGTTAATTCCATAAATGCAGAAAATGTAACTATACATAGTGAAAAAAATAGCAATATAAATAAAAAAATCGCAAAATCATTCACAAATATAGCAGATCAAAAATTAACATCACTATATAATGAAGGGAAAATTATATATAAAAAAGGTGAAAAAATTGGAGATAAAGTCTCGGGAAAAGTAGATGTTCACACAAAAGACATGTTGCCATACACAGTTAAGTCTGCACCTTCAAAATATTTTGCCAAAACACTAAAAACCATAAAACAATCAAAATGGCAACCTGCAAATTTATCAAAATACGAAGATATAATGCTCAAAGAATATACGGACATAATGTTTAAAGACTTCAAGGATCTGGGTAATCTACAATTAAGTGATAAATTTATAAGAGATGCAGCCCGATCTAAATATGAAATAAATGGCAAGATTGGAACCCCCAAAAATCCAGAAAAGACAATTAAACTAATTAAAGAAATATTATCTAAAGATCCTAAAAAAGCACAGCTAATTTCTGCTTTTGCTAATCAAAGTATTTTCTTTAATATTAGTAATCATCTCAGAAAAAATGTAGAAGGTCTAGCTGGATGCTTATTAAAAAATCGTAAAATTATTTATAAAATTGATACGATGCATCAAGACACCGTTAAAATCACAGCTAAATATGACGCTGATATACTCAGAGCAAAAAAAACAAAAATATTTGACAACTCTACGAAAGAAATAAAATTTAAAAAATATGGATTAAAAATGGAAATGACTTTATCAGAGGATAAAGTTATAGAAGCAAAACCTTATGTTTATGTCAGCTAATATTATCAAATTAAATATGTTATAATTATCTTAATAAAGAAATAATCTTATAAGTAATAACGATTAAATATGGATTATAATCAGGTATTTTAAGATAATTTTATGAATTTATACTATGATGTAATAATCATAAATATGTTATATGTTTTTATAAAGATTTATCCCTGATTTAAATCTGTATAACGAATATAAAAACATAATTCAATAAAAATGAAATCTTTATAGAAGATCTAGCATTATAATTTAAATATTACTTTGCTATTAAAGTGATATTTATCGAAATAATATGTATAGATCAAACTTAATAAGCAACTCAAAAAATAATAAATTATATAAAATAAAAAAACAATTATAGGTATTTTTATATATATTTTATATCTTTTAATTGAATTTATCATAAAAAAAGGATAAAAGTCTATTATATAGTAATATAATAACATACAGAGATAATTTAAATTATATACATATTAGTCTAGGGTTGAATAAATTAATGCAGTAAAATATTAACTATTCCGATTGATAACAATTCTATAAATAACTAGCCTTAATGCTAACTATATAATGAATATAACAATAGCAAATTATGGTTTTAGAGAAAATAAATAAATTAACAGAATAGTGCTATGAGCAAAAAAGAACGACAGGCGGATATTACATTCCCTTTTATTAACTATGTACGTTATTCAGGAATGAATTTTTATATAATAATATTAGGTATTGCCTTTTGTTCTATCTCCACTATATTCGTGGTCTTCACAGAATCATTGAGCAGTACAATGGCTATTATATTGCTGACGTTACTAGCATTGATTGGCATATTAGTGCTAATACTATTCGCAATTGGATCAATTGAAAATCCGTCTGATACTATTGCAAAGATTTTTATTGATAGTGAGTCAGAAGGTATATTAATTACAAATGAACGTGGACACATAATATATGCAAATGACGCATATAAACAAATCACCAATGTATCTTGGAACAAAAAAATAAAATCATTAGAGCATCTTCTTTTCCAAAATCAGGAGGCTGGAGAGGCTTTATATCGCCTTATAAATAGCATCCGCAAAGAAAAGGAAGGGAGAGAAGAATTTCGCCTCACCACTCCTTTAAATAAAGATTCTAAAGATTGTGAGCCGCATTGGTATCGTCTAAAAGTACGTATTTTACCTGTTATCTCATTGTACAAAGACAAAATGATATATGCATGGCGCATTACCGATATTACATCTGAACGCAAAGATCAGGAAAAATTTTTTAGAGAATTACAAAATGCAATTGACTACCTTGATCATTCCCCTGTTGGATTTATATCTGCAGATCATCAAGGAAAAATTTTATATATCAATGCTACCCTTACAGAATGGCTTGGAATTGATCTAACTAAATTTATGTCGAAATCAATTTCTATGGGAGATATTACAGCAGGAGATGGACTTTCTGTAATTCAATCGGTACAAGCAACACCAGGATCACATAAAACGGCCACACTAGATCTAGATTTTCGAAGAGTTGATAATGGACAAGGGATACCTGTAAAAGTTGTGCACCATGTTATTGCTTCATGCGATGGGAAAACAAAAGAGAGCAGAACTGTAGTAATAGCTAGGGAAAACTGTCCATCTACTGATTCATCAGGCGCTATAGCTACTATGCGCTTTAATCGTTTTTTTAACAATATGCCGATGGCTATAGCTTCTATTGATAGAAAAGGAAGAATATTACATACCAATGCACCATTCATTAAACTTTTCCCTCATGCGATAGAATATGATAATACATTAAATAATGTATTTTCTATTGTTCATGACACTGAAAAAGAAAAGCTTATGATTGCTCTTGATGAAGCAAATGATCAAAAAAGCGATATACAGCCTATCGATTCACGTCATCCAAATGATGAAAATAGACATTTTAGGTTTTATATCAATTCAGTGATTGATAAAAGCATAGATTCACCTGAGGAACAGGCAATATTGTATGCAGTAGAAATAACAGAGCAAAAATCCTTAGAAGCCCATATGGCTAAAACTCAAAAATTAAATGCCGTTGGAACATTGGCAGGAGGGATAGCACATGATTTTAATAACGTTTTAACTGCTATTCTTCTATCTTCTGATCACTTATTATTACAATCTAGATCTTCAGACGCTAGCTTTGCTGATCTGATGGAAATAAAAAATAATGCCAATCGTGCAGCAATACTAGTTCGCCAGTTACTTGCTTTCTCCCGCAAGCAGACAATGCGTCCAACAATTATCAATCTTACCGAAGTAATTGGTAATTTACGAATGATGATTCAAAAATTGATATCTGAACCTCCGCAAATGAAGCTAAACATAGATTATGAGCGAGATATATGGAATATTAAAACTGATTTATCTCAATTTGAACAGGTATTAGTTAACTTATGTGTTAATGCTCATCATGCCATGATTAACGATAAGGGATCATTAACTATACGTACTCGTAATATATTATCAACAGAAATACATTCTTTCAATTACTCAGATCTTCCAAATAAAGATATGGTACTCGTAGAAGTGGAAGATACGGGAACTGGAATGTCTCCTGATATTATGGAGAAAATATTTGAACCTTTCTTTACAACAAAAGAAGTGGGAAAAGGCACGGGATTAGGACTTTCTGTAGTATATGGAATAATTAGACAATCTGGAGGATATATATTCCCTGAATCTGAAGTAGGAAAAGGCACTATATTTCGAATATTTTTGCCAAGACATATTGAAGGAGAAGCTACAGAGATAGATAATCAATCCCAAAAGGATGTTGATACTGTATCACAGAATGAAACAGCAGATCTTACAGGAAATTCTGCTGTAGTATTACTCGTAGAAGATGAAGATGCTGTAAGACGCGGTAGTAAGAGAATGTTAGAAACACGCGGTTATACTGTTCATGAAGCCTGTTCTGGGACAAGCGCATTGAAAGTTATGCAAGAACTTAAAGGTCAGGTAGATATAGTGGTCTCTGATGTTGTTATGCCTGAAATGGATGGGCCTACATTATTACGTGAATTGAGAAAAACATATCCAAACTTAAAGTTTATATTCATATCAGGATATGCAGAAGATGCTTTCTCTAAAAATTTACCTAAAGATGCCAAATTTAGCTTTTTATCAAAACCATTTTCCTTAAAACAATTAGCAACCTCTGTGCATGAATTACTACAATCAGATCCTTAATATCAAAAACAAATAATCGCTTATGAATAATAGATATCCAAAATTTATATTTTGCTATTTTTTAAGTATCGATTGATATAATAAAAATTATTACTATATGAAAATATCTTAAATAATATTTTCCACTTATCTCTTATATATATAAATATAATTTTTATAGGAGAACTTTAAGATAGCATAATAAGTCATTATATTGATATAAGGGTTATCCTAATATAAGTTTGGAACGGAGATAAAAAACCAAATTATAAGATAAACAAATATATAAAGCTATTAACAAGTTTAGAATCACAATGCACGAAACTATTTATATTAATTCTATTATATAAATATAATTTACGATAAAAATCACGATAACTTATTATTAATTCATCAAATAATAAAATCTATTTAGAAAACATAGAATCAAATCATAATTAAAAAAACTATGAAGAATATATATTTTATGAATTTATAAACCTAGATAACATTAATTTTTCAAGAAGAAAGTTGTCTTAAAACCGTTTGCAAAATACCACTATTTTTAAGATAATTTAGCTCATCTAAAGTATCAATACGACAAATAATAGGTATAAGTCTATTCTCACCATTTGAAGAATAAATTTCCAAAATACATTTATCGCGAGGAGATATCTTCTTCAAATTTCGTATAGTAATCGTTTCATCACCTTTAATCCCTAAACTTTCCCAAGAAGTACCCTCTTCAAATACAAATGGTATAATCCCCATACCTATTAAATTTGAACGATGTATACGTTCAAAAGATCTAGCGATAACAGCCCGTACCCCCAACAATACTGGTCCTTTTGCAGCCCAATCACGCGAAGAACCATTCCCATATTCAATACCTGCAAACACTACCAAAGGTATTTGTTCTGATTTATATCTCATTGCAGCATCATAAATAAATAATTCTTCCTTAGAAGGATAGTGAATAGTATAACCACCCTGCTTTCCATCTTGCCCAAGCATATAATTACGAATGCGAATATTTGAGAAAGTACCTCGCATCATAACTTCATGATTCCCACGACGAGTACCAAACTGATTAAAATCTGATTCTTTTATACCTTTCTGATGCAAATAATTGCCAGCGGAAGACTCAAATTTTATTGATCCTGCAGGAGAAATATGATCTGTCGTAATTTTATCTCCTAACAAACATAAAATACGAGCCCCACAAATATCATGAACTTCTAGATCACTAACACCGATTGTTTCAAAATAAGGAGGGCTCTGTACATAGGTCGAATTTTCATCCCACAAGTAAGTCTCTTTTGCATCAACATCTATGCTTTCCCAACGATTATCCCCTTTAAACACATCAGAATACTTTTTCTTATATAGATCAAGGGTTGCATATTTTTCTACAAATTCCTTAATTTCACTATCTTTTGGCCAAATATCATTTAGATAAACAGGATTTCCATTCTTATCCTCTCCTATAGGATTAGTTACAAGATTTTTTCTTATATTCCCAGCAATCGCATAAGCTACTACTAAAGGCGGAGATGCAAGATAATTTGCCTCTACATCTGGAGAAATACGACCTTCAAAATTACGATTTCCAGATAAAACTCCTGCTAATACTAAGCCTTTTTCATTAATTATTTCAGAACTCTTTGGATCTAATGATCCAGAATTACCAATACAAGTCGTACATCCAAAACCAACAAGATTAAAACCAAGATCGTCAAGATACTTATTCAATCCTGACTGAACAAGATATTCATAAGCAACCTTTGAACCTGGAGCTAAAGAAGTTTTAACCCAAGGCTTAGACTTTAATCCTGCAAGCACTGCATTACGAGCTAGCAATCCTGCAGCAATCATAACGGATGGATTAGAGGTATTAGTACAAGAAGTTATAGCAGCAATCGCCACATCTCCGTGCTTTAAAGAAAAATCACAATTTTTAACAGCATACTCTTTTTCCAAAGTATCAGATTTTTTATAATAATCATTCATTGATGTGATAAAATCCGCAGAAACTTGATCAAGAGGAATTCGAGATTCTGGACGTCTAGGACCAGCGACAGAAGGAACAATATTTGAAAGATCAAGTTTCAATTTCTTAGTGAAAATTACTTTATCATAGTCTATATCTTCACGCCATATTCCCTGAGCTTTTGTATATGCTTTTACAAGATTAACACGACTTTCAAGACGACCAGATAGGCGTAAATAATCAGTAGTTCCTTTATCAACAGGGAAAAATCCGCATGTAGCACCATATTCAGGAGACATATTTGATATAGTAGCACGATCTGCAAGCATCAAATTATCAAGACCTGAACCAAAAAATTCAACAAAATTTGATAATACTCCTTCTTTGCGTAATATTTGAACAATAGTCAATACAAGATCTGTAGCTGTAACACCTTCTCTAATTCTACCAACTAATTCAAATCCTACGACCTTAGGAAGCAACATTGATATAGGTTGACCCAACATAGAAGCCTCAGCTTCTATACCACCTACTCCCCAACCAAGAACTCCTAATGCATTAATCATTGTGGTGTGACTATCAGTGCCGACACATGTATCAGGATAAGCTAAAGTTTTACCATCTTTATCTTTTATCCAAACAGATTGAGCAAGATATTCAAGATTGATCTGATGACAAATACCTGTTCCAGGAGGAACAACACGAAAATTATTAAAAGTTTTTTGTCCCCATTTTAAAAAGCGATAACGCTCTTCATTACGCTTATATTCTAATTCTTGATTGCGACTAAAAGAATTTTTATCACCAAAATAATCCACAATCACAGAATGATCTATCACAAGATCAACAGGCACTAAAGGATTTATTTTCTTAGGATCACCTCCTAAAAAGCGCATAGCATCACGCATTGCTGCTAAATCAACAACTGCTGGAACACCAGTAAAATCCTGCATTAAAACTCTAGATGGTCGATAAGCAATTTCACTCTCAACGGATCCTCTATTGCCAGAATCTAACCAATTGACGAATGAATATATATCTTCTTTCGTGACAGATTGGCCATCTTCAAATCTCAATAAATTCTCAAGCAAAATTTTCATTGAACATGGTAGATGAGAAATACCCTTTAAACCATTTGCTTCAGCTTTTGGAAGGCTATAATAAATATAATCAATTCCATCAATCGATAACACAGAAATACAATTAAAACTGTTCAATGATTCAGACATTCATTTAAACCTTTACCTGATTAAGAAGAGTAAAATTATGTTAAATTTGCAACTAACAACTTTTATTAAATAATATTTATTTTTAAATTATTAAAGTAACAACTTATTATGAAAATATATAGAATATATGCAAGATATCATTTATAGATCAAAATATTATATAGAAAAAACATAATTTAATAAAACGAAAATCTACTATCATAACAAGATAAATTATCTTTATATAATTTAGATATCACGGATTACGAATAGATAATATATAAGGATAATAATATCAAATATTTAATATTTTCTATAACTAAATGCAAATATTTATTTTTTTAAAAATGATGGCAAAATATATTAAAAACAGTATTCGTATATAATAAATAAATTTGATTATGAAATTTCATGGAAATCATATTTTGAAAAATATAACATAATATTAATTATTTACGCAAACCATCTGTTTATTAATCACATCCTAATGAACATAACAAATGAGTATCATAAAAAACACCATAAACAATTAAAAATTGAAATGATTAATCATCTCATCCTAATTGTAATATTATTTAACTTAACAAATATCTATCCACACTAAATTAATTCAAGAATAATTATTCTAAAAAGCATTTAGTGAGTTTAAGCTGGCTATATCAAATTTATTTATAGTAAATATCAATATAAACATCACCATTTACGTTAATTAATTAAATCAATTATAAGCTAATATTAAATCCAAATATCATTATTAAAAACATCATCCCTTAAAGCAATGAATACATTTCATTAATATAAATTTTATAAATATTTTTTTAAAGAATGTAAATGAAAAGTATAGATATAGTATAATTAAATAAAAATTATCTAGATGTTATTGATATTATTAATAGGCATAATCTAATACTTCTATAAATGATTTGCAAATATTAAATCTAAAATCCAAATAAATAGCTAATTAATAGAGAGATATACGATATCTCTATTATAAAGAGACATGAAAGATAAAAAATTGAAATTAATGGATTATTATTGCCGATAATTTTATAAAATCAATACCTTAATAAAGGAAGTTATAATAAAATTAAAAATATCATCAGAAAATATATATTTAATTTAAAAATATAAAAGAAAGATCCATAATAGGCATAATTATATAAAAACGTAATTATAACATTTGTGATAATAAAAAAATCATCTTAATGTATCACTATAATAATAATATATCTTCATATCTAAGAGATTATATTACAACGTATTATACTAAGTAAGGTATCTTGCGAAATAATGATATAATAATTAAAAGGCGGCCTAAATGCTAGCCGCCATATTCTAAAAAATATTACTATATTATTAGTCTTTTCTGCTTCCAGTAAGTCTAAGCAAATGAGTAAAAATACTAATAAAATCAATGTATAGTTCTAAAGCTCCGAAAATAGAACTACGACCTAGCGTATCCGCACAATACCTATCTGAGTATGTTTCTTTTATTTTTTGAGTATCATAAGCTGTTAAACCAGAAAAAATAATTATACTTATTAAGGATATTGACATATCTAGAACGTTAGATCCAATAAATAAATTAACAATAGATGCCAAAATAACACCAAACAAACCCATAACACAGAAAGTCGCCATTGGACCCAAATCTTTCTTTGTGGAATAGCCATAAAGTGAAAGCGAACCGAATGCAGCTGCGGTTATAAATAAAGTCTGAACTATGCTTTGATTAGTATAAACCAAAAAAATAGATGAAAGAGACAAGCCGAATAAAGCGGAAAATGTAAAAAAGATCATTCTTAATGCATATAAACTCAAATACTGAACACGGTACTGCATAAAAAACAACAGAACTAAAGGAGCAAATATAATCACATATTTTAATGGACTAAAATATATCAAAGAACCAAAACTTGTTAACATGATGCCATTCATAGTAGTAGCAGAAGCATAATAAGGATCTAAAGTAGTAGCAAAATTATTAGTTAAAAAAGATACGATCGCAGTAATAAAAATACCAAACGACATAAGGTTATAAACACCTATCATATAAGAGCGTAATCCCTCATCAATTGAAGAATCAACCTTACCTCTTGAATTGACAATCTTATCTTGATAATCATGAAGATTAGACATCTTAAATTCCTCCTAAATTAAATCTTTTTTATTTAATACACATACATGTGATTAACATGCATAAAAACACAAAATTTTTTAGACCGTATATAAACTAATTACTACAATGACAAGCCCTCATATACTGATTTATCAAAACATTTACACGCACAATACGCACATATATGCATACATAAACAAAAAAGTATTATATATTATAATCTAAATTTTGCAAAGATATTTTTTACTTGTAAAAATATTTTACCTATTGAAAGTCATTTGTTTAATAATGAGTTGATCAATTATAACAAAAATTATCAAAAAATCATTAAATCAAGGATAGCTGTAATATTTTTATATTATTACGAATTATTAGATAAAGAAATGGCACGAAGGAATTGACGTGCTGCCAATAACGGATCTGAAGATTTAACAATCGGACGGGCAACAACTATATGAGTAGCGCCACACCTTAATGCATCTTCTGGAGACATAAATCTCTTTTGATTATCTATATTGCTATCCATCATCCTTATACCAGGAGTAACAATAGACATATGATCTCCTACTATTTTTCTAACCATAGATGCTTCTCTAGGAGAGCAAATCAATCCTCCCATCCCTATGTCACGCGCCTGGGTTGCTCGCATTTCAACCATCGCAGATACACTTTTTTCATAACCTGATTCTTTAAGATCTAAATCATCCATTGAGGTCAACACGGTTACGGCAAGCAAACGAATACCTGTTCCACGAGCTGCAGATACAGCAACACGCATAGCTTGAGGATAAGCGTGCAATGTCAACATAGAAATTCCCATTTTCGCTATGTTTTCAACAGCAGCTATTATAGTAGTTTCTATATCAAATAACTTCATATCTAGAAAAATCTGCTTACCATCTGCCACTAAGTCACGAGCCAACTCCAATCCGCCTACAAAAGATAGATGATATCCTATTTTATAGAAAGAAACTGTATCTCCTAAAATAGACACAATTCTTTCAGCCTCATCTATTGTTGGAAGATCAAGGCCAACTATAAGACGACCTTTATTAAGGTCACTAATTTCTAATGAAGTTGTCATAAAATCACCGATAAAAAATACGCCCCTAATAAATCGACGATAAAAACACTTTATTTCATTGATTATTCAGCAATAAATTAAATAAAATATATATGAAAAATCAAAATTAGACGCTTCTTACGAAGTAAATTTTAGCTATATATAAATCAATAATAAATATCTAAACAAAAAACTTTATTTTGAAATACGAAACAAACTATCATATCCTCATAGGCATCAAAACATACAATGAGTTTTTATCTCCTATACCTTTAATTAAAGCAGATGAAATACCATCCTTTAGAAAAAAAATCATCTCATCGCTTGAAATATTATCAATTATTTCCAATAAGTACTTATAATTAAAACCAATATTCATAGGTGAATCAGTATAATGAACAGACAAATATTCTATAGCGCTACCCATATCAGGATTATCAACCGTCATACTCAGTTTTCCATTATTAGATAACTCAAATTTCATAGCTCGGCTACGCACAGATGAGACAGTCGATACAAGATCAACAGCTCGCCTTAAATCATTACAATTAACCCTTAATTTATTATCGTTATCTCTGGGAATAACCTCGTGATAATTGGGAAATTTGCCATCTATTAACCTTGCATTCATGCAAATAGAACCAAAGTGTAGACAAATTCTCGCTTCGGAAATTCTAACTTTGACATCTAAATCCTTTGTAGAAAGAATTTTTTGAATCTCGCTAACAGCCTTGCGAGGCACAATAATACTAGGCATTTTCAAAATATCACCCGAAATATCAACCTTAGATATAGCTAGACGATGCCCATCTGTTGCGACAGCACATAATTTTAAATCTTTTTTATTAACTTCAAAAAAAATACCATTTAAATAATATCTCGTTTCTTCATTCGCCATAGCGAAATTAGTACGTTCTATAAGAGAACTCAAAACAGATGATTTAATATCAAAAGAATATTTATAATCTTCTTCTTTTGAAATAGGAAATTCAGATTCTGCAAATGACTGAAGATAAAACTTTGAATTTCCTGCAGAAATTTTTATTACTGATTGTTTGTTATTATCAAAACTATCAGAAAAACAAATTTCTGAACCATCAGGCAATTTCCTCACTATATCATGAAGTAACTGTGCAGAAACTGTAAATGAACCTGAAGATTCAACAACAGCCTTAATAGAGACATCAATTTCTATTTCAAGACCACTTGCTTTTATTTTAAGCGAATCAACATCAGAACGTAATAATATATGAAAAGATACAGGAGCAGCATTTCTACGTTCAATAATTCTGCAAGCGTGATTCAAAGGGTCCAATATGTCAGAGCGATCAACAATAACCTTCATTAATATCCCCGATTCCCTCTTTACAAATGAATTTAAATGCTAAATTAGAATAATTATCAATAACACATAATCATAAGGATACCTAATATCGATTTAATTTAGGATAATTACAGATATCACAAGTAACATAACCATATTATATTTTTATTAATATAACTCAACTAGCTAGATTATGATAACACATCATATATGATATCTAAGTCTAATTCTTTACGTAATTATTAACACCAAAAATATATCATCTAAAAAAAATTATTGGAAGCATAAATTTATATGGAAGCAAATAATATTTTTAAAAATAAAGAAGAACCCATAATAACCAGCTTATTAGATACTGATTTTTATAAACTACTAATGTTACAATTCATTTGGAAATTTTATCCAAATACTGAGGTAACTTTTTCACTATTTAATCGCAGAAAAGAATTACACTTATCAGATAAAATAGATGAATTTGAATTAAGATCTCAACTTGATCATGCCCGTTCTTTAAAAATAACAGATAAGGAAAAGAAATGGCTTACAAACAGTATTTTTTATGGGAAAAAACAACTTTTTAAACCTGAATTCTTATCATGGCTCTCTAATTATAAACTACCAGAGTACGATTTTTCAATTGTAAATGGGGAATATATAATTAATTTTCATGGATTATGGAAAGATGTTACTTTATGGGAAATATCATCTTTGATTATAATAAATGAATTATACTCTCGTAAGATACTAAGACCACTTAATCCATTTGTCACAGATCTACTATATGCTAATGCAAAAATAAAACTTTGGTCTAAAATAGTAAAATTAAGAAATCTAAAAGAATTAAAAATAGCAGATTTTGGAACAAGACGTAGACATGCACTACATTGGCAAACATGGTGTATAAAAGCTCTACATGAAGGTATAAAAGATTCATTTATTGGGACATCCAATGTTCTATTAGCTATGAAATATAATATCGACGCTGTTGGCACTAGCGCTCATGAACTGCCAATGGTAGCTGCAGCCATAACAAATAACGATACAGATACTCGCAACGCACCATATGAAATAATGCAAAAATGGAATAAGATTTACGATGATAACTTGCTAATAGCTCTACCTGATTCATTTGGCACAGATTTTTTCTTGGAAAATGCTCCTTCATGGATAGCAAAATGGAAGGGATTTCGCCATGATAGTGCATCACCCATTGAAGGAGGAGAAAAAATAATAGCTTGGTGGAAAAAAATGAATTGTGATCCTAAACAAAAAACATTGATTTTTTCTGATAATCTTGACTTTGATTCAATCATAAAAATTAATAAACATTTCAAAAATCGAGTGCAAATGATTTTTGGATGGGGAACAAATTTAACAAATGATTTTCATGGATGCATGCCTTATGATGATTTACAAATAGAACAGTTGCAAACTGTGTGCAAAGTTATCAAAGCTAATAACAAATCAGCAGTAAAACTATCAGATGACCCAATAAAAAAAACAGGAGATGAAAATGAAATAAAACGCTACTTAAAAATATTCAAAAAACAAGGCTAAAACATCTAAGCATATACAATAATTTTTTAACGAAAATAATATTTATATTTGTTTTTCATTTTATCCCTTCTATTTAAAGACAATAACTGAATATACGATAAATAAATAATTGATAGAAATAAAATTTATTAAAGTTATAATTGACGAAGATTAAATGAAGTATTTAAATATTTTATATAAATTAAAAGAATATATCCATATAAGGCATACTAAATATTTAATTTCAAAAAACTAAAATTATAATCAAACCAATATAAAACCTTACACCATTCACCTATAACTATTTTTTAGATTTTTGATATATCTTTGCTGAAAGATCGGATTATAGGGAATGAGATTATCATTTAATATTTTTAAGCCTTTTTGCATAAGAAATTTTTTATTGCATGTTAGGATTTACAACACATATAAAATTGTTATTTGTTTCAATAGCTATTTTTATGATTTATTTTAGCTTTTAAATATCATCAAAACTATGCAAAATATTACTATAATATTACTTAAAATACATAAATATTATAGTAATATTTTGCATATATTATATTTCATCCAATTAACAAAATAAGAAGTTATTTATTTAGACTACTTTTGTATTTTTTATTCAAAATAACAATTATACTAAAAGGCATTTTACAATAGTATAACTCATAAATAAAAAATCATCATATAATTACACTGTTTATAGAATAAATATTGTTCTTACAGTAAATTATTGAAGTTGTTTTATTAGCAAATGCAAATTCATAATAAAGCTAAAAAAAGGATATTAACAAGACAAAGTAATATAAATTTTTAAATGAAAATACTAAGAAGATTAGTTGTTAAGAGATTTATTATAGTTCTTAATTTATCTATATTTTTTCATAAACTTATTATAAAACAATGATATGACGCTATTATGGCGGACAGAGAGGGATTCGAACCCTCGATATGCTTTTACATATACACGCGTTCCAGGCGTGCGCCTTCAACCACTCGGCCACCTATCCTTATATAAACAACAAATAACAATCTATATCTATCAAGTAATACTCCATAGAAATTTTAATGAAGGGAACATATATATGGAGATCTATCTTCATTCTCCTGCATCATCTCCGCGTTGCTTGAGAGCCACGCCAAGTATGTCTCCTAGTGAAGCTCCAGAATCTACAGATCCGAACTGAGCTATAGCACCTTTTTCCTCAGCTATTTCCAATGCTTTAATAGATAAAGAAACCTTGCCATCTTTTCTAGAAATACTGACAACACGAGCATCAACTATCTGCCCCCTAGAAAAACGTCCAGGATCTTGATCTATACGATCACGCGACAATTCAGAACGACGTATAAAAGAACTCACACCTTCATGATCAATCAGATTAACTTCTATCCCACCGTCATTAATTGCAGTAACTTCACAGGACACAACACTATTCTTACGTAGTCCACTTGATGCAGCCTCATCAATATCAGAAGAATTAGTATTTATCTGTTTTATTCCTAAAGATATACGCTCTTTTGCAACATCAACATCAAGAACTACAGCTTTAACAAGGTCACCTTTATTATAATCTCCAATAGATTTCTCTCCTGGACGATTTCTATCTAAATAAGAAAGATGAATCATTCCATCTAAATTACCGTCAAGCCCTATAAACAAGCCAAACTCTGTCTTATTTTTAACCTCACCCTCAACCTCTGTACCAGGAGGATTATTCTTAGCAAAATCCTCCCAAGGATTAACAAGAGCCTGTTTTAATCCAAGAGAAATACGCCTCTTAGCAGGATTTACCTCTAAAATAACTACTTCCACCTGCTGAGTAACAGCAAGAATCTTTCCAGGATGTATGTTTTTCTTGGTCCAAGACATCTCAGACACATGAGCTAAACCTTCAATTCCCGCTTCTAATTCTATGAATGCACCATAATCTGTAATATTTGTAACTACGCCCGAAACCTTAGAACCTTCAACATACCTGCCTTCAACACCATCCCAAGGATTCTTTTCTAATTGCTTCATGCCAAGAGATATACGCTGTGTCTCTTGACTGATTCTTATTATCTGTACCCTGACTTGTTGTCCTATGCTTAAAACCTTTGAAGGATGCTGAACACGATGCCATGCTATATCAGTAACATGCAATAATCCATCGACTCCTGATAAGTCAACGAATGCACCATAATCTGTAATATTTTTGACTATTCCCTCAATAATCTGACCTTCTTCAAGATTTTGTACTACTTCAGAACGCTGCTCAGCACGAGACTCAGCTTGGACTGCACGGCGTGAAACAACTATATTTCCACGACGGGCATCCATCTTCAAAATCTCAAAAGTGTGAGTTTGATTCATAAGGTGCGTAACATCTCTTATCGGACGAATATCTATCTGTGAACGAGGTAAAAAAGCAATCTCTCCATACAGATCAACGGTTAAACCACCCTTAACTTGATTAAATATTACGCCCTCTACTCTTTCTCCAGCTTTGAACTTTTCTTCCATCTGTTTCCAAACGCCCTCACGAATGGCTTTATCTCTAGAAAAAACAGCCTCTCCAAAAGAATTCTCTATAAGCTCAACGTAAACCTCAACTTCATCACCAACTTTAAGGGATGCCTCCTGCCCCTTGTTAGCAAACTCTTTAAGAGGAATCCTACCCTCAAGCTTAAGTCCTACGTCAACAACCACAATATCCTTTTCTAAAGCTACAACAATACCCTTAGTTACACGTTTCTCTGCAAGATCTTGCTTAGAAAAACTCTCCTCAAGAAGGGTGGCAAAATCCTCGCGGGATGGATTAGAAAAAGACATTAATACTCCTGATAGAAACAATCTCTAATAATAAAAAAAATATTTCTCCAAAAACGCGCATAAAAATAGAAGACATATATAAACACCCCCCTAAATTCACAAGCGAATAAGGATACTGAGAAAAATACTTACCTATTGTAAAGCTTTGTGTCAATAAGTCCTTTAGCAACTTCACACATGACGCCCACACTCATTTTCGAAGTATCAAAAAAATAGGCCTCTTTATCTTGAACAAGCGGAGAACAAATTCGGTTCTTATCTTGTTCATCACGACTCCTTAAGCTCTCAAGAACATTATTGTAGTCGATCTTCTCTCCATTTTCAAGCATTTCCTTATGACGCCTAGATGCGCGAATATCTAAAGAAGCAGTCAAATAAAATTTTACAGTAGCATTCGGACAAATAACCGTTCCTATATCACGACCATCAAGGACAGCGCCCGGCTCCTTCCTAGAAAAAGATCTTTTAATTTCAATTAATGCAGATCTAACAGAAGATATAGCAGCTATCTCCGAAGCCAAGTTTGCAATTATATTCAATGAAAGTTTTTTTCTATCTAACTTAGATATAACAATGTTTTTTGCAATTTTAACAATTGCTAATTCATCATCAAGAGATATACCAGCATCTAAAACACCTTTGGCAACAGCACGATAGATTAAACCGGTATCAAGATAATGAAATCCATACTCATTTGCTATGAAACGAGATAAAACGCCTTTCCCAGAAGACGCAGTACCATCAATGGCGACTACCGTACCCATCCGTGTTTACTTCTCCGTTTTTATTTTAATCCTAGCCCCTAAACCTTGCATCAATTCTATAAAATTAGGGAAACTGGTAGATATCATACTATAATCATCAACAATAACCGGATATTCCGATGCAAGACCCATAACAATAAAACTCATAGCTATACGATGATCAAATCTTGTTTTAACCATATGCCCAATACGCGATCCAATCCCCCTTCCACCAGGAGACCCTCTTATCACAAGATAATCTTCTCCTGCTTCACAATCAACATTATTAATTTTCAATCCTTCAACTATAGCGGATAATCTGTCTGATTCTTTAAATCTCAACTCTCGCAAACCCTTCATAGTTGTTTTACCTTTGGCAAAAGCAGCAATCACTGCCAAAATGGGATACTCATCTATCATAAATGGCACACGATTTTCAGGGATAAAAATGCCTCTAAGCTTAGAAAAACGCACTTGTATGTCCGATATATCTTCGCTACTATCAACCCTCGGATTCAAAATAGAAATATCAGCTCCCATTTCTTGTAAAGTATCAATTAATCCAATACGCGATGGATTAATACCAACATTTAAGATCTGCAAATTAGAACCAGGAATCAAAAGAGCAGCAGCTAATAGGAAAGCAGCAGAAGAAAAATCTCCAGGCACATTAAGATTACATCCCGAGATATTACATCTACCTTCTAAATGGATAGACCTTTTACCGGAGGCACTATATTGAATCAATAAATCAACGCCAAATTCTCTAAGCATCCTTTCAGTATGATCACGAGTTTTAACGTCCTCAACAATTGAGGTTATTCCAGGAGTATTAAGTGAAGCCAACAAAATAGCTGATTTTACTTGTGAAGAAGCAATAGGCATATTATAAAATATTGGATTGGGATTTTTTGGACCATGCAAAGCTAGTGGCAAGTAATTGCTATCAACAGGCTCAACCTGAACACCCATCATACACAATGGATCTAAAACACGCCTCATTGGCCTTTTAGAAAGAGATTCATCTCCTTGAAAAACAGCTCTAAAATCATATACACCAGCAATACCCATGATTAAATTGCATCCTGTACCAGAATTCCCAAAATACAATGGTTTTTCTGGGGCAAGAAGGCATCCATTACCAACTCCTCTAACAATCCATTCTAAGCCAATTTTTTCAAAAGAAGCCCCTAAATAGCTCATTGATTTTATAGCATTGAAGATATCATCACTTTCAAGCAATCCAGTAATTCTTGTTTCTTTAGAAGCAATTCCTCCTAATATTACAGCACGGTGTGAAATTGACTTATCTCCTGGAACACTGACAGATCCTTGAATATCTCTAGAAAAATACGACTCAACAGGTTTTTTTTTGTCGTGAGAGGACATGTTATAGGCAATCTCCGCTTTCAATAAGTGGGCAAAAAATCAAAAAATATACATGCAAAAACACAAATTATCATAAAAATTACAATATTACGATAAAAATCTATATATCAAACAAATCTATATATTGATTTTTTATCATCTTTAGAATACTAATCTGCCCGCATCTTAGCCAATGCTGAGTTGGCAAAAATATAATCTTATAATGGATAATAGACAATAAATTTTATTAGCTTAGAATGAATGAGGAGCTTATATTTTGGCAAAATCAGATTTAGGAACTAAAAGAACTTGCCCAGATACTGGCAAAAAGTTTTATGATCTAAATAGAGGAACTATTGTATCACCTTACACTAATACCTCATTTTCTCGGTCATATTTTGAAAAAGCATCAAATACAGATGATAATGAAGAGTGTAAAATTACAGAAAACATAGAAGCAAAATCTTTTGCTAAGCATAGATCTTCTGATGAAGAGGAAAATTCCGAATCCAAAAAAGATAATGCAAGCCTTGATTTAGAATATGCTCCAGAAATAGACATAGAAAATGAAGATGTTCTTCTTGAGGAAAGTGATGACGATACGGATTCAAGAGTAGTTGACATAGATATTACTGACGAAGATGATTCGTAATGCTACGAAAAGTTCGTATAGTTGCTGTCTAAAATAATAAATAACAGTATTATATTGCGTATATTGCGTTAGATTATATTATTTGCCACACCAACGTAAAAGCACTCTCTCTCAGGATAGACTGAAAATATGTGTATGGGGCTATAGCTCAGATGGTAGAGCGCTTGCATGGCATGCAAGAGGTCAGCGGTTCGATCCCGCTTAGCTCCACCATTTACACATTAGGTTAATAAATTGGGTAAAAATATACAGCTGAAAAGATCATAATATTGACAGATAATTGAATATTAGGCAATAGATTCATTATGCGTTTTTTCTATAATAATAATGCATTTTATTGATAAATATGGTAAGTAGCAAATATACGCAACGAAAAATAGAATTCATCTCGTTGCAATTCTGATATAGATCGTATATCGATAAGTTACTACATTGCGGAACTTTTATCTGATAATTTAATTTGTTTATAATTTTGTATTAGATAGGGTCTTTTCCTCTGTGTAATAACAGAATCATCGTGGATCTATTATGATAATTCTTGCTCGAAAATCATAAGTAGGTGGATTTGAAAACCGGATCGTGGTATAGCTGTCTTAAGAAAGAAATAAATTAGGTAAGTGCTTTAATCATGGAAAATAGAAAATCTAGCTATAGTTATGAGGACATACTTAGATGTGGCCGAGGAGATATGTTTGGTCAAGGTAATGCGCAGCTCCCGATGCCTCCAATGCTGATGTTTAATCGAATCACACAAATCTCAGAAACAGGAGGAGCCTACGAGAAAGGATTTATCCGAGCTGAAATGGATATTACCCCTGACTTGTGGTTTTTTGACTGCCATTTTCAAAATGACCCTGTAATGCCCGGATGCCTTGGATTAGATGCTCTATGGCAACTAACAGGGTTTTTCCTTGGATGGATAGGCGAGATCGGAAGAGGAAGGGCTGTTTCTGTCTCTCAAATAAAATTTAGAGGAATGGTAACACCTGAATGCAAGTTGGTCGAGTATGGAATAGAATATAAACATATTAAAAGAGGCAATGTAGTTCTTGGATCAGCCGATGGATGGATGAAAGTTGATGGGAAAGAAATATATACAGCAGACGATCTGAGAGTTTGCCTCTATGCAGAAAATAAAAAAACCTAATAAAATTGATTATTAAAAATTAAAGGAAGAGACCTTGTATCATGAGAAGAATAGCTGTTACAGGAATGGGCATTGTATCTTCTATAGGGAACAATATTTCTGAAGTTTCAACATCATTGCGAGAAGCAAAATCAGGAATTACATTCTCAGAAGATTTTGCAAGACAAGGCTTCCGTTGTAAAGTATGGGGAAAACCATCAATTGATACAACAGGAATGATCGATAGAAGAGCCATGCGTTTCCTATCGCAAGGAGGAACTTGGGGGCATATTGCTATGCAGCAGGCAATCGCCGATTCTGGATTAGAACCAAATGATATTACAAATGAAAGAACTGGATTGATTGCAGGTTCAGGAGGTCCATCAACTAAATGCATAATAGAATCTGCTGCTTCAAATGAAAAATTTGGCAACACTCGGCGTATAGGTCCATTTGCTGTTCCAAAAGCAATGTCATCCACAGCATCAGCTACTTTATCAACATGGTTTAAAATACTAGGAACAAGCTATTCAATATCTTCAGCTTGCGCAACATCTGCTCACTGCATTGGCAATGCTGCTGAATTAATAAAATATGGAAAACAAGATATTGTATTTGCAGGAGGGCAAGAAGATCTTGATTGGACAATGTCAAATCTTTTTGATGCGATGGGGGCTATGTCCTCTAATTTCAATGATGATCCTTGTAGTGCTTCCAGGCCTTATGACATAAAACGAGATGGATTTGTTATATCTGGAGGAGGCGCAATGCTGGTTCTAGAAGAAATGAATAGAGCTAAAGCTCGTGGTGCAAAAATTTATGCAGAAATATTGGGATATGGAAGCACATGTGATGGACATGATATGGTATCTCCCTCTGGAGAAGGAGCTGTGCGATGCATGCGTCAAGCCTTAAGCTCAACAGAATATCCTGTCGACTATATTAATACTCATGGTACTTCTACTGTTGTTGGAGATCAAAAAGAAATAGAAGCAATAAGAGAAGTGTTTAAGAATAATATACCACACATCCAATCAACAAAGTCTTTAACTGGACATTCTCTCGGAGCTGCAGGAGCACAGGAAGCAATATATTGTTTGATTATGATGCAAGAAAATTTCATTGGCGAAAGTAAAAATATTGATAACATTGACCCTAAATTCGATGGCCTACCTATAGTTCAAAAACGAATTGATGATGCAAAGCTTGATGTAGTTTTATCTAACTCTTTTGGATTCGGCGGAACTAATGCTAGCCTTCTATTCCAGCGCTATAAAGGATAAAAAAAATGCTTGATGTTCTCAAAGGTAAACGCGGATTAATTATGGGAGTTGCAAATGACCATTCCATAGCGTGGGGAATATCAAGATCATTAGCATCCGCAGGAGCTCAACTAGCATTTTCTTATCAGGGAGAAGCAATTGGCAAGAGATTAAAGCCTCTAGCAGCAGAAATAAACTCTGATTTTATGATCCCTTGTAATGTTGAAGATTTAAATTCTATAGATTTACTATTCGATAATATCAAAGATCGATGGGGATCTATCGATTTTTTAGTTCATTCCATAGGCTTTTCTGATAAAAATGAATTAAAAGGCTATTATGCGGATACAAGCCGCGATAATTTTAGTCGAACAATGCTTATATCATGCTTTTCCTTCACTGAGGCTGCAAAAAGAGCTGCAAAAATTATGCCTAATGGAGGATCAATGTTAACACTTACTTATGGAGGATCACGAAAGGTAGTGCCTACCTATAATGTAATGGGCGTTGCTAAAGCAGCGCTTGAAGCATCTGTAATCTATTTAGCAGCAGATTATGGGCATAATAATATTCGAGTTAATGCAATCTCTGCTGGTCCTGTTCGTACTTTAGCAGGAGCGAGTATTTCAAATGGAAGAGGCATATCTTCTTGGAGCAAGGCTAATTCGCCTCTTAAACGATCGGTACCTCTTGATGATATAGGTAATTCGGCTATTTACCTGTTATCTCATATGTCTAATAGTGTAACAGGCGAAATTCACTATGTTGATTGTGGTTACAATATAACATACATGCCAAGACATGATTGCAAAATGAACGACTGATATCAAAACATTTTAATATATGCAAGTTGGTGATGATTATTCATACTTAAAATATTATTATAATATTAGTTTTTCGCTTCGAGTTAAATAGATTATAAAAATGTAGTTTTAAAAATAATATTGTAGCCAATCATAAAAATTAATTTATAACTATTTCAAAAAGTAAGATATTATTACAATAACAAATATTTTCTTTTCATTATATAATTAATTATAAGTACTAATATGTATAGTATAAAATAATAACTAATTTGTATTATTAAATAAATAAAAATACATAATATTGATTTTTTATTCATATTTAATGCTAATAATAGAATAGAAATAGTTTTATTAATCTGTATATTAAAAAATGTGCAAAAACAATTAAAAAATTAACTTTTTCTTAACTATGTCTAGAAGACAATAATAGAATTGTAGGATTATATCTCAATTACTACCTTAATATAATATAAAGAGCGTAATAGAATACAATGAGTGTATTACAACAAAAAAAACTTCATTCTGGTTACGATGCATCCTCTCATAATGCAAGTGATAGGAATGCGTATGGAATCGACGATATTAAGCGTATTAATACTTTGATTCAGCAAATTGAAAGTAGAGATTTAAGCCATAATCAAATGGAAAAATTGCGCGTTTTATTTTCATCATTGAAAAAAATTTCCAATCATAATACACAAGTAGACAATCAAAAATCAACTATTCCTCATCAAAAAAACAACTCTTTAACCCAAAACCAAGAATTAAATGATATTAAAGAAAAAATTGAGGATTTAAGTAAAAATCTATATAATGATCAAGATAATAGTAACGCCATTATTGGAAAAAAAATTTCACAAGAACCGTCAAATTCAGATCAGAAAAATCTACATATAAAAAATGATTTAGATGTCTTACATCATAACATAGCCAATTTATCTAAAAAAGTTTCTGAACTATGCGATATTATATCTTCATCAGAAAAGCAATGCTCAGATACCAATCTTGATAAAATACTATCGAAAATGGACACCCTTGCAAAGGAGTATTCTATTAGAAATCTTGAGAATAATTGGCAAGTAGCTGAAAAACAATTTAAAGAATTGGATTTAAAAAATCTTCATCAGAAAATAAAATCCTTTTCATCAAAGATAGATGACGTAAAATACGATTTGAATAAAAAAAATATTGTTTTCAACGGAGAAAATCCAAATGAAAAAGTGTTATCAATTTTGGATAATACTAATAGTCTTCTTTCCTTGCTTCAATCACTTAACGATAGAATTTCATCTAAAAAAGTCTACACTATAGATGTAAAGCTTTCAGATATAAAAGCGGCTATTGCAAAAAATGAACGTGTTATAGAATCGTCTACCAATAATCTTAGTAGCATATTTGAGGAACGTTTAAAAACTATAGAAAAACAAGTCCTAAATATACAGAATGATATTCTATCTCAAAAAGAACCTGCTGAGAAAAGTTTACAATCAATTAAGATGTTGGATAAAAACATACAAAAATTAGCAGAAGATCAATCTATTAAAAAAGATAGTGATCTATTAACCGAAATATTCAATAAAGTTAGTTCTATAGCTCAGATTGCAGATAATCAGGGAATTTCTAAAAAACTAGATACCATCTTACAAAATATAAATCTATTCTCAAAACATAATAATCAGTTCGATGTAAAGAAATCTTTTCAGCTTTTAGAAGATAATTTTAAAAATATAAGCCTACAATTTGAGAAAAAACAAAAAAATACTGAAAACGATACTTTGTTAGATAATCTAAAAAATCAGATTGCTAGCGTCAAAGATATGATAAAAAATCAAATAGATAGCAATAACTTGTATCAAACAGATAAAAATAAAATCGGAAATTTAGAAGATTATATTGTAGAAACATCTCAAAAAACAGCAAAATCAATTCTAAATTCGCTAGATAATACACAAAATATGGATAATATTTTCACTAATAAATTTCATGAATTCTTTGAGAAATTACAAAACACTCAATCAGAACAGATGATAAAGAATTTTACAGCACTCTATGAAATGTTAGCAAAAATTTCCAATAAATTAGACAAATCTATAAAAAACAACAATTCTATATCTGTAGCAGCTAATGCTTCCACTTTATTGCAAAACAGTTCCGAAATTGAAAGATCAGATTTTGATTCAAATCTAAGGGAAATAGATTCGTTTGTTGAAAACAAAAATAACGAATATCATGATGTTTTAAATGCCGCATCTGATCAACTAGATGATAGCACAGAAAAAAATGATAAATCTATTAAAAATATAAAATCGCAAGAAACAGATAATGATATTCCTCATAACATACAGCAGATATTAAATAGAGTATATTCTATACAAAATGGAGTAAAGGAAGACTGTAACACAATCCCCGACTATATATCTGCCGCAAGACGCGCAGCATTATCATCTGTAATTGGTAATAATACAATACAAAAACAAGGATGGAAATTTATAAAAAATTATTCGTTAAAAAAATGGTTTAAAATAACAATAATAATAGCAATATTAATTACATCTTCTTTTTTTATCGCTCCTTATGTGTCAGAAAATAATTTTTTCGCTACTTTAGAAGCTAAATCAGGAGATTTAATCTAATAAAAGAAAATTGAACGATTTAATTCAACTCAATTAATAGTTAATATATTTTCTTTATACTATAATTGACAATACATTTTAGATGCTAATTGTAAATAATTAACTTATGTATAGCAGAAATAGAAGTTGTGATTTAAAAAAATCAAGGAATATTTTTTTACGAACTATTAAAATATTATCCGCTAGATCTATCATAGGAAGGATGAAGGATGTTAAATAATTTTTAGATTATGCACCAATTCGTTAACAGGTATATCATCTAAAATACCTACAACCGCAATAGTAGGATTACTATTAAATATTTTTCCTGATATTGAAACAATATCTTCACATGTAATCGTAGATATTGCATTACTTATTTCTTCGCTACAAAGGACATTTCCAAAAAACATTACTTGTTTAGCAATTTCTGAAGCACGGAATTCAGAATCTTCTCTATTCATAATCAATTGCGCGCGTATTTTTGCGCATACCTTATCTATTTCACTTTGCTCTATGTTACTTAACAAGGAACGCATAACTTCAGCAGTAGAATAGACTAGCTCTATGAGATTATCTTTTGATGTAGCAGCAGCAATCCCGAAAATCCCATTATCAGAAAGACTGTTGTGATATGCTGATATTGAATAGCATAATCCTTGCTTTTCTCTAATCTCCTGGAAAAGCCTTGATGACATTCCACCTCCAAGAATAGATGAAATTATCTTTGTAGGATAAAAATCACGAGATTGATACGCACATCCCTTGAACCCTATAGCTAAGTGATTCTCTGTTAAATCTCGTTTTTTAATATATTCCCCTCCTAAATAAACAGCTGGAGTTGTTATACTGCCTTCTTGGTTCTTTGGATGTACATTAAAACAATTTTCAACTTTCTTAACACAAGAATCATGATCAACCGCACCAACACAAACAACATATATACGATCAGCAGTATAGTTACGAGAAATATAAGATCTTATTTTTTCTGCTGAAAAAGATGATACAGTTTCTCTAGTTCCTAAAATTGTTCTTCCTACAATTTGATCTTTCCAAACTGTTTCCAAAAAACGATCATAAAGGAAACTCCAAGGATTATCTTCTGACATCCCAATTTCCTCTAATACAACATTTATCTCACGCTCTATATCTGATCGATTAAAGGAAGAATTACTTAACATATCACCTAAAACATCAAGAGCTAATGAAACATTTTCCTCTAAGACATGAACATGGTAAGCAGTTCGCTCAACAGAAGTATAAGCATTAATATCACCACCTACTTTTTCAATTTCTTCTACAATATCTTTTGATGTACGCAGAGATGTTCCTTTGAATAACATATGTTCAAGAAAATGAGCCATTCCATGCTCTTCTTCTCTTTCATCTCGAGATCCAGCTTTTATATTTAATCCAACAAATGCACTTTTAACATGAGGCATTACCTCGGTTATTACGGTAATCCCAGAAGAAGTTTTGCTAATTCTAAGTGTCAATTTAAATCTCCATTGTTCTTGAGCGTTATAAACTTTTTGATTTCTTCTATGTCACCATGCATTACTTCAAATTTTTCAGGTTTTTTCATAGTTTCTTCTAAAAATATAGGAACATATGGAGAAAAATCCGAAGCATACTTAACGACATCCGGAAATTTTGCAGGATGCGCTGTAGCGAGTGTTATCATAGGAACAGGTGTATTTCTACATGCTAAAGCTGCGTTTATCCCAATTGCTGTATGTGGATCAACAAGATAATTAGATTTTTCTAAAACATATCTAATTACATTATTTATATCACTTGTAGAAGATCTTTTAGCAAAAAAAACTCGACTTATTTTCTGTAAATGTTCCGGAGAAATTTGAAAATATTTCTTACTTTCCAAAGAATCCATTGAATCTTTCACAATCATAGGATCCCTACCACTGATTTCAAATAATAATCTTTCAAAGTTAGACGATACTTGTATATCCATTGCAGGCGAAGTAGTGCGCTTCACCTTCTCTGGTTTATATAGGCCTTTATCAAACATACGCACAAGTGTATCATTATCATTCGTAGCTATAACTAATTTTTCTATAGGAAGGCCCATAACTTTAGCTGAATATCCTGCAAAAATATCACCAAAATTACCTGTAGGTACACTAAAAGATACCTTACGATCTGGTGCACCTATAGCAATAGCGGAAACAAAATAATAAACAATTTGTGCCATAATTCTAGCCCAATTTATGGAATTAATTCCTGATAAATTAATACTATTACGAAAATAAACATCTGCAAAAAGATCTTTTACTAATTTTTGACAATTATCAAAACTACCATCTACAGCAATAATATGAATATTAGATGCAGTAGAAGTGGTCATTTGCTTTTGCTGAACAAGAGAAATCCTATCTTTCGGAAATAGAATGAAAGTGTTTATTCGCTTTCGATCTGATAAAGCGTTTACTGCTGCCGCACCAGTATCTCCAGAAGTAGCGCCAACTATTGTGATGTATTGATCCCTTTCTTCTAAAATATGATCTATTAATCCTGCAATTAACTGCATAGCGATATCTTTAAAAGACAAAGTAGGACCATGAAATAACTCAAGTAAAAAATTATTATGATCTAATTGAATAAGTGGGGTAATAGCACAATGCCGGAAACCACTGTATGCTTTATTGATTATTGTCTTAATATCGTTGAGTCGAATTTCTTCGCCGATAAAAGGTCTGATTACATGTAGTGCTATCTCTTCATAACTTAAACCTCGCAATGATCTAATATCTTGTTCTGAAAAATAAGGATTATATTTTGGCATATACAATCCACCATCTTCCGCTAATCCAGAAAGAATTGTATCACAAAAACCAAGGCTAAGATTAGAATTTCTAGTCGAAATATATTTCATAAAAATATCTTCCTAAAAATATTAATTATAATCAAATAAAATCTTTCCTTTAACAAACAAATGTCAATATAAACATAATGTATTAACTTCTTAGCCTCTGCATAATTGCATAAATTAATTTTACTTATAAATTAGTAAAAAGCAGATAAAAAATTATAAATCATTTCAGAATATATTATCCCAGCAATTATAATAAGTAAATTTTAAAAAATTATCGATATATCTCAAAGAAAATTCGATAAAAATGATTTAATTTAATATTTTATAAACCAACTTCGGTAACCATGTTGATTAATCCATTATAAGTATTAAACAAGGATACGAAGTGAGCCTTATGAATAAAAACAGCTGTTCTATTGTTAATGAAAATGATGATTCTATATCTTTATGGAAAGATCAAATAATTAAAGGAAATAGCATATTAACTCTAGAAAAATTGCCTGAAAAATCCGTAGATATAATATTCGCAGATCCCCCTTATAATCTTCAGCTAAGTGGAAAATTGCATCGACCTGATAATTCTGTGGTAAAAGCCGTAAATGATCATTGGGATAAATTCCCTTCATTTGAAGCTTATGATTCTTTTACACGTTCTTGGCTATTGGCTTGTCGTCGCGTACTAAAACCTAATGGAACATTATGGGTAATAGGATCTTATCATAATATTTATCGTATCGGAACAATGTTACAAAATCTAAATTTTTGGATACTAAATGATGTGATATGGCATAAATCAAACCCAATGCCAAATTTTAGAGGACGCCGATTCCAAAATGCCCACGAAACCTTAATCTGGGCATCTCCATCACCTAAATCCAAGGGATATACTTTTAATTATGATTCATTAAAGGCAGCGAATGAAGATGTTCAAATGCGATCTGACTGGACATTTCCTATATGCTCTGGATCAGAGCGTTTGCGCAATAAAGATGGCCATAAGTTACATAGCACTCAAAAACCAGAAGCTCTATTATCACGAATTATTACCTCCTCTACAAAGCCTGGAGATTTAATATTGGATCCATTTTTTGGATCGGGAACAACTGGAGCAGTTGCAAAAAAACTCGGTAGGCACTTTATAGGCATAGAAATTTCACAAGATTACATTGACATTGCAACCAAGCGTATTGCATCTGTAAAACCCTTAGAAAATGTTGAATTAACTATTATGCAAAGCAAAAAATCAGAACCTCGTGTTGCTTTTAATATTCTCGTAGAGAGAGAATTAATAAAACCTGGACAAGCGCTAACTGACAATAAAAGAAGTGTAACTGCCATTGTACAAGTTGATGGAACTTTATCATATAAGGGAACATCAGGATCAATTCACCGTATTGGTGCTAAAATAAGCGGTTCAGAAACTTGCAATGGATGGAATTTTTGGCATTTTGAAAAATATGGTAAATTATATTCAATTGATGTATTGCGATCTTTGGTGCGCAAAGAACTAATTTCATAGATAATAGTACAATTATATTTATGGTAAAATATATATGACGTATATAAAAATATTTAAATAGCATAACATAGATTTTACGTATGCTTTATAAAATTTAATTCATTATATCTAATTGTATTAGAATAAAATACATCTTTTAAAAATAATATGTTAATTAATAACAATTACTTAGATTATATTGAAGTTTCATCATAACATTATTGCCAACCAAAAAAGATCCTTAATTTTACTATATTTGGCAAAATATATAGAATCAAAAGGAAATCTTTCTCATAAATAATATTTTATATAATAAATATATTAAATATTTTATCGTGAAATAACCTGTCTTAGATGATTTAGAACCTCCTATATAATGCATGATTATTTGCTTATAAAATAATTACTATATGTTTTTCCTATAAAATATCTATATAAAAAACAATCTAAACAATATATTTTTATAAAAAATCAATTTATTATATTATATCATTCTAGAAAAAGGACATAAAATGATAAATAAGCGTCGAAGAGCATTAAGATACGGGTTTTTTGCCGAAATTTGTTCCGCTATTTACTTGATAATAAAAGGATGGAAAATTATGGCATTACGCCATCGCAATCATTTTGGAGAGATTGATATCATAGCTATGCGCATGAATATCGTTATTTTTGTTGAGGTAAAAGCAAGAAAGACTGTCGAAGAAGCAATTGTTTCTGTCTCAGATAAAAGTCAAAAACGCATTAAGAACGCTAGCAAAAACTGGATAGCAAAACAAATAAATAGCAATAAATTTTCGTATAGATACGATCTAATAGCAATAATTCCTTGGAGATTACCAAAACATTTCACTAATGCCTTTTAATTATTGTAATAATATATTTCTTTATGATCATAATCCTTAATTAGCAGTATTTACTGACAAGAAATAAAAAAAATGTTTTTATATATATAAATAAAGTACTATTAAGAATAAAATACATGGAAAAGTAATAATGAAAGATCAAATTAGAAAAGAAGATATTTCCAACTTATCTTTTGAAAAAGCTGTATCTGAGCTTGAAGGCATCGTCACCATACTTGAACGTGGAGATGTAACACTAGAAGATTCTATTTCAATCTATGAACGTGGAGCAGCTTTAAAACAGCACTGTGACACCTTACTATCCTCAGCAGAAAATAGAATAGAACAAATAAAACTAAATTGTGACAACGATATACAAGGCGTTGAACCTTTTGATAAAAATACGGATTAAAATAATAAAGTTTACTATATTAATTTAAACAATCATCTAAATCAAAGCACCTAATAAAATATAGCTAATAAATGAAAAATACTGATTATATAGATAATTAATTTTTAACGATTATTAATCTCTTTGAATAACTTTAATACAGCATTTGAAGACATAGGAGAACCGTAATTATAGTTCTGAGCATAATTACATCCTATTTTTGAAAGTTCCCGTTTATCTATTTCATTGCAAAAATCTTTTGCAATTATATTTACTCCTAATTTTCTTGCTATTGATATAATCGATCGCAAAATAGAAATACGTTTTTCTGTAGAACCAGTTACTATAGATCCGTTTATCTTCAGAAAATCAAATGGTATTTGATTAAGATATGATAACAATGGTAATTTTGTTCCAAAATTATTAATAGTTAAACCCACCCCTATTTTTTGTAACCTTCCAAATAATAGCATGATCTTTTCAGGATTATTCATTAAAATTGATTCAGAAAATTCTAATCTTAGGATATTAGGAGAACAAATAGTCTTGGAAATGAATGCCTGTATATCTGCGCATAGTTCACTGTTAAGAAGATATTCACTGGAAATATTAATAGATATAAAAAAAGGTATCACTCTCATATTATCGCGCCAATTAATAACATCTATAGAAATACTCTCCAATATAGATAAATTTAACTGATTTATCATATCTGATTCTTCGGCAATTGATACTAATTCCGAATATGAAATATTGCGAAAATTAGACTGATTTAATATCGTAATAGCCTCAAACCCAATAATTTTAGAATCTGCTAATCTAATTATAGGCTGATAAGCAATACATAATGAAGAATTATCTATTGCATGGCATAAAGCCTCTTTTATTTGCGACTTATTTTTATCAATCAATCCAAAAGATGATCTAAATATTTCTATACGATTGCCCCCTGCAAGCTTAGCACGTGACATCGCTATCTCAGCACCTTTTAACATTTCAGTAGCAGTTAATTGAGGATCTTTATATATAGTAAGACCGATAGATGCATTTATAATTAACTCACGATTGAATAAATGAATAGGAGCCTCTATAGATTTATTAATAGTAGACGTAAATTCAGATATCTTTTTAACATTCTTTTCAGATGTAAGAATGATACCAAAACGATTAACAGAAAGACGAGCTAATGTATCTTGTGGTTGCAATAACATGCGAATTCGCCTAGTTAAAGCAACTATAATATTATCACCAATCGCAATACCAAATGTATTAATGATATGCTGATACTTATCAATATCTATAACTATTATATTAGGACACAAGTTATCATCATATAATGATAAACTAAGGATTGTAGTGAGACGATCAATAAAAGACTGCCTATTAGGCAGGCCTGTTAAATTATCTTTGAAAGAATCACATAACAAACGTTCTATTGAATTCTTTTCTTCGGTGATATCACTAGCAACTCCAACACAACGTAAAATTTCTCCATTTGCGTTTAAAACAGGTAAAACTTTAATAACTATCCATCGAAGCAGCCTATCATTTGCACGAATTCTAAATTCATGTTTCAACTTGCCACGCTTACATGATAAAAAACTATCAAATATAGCTCTAAAACCATCTTGATCATCTGGATAAACATAAGTAAGCCAATTATGAATAGAACCCTGCATTGAACCAGGAGAAAAGCCAAATATTGCGGAAATATCTGGTGTGGTTGTTACTCTATCTAGGATCGCATCCCAGCTCCATAAAAAATCTCTCGGATCCAAAACCGATAAAGATTGGCTTACCATATCTGAAGAAGATCCTTGGGCAAGTATACTCCCAGACATAACATGCTGTGTCATCATTAAGCCTATCAAAAGAACGATTACTACTAAACCACCACTTAGCGCTGGCTGTATAATATCGTTATCTAGCCGACTAGTTATAGCCATCCACGCCCCGATAGACCATATAAGGATAAATAGACAAGTTGGAATCAATGTGATTACACGACCGTATATATTATTTCCAAGATAAAAAAGAAGAAATATTCCACAAAATGAAAGACGAGCAATACCAGAAGCTATTGATGGATTATAAAAAGATATAAAAAATAACATTACAAGCCATATTATAAAACCAAACCTCATATATCTTAAATTAATAGGCCAACTATTCAGATCAATGTACATAAATAGAAAAACGATCAATGAAGAAGATAAAGAAACTTCAGCACAAGCTCTCCAAATTGGCAAATCTCCTGGAGAAATATCCATAAACTTAGAAATAAATCCAAAGTCAATGCAAATATATCCGAAAACTATCCATGATAGTGCGGCAGAAGCAATCAACATAGAGCTTCCATTAACCATAAAAATAACAGTTAAAAAAATAGCTAATAGCCCAGATATACCTAGTACAATTCCATGGTATAGAGTAAAAGAATTGACGGTATCTTTGTAAAAATTTGGCTCCCAAAGATATATCTGAAGTAAATTTGGAACAGTTAATTCCATAACAAAAGTTACTATAGCACCTGGGTTAATAGTGATACGAAATATATCAGAATCAGGGCTTGGCAAACGATCTAACGAAAATCCTTCTGACGGAGTAACAGAAATAATACGCTTAGATCCAAGATCAGGCCAAAAAAAATTTGATCCAACAAGACGATAATGCGGAACAACAATCAAACGCTCAAGCTGAATATCAGACGTATTAGCCAATGCAAACACAGCCCAATCACCTCTGTGATCAATGCTAGATGAGCGCACTTCAATACGACGAATAATTCCATCTATATCAGCTGCTGTATATACTTGGAAATCTTCTCCTCGATTAGAGTAAACATCCGTTGCATGAGTTAAATCCAATACATTATCACTGGAGGAAAGATTAATAGGTTCAATAGCAAAAGATGGAGATGTCATCCAAAGGAATAATAGTGCTAAAATTGTGACATGCTTTTTCAAAATAAATTCCTAAAATATTGCTTGAAAAACATATAATATCTCACATAAATTAAAGATAATTAGTATCAAGATTAGAAATAAACAATTTCAGATATTATATACTAATACTATCCCTAACTTTATTAACTATATATTAGCCTATAAATCTTCGATAATTTACATTGCCTTTATTGGAAATATACAACGCATAATATCTTATAAACAACAGTTAACAACAGATACCCACCACTATATATAGATAATAAAAACAGATAATTTTAAAAACATAAATAATATGACATTATCATAGACAAATGAGCATTCCATCTATCATATAATTAAACTTCTTTATAACATTCTATAACTAAGAAATAAGTAGTCTCTTGCAATAACAAGCTGCTAAATACAAAGCAATGTCATATTCCATATAAATCAATAAAGAAGAGATCAATAAAATATATATTTAACACTAAAATAAATTGTGGGATGATCTAGTCTTGCCTTTTAAAAGCGCCACTAAACTTATCAAAAACACAATAAAATCAATGAGTTATAATTTTAATGGTGCCCAGAGCAGGAATCGAACCAGCGACACACGGATTTTCAGTCCGTTGCTCTACCAACTGAGCTATCTGGGCATACAAAGCAAATTCATGAAGAATACATCTAACATAATATGTTTTTCATTTCTATCAATAAAATACATATCATGCCAAGATAAAAATAATTTTAGAACATAATAATCAATTAACTAAACTTTTCAACTATCTTCACAAATATCCTCATCAGCAGAATCAATCACTTCACCAGCTATCTTGTATTCATCAGAAAGCCATCTAGAAAGGTCAATTGAACGACATCGTAAAGAGCAAAATGGGTAAAAATCAACAGCAGAACTGCTCCCACATTCAGGACAAATATTATTCAATAAACTAATCCTCAATCTTTATTTAGAAACACGGATATATTATTAAAATTACATTTGAGAAACAGCAAAAACACATATCAATAAATGCGCTTAAAAAGGTTTAACCAAAAAAATTAAAATGGAAATATAAACGCATAATAATAAATGCTATACATCGCTATTTGATACCTGTCTAAACCTATAAGTGAGACGAGCTCTTTTCATATCATATCCATTCATCTCCACTTTTACTTTATCCCCGCTTAATATATGAATTCTGTTTTTCCTCACGCGACCAGCAGCATATGCAATAACTACAGAATCAATGAAAGGAAGGAGATCTTTAGCATCATAACGACCTTCATCATCATCTGCAACCTCAATTAACCTTACACGAAAACGGGCATCGGGCAATAATGCAGAAACAATACCAATAAACTTAAAAACCTGTTCTTTAGGCATATTAGACAACTATCCTATATAAAAACGATCAAAAAACCCTACAGCACTTCAAACTGTACACAAACTATTGCCAAAATAAAACTCTATGCAATAATTAAAATATTTTTCCAAACTAGCTCAATATTCAGCATATACTTTATATCTATAAAAACAAACACTTTAATATCATTTAATAAAAGAGATAATATTAATTAATATAAATTACATTATAAAAATTACATACTCCAAATATAATTATAACATATGATACAAGCACTATATTTTAAAAACACAAGACGATAAGTACAAATATTATGAATAATATTTGTACTTAACAACTAAATACATACACTTTTCGATCTATGTAATACAAAATCACTTTTAAATTATAAAGTGATTGGTACCAATAAATAAAATTATATCTTATAATTGATTAATGAACGATATTCATAGGATCCATCGGCATCATATTATTATTAAGGTGATACATAATCCAAAGCGAACCAAAAAAACAGATGCAAACTATAATAAATGTAAAAATCATTGCAATAAAATTCCACCCATCTTCACTTTTCAGATTGATGTGTAAAAAATATACTAAATGAACAAATATTTGAGCAAGTGCACATAAAACGATTATAAAAATCTTTATCTGCTGATTTTGCAAAAAATCTAATATTACTAAATAAAAAGGAATCACAGTCAAAAACGCAGAAAATATAAATCCAATCACACCATCTCTCAATGAACCATGATAATATATTTTTGTATTATGATTATTATTCACCTTATCTATCCTTACCTATCAATATACAGAGATAATATCAAACAACTCCAAAAAGATATACAAAAGAAAAAACACATATCCAGATTAAATCTAAAAAATGCCAAAACATTGATAAGCAGATCAAACGGCGATTATTATCAGATATTAATCCATACTTTAAAATCTGCACAACTAAAACAAAAATCCACAAAATTCCGAATAATACGTGAATACCATGTAGACCAACCAATGCAAAAAAAGAAGACAAAAAAGCAGAATGTTGTGGATTAGCCCCTATATGAAACAAGTGCGAAAACTCACGAAACTCCATTAAAACAAAAATAATGCCTAAAAATGAAGTAGTAAGAAGCCACATGATTGTTATATTCTTCCAAAGTTTTTTGGAAGATAACATTGCAAAACTATACGTAAGAGATGAAAACAATAAAACAAAAGTAGAAATCAATATGCTTCCAATATCGAAAACATCAATTGGAGCTATACCCGCAGCATAACTATTACCGAGAACGGCATAAGTAACGAAAAAAACCGCAAATATCAGACAGTCACTCATCAGATATATCCAAAAACCAAGCAAAGTTCCATCTTGATGATCAGAATATGCAGATTTTTCATCTTTTACATAAAAAACAGGTAACTCTTTATTTTTTAAAACATCTTGAGTGCTCATTTTAACAATTTCCCTCGCATTGATAAAATTCGAGACTGTCTACATAACTCTTCAGAAGAAGCTATGCTTTCTGCAGAAATTTCATGCCCATTACTATAATTAAAAGTATGAAAAATCACATATGATACAATTGATACAAAAGAAGTAATCGCTAACCACCAAATATACCATATCATAGAAAATGCAAATACAACACTTATGCCTGATAAAATTATACCTGTAGAAGTATTATCTGGCATATGAATCGGCAAAAAGCCTTTATTGGGAGGTATATATCCTCGTTCTTTCATATCATTCCAAGCATCTATTTCATGCACCATAGGCGTGAAAGCAAAATTATATTCTGGAGGAGGAGAAGGTATAGACCACTCCAAGGTACGGCCATGCCAAGGATCACCATCATTATTTTTCAGATTATCTCTATTTAAAAAAGCAACGATAAATGACCATACAAAAGAAGCTATACCGATAGCTATAAGAATAGATCCAGCAAATGCTACAATATAATAGGCATGCAAAGAAGTATCCTCATACTGACTAATGCGACGAGGAACTGCTTTGAACCCTAATAGATAAAGTGGCATAAATGCCAAATAAAAACCGATAAACCAGCTCCAGAAAGAAACCTTCCCCCAAAAACGATCCATCATATATCCAAAAGCTTTAGGGAACCAGTAAACTATGCCTGCAAACAAACCAAAGACAACACCACCAATTATGGTGTTATGGAAATGAGCAATTACGAACAATGAATTATGTAATACAAAATTTACAGAAGGAATAGAAAGCAATACTCCTGTCATACCGCCTATTAAAAAAGTAACCATAAAACCCAAAGTCCAAATCATAGGCACCTCAAAACGAATACGACCAAGACGCATCGTGAACAACCAATTAAACATTTTTGCACCAGTAGGAATCGCAATAATCATCGTCATAATGCCAAAAAAAGCATTTACATTGGCACCCGATCCCATAGTAAAAAAATGATGTAGCCAAACAGTATATGATAAAACAGTTATAACTATAGTAGCATAAACCATAGACTTATAACCAAAGAGACGCTTACTTGAAAATGTTGCTACAACTTCAGAAAAAATCCCAAAAGCCGGCAACACAAGTATGTATACTTCTGGATGCCCCCAAATCCAAAATAAATTAGCGTACATCATCTGATTGCCGCCAAAATCATTAGTAAAAAAATGCGATCCTATATAACGATCGAGAGTAAGCAAAAAAAGCGTAGCAGTTAAAATAGGGAAAGCAGCTATAATCATTGTGTTAGTACAAAGAGCCGTCCATACAAATATCGGCATTTTCATCATAGTCATACCTGGACAACGCATCTTTATAATAGTAACAAATAAATTTATGCCAGATAAAGTAGTACCAATACCTGCAACCTGTAATCCCCAAATATAATAATCAACTCCTACTCCGGGAGAATAATGTATACCAGATAATGGAGGAAGAGCTTCCCATCCTGTAGCGGCAAATTCGCCTATAAACAAGGAAAGCATCATTATAACTGCGCCTGCAACAGTCATCCAAAATGAAAAATTATTTAAAAAAGGGAAAGAAACATCACGAGCCCCTATCTGCAAAGGAACTATAAAATTCATAATACCAGTGATCATAGGCATAGCAACAAAAAATATCATTATCACACCATGAGCTGTAAACACTTGATCATAGTGATGGGAATTAAGATATCCTGGCCCACCTCCTGATGCCATTAACTGTTGAAGACGCATCATAAGAGCATCTGAAAAACCACGTACAAGCATTATCAAAGAAAGGATTATATACATAATCCCTATTTTCTTGTGATCAACGCTAGTAAACCACTCTTTCCATAAATAACTCCAAAGCTTATAACGCGTAATCAAATAAAGCGTTAGCATTCCTATTAACGAAACCACGCAAAACGTCCCTAACACTATAGGCTCATTATATGGGAATGAATCAATCGTCAAACGACCAAACAAAATTTTCTGGAAATCAATATCTTGCGGCATTAATTATCACTCCTAAGACAGCAAAAAATCGCTTATCGAAACACAAAGACTAATTTCAATACTGCAACTATTTTTTGTTAATTAACTCTTCATTAAAATTAATATTCATAACAAATAATCTAATGACGATAGTAATCAATACTATAACGAGAAACTCCATTAATGCCGCCTCCCCCTAAAGCATCAATTTTCATAATCTGATCCATGCATATTTTATCATGACGGAAACAAAGATTAAGAACAGATTTATATAAACCAGATTTTACAGATGAAAAATATATAACAGGATCGTTTTCCGACGGCTTCTCTAATAAAAGATACCTTTTATAATCAAGATTATCTCCTTGACTACGAATCATCGTGATCCAATCATCAAATCCACTTTGTGATTTCCCATAAAATTTAAAGCGCATATGAGAAAAACCTCTTCCCGAATAATTAGCCGAAAATCCACTACATGACGCTTCCTGGTTAATAACAGCGTGCAATTTAGTTTCCATCCCTGCCATAGAATAAATTTGCCCAGCCAAACAAGGAATATAAAATGAATTCATAACAGAAGTTGAAGTTATTTTAAACTGCAAAGGACGATTCACTGGAACAACTAATTCGTTAACAACTGCAATTTTTTGTTCTGGGAATAAAAAAAGCCACTTCCAATCAAGCGCGACAACTTCTATAACTAGCGGTTTTATGCCTTCTGGTACTGCTTGTGTTTCGCTAATTTTTTTTAATGGAACGTATGGATCGAGACGATGTGTAGAATCCCAAGCAATAATCGCCAAGCAAATCACAATCAAAAGCGGAAAACCCCAAATGACTATTTCTAGTTTAGTTGAATGACACCATTCCGAATCATAAATTGCTTTCTTATTGCTTACCCGATACTTCCTAGCATAAAACAGTATAGCAACAAAAACTGGTATGACAATTAATAACATCAAAAAAACAGATACTCGGATAAGATCTGCTTGTTGAACTGCAACATAACCCTGAGGGTTCATGACGATAAAGTCACAACTGCTAATAATTAGCGTCGGGAATAAAGCAATAACATTTTTCAGATATTTACCCATATAATTTCCTTTTTATCAGCGCATCAATAAATCATCAGTCTATTATCATCAGTCTATTAAAGTATAGCTATCACATAATTTTAAAAAATATTGAATTAAAACCATCTCCCATTAAATCAATAAAAAAAAATCAAACATTCACTCTCATATAATATCAGGTAAATAATAAAAATTATACTACTTATCAATACTTAATACATAATATTTTCAAAGGATAAAACCTATTTTATATGTAACAAAAAAAAGAAATAAGAATTATGCTTGACTTTATGATAAACAATACGTACTAAATATCGGTCATATAGCAGATTTCTTCTTGTCATTTAGGCATAAGGTTATCGTTGTATCTAGAGTAGACAAAATATGGAATGAAGAAATGGCAAAAGCTGCAACCATAAAAATTAGACTTAATTCATCTGCTGGGACAGGCACTTTCTACGTAACGAAAAAGAATTCTCGAACCATGTCAGGCAAGATGATTAAAAAAAAATATGATCCAGCAATAAGAAAACATGTGGAATTTAAAGAAGGCAAGATTAGATAGAAATAAGAGCGAGATTAAGTTTGTATCTTTTATACTGTGTCGTAAACTTGTTTGCGAGGAAAACAGCTATCTTTAAAAATGCGTAATTTTTAATTCATAAATTTAATAAATGTTTGGAAACCATATATATAAGCTAGTGGTAGCATCCTAAAATGATATAATCACAAAAAATGAAGAAATTTATATTTTAGGTAATTATTATTTATCAGCCAATATCAATTTAGTACCTTATTTATAGTGTTATACTTAAATATTTAACATAATATAATAATTTTAAAAGAGAATAAACGGCTATTAAGAATGTTAATATACAGTTTACTGGATTAAAAACTTTTTTAATAAGATAATTATCTTACACAATAAGGAATAACAAATAAATATTTTATAGTTTTATTACTAAGAATAACAAACGAAATGTGATAATTTATCATTAAAAATTATATCCATATAACGGATAATAAGAACTGATATGGAAATTATATATTTTGATTACTATGGGATAAAAAGCGGGGCGATTTATACAACATTACTATTAAGCATCACCTATATAAGTTTTGATAGTTTCGATAAATTTGACAAGAGAAATAGGCTTAGAAATATACGCCTCACATCCTACATTACGAATTCTCTCCTCATCGCCTTTCATAGCGAAGGCAGTAACTGCTATAACAGGAATGTTTTGAAGATCTTTATCTGATTTAATCTGCTTTGTAATCTCTAATCCAGAAATTTCTGGCAACTGTATATCCATTATTATAAGGTCTGGCTTGCATTTTGAGATAATTTCCAAAGCCTCTACCCCACTCCTAGTTTGAATAGCTATGTATCCAGAGGCTTCGATCAAATCCCTAAATAGCTTCATATTAAGCTCATTATCCTCTATAATCATCACTTTTTTAGCCATTTAAACATTCCTGATCACAATCCTCTCAAATTGCGGATAATATAAAAAAACGCAACAAAAGAAAAATCTGCATTTATAATATTTACTATACTGTTGCCAACAATCGAAATGATGAAAATAGTGAAGCTCAATCAAAAACAAACTAAGATTTGATATGATATAAGAATAACATCAAAACTAGCCAACAAATACAATCATCTTAAGATGAGACAACAAAACCAATAATTTCGTTCCTATCACACCTATCACAAAATAATAACCACACACTAAATATCGAACTATCACAGATCTTTTCGTAATTAATATTTATTTTAAAGCATGCTATCAATAATTTTAAAAAATACACTTTCTGACATAGAGCCAACATAAAGTTTACCACCAATGAAAAAAGATGGCGTAGAGTCAACCAAAAACTTATCAGTAGCTATCTTTTTTACCTTTATAACATCATTTAATATCTCTTGGTTCTTCTTACACGCATCAAATTCATTTTTAGAAAATCCCGCTAATTTAGAGATATGAAACAAAGTTTCATTAAGGTTTTTTGATTTTAGAAAATCTTCATGATTTTTAAACATAAGAGACAATAAACCAACATAGCCACCTTTAGAACGTATTTCCGCACACCTTGCTAATATAGTTGCAACAATAGAAATATTATCAATAGGAAAACTACGAAAAATATAACGAACTTTGCCAGTTTTTATGTATTTTTCCTCAATTTTATTAAATACACCGTTATGAAAATCTGCACAATGAAAACATGTCATAGATGTATATTCAACTATCGTAACCGGAGCATCTTTTGAGCCTATCGATATTTCACTCATTTTGCCAAGAGAAGATAACAATATATCCTCTTTCACTACTCTAATAGGATTAGGTATATTGTAAGAGACAGAGGTGTCTTTTTTTGATCGAATATAGCCATAAAAAGAAGACAGTATAACTGATGCAATTAAAAAGTATCTAATTTTGACGAATCTCATATACATCTCCTACCATTTTAAAAATATACCTATATAACGTAAGTATTTTTTAATAATTTTCACTCCTCGAAAATAAACAATATATGCCTGAATTAAAGAGATGAAGATCTAAAAACAGCAAATCCAAACCTAATCAAAGCATTTTTCAAAGGCCTGTTCTCAATGCCTTCAGTTATTTTATAAATTGTTCTACTATCATCTTCCTTTAAATCAAGAATAGCACTATCTGAATTCTTTTTACTATCTACAACGCACACATTCCCCTGAATAATTTTTACTTTGTTAATAGCATTAAAACCAAAGAAATCATTCACTCTTTTAATCAATTGTGATCGATCATGCATTAAAAAAATAGCATGCGCCCCCTTGCAAACAACAACCAATGTCCCACCTATATCTTCAGAAATTCTATCTTTTGATAATGCACATCTACCACTAGGCCACATTATTTTATCAGGACTACAACTATTAGCAAGATCCTCACCTACAATTTCACTCCATGAGCTAATAAGAGAGATATCAATTCCAGCTCTACGATGTATAAAAGGATGAATTATATCACGAACAATATCAGCAAAATGAATCATTTTTATATCCCTTTTCACAACAGCGAAAAACAATCATTTAAAATCAAAGGACAAAATCAATTATAAAAACTATGAACGTAGTATTTAGATATATTACAACTACGTAATCTAGAACAATCTTGCCTTAATAAAGTGCTTTTTTCAAATTATCATGAAAACATATTGCGTCATATAATTATGTTAATAGAGTCATTTAATAGGATTATTTATTACCAATCAAAACAGTTAATTAATATATACGAAAATAGTTAACAATTACCAAAATAAAATAAATACACTAACCTTATACCTAAGGTAATACTAATAATTTGGTGATATTATAACAATTAAAATAAAAAATTCAATAAACTATCTTAACATCGATATTTATCGCATAAACAACCAAAGATACACCATCTTGCATATAACTTAACGGACGTAATCATTATCATATCACCTCCGTAACATAAAAACTAAACAATTAAAAATATTTTCTGGCAAAAACAAAGATATATCTGCTCATAATTGCAATAATATTTGATATATTCACTGCACAACTGTAAAATAACTAGACCTATCAAGAAGAAATATGGGAAAATAAAACCGATAAAACTGAAGATAATTATTGCATCTAACAAAACTGATCTCATTATAAAAATTTTAATTTCATATTTTTTTATTTCTACTAATAATTAGTAATAATTAGCAATAGTGATAATAAAATCATATAGATGCCATCTATATTCTTGTATATTCTTAAAAAGAAATTATTTTAAACACAACAAAAATGCCAAGACAAATATGACTATACATAGTTATAAGAAATATTAAAAAGATGAACAAATATTATTAGCTACAATTATTTTATAATTTATAAAAAATCAAAAAATTATCAAATATTATCACGAAAATGCTTTGATAATTTTAACCTTTGATATTGATAATTCGATCCCAAATTATCTCCATATAATCTATCTGGTTTTTCCATCATAGATTCATATTTAAGACGAGCAATAACCTGCCCATCTTCAAGAATAAACGGCAATAGAAGAGATCTAACTTCTAAAACAGCCTTTGTAACAAAGCATTCGGGAGAATGTCCAAAACCAGAATCAAAAAAACCAGCATAATGAGACCTAAACTCTCCTATTCGCGGATCGTATGGTATCATCTCAGCTGCAAATGAAGGCGGAATTCGAACCGTCTCTCGTGAAGACAATATATAAAATTCATTTGGGTCAATAAGGATTTTCTCAAGACCATGATAATGAATAACTTCCCAAAAATCGGCAATATCATACTTTCCTTTAGCATCTATATCTATAGAGGCAGTATGGCGTTTAGCTTTGTACCCTATAATGCCATCCCCTGTATTATCACTGAGATCAAGAGACAAGGATACTCCCTCATCCGAAAAATTAAAATCACCACCTACAATAAGAGGATCTTGATCATGATATGATTTTAAATCTATTTCGGAAGAAGAATTGCATTCCTGTCTAAACCTAATCTGCGATAATCTGGATCCAGAACGCACTATAATAGGGAAAGTCCTTGGTGAAACTTCTAAATAAAGATTGCCTTTGTAGCCAGCAGGTATTCTATCAAATTCCCGAGATTTATCAGCTATAACGCGGACAAATACATCTATTCTTCCAGTAGAGCTCTTAGGATTTACATAAGCTGAAATATCGTCTCTGAGACACAGAGATTCCATTAATGGGATAATATATATGCAATTTGTATTTAATGTAACACCATCAGAAAGATCGAACTCATTTAATCCAAACATCTCTATCTTATCCAATACATTATATCCATCATTTGGAAGGAAAGCAGCACGAACCTGATAACCCTTGGAAGAAAGGCGCAAATCAAGGCTAGCCGGCTGAATCTGATCAAAATCTAATGCCAATTCAGAAATAATTTCTCCTGTGTCAAATAATTTGACTATGGACTTGTCTGGCAAAATTACTTTAATCATCTATATTTAAACCTTTGTATATAAATTTGTATATAAATATGACATCTCGTAAGATAACTCTCACAAGAAAGCCAAATTTAAAAAGTAAGCAAAAAAATATTCTAAGCTCGGGAATGAAATCCTATTAATCTAAAATCTCCATGCATAAGTCTAACTTTGTATATAATTATATGATTAATAATTTCCTAAATAAAGCGAGCAAAGCAAACAGTTGACTTAAGATAAGTTCTTACCTAAGATGTCCATCTCATGGTGAGAAATTTAAGAGGGCCGCTTGCGGTATGAAGATAATTAATGAAGCGCACATATAATCCATCTAATATTGTCCGTAAAAGACGTTTTGGCTTTCTTAGTAGAATGGCTACGCGTGGAGGACGAAAAGTTATAGCTAATAGAAGATCAAAAGGTCGCAAGCGATTATCTGCTTAATATGGTTTTCATAGTTCAGCGATCAATCTTAAAATTCGTTTTTCAAGCTTTAATTGTGCAATCTAATACATTGTAGTGTAAGGATTTCATGTCCGAAATAGATATAGATCGACTTAAGAATAGAAGACAATTTTCCATGGCAAAAAATGGGATATTGTTAAGAGGTCCTTTTTTCTCTGTTGAAGTTTTTAATAGAAAAGACTACAAATTATCATCAAGAGTGGGTTTTACAGTAACTAAAAAACAAGGTGGCGCAGTTGAGCGTAATCGAATGCGCCGAAGGCTTAAAGAAGTTGTTAGGCTTCGAGCAAGAGAAGTTTTGGAGCCTGGGCATGACTATGTTATTATTGCTAGAAGAGATACACTTTTTGCAACTTTTGAAGACCTTTGTGTTAATTTCATTAAGCTGATTAATTGCAAGAAGAGAGCATATTATTCAGAGGGCAAAGCCATTTCTACTAGGAAATCATGATGGAACGAAACTGGAATTATCTTGCGGCTATCGCATTGTCAGCAGGAATTGTGTTAATTTGGCAATTTCTATACGTTAACCCCCGTATTGAGGAGATGCGTCAAATTAAGGATGCATCACAAAATAAAAGAATTAACTCCTCTTTTTCTGTTATTCCTAGTGTATTGATTGAAGATCGAAAGAAGGCTCTATCAATATCTCCAAGGGTTAACATTAACAGCCAGTTTATCGAGGGATCAATTAACTTAAAAGGGGCACAGTTAGATGATGTTAGCCTTAAAAGATATCATGTTGATGTTTCTCAGAATAGTAATATCGTAACCCTTTTAAGCCCTTCTAATTCAAAAAATGCGTATTTTGCCGAATTAGATTATATATCTGACAATAATTCTAATATCGATTTTCCAAAAGCAGATACAGTATGGAAACTTGCTTCTGGTAAGGTACTTACACCATCTACCCCAATAAAATTGACTTTTACAAATAATAATAATCTCTTATTTGAAAGGCTTATATCTCTCGATGAACACTACCTTTTTACAATAAGTGATAAGATTGTAAATAATGGCAAAACTCCTATTAGTTTTTCTTCTCGCGGGAAAATTACTCGCTTCAAAACGCAAACAGAAACGAGCTCTTTTGGATTGCAAGAAGGCTTTATAGCTGTTTTAGACGATAAATCTCTAATAGAGAAAAAATATTCTGATGTTGAAAAATCTACTGTTTCTAATTACCATAAGTCAGATAGTTGGCTGGGGATTGCAGACAAATATTGGGCATCCGCCTTCGTCCCACCTAAGAATCAATCATTTCAAAGCAACTTTGAATATATTTCTGACTTACATCCACGCTATCAAGCCGAATTCAAAACAAACGAAAAAATTTTGATGCCAGGAAATTCAAGTGAAACAAGATACTTATTGTTTGTAGGCGCTAAGGAAGTACCCACTATTAATTATTATGAAAAACAGTTTGATATTCCGCGTTTTGAAATGCTTATTGATTGGGGGTGGTTTTATTTTATAGCGAAACCAATGTTTGCCCTGATGAGTTATTTCAATAAACTTGTAGGCAATTTTGGAATCGCAATTATGCTGACAACAGTTTTCGTTAAAATTATATTTTTCCCGTTAGCAAATAAACAATACGCTTCTACAGCTAACATGAAAAAAATACAGCCAAAAGTAGAAGAATTGAAGGAAAAGTTTAAGCAATCACCGCCTCAAGAATTGCAAAAAGCAATGTTGCAACTGTATAAAACACATAAGATTAATCCACTAGCAGGATGTTGGCCTATATTATTGCAGATACCAGTGTTCTTCGCAATTTATAAGGTGATATCTATTTCTTTAGAAATGAGACATGCTCCTTTCTTTGGGTGGATTAAAGATCTAGCGGCGCCTGACCCAACAAATATTTTTAATTTATTTGGTATTTTGCCATTCGATACTCCTGGATTTATGCATATAGGTATATGGCCAATTATAATGAGCCTTTCAATGTTTGTTCAAATGAAAATGAGCCCAGCTCCTAATGATAAAGGACAAGAGATAATCCTAAATTGGATGCCATTAATATTTGTTTTCGCCCTAGCGTCTTTTCCAGCAGGATTAGTTATATATTGGTCGTGGAGTAACGTTATATCCATAATACAACAAGCATTTATTATGAAAATGTATGGTGCAAAAATAGACATCATTGATAGATTATATAATTTTTTAAAAAATATTTTTATAAATGATGTATATAAAAAGTAATAATATTATTATTTCATTATTCATAGATTATGAAATGGAAAACAATTATTGTTAAATCAATCCATTTTTACAAAGTCGCCTTGGATTTTTTTACGAGGAGCTACAGAAATAAGTATATTTCCTGAAGAAGGCCCTCCTGAAGTAGCTTTTTCTGGATGTTCAAATGTTGGAAAATCATCTCTAATAAATAACCTACTTAACAGAAAAAATTTAGCGAGAACATCTAAGTCTCCTGGAAGAACTCAAGAAATAAATTTTTTCATACCTGATGGATACTCCGGAAGAATAGATGATCTTCCTCCAATAGCTTTAGTCGATATGCCCGGATATGGTCATGCTAAAGCACCTAAAAAAAATATTAGCGCATGGGGAAATGTGGTTGCAAGATATTTGCATGAACGCTCAACATTAAAACGTTTATATCTGTTAATTGACTGTCGTCATGGAATAAAAAAAACAGATGCTGACGTTTTTTCCATATTAAATAAAGATGCCATTTCTTATCAAATTATCCTAACAAAAATAGATAAAATCAAGAAACAGATGCTACAAGATGTCATAGATAAAACAAAACATGTATTGCGTTCGCATCCTGCTGCACATCCAGATATAATAGCCACCTCTTCTAAATGCGGAGAAGGAATATACAAACTACGAAAAGCCATTTTAGAAGCTATAAATTGTTAGTGAACAAAATTATTTTTGTTATATACTATAAAAAATAGATATTTGAAAGATCTTATTTAGAGATAGACCTAATCATGGCTATAATGTTTTTCTTATTTAGTAGGATATGATTAATGACAGAAAATATATGCAAATCTCAAGAAAATATTTTAGGACAAGCATTACCTTTTATTAAATTTTATGAAAATAGAACAGTCGTTATAAAATATAGCGGATATATTATGGATAGGACTGATCTAAGCAAAAGTTTTACAAGAGATATAGCCCTCTTAATAAAATCTAACATTATACCTATTATTGTTCATGGTGGAGGACCGCAAATAGGTGCTATGCTTAAAAAAATAGGAATAGAATCCAAATTTGAAAACGGACTACGAATAACAGATCGAGAAACAGTAGAAGTAGTAGAAATGGTTCTTGCTGGATCAATCAATAAAAAAATAGTATCATTGATTAATCAAGCTGGAATTAAAGCTGTTGGTTTATGTGGTAAAGATTGTAATATGGTATTTGCCAATAAATATAAAAAAAATTTAATAAATTCATTATCAAAAAATATAGAAAAAGTAGATCTAGGTTTTGTAGGGGAAATAGTAAAAATAGATCCTACTATTATTGATTTATTGTCAAAGGAAAGAATTATACCAGTCATAGCACCTATTGCTTCTGGATTAGACGGATCTACTTACAATATAAATGCAGATACTTTTGCTGGAGCTATAGCTGGAAAATTAGATGCAGCACGTCTTATATTCCTTACAAATGTTCCCGGAGTTATTGACAGAAACGGACAATTAATAAAAAAGCTATCGATAAAAGAAGCTCGCGATCTTATTGAAGATGGAACTATATCTGGAGGAATGATACCTAAAATTGAAACTTCAATTAAAGCAATTGAAAAAGGAGCTAAAGGGATAGCAATTCTTGACGGGAAAAAGTATCATTCAATTATTTTAGAAATGTTTACAGAGAATGGTTCTGGAACACTTTTAGAACCTTAATGTAAATTAGTTCAATATTACATTGTAAATAAATTTAGTCAAAAAATCAAATAAATAAACTTTATAACAAAATTAAAGAATATTTTTTATGATGATATCATCATATATTCATAAAAATTGTTCTAGTATACATATAATCCAGCATTATCATTACAATTATAAATTTATAATTGACAGTATATACTATATTATAATAGAAGTATAACTGTAAATTGAATGTTGATCACTGTCCCTTAATATTGATAGTAAATATGTAACAGATAAGGTTTTATGAAATAATAATCTATTTTATCTGATGTTTTTTACCGCAAAATATAAAAGAAGAATAAATGCAAAAATCTACATCCATTTCAGAAAAAAAATATATTAATACTAGAAGAAAATGGACCCATCAAGAAGCTCTTAAAATATATCAAATGCCTTTCAATGATCTATTGTTCAAAGCTCATACTATACATAGGGAAAACTTTGATCCTAACCAAATTCAGCTTAGTAAGTTACTAAATATTAAAACAGGAGGATGTCCAGAAGATTGTGGTTATTGCAATCAATCTATACATAGCAAATCAAAATTAAAAGCTTCAAAACTTATGGATGTTGATCAAGTCTTAAAAGAAGCTAAATTAGCTAAAAAAAGTGGAGCTACTCGATATTGCATGGGAGCTGCTTGGCGTGAACCTAAAAAAAGAGACATGGAATCTATTTCTAAGATGATACAAGGGGTAAAGTCACTTGGTCTAGAAACATGTATGACGCTTGGCATGTTGTCTGCTGAACAAGCTAAAGAATTATCGGAAGCAGGCCTTGATTACTATAATCATAATATTGATACATCTGAGAGATTTTATAGTAAAGTAATTACATCTCATACATTTAATGACAGACTTAAAACATTAAATAATGTGATCGAATCAGGAATAAAAGTATGCTGTGGAGGAATATTAGGGCTTGGAGAAACGATTAATGATCGTATTGATATGCTGATAACAATAGCTAATCTCTCAATCCCACCAGAAAGTATCCCAATCAATTTGTTAATTCCAATGCCGGGATCAAAATTAGAATACAATAAAAAAATTGATACAATTGAGCATATACGAATTATCGCATTGGCTCGCATATTAGTACCCAAATCTCGGTTACGTTTAGCTGCAGGACGATTGATTATGTCTGATGAACTCCAGGCTATTTGTTTTTTTTCTGGGGCAAACTCCATTTTTATTGGAGATAAACTGTTGACTGCTAAAAATCCTAATAACGATAAAGATTCCTCACTTTTTAATCGTCTTGGATTAAAGCCAGCTTTAAATGCATGAAAATGTAAAAATGTATTTTTATGAAAAAAAATTACAAAGATTAAAATTAAAAGGACGTTACCGCAAATTATTAAATAGTACGAATGGAATTGACTTTACTTCTCATGATTATCTTGCGCTTTCATCATCTCCAATTTTAAGAGAAAAGATATCGACTCATCTTAATTCTAATATCTCTATAGGATCAGGAGGATCAAGATTACTACGCGGCAATCATGAACATCATATAGAATTAGAAGAAGAAGCAGCTGATTTTTTCGGCTTTGAAAAAATGATGTATTTTGGGAGCGGATATACTGCTAATATTGCAGTTCTTTCAACTTTACCGCAAGCTAAAGATCTTATCGTATATGATAAATTGGTTCATGCAAGTATTAGAGATGGGATAAAATTAGGTGTAGCAGAAGCAATTTCTGTCGCTCATAATGATATAAATGCTTTCGCTGATGCCATTAATAAATGGCGTAAAAGTGGAGGAACGGGCTTACCATGGATTGTAATAGAAAGTATTTATTCAATGGATGGAGACATAGCACCCTTAAATGATCTTGTTAAAATTGCTAGTGACTGCCATGGTTTTTTGTTTGTAGATGAAGCTCATGCTACTGGTGTTTGCGGTCAAAATGGTAAAGGTCTTACATATAACATAAAAGAAAGAGATTCTTTAATAGTAATGCATTCTTGTAGCAAAGCTCTTGGTGCCTCAGGAGCTTTAGTAGGATTAAAAAAGATAATGTACGATTATCTAATTAATTATGCAAAACCATTTATTTATACAACATCTCCATCACCTTTATTAACAATAGCTACACAAGAAGCTTTAAGAATTATCAAAAGAGATCAAACTTTGAATGAATCTTTGACAAGACTTATTGATTCTACAGATAAAATTGCAAATAAAAAACTAGGTTTTTCAAGTAAATCCCATATACAACCCATAATTATAGGTGATGATATATCTACTCTAAAAATTTCTAAAAAACTACAATCTATAGGATTCGATATAAGAGCAGTACGTCCTCCGACTGTTCCTGTTAATAAATCAAGATTAAGGATTAGTATTACACTGAATGTAGACGTATTAAAAATTGTAAAACTTTTTGACATTATTCCTCAAATTATTTCCGAAGAAAATTCATGAAATTGCGTTTGGTTATAACTGGAACAGATACATCTATTGGTAAAACAATTTTTTCTGCAGCACTAGCAAACGCATTGAATGCATATTATTGGAAACCAATTCAATCAGGAATGGATGAAGAAACAGATAGCGAAATTGTCCAAAGAATTGGAGGTCTTCCAAAACATCATATTATACCAGAAGCTTGGAAATTAAAAAAACCTATATCTCCTCATTTATCTGCAGCAATAGATGGGATAGAAATCAATCCTAGTAAAATTAATGTACCTATCATAAATCATCACATTATTATTGAAGGAACTGGTGGATTGCTTGTCCCAATCAAAAATAAATATTTATTTATAGATCTAATCAAACGCTGGAATTTCCCAACTATCTTATGTGCAAGCACATCACTTGGAACAATAAATCATTGTCTACTTTCTTTAGAAAGCTTACGTAACCGTAATATAAAAGTTCTTGGCATTGCTTTTATTGGAGATCCACAGCCTGAAGTAGAAAAAACAATTACCAATATTGGACGCGTTCAATATCTTGGAAGATTGCCTAAAATTACACCCATAGAACCTGATATACTTCACCAAAATTTTCAAAAATACTTTGCAAAATCACTATTACAGGAAAAGTTCTATGAGCAATTTACAAAATAAATCGCCAATATGGCATCCTTTCGTACAACATTTTTTTTATGATTATTTTAAAAAGATCATTAAAACACAAGGATCTTATCTTATTGATGAAGATCATAATAAGGTCATAGACGCTATTTCTTCCTGGTGGGTAATTACTCATGGACATTGTCATCCAAAAATTATGAAGGCAATACGATCTGCTTCTGAAAATTTTGATCAGATAATTTTCGCCGAATATACACATGAACCAGCAGAACAACTTGCAAAATCACTTATTAATATAACTCCTTCTGGACTCAAATATGCATTTTTTTCTGATAGCGGCTCCACTTCAGTAGAAGTAGCAATAAAAATGGCACTAGGTTTTTTTTACAATAATAATATATCTCGCAATAAAATTATAGTTATGGAACATAGCTATCATGGTGATACAATAGGAGCAATGTCAGTTGGTATGCGAGGAGCATTTAATGATCCTTATAAACCTCTATTGTTTAATGTAAATGCAATTCCATTCCCATATTGCAATTCAGAACAAAAATCTATCGATTGTCTTGAAAAATATTGTAGTACGGGAAAAGTGGCGGCTTTATTAATAGAACCGCTTATACTAGGTGCTGGTGGAATGAAAATCTATAATCCTTATGTCTTAAAGGAATTTATACGTATAACAAAAAAATATAAGATATTTTTAATTATAGACGAAGTGATGACAGGATGGGGCAGAACAGGAAAGCCTTTTGCTTGTAATCATGCAGATATTACTCCTGATATACTTTGCTTATCAAAAGGAATTACAGGCGGATCATTACCGCTAGCAGTAACACTTTGTTCTGAAGAAATTTTTAACTCGCATGTGTCTTCTGATAGGAGGAAATCTTTCTTTCATTCAAGCTCGTATACTGCTAATCCCATTGCTTGCATGGCAGCACTAGCTAATATTAAAATATGGGAGGAAGAACCGGTAATGGAACGGATAGCCAACTTAGAAAAAATGCATGCTGAAAAACTGCTTTCACTACAATCAAATCCAAAAATTACTAATATTAGGCAAATTGGAACAATTGTAGCATTTGATTTAAATACCAAAAACAATGGTTATTTTGCAGAAAAAAATTTGGAAATAAAAAATTTTTTTCGAGATCGAAATATACTTATAAGACCTTTAGGAAATGTAGTATATTTGATGCCACCTTACTGTATAAATGCAAATGATCTAGATTATATATATAAAGCAATTAAAGAATACACCGATTTTTTGGAAAATAAATAATGAAAACTTATAGCCGTATTATTGGATTCGGACATTCTACACCTAGTCAATGTATTCATAATTATATAATTGAAAGACATTTAAATCTAAAATATGGCACAATAGAACAAAAGACAGGCATTAAATCTAGATATTGGGCAACCAAAGAAGAAACTCTAACCGATATTGCAATAAAAGCAGGAGAAATGGCATTAAAAGAGGCTTGTATTAATAAAAATGACATTGCCTTAACCTTGCTTGCAACTTCAACTCCTGATAACTTATTGCCACCATCATCACCTTTAATTACACACAAATTAGGACTTTTAAATTCTGGGGCTATTGATCTTACGGGAGCATGCTCAGGTTTTCTATATGCACTTGTATTTGCAGATAATTATATAAGATCTAATAAAAAACCAGTTCTAATAATTGCAGCTAATCTTCTAAGTAAACGTATTAACATGTCAGATAAAGATACTGCTATAATTTTTGGAGATGCAGCAGGATCTATTGTATTAATACCGTCAGAATCTAAAGATAAAAGAGGAGTTATAGGAATAAATCTTATGTCAGATGGAAGCAAATACGATTTGATAAAGGTTCCTTCATCTGGAACATATACTAATCAAAAAGACTTAAATATTAATGATTTTTTTATCAATCTTACTGAAGGTAATAATATTTTTTATAGTGCTGTAAAAATCATGACAAAATCAGCTCAAGAAGCATTAAAAATAGCTAAAATAAAAGCTACAGATATTAACCGTTTTATTCCACATCAAGCTAATAATCGAATTATTCAAAAAACATATGAAAAAATTGGACTATCTCAAAACACAGTTGTAAACTCGCTAAGTGAATTTGGAAATTCATCTGCAGCCACTATCCCCCTTTCATTATCATTAGAGAATAAGCGTCGATCATTTCGATGCGGTGAGATAATCTTACTATCAGCTGTAGGAGCAGGAATGACCGGAGGATCTGTTGTATTTATGATCTAATTATACCAAAATTACTTAACATAACATCGATATTTCCCCATGTAACATATTTTAACATATTAATCACAGCGGACTGGACCATAGGTCCTCTCCAAATCATAGCAGATTTATTATCGACTAGAGCAGCTATTGACATAATTTTAATGCCATATTTTTCGATAGGTTTAAGTTTATTTTTTCCCAATATTTCTGCTTTACAATCAATGTCTAGTAGTTTTGGGATCGAAGGACCATGGACATCCGCATCCAAAATCGCAACTCTATTTCCAATAGAACTCAAAGAACACGCTATATTAACTGCTGTCGTCGATTTGCCAACACCTCCTTTACCAGAGGCAACAGCTATAAAACTTACAATACCTTTAACAAAACTATTCTTAGAAGAAACTTTAAATACCTTATCATCTGTCAAAGTTACAACAGCACTTCCTATCTCAGGAACATCTTTAACTAATTCTTCAGCTCGTAAACGTAATGAATCTAATCCTGATGCTTCATCTATATCTACTCTTATCGAAAGATAGGCCTTATCCTTAACTATACAGATATCAGAAACACGACCCATATCAACAATGTTATGTTCATCACCTGATATATGCAATATCTTCAAAGAAGATATTATTCGGTCCTTTATATCTTTAATCATTATCAAAAAACCCACGATTAATATGGTTGCGGGGGTAGGATTTGAACCCACGACCTTCAGGTTATGAGCCTGACGAGCTACCATACTGCTCCACCCCGCGATAAAATAAAATCCGTGCTTTATAGACCTGGCAACGACCAACTCTCCCGCATCTTAAGATGAAGTACCATAGGCGCTGGGGCATTTAACGGCCGTGTTCGGAATGAGAACGGGTGCAGTAACCCCGCAAAAGCCACCAAGTCTATAAAAAACGGATATCTTTATACTATATATTATATATATGACTATTGACAATAAGAGCAATCAAGCCAATCGAGCTATTAGTACTGGTAAGCTACACTGGTTACCCAGCTTCCACATCCAGCCTATCAACGTGGTAGTCTACCACGGCTCTGATAGGGAATACTAGTTTTCAGGTGGGCTTCCCACTTAGATGCTTTCAGCGGTTATCCTTTCCGTATTTAGCTACCCTGCTATGCTCTTGGAAAAACAACAGGTCCACCAGAGATACGTCCATCCCGGTCCTCTCGTACTAGGGAAAGATCCTGTCAATATTCCTACACCCACGGCAGATAGGGACCGAACTGTCTCACGACGTTCTGAACCCAGCTCACGTACCGCTTTAATTGGCGAACAGCCAAACCCTTGGGACCTTCTCCAGCCCCAGGATGCGATGAGCCGACATCGAGGTGCCAAACAACCCCGTCGATATGGACTCTTGGGGGTCATCAGCCTGTTATCCCCGGCGTACCTTTTATCCGTTGAGCGATGGCCCTTCCACTCGGAACCACCGGATCACTATGACCGACTTTCGTCTCTGCTCGACTTGTCAGTCTCACAGTCAGGCAGGCTTATGCCATTGCACTCAACAAGCGATTTCCGACCGCTCTGAGCCTACCATCGCGCGCCTCCGTTACTCTTTCGGAGGCGACCGCCCCAGTCAAACTACCCACCATACAATGTCCCGGCACCGGATAACGGTGCGCGGTTAGACATCCACATCAATAAGGGTGGTATTTCAAGGATGGCTCCACAAAAACTAGCGCCTCTGCTTCAATGCCTACCACCTATCCTACACATGTCAATACAAATGCCAATGTAAAGCTATAGTAAAGGTGCACGGGGTCTTTCCGTCTAACCGCAGGAACCCCGCATCTTCACGGGGAATTCAATTTCACTGAGTCTGCGTTGGAGACAGTGGGGAAGTCGTTACGCCATTCGTGCAGGTCGGAACTTACCCGACAAGGAATTTCGCTACCTTAGGACCGTTATAGTTACGGCCGCCGTTTACTGGGGCTTCAATTCAGAGCTCTCACCCCTCCTATTAACCTTCCAGCACCGGGCAGGCGTCAGGCCCTATACTTCGTCTTACGACTTCGCAGAGCCCTGTGTTTTTGGTAAACAGTCGCTACCCCCTAGTTTGTGACACCTCTATCTGGTTGCCCAAATAAAGGTCACGCTTATCCCTAAGTTACGCGTGCAATTTGCCGAGTTCCTTCAACGCAGTTCTCTCAAGCGCCTTAGTATTCTCTACCTAACCACCTGTGTCGGTTTAGGGTACGGTCTATACGGTGGAGCTATTTCCTGGAACTAATTCAAAGCACATCTAATCCAATAAAATGTACAACTTACTTAATCCGTCACTTCCACCAGGCCCACAAATATTAATGTGGTTCCCATCAGCTACGCGTCTCCGCCTCACCTTAGGGGCCGGCTAACCCTGCTCAGATTAACTTTAAGCAGGAACCCTTGGTCTTTCGGCGAGAGGGTCTCTCACCCTCTTTATCGTTACTCATGTCAACATTCTCACTTCCGATACCTCCAGAGGTCCTCACAGATCCTCCTTCATCAGCTTACGGAACGCTCCGCTACCACTCGTTATAAAACAAGTCCTCATCTTCGGTGCATGGCTTTAGCCCCGTTACATTTTCGGCGCAGAAAACCTTATCTAGACCAGTGAGCTGTTACGCTTTCTTTAAATGATGGCTGCTTCTAAGCCAACATCCTGGTTGTTTTGGGATCTCTACTTCCTTTCCCACTTAGCCATGACTTCGGGACCTTAGATGGAGGTCAGGGTTGTTTCCCTCTCCACAATGGACGTTAGCACCCACTGTGTGTCTGCCAACTATTACTCCTCGGTATTCGGAGTTTGGCTAGGATCAGTAAGGCGGTAAGCCCCCATAGCCTATCCAGTGCTCTACCCCCGAGGGTATTCAGTTAACGCTCTACCTAAATAGATTTCGCGGAGAACCAGCTATCTCCGAGTTTGATTGGCCTTTCACCCCTATCCACAAGTCATCCCAATCTATTGCAACAGATACGGGTTCGGTCCTCCAATTGGTGTTACCCAATCTTCAACCTGCTCATGGATAGATCACTCGGTTTCGGGTCTAATGCAACAAACTAATCGCCCTATTAAGACTCGCTTTCGCTACGCCTACACCTATCGGCTTAAGCTCGCTTGTCACACTAAGTCGTTGACCCATTATACAAAAGGTACGCCGTCAGCCTCGCGGCCTTCGACTGTTTGTAGGCATTCGGTTTCAGGGTCTATTTCACTCCCCTAGTAGGGGTTCTTTTCGCCTTTCCCTCACGGTACTAGTTCACTATCGGTTATGCACGAGTACTTAGGCTTGGAGCGTGGTCGCCCCATATTCAGACAGGATTCCTCGTGTCCCGCCCTACTCAAGTATAAATATATCCATTACGTGTACAGGGCTATCACCTACTATGGCATACCTTCCCAGGTATTTCTACTTAAAATATATCTATCACTGGCCTGGTCCGCGTTCGCTCGCCACTACTAACGGAGTCTCAATTGATGTCCTTTCCTACAGGTACTTAGATGTTTCAGTTCCCTGCGTTCGCTTCTTTTACCCTATTTTATTCAAGTAAAGATACCCAAAAATACCTAAAAAATTAAACCTTACAGTTCACTTTCCTAGACATCTTAAGGTGGGTTCCCCCATTCGGAAATCTACGGATCAAAGCTTATTAGCAGCTCCCCTTAGCTTATCGCAGCATATCACGTCCTTCATCGCCTGTGCATACCAAGGCATCCACCAAATGCCCTTTTGCGCTTGATCACTCTCATTGTCAATAGTCATAATTATCATTATAACTTAAAATCAATCAAAAAAACATCATCTCTATAACAATGCTTCTTCAAGACCTATTCCTGAGATAAATTATCAACGTCCGGTTATCTAACGTCGGTAATATAAATGCTCGCATACAATGCAATCATCTATAATACAAAAAAATCTATCTTCTATTCAATTTTAATATATCTTATGTATTAAAACAAAAAAATATTAATAATTGCAAATGGTGGAGCCGAGCGGAATCGAACCGCTGACATCCTGCTTGCAAAGCAGGCGCTCTACCAGCTGAGCTACGGCCCCTAAAAATGGGTGGTGGGCCCAGGTAGACTCGAACTACCGACCTCACCCTTATCAGGGGTGCACTCTAACCGCCTGAGCTATGGGCCCTATTTAATAATAAACGACCCCATCATTCGCAAAAACATGGGAAAAGAAAGAGAAACTTGGACGGCGACATAAAAAACTGTCATTAATAAATAACAGATCATATCTTGAGCTTAACGCTCTATCTTTAAAAAATGCTAATATCATCAAATTAATCTAATAATAATAAACATCTTCCTTAGAAAGGAGGTGATCCAGCCGCAGGTTCCCCTACGGCTACCTTGTTACGACTTCACCCCAGTCGCTGACCCTACCGTGGCCGGCTGCCTCCTTACGGTTAGCTCACCGTCTTCAGGCAAAACCAACTCCCATGGTGTGACGGGCGGTGTGTACAAGGCCCGAGAACGTATTCACCGCGGCATGCTGATCCGCGATTACTAGCGATTCCAACTTCATGCACTCGAGTTGCAGAGTGCAATCCGAACTGAGATGGCTTTTAGGGATTAGCTCCGCCTCGCGACTTTGCAACCCTCTGTCACCACCATTGTAGCACGTGTGTAGCCCAGCCCATAAGGGCCATGAGGACTTGACGTCATCCCCACCTTCCTCCGGCTTATCACCGGCAGTCCCTATAAAGTTCCCAACTTAATGATGGCAAATATAGGCAGGGGTTGCGCTCGTTGCGGGACTTAACCCAACATCTCACGACACGAGCTGACGACAGCCATGCAGCACCTGTGTGTGGGTCTCCGAAAAGAAAATATCATCTCTGATATCGTCCCACCATGTCAAGGGCTGGTAAGGTTCTGCGCGTTGCATCGAATTAAACCACATGCTCCACCGCTTGTGCGGGCCCCCGTCAATTCCTTTGAGTTTTAATCTTGCGACCGTACTCCCCAGGCGGAGTGCTTAACGCGTTAGCTGCGCCACTGAATGGTAAACCACCCAACAGCTAGCACTCATCGTTTACAGCGTGGACTACCAGGGTATCTAATCCTGTTTGCTCCCCACGCTTTCGTGCCTCAGCGTCAGTATCAGGCCAGTGAGCCGCCTTCGCCACTGGTGTTCCTCCGAATATCAACGAATTTCACCTCTCCACTCGGAATTCCGCTCACCTCTCCTGAACTCTAGACAAACAGTATTAAAGGCAGTTCCAAGGTTGAGCCTTGGGATTTCACCTCTAACTTAATCGCCCGCCTACGCACCCTTTACGCCCAGTTATTCCGAACAACGCTCGCCCCCTTCGTATTACCGCGGCTGCTGGCACGAAGTTAGCCGGGGCTTCTTCTCCGGTTACCGTCATTATCTTCTCCGGCGAAAGAGCTTTACAACCCTAAGGCCTTCTTCACTCACGCGGCATGGCTGGATCAGGGTTGCCCCCATTGTCCAATATTCCCCACTGCTGCCTCCCGTAGGAGTCTGGGCCGTGTCTCAGTCCCAGTGTGGCTGATCGTCCTCTCAGACCAGCTATAGATCATCGCCTTGGTAGGCCTTTACCCCACCAACTAGCTAATCTAACGCGGGTTCATCTTTCTCCAATAAAATCTTTCCCTCTAAAGGCGTATACGGTATTAGCACACGTTTCCGTGCGTTATCCCGTAGAAAAAGGTAGATCCCCACGCGTTACTCACCCGTCTGCCGCTAGTACTTGCGTACTCGCTCGACTTGCATGTGTTAAGCCTGCCGCCAGCGTTCGTTCTGAGCCAGGATCAAACTCTCATGTTATTGCTAAAAACGCAAACATGCTCAAATCCTTCCGCTAATAACGTATATAAACGCATCAACTAGTTAGAAAAACATCTTAAACGTTCCTAAATCCATAATATTAATAAATAATATTACAAATATTAAAAATCGCCGTCCATGTCTCCCTTCCTTCTCCTTATTCCTTTGTCAAATACCAACCCGCAATATTAAACAGATCATTCTACTTTAGTCAACAAAAATACAAATACATATATATTTTTATATCACTTAATCTTATAACATATCTCTTATATCTTTTTTTAAACCTTATTTGACTCTATCAAATAAAAACTATATCCCCTAGAAACGTAAATCCTTAAAAAATAATAAAAAAGACTAATCTATAAAATATAACGATATACATCTGTATCTGATGTAAATTCTCCTATATGAGAACGAACATAATTAGCATCAATTACAATCTTTTTATCTTTATTCTCTGAAGCAGAAAAAGATATTTCATCCAAGACCCTTTCCATAACCGTCTGTAAACGACGAGCACCTATATCACCAACAGCGCTATTTAAACTTACTGCGACATCAGCAAGAGCATCTATAGAATCTTCTGTGAAATCCAATATTACACCTTCTGTTTTCATCAATTCTTTATATTGGATTATAAGATTGGATTCTGTATCCGTTAGAATTGAACGGAAATCATCTTTATTCAATGATTTTAGCTGCACACGTACTGGAAATCTACCCTGCATTTCAGGAAGAAGATCAGAAGGCCTAGAAACATGAAATGCACCTGAGGCAATAAACAAAATATGTTCAGTATTAACGGCACCGCATTTTGTTGAAACAGTAGCTCCTTCTACCAATGGCAAAAGATCTCTCTGCACACCTTCACGAGAAATCCCCATACCTTCCCTAGATTCACGTGTTACTATTTTGTCAATCTCATCTAGAAAAACAATTCCATAATTTTCAACCATATACACGCTCTCTCTATGAACAATATCCATATCAATTAATTGATCAGATTCATCACGCAAAAGCTCCGGATAGCATTTACGCACTGACATACGCATTTTTTTTCTACGGCCGCCACCCATTACTTTGGAAAATAATTCTGAGAGGTTTAGAACTCCTGTATTGACGCCAGCGCCAGGAATATCAAAACTAGACATATCGGGAGAAGTATCCGCTATATCTATATCTATATCCTTGTCATCAATTTCACCATTACGAAACTTTTTACGGAAAATATCCCGAGTAGAAGAAGATGCTGATTTTCCAACAAGAGCGTCTAATATTCTATCTTCCGCATTGATAACGGCCTGTTCTCTAACTTCATTACGCCTTTTATCACGTACAAGATTTACAGCTATATCGACAAGATCACGTATTATTTGCTCAACATTACGCCCGACATATCCAATCTCAGTAAACTTAGTAACTTCAACTTTGATAAAAGGAGCTCCTGCTAATTTTGCAAGTCGTCGAGAAATAGCTGTTTTCCCAACACCTGTAGGACCAACAAACAATATATTTTTTGGCATCACTTCATCACGTAAATCTTCAGGCAATTGCTGACGCCGCCAACGATTTCTAAGAGCTATAGCAACAGCACGTTTTGCATCCGACTGCCCAACAATATACCTATCAAGTTCAGAAACAATTTCACTTGGAGAAAAATTAAATTTGAGCATCATCCATCCTATCAAACATCGACTTCCAAAGTTTCCAACACAATCTCATGGTTGGTATAAATACAAATATCAGCCGCAATCGACATAGCTTCACGAGCAATTTCTTCAGCTGTTTTCTCTGTTTTAATCAAAGCACGAGCTGCCGCGAGAGCATAAGCCCCTCCCGAACCAATTGCCATGATACCATACTCCGGCTCAAGAACATCACCTGTACCTGTAATCACCAATGTTGTCATCCTATCAGCTATAAGCATCATAGCTTCAAGATTGCGCAAATATTTATCCATACGCCAATCTTTAGTCAACTCAACAGATGCTCGCAAAAGCTGCCCAGGATACTGTTCAAGCTTTTTTTCTAATCTTTCTATCAGAGCAAAAGCATCTGCAGAAGTGCCTGCAAAACCAGCTATAATATTACCTTTACTTAACCTACGAATTTTACGAGCATTGCCCTTCATAATAGTATTGCCAAGACTTACTTGCCCGTCACCAGCAATTACAGCAATACCGTTTTTACGTACAGTCAAAATTGTTGTAGCATACATCTTAAGATTAGAATTGCATTCACCCATAGCTATCATTATTACCTATATCCAATGTTTAAAAACAGAAATAACTATCTCCTAATAAGAGATGTATTATAATATCTATTATTCCAAATGCAATCTAGTAAAGTTTTAATGCTGAATATGGTTCTTAATATAATCTTGATATATCATATTTTAAATATACAAAAATAAAAATATTATGGTTATTAGTAATATTTAACAAAAATATAATTAACAAATGACGTAATAAACTACCATTGTAGTTAAAGATAAAAAAATACTCTTGAAGAAAGCTAATTATTTTTCAACCATGACGTAAATAAGTCTATTATTTTCGTAATATGGTCGATTATCACAGGTGGATTTACCATAGAGTATATTTTTAATTAATTATATATTTTTAGAATTATTAAAAAGATGGATTGACTTTGCCTAATGACCATAAAAACCAACATCCTCATGTATCGAAAATGCTTTAAAGCTAGGACTTAAAAATATTATTTTCTACGATATAAAGCTTATAGATGAAAAGTTTTTTATATACATATAATAATTGTATTCATTCTATTACATCATATAATGATAATTAGACGAAAATCTATACATCAATGTACATTAAATTGTTAAGGGAATTAATATATTACAACAAAATCATTCTCTAATAAAATAAACATATAATACTAATAGGCCTCTTTCTTTTTTCTATCGAAGTAGACAACCACAAAAAACAATTTACGCTGAATCGTAATATATAATAAAAAAATCAATCGCAGTAAGGCACAATAAGGAATGGATTTTTTCCCTATTCAAGTTTATCCATATCTCTCTATCCCCTAAATCCAACAACAATAGAACTATCAGAATTAGTTTCAAATTTAGCAAAATTACGCGCAAACATTGACAATAACTTTTTCATATTTAGATCATAAGAACAGCCATCAGACCAAGATTGTCGAGGGTTTAAATATTTTTTATCTACTCCTTTTACCTCAAGCGGAACAGAAAATCCAAAATTATCATCAAGACGATAAGGATAATTTTTAATAGAATCATTAAAAATAGCATCTAATAAGATACGTGTAACACATATAGGGACACGATTACCTATGCCATATGGACCAGATGTCCAGCCAGTATTAATCAGCCAACAATTAGCTTTATATTTTTTAATATAATCCTTGAGTATATTACCATATTGCAAAGGATCTCTTGGCATAAAAGGAGCTCCAAAACAAGCTGAAAATGTTGCCTCTGGCTCTAAAACTCCTTTTTCCGTGCCAGCAAGTTTTGCAGTATAGCCAGAAAGGAAGTAATAAACAGATTGTTCAGTTGTTAAACGAGCGATTGGAGGAAGGACCCCAAATGCATCAGCAGTTAACATAATGACGTGCCGAGGAAAATGTCCTATAGCCGTACGTGAATGATTAGAAATAAATTCTAAAGGATAGGCAGCTCTAGTATTTTCTGTCATGGAGCTATCATTGAAATCAGGGATTCCATTATCATCAATTATAACATTTTCAAGTATTGTTCCAAAACGACATGATGCAGAAAAAATATCCGGCTCCATTTCTTTTGAAAGATTTATTGCCTTTGCATAGCATCCATCTTCAAAATTAAATACGCCTTCATCGCTCCAAGCGTGCTCATCATCTCCTATAAGCGATCTTTTAGGGCTGGCTGAAAGTGTTGTTTTGCCAGTGCCAGAAAGCCCGAAAAACAAAGCCACATCACCCTCATCTCCTATATTTGCAGAGCAATGCATTGGCATAATTCCATATTCTGGGAAAGAATAATTAAGATAGGTGAATATCGACTTCTTTATCTCTCCTGCATATGAAGTACCGCCTATCAATATCAATCTTGAGCTAAAATCAATTGCTATTATTGTAGTAGAACGACATCCATGACGATCTGGGTTAGCATGAAAATCAGGCAAAACTACTACTTTCAAACTAGTATCAGCAGATGTGGAAGAGTCATATTTTTTGCTCTTTAACAAGTTTCGAATAAACAAAGAATGCCATGCGTATTGAGTCACAACACGCACATCTAATGAATTTTTAGTATAAGGGCATGCCTCTAAATCCTGCAAGAATAACTCTTTGCCTCTAATATAATCCAACATATCTTTTTTTAATACGGAAAAATTAGCTGGGGAAATATTAGCATTATTATTCCAGAAAACATTTTTTTCAGTGGCATCATCACGCACAATAAATTTATCAAGGGGAGAGCGACCTGTATGCTGACCAGTTAAAGCCCTCAACGCGCCATGACACGTAATAATTGTATTCTCCTCGCGACGGATAGATTCTTCATAAAGCTTACTTATAGGCATGTTATAATGAATACAAGAAGCTGTCCCTAAATCAAATACACCCATAAATCCCCCATGCAAAGTCATAATTCAATAATGTCAAGCATTATTTTAATACACATAATACGTAATTAATGCAATTATATTATTTAGCAAATACAAGGGTGGGGATAGATGATGTTATAACTTTCTTAACTAAGTAATATGGACAATAATTTATTTTTTGATAATTAAAAAACACAATATTTCTTCATATAAAATATAATATAATTGGAAATAATATTACTTTAAAATAAGATAGATACAAAAGTAATGATTAATTTGATAAAAAGTAATACAAAAGATATTTGATTAAATATCTTTTGTATTTGAAATATTGACCTAAGATAAGGCATTGCTTAAGATAGAGGAAATAATCAGGGGTTATTATTATAGCTAGTTGATATATAAAAAGTTTTTGTAGCTTCAGCATTAAGTGTTATTGCAAATTTTTAAAGAGAAGTATTCATGATAATGTCTCTAGCTATTTCTAAAAAATCAAGAAAATACTTGTTTTGATTCATGCCTCACGTAAATATTGAGATAAAAATAGGAAAAGATAGCAAACATCACTCAACAATATTTTCATTAATAGGATGCGTATTATTCTCTGTGACAGATATACTTAATCTACTGATTAAAGATAATATTTGCCCCTTAATAGCTTTTCTTAAAAGGTAGGTGTAGCTGTAAAAATGATGACTAGCATGGAAAAGATAAATATTGAAGATGGAATACGCGTTTGGTATAACTTTTCCTGTAAAATGGCAATATTTGGAACAATAGTTGGATTGATCTTAGCAACTATTATTCCAATTGTTTTGCTTATAAGGCAAAGGAATACTCTCGCAAAAAAAGTCAATGATGCGTATTTATGCCTTTCTGAAGTATGCTATCAACTATCAAAATATCATTCATTATTAGCCAATAATAACTATCGTATTATCGTATGGGATGGATATGATAATAATCCCGAGGTAATTGGACAATTCCCTGCAGAAATAGGCATCCCTCAAAAAGATACTGATTTTTTATCCTTTGAAAATTGGTTAAAACAAAATGATTATGTAAAATTATCACAAGGAATAGAAGAACTTAGAAACAATGGGCAAAGCTTTGATATTATAGCAGAAACTCAAAATAACTGTACAATTAAAATAGAAGGAAGGGTATCAGGTAGTTGTGCCTTCCTTCGTTTTTTGACCCTTAATGGAATATATGCGGAATTAGCAGAAACAACATTGCAATACAAAAAAATGTGCAACAAAATATCTATTTTTAAACTACTGCTTGATTCCATTGATTTCAAGGTATGGCAACGAGATCAAAGCGGGGAAATCATTTGGACAAATAATAGTTATAGAAAATACGTAGAGAATGCGTCATCAAAACAAGCAATATTTAACAATCGTATACTTTCTGAGGAAGAAGTAAAAAAAAGAATGTTGTCGTCTATAACAGAAGAAGATAAATTCTGCGAGATAATATCAACCGTTGAACAAGGAAGAAATAAATCCTATAAAATAGTTAGTGTAATCAATTCTTTTGGAGCGGCAGGAATAGCAATTGATGTATCCCAAGAAGTAAATACACATGATCAATTAACGCATATATATGAAATACTTCATAATCTAACTGTTGCTATAGCGATATTTGATAAAAATCGATATCTGCAATTTTATAATCAATCTTTTATCAAACTATGGGAAGTAGATATTGATTTTTTAGAAACCAATCCTAGTAATGATGAGATGTTAGAATTCTTCCGTTCTGCAAATAAATTACCAGAACAGCTCAATTGGAAAAAATGGAAAGAAAATATTTTTTCTGTATATAAATCGTCGGATACTTATACTGATACTTGGCATTTGCCTAATGGACAAACACTTAAAATAATAGTTGTTCCTCATCCGCAAGGAGGAACAATTTGGATGTTTGAAAATTTAACAGTACAAATGGATCTTGAAACAAGATATAATACATTAGTAAAAGTACAAGGAGAAACTATAGATCATTTATCTGAAGGAGTTGCTGTCTTCGGACCAGATGGTAAAATTAAATTATCCAATCCTGCCTTCCGAAATCTATGGCAAACCGATGAAGAACAAGTATCTCCAGGTACACATATCCGTAATATTGCCGCTACATGCTCTAAGTATTACGATAAGCCAGACGGTTGGAACCTATTTGCTGCAATAATCACTAGTTTCGAGGATGAAAGGAAATCTCTAAAAGGTAAGCTAGAACTATTATCAAACTCTGTCCTAGAATATTATATAATTCCTTTACCAAATGCACAAACTATGCTGACTTTCGTTAACGTAACGGACTCAGTTAAGGCAGAACAAGCCTTAACTGAAAAAAATGAAGCACTACGAAAAGCTGATGGATTAAAAAACAGTTTTGTCCAGCACGTATCATATGAATTACGCTCTCCTCTAACAAATATAATAGGATTTACCGATTTACTTAAAACTTTCAAGTTGGGTAGCTTGAATCAAAAACAATCAGAATATGTTGAGTACATATCTGCTTCATCGGCATTATTACTTAATTTAGTCAATGATATTCTTGATCTAGCAACTGTAGATGCAGGAATTATGGAATTAAAATATAGCGAAATTATTATAAGTGATCTTTTAAATGAGGTGAATAAATCTATTGCTCATAAAATGCAAGAAAGAGATATAAAACTAAAAATTTCTACCAAAGGAAAACTAGGATCAATTATTGCTGATAGACAAAGATTAATTCAAATTTTTGTAAAAATACTCAGAAATGCTGCAGATTTTTCTCCCAAAGGATCAGTTGTAGTGCTAGAATCTTTGCGTGATGGAAATGATTTCATTTTTTCTGTTACTAATAAAGGACCTAAAATCCCTGAAGATATGAATGTATTTGACAGGTTTGTTTCAGGTTTGCAACCTGGAAAACGTAGAGGAGCGGGATTAGGGTTATCCATAGTCGAAAGTTTTATACATCTACATGGTGGTAAAGTATATATTGATAGTTCAAATGAAGGTATGACAAAGATCACTTGCCACATTCCTTCAAAGTCAGTTTCTAAAAATGAGCCCTGATATGAGTGGTCCTGATATATCTGTTTCTACTTATTCCATAACTATTCCTCTTATAAACGAAAAAGATACAATTCAGCTTGGTCATAATTTAGCATCTATACTTAAATGTGGAGATTGCGTAACATTATCCGGTGAAATAGGTTCAGGAAAAACTTTTTTAGCACGCTCAATCATACGATTTTTATTAAAAAAAGATAACTTAGAGGTTTTAAGTCCTACTTTTACAATATTGCAAATTTACGAATCTAAAATACCAATAGCTCATTTTGATTTTTATAGATTGTCAAATATTCAAGATTTTTTTGAATTAGGGTTCGATGAACTTTTAAGTGAAGGAATCTGTATAGTTGAATGGCCTGATGTAGGAAAAGAACTGCTACCATCCAATCGAATTTGTATTCAGCTTGATCAAGAAAATATTAAAAGGAAAGCAACTATCTCAGCTGAAAAATGGATAATTGATCATATTATGAATAAGAATATAAAAAATTAAATAATAAATATTAAAAATCATGCAAAATAATAATCCAAATGTTTTTACTATTGCTCCACATTCTAATTTTTTCAAAGAAGTTGTAATATCGCTTTTAAATGGCACTTTAGTGGAAAACTTTCAATACAACCCATATAATCCGCTTTCTCTAGCTTCAGTTACGATATACGTACCAACAAAACTCGCAATACAAGCATTACGCTCAGAATTTTTCGATATTATGTGTAATAAGTCTACAATTTTACCAGTGATAAAGCCATTGGGTGATATTCTTGAAGAAAATTACATTTTCAACTATGATTTTCTTAACTCATGTGAACTTAATCAACCTATATCTAATATAAGGCGACTATTGGAATTAGCAAAACTAATTATACTATGGCGCGATCGATTACCTGATGCAATACGTGATATTCATCCTGAATCGCCATTAAACCTACCAGCAAATCCTGCAGATGCAATCTGGCTTGCAAAAAATCTAGCAGAAATCATTGATATAATTGAATCAGAAGAAAAAAATTGGGAAGAGCTTTATTCACTTAATAATGAACAATATGGAGCATGGTGGATTATAGCTTTAGATTTTCTAAAAATTGCTAGTAACTTTTGGACAAAAAGACTTTATGAGCTAAAAGCTTCTTCAGCTGTTAATTATCGAATAGAACTCATGAGGGCCGAATCAGAATATATTTCTAATAGAAAAAAAAACGATACAGTAATTATTGCAGGATCAACTGGATCTATGCCGGCAACAGCAAGATTAATGTCTATAGTAGCCAATGACCCTAATGGGGCAGTAGTTTTACCAGGATTGGATTTAGTTATGCCAGAAAAAATATGGCAAATACTTACTAAAAAATCTAATGTTAATCACTCAATGCATCCGCAATATTTATTAGCTAAAATTATTAATTTTTTGAAAATTAAACGTGAAGATGTGAAATGCCTAGGAACTATAAAAGATGACCTTAATTTACGTTCTAAAATAATTTCAAAATCCTTCTTGCCATCAGGAAATGATGATATTCATCATAATGATGTTTTAATGCAAGATATTGAAAATGCATTTTCAAATGTAGCATTAATAGAAGCAAATAATGAAAGAGAAGAGGCAACTTCCATAGCAATAGCTATGAAATTAGCCATGCTTAAAAACAAAAAAAAAACCGCATTAATAACCGCGGATCGTAATCTAGCTCGTCGCGTCAAATTAGAACTAACACGCTTTGGTATAGATATTGATATTTCCGCTGGGATACCACTATCAACAACATTACAAGGATCTATTCTTATAACACTATTAAACGCTATTCTAAAATCAAACGATCCAGTAGCTATTGCGGCTTTAATTAAACATCCCATGGCAAAATTTGGATTTACTGAAAAGCATCTATCTAGGGCCAAAAATGCACTTGAATTCATAGCTCTTCGCGGAAATAAAGATCGCTATAATATAACAAAAATAAAATCTGTTTTTATAAATAAAATATCTGAACAAAAATATGATAAAAAATCTCCAAATTGGAGATCACGTTTATCTGATGAAGAAAAAGATTTGGCTGCTTTACTGGCAGATAATATTGTTAAATCTACAATATCTCTTGCTAAATATAGTATGAATGAAAATAACTATAGCGATACTTTAGATATATCGGATTGGGTCAAATTAACAGTAAAATGTTTAGAAAATATTTGTTTTGATGAGAAAAGAAAACTCAATGATTTATGGGGAGGAGCAAATGGAAAGGCTTTAGCTTCATTTTTTCATAATATTATTGAAACAGGTTCTTGTATTAAAGCCAATCCTATTGAATGGATAGACATTATCTCCGCACTCATTTCAGGAGAAACAGTCAAGCCAGAAAATAAAAAATCTTCTTGTTTGTTCATATTTGGAACTTTGGAATCTAGATTGCTTAATTTTGACACATTAATATTAGGAGGTCTTAATGAAGGAATTTGGCCAAGCCATATTCCCAAAAATCCATTTTTATCTAGAATGATGCAAAACAATCTAGGATTAGAAAACGCTGAAAAACATATTGGCCAAGCTGCACATGACTTCGAGATGGCAAGTGGCAAGCGTAATCTTATATATAGTCGTTCTTTACAAAAAAATAACGTTCCAACAATCGCATCACGTTGGTTACAAAGACTCTTGGTTTTAGGAGGAAAGTCTTTTTTTGATACTCTAAAAAAGAGAGGTGATCAATATATAAATTGGGCTAGAAATCTAGATGTAACAACAAAACAGATAATTACAGAACGTCCAAGACCATTTCCTCCCTTGGAAATGCAACCTAAAACCTATTCTTTTTCAGAAGTTAAACTACTAATAAGTGATCCATATGCCATTTATGCAAAGAAAATTCTAAAACTAGAGTTCATTCCCCATTTTGAAAACGAGCCAGATAAAAAAGATCTTGGTATATTCTTTCATGAGATTATCACGCAACTAATACAAAATAAAATCAATAAAAACACACCTAAAATCGTTTGTGCAATGGAAAAAATTATTGATGAATATTTTAAAAAAGCAAATTTTCCTCCGCATATTGATATTATTTGGCGTAATCGTTTTCATAAAATAGCTCACTCTTTCATATTATACGAAGAAAAAAGGCATAGAAGGCAAGAGGATAGCCCAGCAATTGAAAAAATCTTTGTTAATATTCCTGCCAAAATGGAAATAAAATCAATCGGAGTAAAACTTACTGGTATTGCAGATCGAATTGATATATTGGAAAATGGATATGCCGATATAATAGACTATAAGACTGGCAATAATCCTACAAAACAAATGGCCAAAAATCTTATTGATCCACAACTATCATTAGAGGCGGCAGCTTTGAAATCTGGCGCTTTTTACCAAATCAATTGTAGAAAAGTTGCATATCTTTCCTATATACGCCTCAAACAAGGATTGGAAGTTGATCGTATTACAAATAATGAAATATGCACAGATGAACTATCAAAAAAATCTCTAGAAAATTTTGTTGAATTTATATCATCATTACAAAACGGAACGAACCCATTCATCTCACGTTTGCGTCTCTCAGAAAAATCCAATATTCATAGTGAATATGATCATCTTGCTCGTTTGGAAGAATGGATAACAGATTATGATGTGTAAAGATTCATTAAAAGTTAATAAATCGATAAAAGATTGGCTTTCTTGGACAAGATCACAGCAATTATTAGCTTCTGATCCCAATAGTTCTGCATGGGTTTCCGCTAATGCAGGCTCTGGGAAAACACATATACTTGTTCTAAGAGTTTTGCGTCTTTTCCTTGCAAACGTTAATCCTTCTACAATCCTATGCCTTACCCATACAAATGCAGCTGCTGCAGAAATGTCAAATCGAGTTTTCGAAATAATAACTGAATGGTCTCACTTATCAGATGAAAAACTTTTTTCTGAAATTCAAAAAATACAGAATAAAAGGCCAAGTAAAAAAGATATTAGAATAGCAAGACAATTATTGCTGAAAATCCTTGAAACTCCAGGAGAGTGGAAAGCTAAAACTATACATTCATTTTGCGAAACAATTATTCAACAATTTCCACTAGAAGCAAATACTACTGGTCACTTTTCCGTATTAGATGAAGAACAATCAAAAAAATTAATAGAAGAAGCAAAAAAATCAACGCTCGCTTCCATTATGAGTGTGAATAATATAAAATTAAGACAAGCCTTCGATGAAATACTTGAGTTAACCAATGAACAAACTTTAGAAAAATTAATCTCTGATATAGTTAGTAATAGGAATAATCTCAATAGATTTTCATGTTTCGCCAATAAAAACGGCGGAGAAGAAACTTTGCTCAAAAAACGATTTGGATTACCTCCTGACGAAAAATACGAAAAAATATACACAGAATTATCAAAATTATTAGATGTTATAAAAAAAGATATTAATCAGTATATAAATCTAACTAAAGGAAACGATAGCTCAAAAAAAACAGAAATATTTAAAGCAATACTTAAAGAAAAATCTATAGAAAAATCATTTGATTTTTTATCTTATTTATTTATCACAACTGATTTATCTCCTAGAAAAAATCTTTTAATTAAAAAAATTGATATTAATCTAGAAAAAAAATTCAAAAATCATCAAGAGGTATTTATCAAAATAAGAGATCGTTTAAATACATATAAAATGTTGAAAGCAACATTAGCATCATTAACTCTAGCAAAACATTTAAATGATAATCATCATAAATTGAAAAAAAAATACTGTTTTCTTGATTTTGAAGATCTTATTTCTTACACAAATGATCTTCTAAAAAAAAGCGAAGTTAGTTCATGGATAAGATACAAGCTTGATCAAGAAATTAATCATATTCTCATTGATGAAGCACAAGACACAAGCCTAATTCAATGGGAAGTAATTAGATCTTTAACTGATGATTTTTTTGTTGGGGAAAATGCACATTCAAATCCAAGAACATTATTTGCGGTAGGAGATGAAAAACAATCTATTTTTTCATTCCAAGGAGCAGAGCATTCTCGTTTTTTTCGAGAAAGAAAAATCAATAAACAAAGAATTACTAATTCAGGAAATAAATTTTCTATAGTACAGCTTCCCTTATCATTTCGCTCAACTGCTGACATTCTAACATCTGTAGATAAAGTATTTTCTATACCAGAAAATGCACAAGGATTAAGCGAAGAAAACGATCCTATACTGCATCGCTCTAATCGTATCGGACATCCTGGCAGTGTACAAATTTGGGAACAGGCTTTTTCAGAAATTGATAACACTAAAAAAGATTGGATATCAAACTTCGATTCTATACCGAGAATATCTTCTAAATCTATTATTGCAAAGCGTATTGCAAATAAAATTTCAGACATGATAGGTAATGATACTATAATTAGCAATGGTAAAAAAAGATTAGTTCGTGCAGATGATATCATGATCTTAGTACGTAAACGTACTTCTTTTATCAAATTACTGACACGGTTCCTTAAAAATGAGCATCAAATATTAGTTTCTAATAATGATAAATTATTGCTTACAAATCACCTTGCTATAAAAGATTTAATGTCTCTTGCATATTTCATGCTATCTCAAGAAGATGACTTATCTTTAGCATCTATACTTAAAAGTCCAATATTTAATTTATCAGAAGATGATCTATTTGAAATATGTGCAAAGCGTCAAAAAACAGAAACAGTCTTTTCTTCCCTGCAAAAACTTGCCAATAATAAAACATCTAAATTTCGTCATATAGTTGAGTATATTAACGAAATAATTGATCTTTCTAAATCTTATTCACCCTATGATTTTTTTACACTAATTTTAGGGGCAAAAAACGGCAGTAAACTATTTATTTCTCGTTTTGGAAATGAAGTTATTGATATTCTTGATGAGTTTCTAAATTTCGCATTAAGAAATGAACAAAAAAATTATCATACTCTACAAGAATTTATATTAGAATTAGAAAATTACCCACCTACAATAAAAAGGGAGCAATATAAGAATCATAATGAAGTACGTATAATGACGGTACATGCATCAAAAGGACTAGAATCCCCTATCGTCTTCCTTGTTGATGATGGATCAGATTTTTTTATCAATAACAATAAGTTAGAAGTTATACCTTCTTCTAACGACGATCCTGGAACTCCGATATATATTCCTCAAGCAAATTTACGTAATAGTATACTTGAAAATCACATAAAATATAGGGAAAAAAATGCCCGAGAAGAATATCATCGACTGCTATATGTCGGGATGACACGCGCATCAGATAGACTTATTATTTGCAGTTGTAAAAATAAGGATAAAAACATCCAAGGGACCTGGTATGATATGGTGTATAAATCTTTTAAGGAAGATAAAAGAGCCAAAGAAATAAAAATTAAAACTTCTGTAAATAATGATGAATGGAGCGCTCTTGAATGGAGAGTTACCTATGATGAAAGTGTAATTATTGAAGAAGAACAAGATATAACCCAATTTAAGCAAGAAGATATAATCCCAAAAGAAATTTTTGACTCAATTCCAAATGATATTGATACAACCTATATTTTAAATCCATCAATTCTAGATAAAAAAGATGCACCAATTTTAAGTTCAATATTATCTGTAGATAATGCTAATCAAAATCATTTTATCAAACGTGGGCTTATTATTCATAATCTTTTACAAGTAATATTTGGTCTTCCTATAGAAGATCGTAAACAATATATTGTATCATATTTAAAAAAAAATGCGCATCTTTTGGAGAAAAAAGAGTACGATAATTTAGTTTTATCTGTGACAAGTCTTTTAGAAAATCCTATAATATCAAAAGATATATCTGATACTTCTTATTCAGAAGTATCAGTTGCTGGAAAGTTATCTTTAAATAAAAAAGATATTTTAGTATCTGGACGCATTGATCTAATATCAGTTTCAAATAAACATGTTATAATTTTCGAATATAAAACTCATAATTATATTCCAAAAGAAATCGAGGATATTCCATTATCACATATTGCACAACTTTCAATATATAAAGAACTACTAAAGTTATCATATACTGATAAATCATTTATTTGTGTGCTTATTTATGTCTCAAAACCAAAAACATTCATAATCACGCAACATCAATTGGATCAAGCAATTTTAAAGTTATCTATATAATTGTAAAATAAATTCCTTGATTATTAATAAGATTAATATTAGTAGGATATTTATCTATGTTTTTTAGATGGGAGGACTTATAAGTGGGTGCATTATCAGTAAATTCGGACAACTTCGATTGTGAAGTTTTGAAATGTTCAAAGCCAGTAATTGTAGATTTTTGGGCTAGTTGGTGTGGACCTTGTATGAGGTTATCTCCTATTATTGATGAGATTGCAGATGAACTATCTGATAAAGTTAAAATAGTAAAAGTCAATACAGAAGAAAATCCATCTATAAATACGCAATATAATGTATTATCTATTCCAACTCTTATTTTATTTAAAAATGGTAAGATGATAGATAGTATGATTGGCGTATCTTCTAAAAAAAATATTTCTGACTGGATATTATCTATTATTTAGTTTTTTAAATTATTAATCTGAGTAGTATTTTCTTGTGAAAGATATACTTTTTTAGATAGCTAGATCTTAATACTATTTAATTGATTTCAAATTCATTTTTACTTAGAACTTCTCCAATTAGATAAAAAGAACCTAGTATAAATATAATTGGAGAAGAATTTGCTGTATTTTCTCGTTTTATTATAATAAATGCATCCATAATAGATGAGCAAGCGAAAGATTTAAGACCTAATTTTTTAGCTTCTTGCATTAACATATGTGGATCAGCACTGGTTGGCTGGCTGCCGTCTTCTTTGCACATGATTGGCACTGTAAGAACAATTGGTGATAACTCTTCAAATGCTCGTAGATATCCAGCATGATCTTTATCACATCTCATTCCAACTAAAATATAAAGTGATTTCTCATGAATTCCCTTGATTTTAGATATCACTTTAGCGATTACTAACCCAGCATCTGGATTATGACCACCATCTAACCAAACTTCAGAATTATTAGGCAATTGCATAAGTAATGGCCCTGATTGTAATTTTTGAAAACGTCCAAACCACTCTGTTGATTGTAATGCTTTTTTAATACAATCTTTTTGTAATTTAAATCCAGCAATATTAACTGTAGCAATAGCAACTGCTGCATTAATATATTGATGCATTCCTAAAAGACTTGGTTTCGGTATATTTATTTGAGAAAATTGTTCTTGATAAACTAAATGATCGTCTTTTTCAAAAACAGAAAAATGATCACCATAGACACGATATGGGCATCCCTTTTCTTTTGCTTTTGAAACAAGAATATCTCGAACTTCATCGTATAACTGATGACCTATCAATACAGGAGAACCACTTTTCATAATTTCTGCTTTTTCTTCTGCGATCATACGAACGTTATCTCCTAAATATCGTTCATGATCTAAAGAAATGGATGAAATAACAGAAACAGCAGGTTTTTCAATTATATTGGTAGCATCAAGCCTTCCACCTAAACCAACTTCAATTATGGCTACATCTGCAGGATGTTCTGAGAATAAAACAATAGCAGCTGCAACTGATAGTTCAAAAGTAGTTATACTATGATCTTTATTTTTTTGTATAACCCTAGAAAATACATCAACTAATAATTCATCAGCTACTAATTTCCCTCTATCGCCTTTAGAACCCAAACGAAAACGCTCATTCCATTTAATAAGATGAGGAGAAGTATGCACATGTACTGATAAACCTGATGTTTCAAGCAATCTCTGAGTGAAAGCTGCAACCGATCCCTTGCCATTTGTACCTCCTATGTGAATTATAGGAGGCAAGTTATCTTGCGGCCTTCCTAAATCATCTAAAAGACGCCTAATCCTTTGCAGTGAAAACATATACTTTCTTAAGTAAAAATAATTGAAATAATAAAATATAATTATTACTTGTTAGTCATGTACTTTTTGTTAAAATTTTACACAAAGATGATAAAACTTCCGGAATATCATGTCTATGAACTATCATATCTATCATACCATGTTCTACTAAATACTCAGATCTCTGAAAATTAGGGGGTAATTTTTCCCTTACCGTCTGCTCAATTACTCTTCTTCCAGCAAAACCTATTTCAGCACCTGGTTCAGCTAAATGAATATCCCCAAGCATAGCATAAGAAGCTGTTACACCACCTGTAGTAGGATTTGTCAATACAACAATGTAAGGCAGAGAAGCATCTTTTAGCATATTAACTGCTATCGTGGTACGAGGTAACTGCATAAGTGAAAAAATACCTTCTTGCATACGCGCTCCACCAGATGCAGGGAACATCACCAAAGGACATTTTTCAGAAACAGCTCTTTCAAAGGAACTTACAATTGCTTCACCTGCTGCAAGACCTAAGGATCCTCCTATAAAGCTAAAATCATGAACAACAGCAACTAATTTAACACCATGAACATTACCAATAGCCGATATAACTGAATCAATTAAACCTGTCTTAGATCGATTTTCTTTTAATCGATCTATATATTTTTTACTATCACGAAATTCCAATGGATCTTGCAATACCTGAGGTTGCTCTAATAAACGATAATTTCCATCATCAAATAAGAATTTAAGTCTATCCTTTGCCGATATCTTCATGTGAAAATTAGAAGGAGATATAACCCATTGGTTTTCTTCCAGATCCTTGTAGTAAACCATTTCACCTGTTTCTGGACATTTAACCCAAAGATTATCTGGAATTTTCCTGCGACTAAACACAGAACTTATACGAGGACGAACAAAATTTGTAATCCAGTTCAAATTTAAAAACTCCTAACTATAACTTAATTTTTCAAAAATCGTATCATAAGCAAATAGATACTTTGTTAAAAAAATTAAAATTGAAATTGAAACAAACAAACATCCTTTAATTAAAATAATAAAACATTGATAACTATCATCTGAATAAGATAAAGTAATAACTCTAATTACAAGATCATATTTAATATAAATATATGTCAATGAAATGAAAAATTACACATTGAGCGTAACAGATAGTGAGTTCTCTTGTATAAACTCACGACGTGGTTCTACTTCATCACCCATTAATCTAGAAAATAAATCATCAGCTTGAGAAGCGTCCGTAATTTTTACACGCAATAAAGAACGAGCTTCCGGATTAAGTGTAGTATCCCAAAGCTGATCAGCATTCATTTCACCTAATCCTTTATAACGCTGCATAGATATTCCCTTTCGCCCTATAGTAAATATTGTATCTAATAAAGAACAAGGACCTATTATCTTTATCTTATCTTCATTAAAAATCAAAAACGGAGGGATAGAATAACTATCTTCAAAATCTTTTGAAAAAATCCTTTTATAACGAAAACTGAAAGCATGAATTGAGGATATATTAAGAACTAAACGTTCTTGAACTCCTCTTACAATACGTTTAACAATTATATTTTCACTATCTATAGTGCCAGACCAATTCTTTTCATTTTCTGCTGCTATAACATTAAGACGATTAGCTAATTTAAAAGCAGTATTTTCATCAATTTGCTGATTATCATCAGAATTAAAAACTCCAGCTATAACTGCTTGTTCAATAAATATTCTATCAAAATTTGGATAGAAGTTTTTAATCAATAGATCTATTTTTAAAGCATTATTAATAAAATTTCGCAAATCGTTCCCAGTTTTACTTTGACCATTTTCGAAATAAAGCTCTGTTTTTTCCGAGAGAACATGATTAATTAAATAATCTTCAAGAGAGTTTTCATCCTTAACATACTGCAAAGATTTTCCCCGAGTTATTCCATATAACGGAGGTCTGATAATATATAAAAAACCGTTTTGAATTAAAGCAGGCATTTGCCTAAAGAAAAATGTTAGAAGTAAAGTACGAATGTGTGCTCCATCAACATCAGCATCTGTCATAATAATAATTTTATGATATCGCAATTTGCTTATATCAAATCCGTCCTGTCCTATACCAGTACCAAGAGCTGTAATCAAAGTACCTATTTCTTGACTAGACAACATCTTATCGAAGCGAGCACGCTCTACATTCAAAATTTTTCCTCTTAATGGTAAAATAGCTTGATTTTCACGAGAACGACCTTGCTTAGCAGAACCGCCAGCAGAATCACCCTCAACTAAAAAAAGTTCTGATTTTTTAGGATCTCTTTCTGAACAATCAGCTAATTTTCCAGGAAGAGATGCTATATCAAGAACACCTTTACGACGTGTTAAATCTCGCGCACGTCGTGCTGCATATCTCACCATAGAAGCTTCTAAAATTTTCTTGACTATAATTTTTGCTTCAGTTGGATGTTCCTCCAACCAAGCAGAAAGTCCATCATTTACAAAGCCTTCAACAACGGAACGTACTTCTGATGAAACCAGCTTTTCCTTAGTTTGAGAAGAAAATCTTGGATCAGGAATCTGTATAGAAAGAACAGCAGTGAAACCTTCTCTACAATCATCTCCTATAATAGATCTTTTATCTTTTTTGGATACAACACTTTTTTCCACATATGAAGTAAGCTGACGTGTTAGTGAAGAACGTAAGCCTATTAAATGAGTTCCACCATCTTTTTGGGGAATATTATTTGTAAAACATAAAACATTTTCATGATAACCATCATTCCATCTCATTGCTAAATCAAGATTGATTTTATCTTTTGATCCACTAATTCTAATAGAATCCTGCATTAATGGCTTTTTATGTCTATCAAGGTAAGAAACAAAAGCCTCTACACCTCCTTCATAAAACATCTCAATTTCACGAGGATCAGAACAACGTTTATCTTTCAAAAAAATTTTAACACCAGAATTTAAAAAAGATAATTCCCTTAATCTATGCTGAACTATATCATAATCAAATTCATTAACAGAAAAAATTTCATTATTAGGAAGGAAAGTAACTTCTGTACCAGTTTCATCACCAGCATCACCAACAATTGTTAACTGCTTGCTAACTACTCCATCAATAAATTCCATTTCATAGATTCTACCTTCACGCTTAATTTTCAATTTTAACCATGAAGAAAGTGCATTGACTACAGAGACGCCAACCCCATGTAATCCTCCTGATATTTTATATGAATTTTGATCAAATTTTCCACCAGCATGCAATCTAGTCATAATAACCTCTGCGGCAGAAACACCTTCATCCTTATGAAGATCTGTTGGAATTCCACGACCATTATCAGTTACTGTACAAGAACCATCAATATTGATTGTAACAGTAATTACATCTGCATATCCCTCTAAAACTTCATCTATAGAGTTGTCTACTACCTCATAAACCATATGATGCAATCCAGATCCATCATCTGTATTACCTATATACATACCAGGTCTTTTTTTAACTGCATCTAGACCTTTTAAAATCTGTATTGAATCCGCGCCATAATTGGAATTTGTAATATTATTACTCATATTTTACTGAAAACTTTCAAATATCAAAAAAACAGCTAAATTTTTATAATAAAAAACGCCGTAACTACGTAACTACACAGATCTACTATAAAGATAAAATCAACTTCATTACTCCGTAGAAATTAACTTCCAGTTAGAATTATCAGCAGAAATCACATTCATAAAAGTCCAAACATCAACAACCTTACCAAAAACTTCTGGTTTATCAGGAAGCAAAGTACCTTCCTTATCATAAGAACAAGAAATAAATTGTCCTACTATACGTGTTGTAATGTATATATTTTTATCCTCTATTCTTGCAGAAATAATTTTTAATTCATCTATACCAATAAGACTTGATTTGACCAAGTTATCATCAGTCTTTCTTTTTGAAATAGAATTTGAAAAATCTTCATAAACTTTTTTGTCAACTAATTTTTCAATATTACTTATATTACCATCAAAAAAAGAAACAACAATCAATTCATAATAATCTTGAGCCAATGTCAAAAAATCCTTGAGATTAAAATTATGACAAACAGCAACTATATCACGAAGAGATTGATTCAATTTAGTTCCAAATGGAAAAACTAAATCAATATCATCAACATTAGTTTTATTTTTTTCTTTTTCTAATGATACAATCTTCCACTTATTATCTTTTGAAGGAAAAGAAGAAAACTTCTTTCTTGTAAAAGAAAAACCAAAGAAAGGTTTTTCATGACCAGTCCTTTTCCCTAAAACACTGCGCAGTTGTAAAAAAACAAAAATTGCTATAAATAGAAATAAAAATGTCAAAAAATCACCTAAATCCATTCCCAATAAAACCATCTTATTTTAAGTTAAAGCAAACTAACTAATTATAACACACAAGCTCTAAATTTATCATCTAAAATCAGCTAATAAATTTTCGAAAATAAAATTTAAAAAATAAACTTATGCATAATATCCCGAATAATATATTGATATATTATTCATATACCTGTTTCTGTTTACATAGGCAAGGGTTGTGTGATTCAAATTAAAATGTTAAACATTAATATAATATTTTGAGGATAAAAGATGGCAAAAATTGATGATAGTGAAAAACAAGTATTCTCTGTTGTAAATCAATACATAAAAGACTTGTCTTTCGAAGCTCCTGAATCTCCTGTTTTTTTTATTAAAGAACAAAACAAACAACCTAAAATACAAATCAACGTACAGGTAAATTCAAATTCAATTTCTGATGATTGCTTTGATGTTCTGTTATCATTCAATATTGAAGCTAAAATTGATGAAAAGGTAATTTTTATTTTAGAATTGTCATATGGAGGAGTTTTTAGAATTACTAATTTTTCAAAAGAAAACATGCCTTTAATTTTATTGGTTGAATGTCCTAGGCTTCTTTTCCCTTTTGTTAGACAAATTATATCAAATACAGTAAAAGATGCTGGTTTTCCTCCTCTTATGATTGATAATATTGATTTTTTAAAATTATTAAAAAAAGATAAGTATCTTAAAGGAGATACATACTAATAATTAAAAGTTATTGATCAAAAATATACTTATTCCAAATAGATTTTTTACCAATCTTTTGGATCATGCTAAAGTGTTTGTCTAATTCTACTTTTGTTATTCTAGGTAAAAGTTCTTTTTTTCTTTTTAAACATGGGATATTTTTTTCTTTTTTATGATGCAGATGTTCTGTATTTACTAAATTCAGATCAATCTGTAATCCACCAACCATACGTATGTAAACATCCGCAAGAAGCTTACAATCTAATAAAGCACTGTGCTTTAAGCGATGTGAGGTATCTATACCATATCTTTTGCAAAGAGAATTTAAATCATTTTTAGCAGATGGATGCTTACTCTTTGCGATAGCCAAGGTATCAACAATTTTATATTTTAAAGTTTCTTCTTGGATTCTCTTTAATTCCGCATTTATAAAACCTACATCAAAATTTGCATTATGTGCTATAAGTTCAGGATTTTGATCATTAAAAAAATCACGCAATTTAGGAAAAATTAAATCAAAAGTAGGTTTATCTTTTAACGATTCATCACTTATACCATGTACTTTAAAAGCACCAGAACTTATTTTTTTACCATCAGGATTAATTAAAACTTCAAAAGTTCGACCTGTTATAGAATAATCTACTAGTTCAACAGCGCCAATTTGAATAATTCTGTCTTCTTTCTTATTAAGACCTGTAGTTTCTATATCAAATATTATCTTGCGCATTTTTTATTTTCATCAATTATTTTATAAAAATTATTCAGCATTTTATTGATTTTTTTTTCTATTCCTTCAATTTTGCATTCCGTATTTATAACATAATCAGCACGATCTATCTTTTCTTTTTCATCCATTTGTTTGGATAAAAGAAAAAGAAAATTTTCCTCAGTATATTTTTTTCTAGACAAAACACGATTAAGCTTAGTTTCAAAACTACAAGTAACAACAACTATTAAATCAAAAAAATGCTCTTTGTTTTTTTCAAAAATTAAAGGAGTTTCAAAAAAAACTATTTTTTCACCTCTATTAAACATTTCTGATAAAAATTTTTGTTCACATGACCTAACCATTGGATGAATAATATTTTCAATAATTTCTAAATTTTCTGGAGATTCTTTAAATTTATTTAATAAAGAAGGCTTATCTACTCTATTATTATGAATTGTTTCAGGAAAAATTTTCCTAATTATCTCTACAGCATCATACTGATATAGTTTATCAACTATATTATCAGAACTTATAACTGGAATTTTTTTATTTCTTAAAAATTCAGCTATCGTTGTTTTTCCTGTACCTATAGATCCAGTTAATCCTACAACTAACACACTTACACTCTGAAATCATACATATTAGCACTAATATCACTATTATAAAATATAAAAAATATAGTAATATTTGATAAAAAAATAATAAATATAAATTAATTCTGATAATAAAAAATCAATCAATGATTTTTTCTTTTTTCAAATCACTTATAAGTTCTATAATAGGTAGTCCAACTACAGTAAAATAGCTTCCTTTTATAGAACTAAACAATTGAATTCCTTCCTTTTCAATCTGATAAGATCCTATACTGAGCAATGATTTATTACCAATTTTTTTTAAATATTTTCTAATAAAATCCAAAGATAAATTATACATAGTTAATTGTGCTATAGAAATATGATTACGTAAAACCTTACCGTTTTTTACTAAAGCATACGCACTGCTTAAGTTATGTGTTTTACCCGATAAATCCAATAAATGCTGTTCAGCTTCAATAATGTTATTAGGCTTATGATAGATATTATCTCCTAATGACATAGTCTGATCACATCCTATAACAATATGATCAGGGTAACGAATACTTACTTCTAAAGCTTTTCTTTCAGCAAGTATCAATGCAATTTTTGCAGAGTTAATTTTTTCTAATAAATTTAATGATTTTTCGACTTTTCTTTCGTCAATATTAGATTTAACAGATATAAATTTAATACCTGCATTCTCCATTATTATTCTGCGTGAGACGCTAGAAGATGCTAAAATTATAGAATATGACATAGAACTAATTTATCTAAATAAACCCTTTGTTAATCATTAAAGATATATAGTGTGTATGTAGTTTAATTTTTTTCACAGAATGAACAATCATTCACGATTTTCTTGGTTATTGCTTTTAAAGTACTACTACGTTGTGGAAAATATGCAATATGATCCACATGTTTTTAGTTAATATAGTTATAATTAAATTAACTGTTAATTATGTTGATAAAAAAATAATACATAATATTAACATATTATTAACAAAATTAATATTATTGATATTTCCATAAACAGTTGATTTACAATATTTTTATACCATAGTTAACAATATTTAAAAAAATAAGTAAAAATATATTTAATAAAAATATTATGAAAATAATTTCATTATGATGTGGATAAATAATAATCACCAATTTATACATACTATTAACAATAATAGAATCATTTATGGTATTTTAAATTATTTATGAATCAAAAAATATTAGATGTTTTACAAGGAAATGTAATTAATCCTCCTCCTATTTGGCTTATGAGACAAGCAGGAAGGCACTTGCCTGAATACTTAGAAATACGTAAGAAATATAAAAATTTTTTAAAAATGTGTTACGCGACTAAACATGTTGTTGAATTAACGCTTCAGCCAATAATAAGATATAACTTTGATGCTGCAATTTTATTTTCTGATATTTTATTAGTACCTAATGCGCTTGGAAGGAACGTTAGGTTTATAGATAATGAAGGACCAAGAATGGATCCTATAAAATCAGAAAAAATTTTTTCTCTTAAACCAAATATAGATTCTATAATAAGTCATTTTTCACCTATATTAAAATCAATTTCTATTTTACGTAAAAAATTGCCTGATCATATAACTCTAATAGGATTTTGTGGTGCTCCTTGGACTGTTGCATCTTATATGATAACAGGATGTTCTACAGTAGATCATTCTGAAACTAGGTTTTTTGCTTATCAAAATCCTATAGCTTTTAGTTGGCTATTAGATATTATTTCTGATATTTCTGCGGAATACTTAATATCTCAGATTAAAGCTGGTGCTGATGTTATTCAAATATTTGATACACATGCTGGTTGTCTTTGTGAAAAAGAATTTGAAAATTATTCTGCAAAATCAGTAGGTCGTATAATATCTTCCGTTAGAAAGAAAATTCCAAATGCTAAGTTTATTAGTTTTGCAAAAGGCGCTGGATATATGTTGAAAAATTATCGACGTTTAACCTCTTCTGATGCTATTGGTCTTGATTGGACAGTTCCTTTGTCTTTTGCAGCTGATTTACAAAAAGAGGGTGCTGTACAAGGAAATCTTGATCCAATGCGTTTACTGGTTGGAAAACAATCAATGAGAGATAGAGTAAGTGAAATCTTAGATGTATTAGGTTCTGGTCCATTTATTTTTAATCTTGGTCACGGTGTTGTTCCTCAAATTAAAACTAAGAATGTTTCTGATCTTGTTGATTTTGTACGAAAAGGAAATATTAAATGAAATTTATAGTATCAGACCAAGATGGTAAAAAAGCTCAATCTATAGCTTATATTTCTTTATTAGTTTTTCTTATTACCTTTGTTGGTTTCTTTTTCTTTTTTTCTTCTGATTTTTTTTTATGTATAAAAAGTATACATATAATATCTGTAATATCATGGATGGCAGGGTTACTATATATGCCTAGACTTTTTGTTTATCATAGCTTAATAAGTCCAGAAATTGATCAATATAAAACCTTTGAAATTATGGAGGAAAGACTTTTAAAGGTTATCATGAATCCAGCTATGATATTATCATGGTTATGTGGTTTTTATATGATATGGGTAACAAGATATTCTCAAATTGGATGGTTTCGAATAAAATTTTTTTTTGTTATTATTCTTTCTGCTTATCATTTTTATTTGGTGTTTTTAATAAGAGAATTTAAAAGACATTCATCTCGTCATAATTGTGGTTATTTTAAAGCTATTAATGAAATACCAACTATAATTATGATTACTGTTGTTTTCTTATCTGTTTTGAAGCCTTTTTAATTTTTATTTTTTATCCAAATATTATTATTGATATTTTTTTTTATTTGTTATTTAATGTATCTTGTTTTGTTATAAGGGTTATATCAATTAACTTATTTGTTTATTGTTTGGTTTTTTGTTTTATAAAAATCATAGATTTCTTTCTATGTATTACTTCTAGCATTATTTATGCGGTGTTCTCTTTAATTCTTAAATTTATAAATATTATGGGTGGTTTACTCTATGTCTGAAATGAAGCTTCAAGAGCTTAAAAACAAGTCTCCAACAAAACTTCTTTCATTTGCTGAGTCTCTTGCAATAGAAAATGCAAACGTTATGCGAAAACAAGAGCTTATGTTTTCTATATTGAAGGTTTTATCTTCTAGAGATATAGAAATCATAGGAGAAGGTGTTATTGAAGTTCTTCAAGATGGATTTGGTTTTTTACGTTCTCCTGATGCTAATTATTTAGCTGGTCCTGATGATATTTATATATCTCCATCTCAGATTAGGAGTTTTTCTTTAAAAACAGGTGATACAGTTGAAGGACCAATTAGGGCTCCAAAAGAAGGTGAAAGATATTTTGCTCTTTTAAAAGTAAATTCTATCAATTTTAATTCTCCAGAAAAAGTACGCAACAAAATACATTTTGATAATTTAACTCCACTTTATCCAGATAGAAGATTTAATATGGAATTAAATGATCCAGATAATAAAGATATATCTTCTCGTGTTATTGATTTAATAGCTCCAATTGGTAAAGGACAAAGAAGTTTAATAGTTGCTCCTCCGCGTACTGGTAAGACTATGCTTCTTCAAAATATAGCTCATTCTATAAAAAACAATCATCCAGAATGTTATTTGATAGTATTACTGATTGATGAGAGGCCAGAAGAAGTAACTGATATGCAGAGATCTGTTCAAGGAGAAGTAATATCATCTACATTTGATGAATCTGCTGCTCGTCATGTGCAAGTTGCTGAAATGGTTATTTCAAAAGCTAAGTGTTTAGTTGAATCTGGTCTTGATGTAGTAATACTTTTAGACTCAATTACTCGTTTATGTCGAGCTTATAATGCTGTTATACCTTCGTCTGGTAAGGTTTTAACTGGTGGTGTGGATGCAAATGCTCTTCAACGTCCGAAAAGATTTTTTGGTGCAGCGAGAAATATAAAAGAAGGTGGTTCTCTTACAATTATTGGTACAGCGTTAGTTGATACTGGAAGTCGTATGGATGAAGTTATTTTTGAAGAATTTAAGGGTACTGGAAATTCTGAAGTTGTTTTAGATAGGAAAATAGCAGATAAAAGAATTTTCCCTGCCATGGATATTATTAAGTCTGGTACTCGTAAGGAAGATTTGCTAGTTGAACGGCAAGATCTTCAAAAGATTTTTATGTTACGTCGTATTGTTTCTTCTATGAATACTTCTGATGCCATAGAATTCTTGATAGATAAGTTGAAACAAACAAAAGATAATAAAGATTTCTTTTATTCTATGAATAAACAGAATTAATAAAAGTAGATTTTTTATATTATTTATCATAGAAAATGATTGTTCATGGATAACAAAACAAAAACAATTTTTGCTTTGTCTAGTGGAAATCTTCCTTCTGCTATTTCTATTATTCGTATATCTGGTTCATCTTGTTTTCATGCTTGTGAAGTTATTTGCAAGAAAAAAAATCCCTTACCGCGTTTTGCTTCTCTAAGATTTTTTTTTAGTTCGGATGGAAGAATATTAGATAAGGGGATATTAATTATATTTCCATCACCTAAATCTTTTACAGGAGAAGATTGCGCTGAATTTCATGTTCATGGTGGGGTTGCTGTTGTTAATGAAATTTTGAAAGAATTATCAAAAATTCCTAATTTACGTCATGCAAATCCAGGAGAATTTTCTCGTAGATCTTTTGAAAACGGTAAAATTGATTTGATTGAAGCGGAGAGTTTAGCTGATTTAATTTCTTCTGAAACTGAAATGCAGCGTCGCCTTTCTATTGAAGGAATTTCTGGTTATTTATCTAAATTATACGGTAAATGGATAGATAAATTAACATATGCACGTTCTTTTATAGAAGCAGATTTAGATTTTTCTGATGAAGAAGATGTTCAAAACTTGTCTACTGAAGAAATTTGGAATGAAATATATTCACTTAAAAATGAAATTTCTTCCCACATATCTCAAGGAAAACTAGGTGAAATTATCCGTAATGGTTATAGTATTGTTATTTATGGTCATCCTAATGTTGGTAAATCTAGCTTGTTTAATGCTCTTGCAAAGAGGGATGCTGCTATAGTTACAAATATACCTGGAACAACTCGTGATATTCTTACATTAGTTTTAGATTTAGATGGTTATCTCGTAAAGGTATCTGATACTGCTGGTATTCATGAAACTGATAATATAATTGAACAAGAGGGAATTAAAAGAGCATATCATGCTGTAGAAAACGCAGATCTAGTTTTGATATTACAGGAAATTTCTTCAAAAACAAAAATTAATTTTCCAAAAAATAACAATTATATTTTTATTGGCACAAAAAAAGATCTTCATGATGGTGATTTTGATGAATATCATCATACTATATCTACAGTTACTGGAATAGGAATAGAAGATTTAATCAATGACATAAAAAGCATTATTTCTGATAAATTTGAAAAAAATTATTTCTCTATTCCAATTAATAAAAGGCATTTAGATCATTTATCTCAATCCGTAAAATATTTAGAAAATTCTATAAACAATAGAAATTATGGTTTAGATATTGTTGCTGAAGATTTGAGATTGTCATCTCTTTCTATTGAAAAAATAATGGGTAATGTTGATGTAGAGCAATTACTTGATATTATATTTTCAAAATTTTGTATAGGTAAGTAGTTATCCAAGTGTTATGAGGTAGATTTTGATAAAATCATTTTATGATGTTATAGTTATTGGAGGAGGACATGCAGGATGTGAAGCAGCTGCAGCATCTGCGAGATTAGGATCTTCTACTGCACTTATAACTCATAAAATTTCTACTATAGGTATTATGTCTTGTAATCCAGCCATTGGGGGGCTAGGTAAAGGACATCTTGTTAGAGAGATAGATGCTTTGGATGGTTTAATGGGACGTATTGCTGACGCTGCTGGTATTCAGTTTCGTATGTTAAATGTTAAAAAAGGACCAGCTGTACGAGGGCCTCGTACCCAAGCAGATAGAGATTTATATCGTTTAGCGATGCAAAAAGAGATTTTATCTCAAGTTAATCTTGACGTTATTGAAGGTGATGTATCTGGTTTTAATGTAAAAGATAATAAAATCAGCTCCATATCAATGCAAGATACTACTGAAATACTTTGTTCTACTGTAGTTTTAACTACAGGAACATTTTTAAGGGGAATGATTCATATAGGAAACTTACAAATTCCAGCAGGTAGAATTGGTGATCTTCCATCAAATAGTCTTTTTAATAGTTTTATAAATTTTAATTTTGATATGGGCCGCCTTAAAACTGGAACCCCTGCTCGACTTGATGGTAAAACTATTTCTTGGGATAAAATAGAAAAACAATTTGCTGATCAAAATCCAATTCCTTTTTCTTTTATGACTGATAAAATTACTAATACTCAGATTGAATGTGGAATAACCAGAACTAATTTGGAAACACATCGAATTATTTCTGATAACATAAAACATTCTTCTATATATTCAGGCAATATTAAATCATGTGGTCCTCGATATTGCCCATCTATAGAAGATAAGATTTTTAGGTTTGGAGAGCGTAATGGACATCAAATATTTTTAGAGCCAGAAGGACTTAATACTAATGTTGTATATCCAAATGGCATTTCTACATCTTTGCCAGAAGAAATACAACATGATTTTATTCATACAATTCAAGGACTAGAAAAAGTAAAAATTATTCGGCCAGGATATGCAATTGAATATGATTATGTAAATCCAAAAGAATTATATCCAACTTTAGAAACAAAAAAAATTTCAGGATTATTTTTAGCAGGCCAGATTAATGGGACCACAGGATATGAGGAAGCTGCAGCACAAGGATTAGTAGCAGGGATAAATTCTGCACGAAAATCTAGTGGATTGGATCCCGTTTATTTTAGTCGTTCTGATTCTTATATTGGAGTTATGATAGATGATTTGACTTCTAAGGGGGTTTTAGAACCTTATAGGATGTTTACCTCACGCGCGGAATATCGTCTATCTCTTCGAACAGATAATGCTGATATTAGATTAACTCCATTTGGCATAGATTTAGGATGTGTTGGAAAAGAAAGAAAAAAACGTTTTGAGAAATATGTAAAGGAGTATAATTTTGTTCGTGATACATTAAAATCTGTTATTTTAACTCCTACAAGTGTTTCATCTACATTTTTGAAGAAAGATGGCAAAACTAGAACCTTATATGATCTATTATCATATAAAGATTTTTTGGTTACAGACTTGTTTTCAATATATCCTGATGCAAGTAAATTTTCTTATATAATTCTTGAAAGAATTAAGATTGAATCTTCTTATTGTGTCTATACAAAAAGGCAAATGATGGAAGCAAAAGAACTTAAATTTGAGGAAAAACGCCTTATTCCCAATAATTTTGATTATTTTTCTCTTCCTGCTCTTTCAAACGAGCTAAAAATAAAATTATCTAAGATTAGGCCTTTTAATATATATCAAGCTTCAAAAATTGAGGGAATGACACCTTCTGCTTTAAATTTGCTATTAGTATATATTAAAAAATATTGCTATAGTAAAGAAAGCAAAATGAATTAACATGAAATATTATATTTTGAATAACATAAATAGGGCAAATTATTTTTTGCAAAAGTATGATGTTTCACGTGAAACAATGGAAAAATTAGAATATTTTTATTTTTTATTTATAAAATGGTCTAAAGTAATAAACTTGGTATCATCTTCTACAATAGAAGATTTTTGGACGCGACATGTAGAAGATAGCATGATGATGGCACATTTGCATCCAAATCCTTCTATTTGGATTGATTTTGGTAGTGGAGGTGGTTTTCCTGGCATTGTTACAGCTATTCAGATTGCAAGTCTTAATGAAGGATGGGTCAACTTGATTGAATCCAATAACAAAAAAGCATCTTTTTTACGTTTTGTTATCCAAAATACTGGAGCTAGGGGTAAAGTTTTTCCTTTTCGAATTCAAGAAACCAATAACTTAATTGATAAGTGCGATGTAATATCTGCTAGAGCTATAGCAAAGCTTGATGTGCTTTTAGAATATAGTTTTCCATGGCTTTCTAAGAATAATAATAGCAAAGCTTTTTTTTATAAAGGATATAATTATATATCAGAAATTAATGAAGCACGATTACGATGGGAATTTTCTCTTGTAAAGCATAAAAGTATTATAAAAAATGATTCTGTTATTTTAGAAATATCTAATTTAAAGCGTGTTTTTAAAAAAATAAATGCGAAAGGGATTTATAATGAAAGATAATAATAATCGTATTATTGCTATAGCTAATCAAAAAGGAGGAGTCGGTAAAACAACTACTGCTATTAATCTTTCTACTGCTTTAGCTGCTGTTGAAGAAAATGTTTTATTGATAGACTTAGATCCACAAGGAAATGCAAGTACTGGTTTAGGAATACCATTATACGATAGGAAATACTCTACGTATGATGTATTAATGGGAACAATTAATGTTGATAAGGCAATAATTAAAACTTCTATCCCCAAATTATCAATTATTCCTTCTAATATGGATTTATTAGGGATAGAGATGAAGTTAGGCAGAGAAAAAGATAGATTATTTCGTCTTAATAAGGCTTTATATACTCAGTTAATCAGTGATTTTTCTTATATTTTATTAGATTGCCCTCCTTCCTTCAATCTTTTAACCATGAATGCTATGTCGGCTGCTGATTCTATATTAGTCCCTTTACAATGTGAATTTTTTGCGTTGGAAGGATTGAGCCAGCTTTTAGAAACAGTTGAAGAAATACGTCATACAGTCAATTCAAGGCTTGATATACAAGGTATTGTTTTAACTATGTTTGATTCTAGAAATAGTTTATCACAACAAGTTGTATCAGATGTTCGAAAAAACCTTGGAGATAAGGTATATAATACAATAATTCCAAGAAATGTCAGGGTTTCTGAAGCTCCTTCTTATGGTAAGCCTGCTATTATATATGATTTAAAATGCGCAGGAAGTCAGGCATACTTGAAGTTAGCTTCAGAGTTAATACAAAGAGAACGTAAGAGAAAAGAAGCCGCTTAGATTAAGGGAAAGATATGTCAATCAATAATTCTAAACGTAGATTAGGTCGTGGACTTGCCGCTCTTATAGGTGAAGTTGATCAATCTGTTAATTATAATGAGGAAAAACAAAGAGAATCTACGAGTTCAGAAAAATATATACCTATAGAATTTATAGTTCCTAATCCGAATAATCCAAGAGATACATTCGATGATGAGGATTTAAAAGATCTTTCTAATTCTATTATTTGTCATGGTATAGTACAGCCTATAATAGTCTGTCCAATAGATAATGGCTTATATAAAATAATCGCTGGTGAAAGACGTTTTCGAGCAGCTAAGATAGCCTCATTATCAGAAATTCCTGTAATTATTCGTAATATAAATGAAAAATCTTCTCTTGAGATTGCTATTGTAGAAAACGTACAACGTAAAGATTTAAATCCATTAGAAGAAGCACTTGGTTATGAAAAATTAATTTCTGAATATGGATATACACAAAATGATCTTGGATTAATTATAGGCAAAAGTCGTAGTCATATTGCTAATATATTAAGAATATTAAAATTACCTGATCTTGTTAAAAAAATGATTTTGACGGGAGATCTTTCTTTAGGTCATGCTCGTGCTTTAATTTCAACTAATGATCCTTTATCTCTTGCTAAGATTGTTGTTTCTAAAAAAATGTCTGTGCGCGAAATAGAAGAGCTAGTTAAAAATAAATATAATAAGTCGATTGATGATAAAAAATCTTTTAAAAATAATGTTGGGATGAATAATAATTTAACAGATTTAGAAAAGATTATATCCTCTAAGCTTGGTTTAGCAGTTTCTATCAAGTGTAGAGATAATAAGGGTCAAGTATGTATTAAATATAAAACGATTGAACAATTAGATGTAATATGTTCCTTGCTTGGTAAAGATTAATTCCTTTTTTAAAATAGTTTTTCTTCTATTTCTTATTATATGTTTGTGATATTGATAAAATACTTTGGAATACTACTATTCGTTCAATTGTTCTTTTTTCTCTTATTAATCGAATGTTTTGTTCAATTCTATATAAAAATTTTCTTACGTTATATTTATCCCAAAATTGTATAGATTTTTCTAGTAATAATGTTTTTTTATGGATATTAGTTTTTTCAAATTTTTGTATGGCTTTAATAGGAGATATTCCAGCAGAATCAATTTCTATATGTATTTTATATAAAAGTTGAAATCTCCTTAAAAATCCATGTAACAAAGCATATATAGGCATTTTTGACGAAAAAAATTTTTCAACTAGTATAATTGACTTATAAGTGTTGCCTAGAATAGCAGCATCGATAATCTCTTCAATATATAAATTATGTGTATCACTAATTATCTTTTTTATATGTTTTTCTTTTATTATATCTTCTTCTAAGCAGTAAGAAAATAGTTTTTGGAGTTCGTTTCTAGAAGCAATCCTATCTCCTCCTAAAAACATAAGTAATAATTTTTCTGCTTCCGATGATAATTGTTTTTTATGATATGAGAATTCTTCTTTTATTAAACGAGTTAAAGTTATTTCATTATCAGAATAACAAGAGATAGAAAGAGCATTTTTATATATTTTACCCATCTTTCGTAGGCGATTATCCTTTTTTAATTCACCTGACTTAATAATAATTAGGACATTATTAATATTTTTTATAATGATTTCTTCTAAACAATCTAATATTGTTTTTTCATTAGAGATATCATCAATAAAAATAACTCTTTTTTTATTAAATAATCCTATTGATTGTATCTCATCCCATAACTTTTCTGGATTTTTGTTAATTACAGTACAATTTAAATTAATAAAAGAAAATGGATCATAATATGAATATCTCAATTTTTTTTTCAATTTGATGATTAACTCAGATATTAGTCCTTTATCTGATCCGTAAAAAATAAAGACAAAATAATCTAGCAATAATTTATCAATATTTTGCTTTTCGAACTCATAAGACTTTAATTCTACCATATTATTAATCTATGCTTTGTATAAAACTGATAGCATCAAGACTGATATTTTCTGCTAGTTCGTTAATAGATTGTTTAGTTATATTCTTAATAGTTCTTTTTTTAAAAAAACTTTTAGATGAAAAATTAAATAATGAGGTAATGTATGTATTCCCGTTATATATTGTTTTTTTAGAGGGTAATTTTTGAATATTATAAACTGCTTTTATAATAATTCTTCCTGTTTGATTAAAATCTTCAGTATAGTTATTATAAATATATTCATTTTCATTATAGCTGATAACTACATTTAGAATATAACTATGTTTTGTTAGTGAATTAGATAATATAAATTCTAAGCTATCGGATAACTCTTTTTTAATCTCACTATCAGATATTAATACTTTTATATGATTTATTTTTTCTTTGTCACCTTTATTATAGTAATAAAGAGGATGAATTTTACAGCCTACAATATAAATGCAATTATATAATAATATTATTATCAGGATTAGATATTTTATTCTATATAACAATATTAATAATCCTTCGTGATATAACTATAATCTTTTTTGGATGTTTGTTTTGCAAAGTTTTTTTTATTACATCTAGTTTTAAAGCAGTTTGCTTAATAAAATCATCATCAGCATTTTTAGGGACTTTAATTTGGGCTTTTCTCTTTCCATTTATTTGAATAGGAATGATAATATCTTCTTTTATTAGAAATGAGGGATTAAATTTTGGCCATTTTTGCTTTGCTACTAAATCCGTATTGCCTAATAATTGCCAACATTCTTCTGCAAAATGAGGTGTTATTGGAGACATAATTATAATCAATTTATTCAAAGATTCGCGAACAGCTAATTTTATAGAGTTGCTGCCTAATCCTTTAGCGATATTTATAAGTGGTTTATGTAAAACGTTTACTAATTCATGGATGTTGGCAACTACTTTATGCAAGAAAAATTTTTCATAATTTTCTTCTACTGCTTTTAATATTTCGTGTGTTGATTTGGTAATATTTAATATATCGTCATCTTCTTTATAACATTTTGATGATATATTTTCTAATTCGGTTTTTGCATTATATATTAAATTCCAAATTTGTTTTATAAATTTATGTGTAGAATCAACTCCGCTATTAGACCATATAACATCTCTTTCTGGCGGTGAATCTGATAAAACAAATAAACGAGCAGTGTCAGCTCCATAAGACTTTATAATTTTAGTAGGATTTATTATGTTTTTTTTGGATTTTGACATTTTTTCTAAAGGCCCGATAAATACTTCGGAATTATCATCAATCCTGAAAGCATGAACCTTCCCTTTGATATTCTTTAAAAACACTTCTTCAGGGGTAAAATAACTTTTTTTAATGCCATCTAATTGATAGTATGTCTCATGAACTATCATTCCTTGAACGAATAAACGTTTAAATGGTTCCTTGATTTTAGTAATTCCAAATTTATTCATTGCGTGAGTAAAAAATCTAGCATATAGAAGGTGCAAAATTGCGTGTTCAATCCCTCCAATATACTGATCTACTGGAAGCCAATTATCTAATACAGACGTATCTACAGGCGATTTAGAATGAGGAGATATATACCTCATATAATACCATGATGAATCTACAAATGTATCCATGGTATCTGTTTCACGTTGCGCTTTTAAGCCACATTTTGGACAAGGAGCTATTTTCCAATCTGGATGATTGTCCAGAGGATTACCTGGTGTATCAAAATTTGCATCTTCTGGTAAATTTACAGGTAAATCTTCCTTAGGAACTTCAACAATTCCACATTTACTACAATGGATGATAGGAATAGGACATCCCCAGTAGCGTTGTCTTGAAATTCCCCAATCACGTAAACGAAACATAACTTTATGTACAGCAATTGGATATCCGTTGAGATTTGTTTTTTTTAAACGTGATAAAACTGTTTTAAAAGCTTCTTTATTTTTCATCCCATCAAGAAAAGATGAATTTATCATAATACCATCACCGCTATATGCTTTTCCATTTTCAATCATATAATCTGAGTTTATGGTATCGCATTTTATTATAGGAATAATAGGTAATGAATATTTTTTAGCAAAATCCATATCTCTTTGATCAGCAAATGGACATCCAAAAATTGCCCCAGTTCCATATTCCATGATGACGAAATTAGCGATGTAAACTGGTATTTCTAAATCAGGATTAAGAGGATGTTTGACAGTTATTCCTGTACTTATACCATTTTTTTCATTTTTTTCTAATTCTAAAGAAGAGGTTCCTATTTTTTTTGCTTCAACACAAAATTTTTTAATATTTGGTTTATAATTAGATAAGCTTTTTGATAATGGATGATCTGGAGATATTGCTAAGAAAGATGCTCCAAATAAAGTTTCGGGTTTTGTTGTATATACTAATATCTCTTTAATATTATCTAGCGTATTTTTACTTATTTCCCATCTAATTTCTACTCCTTCAGAACGACCAATCCAATTTTTTTGAATTGTCTTTACTTTTTCTGGCCATTCAGGAAGTTGATCAAGATAATCAAGTAGCTCTTGAGAAAAATCAGATATTTTAAAAAACCATTGAGTTAAATCACGTTGCTCAACTAGTGCACTTGAACGCCACCCACGACCATCTATTACTTGTTCGTTAGCTAAAACAGTTTGATCTACAGGATCCCAATTTACTTTTGAGGATTTGCGAAAAACTAATCCATTTTTCATAAATTCCAAAAACAATATTTGTTGGCAATAGTAATAGTCAGTATCACAAGTTGCAAATTCCCTATTCCAATCTATGGATAATCCGATAGATTCTAGTTGTTTCTTCATTGTTTTTATGTTGTCGTATGTCCATTTTTTAGGGCTAATGCCGTTTTCGCGTGCAGCATTTTCTGCTGGCAATCCGAAAGCATCCCAACCCATAGCATGCATAACAGAAAAATCACGTGCCATCATAAATCTAGCTAGTGCATCGCCGATCACATAATTTCTTAAATGTCCCATATGAATGTTGCCTGATGGATATGGTAACATTTCAAGAATATAATATTTATTTTTATGTTTTTGATTATCAGTTTGAAATATACAAGCTTGATTCCATATTTTTTGCCATTTAGACTCATACTCTTGAGGATTAAAAGTATTGTTTTTCATTATCAAGCCTATTGTAGTGAGTAAATGATTTTTCGCGCCAAATATGTAAAGGTATTATATGTCTGTAAAGAGTAAATTGCAAGAATTCAAACAGAAAATCGCAAATAATGAGATAATTGCAAATCGTCCACTTTGCAGTGTATCATTAGTAGTAGTTTCAAAAATGGTTGATAGTATCAATATTCAATCTGTTTTATCTTCAGGACACATGATTTTTGCTGAGAATAAGCTACAAGAAGCAAAACAAAAGTGGACTTCTTTGAAAAAAGATTGGCCAGTACAATTAAGATTTATCGGTTCTTTGCAGTCTAATAAACTATCAGAAATTGTTTCTTTTTTTGATGTTATTGAAACGGTTGATAGAGAAAAAATAGCAAGATTGCTTTCTATTGAAATGGAAAAACAGAAACGTAATTTGCCTATTTATATCCAAGTTAATACTGGATCTGAAACACAAAAATCCGGTGTTATGCCTAAAGATGCAAGAAAATTTATTTCTTTATGCAAAAAAAAATATGGACTTAATGTTGAAGGATTGATGTGTATACCTCCTGTTAATGTTAATCCAGGGCCTCATTTTTGTCTTTTATCTAAAATTGCCAAAGAATGTTTAATTGAAAAACTTTCTATGGGTATGACAAAAGATTATGATATAGCAATAGCATTCGGCGCTACTAGTGTTCGTATAGGCACTGGTATATTTGGAGAACGCATTTCTAAGACATCTATACGTTCGTGATATAAATGACATAATATAGAAATGTTAATAATAATAATATCAATAAATATGGGACATTGCCTTAATACTGTTGATATTAATTATATGATAAAAATAATTTATCTATTTTGATATATATTTTTCTTTTACTCGTCCAGTATTTGTATCTTCTGCATCTTTTTTGATTTTTGATACTTCTGTATCAAGATCGACTTGTGTGCAAAGTCCTAATATTACTGGATCTATGGGAGATAGATTAGTTGAATTCCAATGAGTGCGATTACGTACTTGTTCGATAGTCGAATTAGTTGTTGTAACCAAACGAGCAATTTGTGCATCTTTAAGCTTAGGATGATTGCGTAACAACCATAATATAGCATTTGGTCTATCTTGGCGTTTGGATAGGGGAGTGTACTTTTTTGTACGCTTGGTATTTTCAACAATATAATTTTTTTGTTCTAAGAGTTGCATTTTATAATCTTTATCTTTTTCTGCTTTTTCTATCTCTTCACGAGATAGCTGATTAGCAGACACTAAATCAAATCCCTTGATATTTTGTAGAGTTTCGCCATCCGCAATAGCAACTACTTCTAGATGATGAAGGCCACAAAAATCTGCTACTTGTTTGAAAGATATAGATGTATTTTCTATAAGCCATACAGCACTAGCTTTAGGCATTAAAGGTCTTTGAGCCATTTTTAGTATCCACAATATTAAGAATATAAGGCCTGTTTTTGATAAAAATACAGTCAAAAAACTGCACCAAGCATAACAGAGAAGATACTAAAATAGCAATATTAAAATTATATTTTTTAATAAGTTGATCAGCTATCATTTATTTATTAATTAAAAATTAATCTTAATACCAAAAAAATATCATATTTAAATTAATAAATATAGTGAAAAATGAACTAATTTTTAACTTTAATATAAGATTAATGGACAAGCTTAGTGTTGCGTCAATTTCATAAAAGAGTGCAGCATTGTTTTATATGTATATTAAAATATAAGGTTCTCATTTTTGCATTGGTTTAGAAAAAAGATAAGAGTCCTGATAGGATTATTTTTAATATTATTATTGCTATCGGTTATTTTAGCCTTAGCAACTTGGGATGTATACGATCCTAGTCTTTCTTATATTACAATTAATTTGCCTAATAATCTTTTAGGATATGGTGGTGCAATATTTGCTGATATTGTTATGCAATGTTTTGGTATTGCGATCGTTTTTTGTCTTCCTCCTCCTATTGCATGGTCTATAGCACTGATTTTAGGCAATAATATTAATTTGTTTTCAAAAAGGTTTATTGCATGGATAGCTAATTTTTTGATATCATCATCTTTTTTTGCATCTTTTATACCATCTAGGTTTTGGCCTATTCAAAATGGATTTGGAGGAATAATTGGTGATGCTATATTGCGATTGCCTATCCTGTTTGTTGAGACTTATCCTATAAGATTTTTTTTCTTAAAGATGATATTGTTTTGTCTAATGATTTTCCTTTTGCTTTTTGCTTCTAATGCCATAGTTATTGTGCAGGATGATGTTCAAGATAAAGATGAAAAAGAGACGTTATTGGAAGATAAACGCATGTCTATATTAGGATTTATATGGAATATCATGCGTCTATTAATGGTTAGTATATCACGAATTTTCGAGTTGTTTTATTTTCCGTTTTTTACGAGAAGAGACGAGTATGAAAACAGTAATATTTTAAATAAATATCGAAAAGTAGAACCTTCTTTGGATAAGAGCTTTTCTAATGTAATTGATTCAGGCAGAATATTAACATCTCGAAAAGACAATTTATTTAACACAGATATTTTTCCAAGTATTGGTAATACTAAAAACGTTGATAATAATATTGATATGTCGTATCAAAGTTCTGTTAGATACGATAGTTTTTCTCTTCCTGTTTCAAAAATTCTTTCTAATTCAAAATCATCTTTGCAAAGTGCTAATTTATCTCCTGATATTATGAGGGAAAATGCTTATAGATTAACAGGAGTACTTAGTGATTTTGGAATTCATGGAGAAATCGTTAATGTGCGACCTGGACCTGTGGTTACCCTTTATGAATTAGAGCCAGCTCCTGGAATAAAGTCATCTCGTATTATAGGTCTTTCTGATGATATAGCTAGATCTATGAGTGCTGTTTCGGCGCGTGTTGCGGTGATACCTGGTCGTAATGCTATAGGTATTGAACTTCCTAACGATGTACGTGATTCTGTCGTATTGAAAGATTTAATTGTTTCCAATGCTTTTGCAAATAATAAGTCTGATCTTGCTATAAATCTTGGTAAAAACATAGAAGGAGAACCGGTAGTTGCTGATCTTGCCAAAATGCCACATCTTTTAATAGCAGGAACAACTGGATCTGGAAAATCTGTAGCTATAAATACTATGATTCTATCCTTGCTTTATCGTATGAGCCCAGATAAATGTCGTCTTCTTATGATTGATCCAAAGATGTTAGAGCTTTCTATTTATGATGGAATACCTAATCTTCTTACTCCAGTTGTAACTGATTCTAAAAAGGCTGTTTTTGCTCTCAAGTGGTTGGTATGTGAAATGGAAGAACGTTACCGTAAAATGTCTAAAATAGGGGTACGTAATATTGATGGTTTTAATATGAAAGTAGCACATTCTCATGTTTCTGGAGATGGTTTAAACCGTACGGTTCAAACTGGTTTTGATCCTAAAACAGGAGAGGCAATTTATGAAACAGAACATTTTGAGCTTCAACACATGCCTTATATAGTAGTTGTAATAGATGAAATGGCTGATTTGATGATGGTTGCTAGAAAAGATATAGAGGGTGCCGTGCAACGTCTTGCTCAGATGGCTCGTGCTGCAGGAATTCATGTCATTATGGCGACACAAAGACCCTCAGTTGATGTTATAACGGGTACAATTAAGGCTAATTTCCCTACAAGAATTTCTTTTCAAGTTTCTTCTAAAATTGATAGTCGTACTATTTTAGGAGAACAAGGGGCAGAACAACTTTTGGGAAAAGGTGATATGCTTTATATGACAGGAGGAGGAAGGATTCAGCGCATACATGGACCTTTCGTATCAGATCGTGAAGTTGAAGATGTTGTATCTCATTTGAAGATGCAAGGGAAACCTCAATACATTGATCTAAACGATAAGATTATGTCGGGAGAAGGTGTAGATATTTTAAGCAAATTTTCTTCATCTGAATCAGATGATCTATATCAACAAGCTGTAGCAATTGTATTGCGTGATAATAAAGCTTCTATATCGTATATACAGCGTAGATTGGGTATAGGATATAATCGTGCTGCTTCTATTATTGAAGATATGGAAGAAAAAGGTGTTATTGGAGCGGCTAATAGTAGTGGTAAACGGGAAATATTAGTTTCTTCCATGGAAGAGTTTATAGAGTAATTATTTTATATTTAATACATTAATAAGGCTTATTTTCATTTATAGGATAGGATTTCCATCCATGAGTTCATCGTTTTATAGGTTAATAGGTATTATAAAGTTTATTTTTTTATTTTTTTGCAGTACTATTTTTTATAGTCCAACATATGCATTATCAAACATCCAGAAAAAAAATATACAAGAAACCATTGATCACTTTGTATCAATAAGAACACTCAAGGCCAGCTTTATGCAAAAGGATGATCAAGGTAATATATTTAGAGGAGAGTTTTTTATGTCTCGTCCTGGCAAATTATATTTTAAATATGGTCATCCTTTTTATTTAACCTTGATATCAGATGGTAGCAATATAGCATTATATAACTCAAAGTTAGATAGTTGGAGTGTATATCCTCTCAGAAATACGATATTTGAACTTATTTTTTCAAATAAAAGAGATAAATTGCAAAACAGTGTAAACGAGATAGAACTAAAAAATGAATTTATTACTGTTTTTCTCGGAGAGAATTCTAATGAAAATTTGATTTCATTAACTTTTAGCAGACCATCTTATCGATTAATTAGCTGGAAAATTATTGATGGTTTTGGGAACAATACTTTTGTTGAGATACTTAATTATAATAAAAATATAAACATTAACCCTGAATTATTTGTTATCCCATATGATGAGATCCATAATATAGGAAATAAATAGAAGGATTACTATAGTTAATCAGGGGCTATTGCAATTTATTATAATGGATGAAAAGGTAATCAAAATTGTCATTTATTATATATTTTAAAATGGCTAAAAATCATACTCTATTATTATAGGGCAGTGATCACTTAGATTATATCTTCTTTCTTTTATATCTTGATTTCTATACGAAAATTCATAGAAGCTTCCTTCAACATGGTACTGATATGCGAGTTTATTCATAATAAAAAAATCTATCGGTTCTGAATTCTTGTAATGATTAGCTTGGCACTTCGATCTTTTATAATATGGAAAACGTATCAAATTAGTATTATTACTTATTTGTTGCCAAAATTCATCGTCTTCCCCATAACGGTTTATTTTCCTGTTGAAATCTCCTGAAATTATAAATGGCATATTTTCATTTTTTCTTTTATTAATCCACCTATTTAGCCAAATTGCTTGTTTATTAAGTATTGCACAACTTTTGTTATATGAAGCTAGATGATCTAAATGACAGGCAGATTTTAAATGTACACATAGTAGCCAAACTTTTTTTCCATTTACTTTAAATAGTAATTCAACAGCATTTCTTTGACCCATTACTGGAATATCGTTTTCATTGATAGTTGTTGATATATAATTTTTTTCAATAATTTTTATTTTTTCTTTTCGAATAACTATCGCCGTATGTATACTATCCCCGCTATCATTTTCAGCATATAATATATTCCATATATCTTCTGGAAATATTCTTTTAATGGCATTATAGCTGCCCATTTCTTGAAGTGATACGATGTCTGCATTAATTTCTTGGGCATATTTTTTCAAAAGATCATAATCGCTATCTGTCCGTATCACCGAATTTTTAAGTATAGACTTACCTGATATTTCTGAAAGAGTATTTATATTCCAAGATGCCAAGCGGACTACCTGGGCTGAATTTTTATTTGGGAAAAATATACAAAATATAATAAATAGAACAATTCTATACATAGGCAACAATTCCATTCATAAACAACAATTTTATTTTATAAATATCAAAAAAATATTTATATGATTATTACGATAAATATGCGGATATCAAACCTATAGTTGTATATAAATATAAAATATTTTACAAGATATGATTTATATAAATAAATTAGATTTAATGTTTAAAATAATTCAACATTATTTATTTCTACATTATGACAAATATGATATTTTTCTAAATAATATCAGGATTGTATTTGATCAGCATAAAATACTTCATTATATGAGCGTATTTATATTTTATTTTTGAAATATATAGCCTCTTCTCTTGCCATTTTATCAACTATTTCATTTTCTTTATGTCCTGAATGACCTTTTATCCAATGAAGAGTAACATCATGTTGTTCTGTATATTGTTCAAGAGTTTGCCATAGTTCTGCATTTTTTACGGGCTCTTTTTTAGAATTGCGCCACCCATTTTTACTCCATGTTTTTATCCATTTGGATAGTCCATTACGTACGTACAAGCTGTCTGTATATAAAGATAATTCGCATGGGTATTTAAGAAGTTTCATAGCTGAAATTGCAGCCATTAATTCCATTCTGTTATTAGTAGTAATTTTTTCTCCTCCTGAAATTTTTTTTTCTACTCCTTCATATCTTAATAATACTGCCCAGCCACCAGGGCCTGGATTTCCAGAGCATGCTCCGTCAATATATGCTTTTACCTTTTTCAAATTTTTAAAATCCGTATTGTGAGATAGATAATATGTTTTTATGGAATTTTATTTTATGGATATATTCCGCAGGATCTTTTATGATTACAAAATCACTACATTGAATGTTGTGAGCATCATAAAATCTGGTCAAAAAGAAACGCATTGCTGATCCTCGCAAGAGAATAGGAAGAGATAGCAGCTCATCCTTTGAAATCTTACGTATCTCATTATATCCTTCGAAAATAGCTTTTCCTTTAGATTGATCATAAGCATTATCTTTATTGAAGCACCAAGCATTAAAACAAACAGCAAAGTCATACATTAAAAAATCATTACATGCAAAGTAGAAATCAATCAATCCCGCAATATGATTTTTACAAAATAGCACGTTATCTGGGAATAAATCTGCGTGAATTATACCTGTTGGTAAATTTTTAGGCCAAAAATTTTTTAGAAAATCTAATTCATAATCTATTTCTTTTTTAAGATGGTCATCTATGTCGTATATTAAACATTTTTTCCATAATATTTTCCATTCAGGAAGAGATAAATCATTTTTTCTATGTGCTTTAAAATTTTTGGTTTTTTGATGCATAATTGCAAGTATTTTACCAACTTCTTTGCAGTGATTATTGTTAATTTCATTTAATGATTTACCTTTGATATAAGAGAAAATATTTGCAGGACGTCCAGATAGAATTCCATAAATTTTCCCATCATTTCTTGGTATTGGTTTAGGGCATTTTAAGCCATTTTCAATAGAATGATTTAACAATCCAATAAAAAAAGGTAGATCATTCTCGTTGAGCCGTTTTTCATATATTGTCAGTATAAATTTTCCAGTGGAGGTATTGATAGTAAAGTTTGAGTTTTCTATTCCATCAATTATAGGTTCAACTGAATTCAGTTTACCTATTTTATATTCTTCTATAAAACTCTTTAGCTCTTGAAGATCTGGGTTGGTATAGATAGCCAATATTTTACTTACGTTTGTTTAATTGATGATACAAACAGTGCGTATATAATAACGTCTTTTAATATATCTTTAATTTGATAATTGGTAAATGCCTAATATGTATTTTGCATAGTATTCATGCTAAAAAATATTTAGTAAATGTTTATAATAGATCGTTTATTTAATTTGATTTTTTACGAGAGAACATAACATAAAACTAGTGTATTTTAATAAACATATTAGCATATTTATTGATATAAATTAAGTATTATACCTCAATCAATTCCATAATTTATGACAGATCAACTTGTTTTGTTGATTATATGGTAATAATTTCAGTGTTATAAACCTATTATATCATGGATATGAAGCATTGTTTCTTGAGCACGAGTACGAGCTTCATTTGCTCCATCAATCAAAATTGAATCTATATATGTTTTATCTTTCAAAAATCGTTTTATCTTCGTAGATACAGGTAAAAGTTCTGCTATTATAACCTCTGTGAGAGATGATTTGAATTGAGAAAAAGTTCTGCCCCCAAATTCTTTTAGGGCTTCTTCTATTGTTGTCTGTTGTATTGATGTAAAAATTCCTATAAGGTTTTTTACCTCGGGGAGATTGTCAAGCTCTGATTTTTCTGAAGGAAATACGTTGGAATCAGTTTTGGCTTTTTTTATTTTCATTGCTATAGTGTCCGAATCATCAAGTAAATTTATGCGAGATAGATCAGAAGGATCGGATTTAGACATTTTTTTCGAAGCATCTTTTAGGGATTTAATGCGAGCTACAGAATCGTCTATAACTGTTTTGACAATAGGGAAAAATCCTTCATAAGGTCTGTTTGTATTTATCTTCTCTAATCTATTATGGATTTCATTAATTTTATGCATAAAATCAGTGTTAAATTTATGAGCTATTAGACGTGTAAGTTCAATATGTTGTTTTTGATCTTCTCCTATAAGAACATGGGTAGCACGGTATAGTAGTATGTCTGCGGCCATTAAAACAGGATAAGCATAAAGGCCAAGAGAGGATGTTTCGCTGTTTTTTCCACTCTTTTCCTTGAACTGTATCATATTATTCATCCATCCCATACGTGCGACACAGTTTAAAATCCAAGCAAGCTCGCTGTGCTGAGAAACAGCGGACTGTTTAAATATAATATGCTTATATGGATCAATTCCAGCCGCCAAAAAAGAAGAAGCTATTAATCGCGACTGATCTTTTAGATCTTCTTGGACCATGTTATTTGTGATAGAGTGAAGATCTGCGATAAAATACATATTTTTGCAACTAACGTTTTGTTGTACTTTTGCAACTCTATTTATTACACTTAAGTAATTTCCAAGGTGCAATCCTCCAGTTGGTTGGACGCCTGATAACAGCAGATTTTGAGATGATTCCATTTTAATTTTCTAGTACTTTCTATTTAATTTTTTAAAAAATAACCGAATGTTCACTTAATGGGTTATATAAAGCTATATTTTATATTCCCCCAACTTAATATATTGAAAATATTCTATGAATTTATTTATTTTTAATTTTAATTGTATATTATTGCCTGGGTGTTTTATTGATGTTTTAGGTATTGTTTTACTCATAGAGCCATTACCACCTTTCCTTTGAAATGAAATACAACCACCCAAATTAAAACCTCCTTTTGTAAAGGTTAAATTAGTTGGTAAATTTCTCAAGACTTCTTTCATGGGATATATTTGTACTAATGACGTATCTCTATTATAAAGAACCAAGATCTCCCTATTTGGATTTTTTGAAAACCCCCATTTTAAAATATTTTTTGCATTGTCTGTGAAAAAATTCCCCCATTTTTTATGATGTTCCTCTAAAAATAAAGGGTTTTTAGTATTTTTTGATTTTGAAACAATAATATCCTCTAACTCTTCCTTGAGTTTAGAGTTTAAACCAAAATCAGAGCAAAATTTAGAAACACTTATTCTTGCTAATTGATTGAACGCCACTTTAGATTTAAAGCTCTTTATGTTAGCGTCAATACAATGTCCTGATGCAAAATTGATTCTGACATCTGATTTATCTCCATATATTCCACAACCAGAAGTATTAGAAAAAGCACCTTCTATATTGAAATATTCTTGTAGTTTGTAAATTATTGACGGTTGATCTACAATAGTATTCTGAATTAATGTTTCTACATTCATGCCTGCGTAAGCGTTTTTATTGTTTTTAAGCATTATATAATCCTTATACTGTCATAAACATGACCGATCATATCAGGAACAACAGCATTCCCTAGTTGCTTATAACCTTGCAATCCATTACTGACTTTATGTCTTGTTGGAAACCCCATTGCTTTTTTGCATTCATCTATTGTAAGTCGCCTAATTCCTTGCTCTGTGTTGTATAGTCCTGTTCTAGCACCCACTCCGCCACCGTATGCCGATTGAGTTATAGCATGACCTTTAGGGCTATAAATACGTTCTCCTTGCCCACCTTTATTAAGAGTTCCTACTCTAATTGGCTTTAATTGATTTAAAACATCATTTTCATTTTTTGTGATTTTTATATCACCTCTAACTACAATAAAATCACTATCCACTTCTTTTTCTAATATACTTTCTAGAAATACCTTCTTATTACTTTCTTTAGGTCGACTATAATCCAAATTAGGTTTTTTGCTATCTTTCATATCTTTTCTCAAAGCTACAAAATAAACTCTTTCTCTTGCTTGAGGGATACCAAAATAAGACGCATTTAAAACATGCTTGTTTAACATATAACCAATTTCATCTAATTTTTGTTCGATTGTTTTAATTACATTTCCACCGTCAATAGTTAATATATTTTTGACATTTTCAAGAATCATGACATAAGGTTGATGGTATTGTGCAATCCTTTGTATTTCATAAAACAACCTTCCTCTAGGGTCAGATATTCCTTCGTGCTTCCCTGAAATTGAAAAGGATTGGCAAGGAAATCCAGCACACAAAATATCATGTTTCGGTATTTTTTTTGCTGGTATCTCTGTAATATCTCCACTGGCTTTTTCACCAAAATTTTGTTTATATACCTCTTGAACATGAGGATCTATATCGCTTGAAAAAACACACTCTAGTCCTCTTTTTTCCAAAGCAAGCCTAAACCCTCCGATACCACAAAATAAATCTATAAATTTATACATACAACACCTTTTCTAATATACTATAAAACACATTTTCGCTTGTTTCTTTTCTATGATTATATTTAAAAACAGCTTCCCCTATATATTTGTCTGTATATTTTTTAGAATAATGATGATGTTGTCCATAATACTGTCTTTTAACTATCGCCCAAAAACTTTCTATTGTATTTGTGTGAACAATACCATTTACATATTGTTTGCTACCATGATTAACTTTGCTATGCGATATAATTTTATTCACTCTGCTATAAACTTTATATTCATCAGTAAAAATCTCAGAATTTTTTAAATCTACATTCTCTAATATTAGGTTTCTAACATCTTTTTGCTTAAATTCATTACATGGCATTGCAACAACATTACTATCTCTTTCTATTGCACCAACAACCATTTGTTTTTTGTCCCTCTGCCTCTTTTATTATTGTTATTTGAGTATCTTGGTTTACCGCCTATATATGCTTCGTCTAACTCTATAATCCCTTTTAAAAGAGGTGATTTTTCTCCTAACATAGCTTTTCTTATCCTTTGAGATAATGAATAAGCTGTTTTAACAGGCACGCCTAAATCTCTTGCTAACTGTCTGCTAGAAATACCTTTTTTGGCATTTGCAATTAAGCAGATTGCTAAAAACCATTTTTGTAATGGCATTCTTGTATCGTGCATAATTGTATTAACTGTAACGCTAAAAGAAGTTTGACAATCATTGCAAAAATGTCGATTCCTTTCTTTTGATTTGTGTACATTTTTATTTTTGCAATACGGACAATAAATATTATCCCCCCATCTCTTTCTTTCTAAAAACTCTATACATTTTTCTTGAGTTGGAAATACTTCAAAAATCTTTATAATGTTCATATTTCTATATCTCTTGCTTATTTAATAGGTATATTTTAGTGTAAAAATACACCAAAATCAACCCATTAAGTGAACATTCCGAAAATAATCTCTGTAAAGCAGAATTTTCTATATATTAAACAGGATTTATAACTATATCTCCTATTGTTATCTCTTATTTTTTTAATAAGTACAGTAAATTTTTGCCGGAAAAAACAACTATTGAGCACAAATAAACTAAACCAGCACTTAATAAGATAATGATAAGATTTTTTAGTTGATTCATTAATGTTTGTTCATAAATGATATTATTGTTTAAATAGGACTTGAGACACATGATGCAAATCCACATAATTACTGAAGATGCTAGTATGGATATTAGGCGATAAATTGTTTTGGCATGGAAGATAATTTGCTTCCGTTTTAATAAGATGGCTAATAGACAAAAAGTATTAAGCCATCCAGATAAAATTTCAGCACAAGCAATTCCATATCCTCCAATAATTTGAAACAGTGCAATTGATATTATTGCATTAATAATAATAGACATCAAAGTGAATTTCATAGGAGTTTTTGTGTCTTTTCTAGCGTAAAATGCTGGATGAAGAGTTTTTAGCATAATGAATGCTGGGATGCCTATGCTGTAAATTGATAAAAGAGAAGATACAACGCCTGTATGCTCATGAGAAAAAGCTCCTCGCTCATATATTATTTGTATAATCTCTTTTGAAAGTGTGCATAAAACGAAAACAGCAGGGATAGCAAAGAAAAGTGCCAATTCAATTGCTTGATTTTGTATTTTAAAGCTTTTTTTATCATCCCCTGAATTTAAAACGCGAGATAGTTCTGGCAATATCGCCATTCCTATAGACACTCCAATTACTCCAAGCGGCAATTGATATATACGTTCAGCATATTGAAGAGATGAGATAGTCCCTTCCTTACCAGATGCTATAGCTTGTCCTATTATCTGATTTATTTGAACAATCCCTCCTGTTAGAACCACAGGCGATGCTATCTTAAAAAATTTTTTGACGTTGTCAGTGATGTAAGGATATTTGATCTTTAGTTTAAAGCCGTAACTTTTCGTATAAAAGTATAATGCGAATAGTTGTATTATGCTAGATAATAGAAATCCCCAAGAAAGAAAAAAAACTGCATCCTTTGCGATAGAATGAGTTGATAGTGAATATATCAGAACAAATATAAGAGATATATTAAGGGCAATAGGTGATATGGATGCTATAAAGTATTTTCCTATGGAAAATAGTATGCTGCTCATTAAAGTTGCTAGCGATATACACATTAGGCTAGGGAACATAATTACGGATAATTTTATTGTTAAAGAATATTCATCAGATTGAGGATCCAATCCCGGCGCTAATATGAATCGGACTATGATTGGCATGGCAAGTTCTATAAAAATAGTTAATATTAATAGGAGGAAAAATAAAAAACTAAAAATTTCGGATGAAAGCTTATGAGCGCCATGATGACTATTTTTTTCTGATTCAATAGAAAGCATAGGGATAAACGATGTATGTAATGTTCCTTCGGCTAATAACCTGCGAAATAGATTTGGGAAACGAAATGCTATGTAAAAAACATCTGCTATTGTGCCTATGCCTAGGGTAGAAGCCATGAGAGTTTCACGTATAAAGCCAAGAATACGACTTCCTAAAGTTGAAGTACCTACTGTAAAAAATCTTCGGATAACACTCATTGCATGATACCTATTTCTTTAATTTGTTTTATTTAGGTTAGATATGATCAATATACATACTTAATACAATTTTAAATAATATTTTTTACAAAACAGTATTATGTATAGATAACATTATCTTTTTTTGTTAAATTATTGTGTTGTAATGCTCTGTTTAAACCCTATAATTTGATTGTCGAATATTGTTAAGATTTTTGTTTGGATTATTGGCAAATATAATTATATGCTTGTTTATAATTTCATATTCTCAATATTTTAAATTTAAGAGAGGTTTTTATGGATAGTGTTATTTCTTCTGTTGCGCATATTGATATGGCCCTTCTAGAAGAGCTTGCAAAAGTTGCATTGCAAGTTGGAGTACGTATTAGAGAAGGACAAAATCTTATAGTAATGGCTCCAATTAGATCTGTTCCTCTCACAAGGTTGATAACTAAACATGCTTATATGCTTGGTGCTGGATTGGTAAGCGTTTTTTATACTGATAATGAATCTACTATTATGAGGTATAAATATGGATCTGATGCTTCTTTTGATAGATCAGCCAACTGGTTTTATGAAGGATTGGCACATGCTTACTCGAGCGATACTGCTATACTGACAGTTTCTGGAGATAATCCTTTATTGCTTGTCGATGAGGATCCTGAGAAAGTAAGTCGTGTGAATCGATCTCATTTAAGAGCATATAAGCCAGCACTAGAGAAAATTTCCAATTTCGATATTAATTGGAGCATAATCCCTTATCCTAGCCTTGATTGGGCAAGACTTGTATATCCCGATGATTCTGATCATATTGCTATAGCAAAGCTTGCGAGGGCTATTTTTCTGGTTTCCCGTTCTAATTGCGATGATCCTATTAGTGCATGGGCAGAGCATAATAATTTTCTCAATAAAAAGGCGCAGTGGTTAAATAGAAAAGATTTTTCGGAAATTCGTTTTTCGGGCCCAGGCACATCTTTAACTGTTGGATTGGCAAATGGACACCAGTGGTCTGGTGGTGAATCTACTGCTCAAAATGGGATAACTTGTAATCCCAATATTCCTACTGAAGAAGTGTTTACCACTCCTCATGCTCATAAGGTTGATGGATATGTGTCAAGCACTAAGCCTTTAGTTTATCAAGGTATGCTAATTGATAATATCAAGGTGCGATTTAATAAGGGCTGCGTTGTTGAGTCTTCTGCTTCAAAAGGAGAGGACATACTCAAGAAGATATTGAACATTGATGAGGGATCTCGTCGTCTTGGCGAGGTGGCTCTTGTGCCTAACTCCTCTATCATATCTAAGATGAATACTCTATTTTATGATACATTATTTGATGAAAATTCAGCATCTCATATAGCTTTTGGACAGTGTTATTCTAAGTGTTTGAAAAAGGATTTGAATGCTCCTAGTGATTGGATAGAAAAGTCTGGAGGAAATACAAGCATAACTCATGTTGATTGGATGATTGGATCTGCTGAAATTGACGTTGATGGAATGACAAAAGGCGGCGATATTATTCCAATTATGATAGCAGGTGAGTGGTCTATTTCAGAATAAATAGCTTTTTATTATTTTGAGATAGTTTTATGTTTCCTATGATTATATTTTCGTTTTGATGGGGTTTTCTTATGCTTTGGTAAACAACTATTGTTTGTTATTATTGCATTGGCTTGACCATCAAATAAGTTGATAAATATGCTTTCTCCAACTGATAGTTTGCTGGTTTTTGTAATTATATTATTGTTAGTTCGGCTGCGTATAATGGAGTATCCACGTTTGAGCGTGCTACTGTGCGAAAGAGATTGCAAAATACGGTTGTCAGCTGAGATGCATTCATGACAGTTTTTTATTTTATATGACATCGTGAATTCAGCTCGATTTAGTAATTCGTTTATGTAAGTTTTAAAATATTTTATGCGTATTTTTGTTTGCTCGTATAAAATGTTAATTGTTGTGTATTTTTTTGTTGTTTTTAGCTGAATATATCGCAAATGTTTTTCGGTAAGATGTTCAATATTTTGTTGTGCTTTGATTATGTGATGACGATTATTTTTGATATAATTGATAGGATAATACGATATTATATTGGTGTTTTTATTGTCAAAATCACGTCTTTTTCTAAAAGTGTTTGTTTTAAGATAGATTTCTAATTCATGAGATAGTTGTTCAATGCTGTGATGATAAAGTGATATAATTTGAGTGTATTTTGGAATAGCTTTTACTAATGTTTTAAATTGATTGATTTTGTTGTTTATAAATCGAATAAGAGATTCTTTAGATCTATTTTCTAAGCTTGCTAATAACGATTTTAATTGAGATTTTACAGGGACAGCCATCTCCGCAGCTCCTGTTGGTGTTGGAGCTCTCAAATCTGCAGCATAGTCAACCAATGTCCAGTCTGTTTCATGCCCGATTGCCGATATTATTCTGATAGAACTATTTGCGACAGTTCTTACCATTTCTTCGTCATTAAAATGCCATAGGTCTTCTAAGCTTCCTCCTCCACGGGCAATGATTATAATATCTGGTTTAGGGCATATATCTTCTTCTTTTAACGAATTTAATTGTAAAATTGCATTTTTTATTTCTTGGGAACATCCATCTCCCTGTACTTTTACTGGAAAGACGATAACTCGCATAGGAAATCTACAAGATATGCGTTGTAAAATATCGCGTATAACAGCTCCAGTAGGGGATGTTATGACTGCGATTGTTTTTGGTATAAAAGGCATCGGACGTTTTCTTTCATTAGAAAACAGCCCTTCTTCTCGCAACTTTCTCTTTCGTTCTTCTAAGATAGTCATGATTGCTCCTGCCCCATATGGGATGAGAGCTTCTACTATTATTTGATATTTAGAAGAGCCTGGAAATGTTGTCATCTTTCCTTGAACTATATATTCCATGCCTTCTTTTGGCGATAATTTGATTCTTTTAAGAGTTCCTTTCCAAATTACGGCATCAATTCGTGATTGGCTATCTTTTAAAGAAAAATAAGCATGTCCAGATGAATAAGTAGTTCTGTATCCTGATATTTCTCCTCTAACTAGCACTTGAAATATATTTGACTCAATGATGTTTTTTATATGGTAGGATAATTCTGTTACAGAGTATTCTGTGTTATTTAGATAGTTTACTTTTAGGGAATTGAGCATTTTTTTTAAATCTTATAATCATTTGATTTTTTTTGCTGATGTTTGTTTTGGTGTAAAATAGCAAGCTAAAACCAATTTATTTGATTTTGATATTAAAATCTATGATTTTTTGATAATTTCTTTAAATATAGAGTGTACATGATATATAACTATAAACTATTTTTATATTATTTATATATATAAATTATTTTCCGTATAAAGTTACTGTTTTAGTTTAATTAAATAAATATCTGTAAATATGTAATATGAAGAGATTGATTTGTTTTATAATTAATATCCTTATTGGATTTTTTATTGATATGTGCTTATTTCTAATTCTTATTGGATTGGGAGTTGATCAGTTGTTTGCTCGTGCTATTTCAATAGGAATTTCTTTTTTGTTAATTGTGAAGCCTAATCGTTTTTCTGTTTTTTTAAAATTGCGCAAGAAATCTTTTGTTGATACGCTTCGTTATGCTATTGCTGGTTTTTTTTCGAGTATATTAAATTACACAATATATTTAAAGCTATTGATATTCCTTCCAGATATACAGCCTTTACTAGGGATGATATTGTCGTCAATTCCTTCAATGTTGTTTGTTATATTGTTATACACTCGTTTTCTTTTTAAAAAACATTCTTACATGGGGAAATAGTTTATATATAATATATGCGTAATATTAATTATTTATATTTCTTTGATTTGCAAGTTATTGCGTCATGATGTATGATTAGTAGTATTGACAATTTGGATATGAGAGCGTTACTGTTTTTATATACTGGAGAAGGCGGGAATTTATTTCTTGCTCTTTATTATTTTATAGCAATTACATTTATGAGGATAAGCGTTGGTAGGCACGCATGTTTTTTGTAGTAAATACGAGTCTCGGCTTTTTAAAGATATAGGATTAGACCAGAGTGTTTCTGATATAATCCAGCCTGTTGTTGAAGAGATGGGCTTTAAAATTGTGCAGGTATCCCTTTCAGGAAAGGGTGTTCCTGTATTGCAGATTTTAGTAGATCGTGACGATGGAATTGTGACGTTGTGCGATTGTGAGAAGTTGTCTAAGGCTATATCTCCAATTCTTGATGTTGAAAATCTAGTAGATGGACATTATACTCTGGAAGTATCTTCTCCTGGAGTTGATCGTCCGATGGTTAGAAAATCCGACTTTGTTCGGTGGTTGAATCATGTTGTAAAATGTGAGTTTATTGCTCCTTCTGGAGATAGAGAAAAATTGGTTGGTAAAATTTTAGAAACAAGTGATAATTGCTTTTTTCTTGAGATCAGCCGTAAGGGCTCAAAGGAAATTGAATTGTCGAAGGTTGAGATACCGTTTGATTCTCTTCTTGCGGCAAAGCTTGTTATTACGGATGAATTGCTGCGTGTTTCCTTGGTTGGCAATTAATGTCGTGCCAAGTTAGGAGAATTAAGGAGAATTTTATATGGTAATTGCCGCAAATCGAACTGAGCTTTTGCAGATTGCGGATGCTGTTGCTTGTGAAAAATCGATAGATCGAGATATAGTGTTATCAGCTATGGCTGATTCTATTCAAAAGGCAGCTTGTTCTCTTTATGGGACTGTATCTGATATTCGTGTTGAAATTGATCAATTAACAGGAGAAGTTTCTATTTATCGTCAGCTAGAGGTGGTTGATGTTGTTGATAACTATTCTTGTCAGATTTCATTACAGTTAGCTCTTGATCGTGATCCTAATGTTAAAATAGGTGATTTTATAACAGAGCTTCTTCCTCCTATAGATTTTGGTCGTGTTGCTGTTCAATCTGCTAAACAAGTTATAGTTCAAAAGGTGCGAGAAGCTGAGCGCGATCGTCAATATCTTGAGTTTAAAGACAGGGTTGGTGAAGTTGTTAGTGGCACTGTTAAGAGGATTGAATATGGGAATATAATCGTTGATCTTGGTCGTGCTGAAGGAGTTATTCGTAGGGATGAAATTATTCCTCGTGAAAATATTAGACAAGGAGATCGCGTTCGGAGTTATGTATATGAAGTAAGGCGTGAGCAAAGGGGAGGGCAGATACTTTTATCTCGTACTCATCCGCAATTTATGGTTAAGTTGTTTTTAATGGAGGTCCCAGAGATTTATAACGGGATTGTTCAGATTAAGGCTGTTTCTCGTGATCCTGGATCTCGTGCAAAATTAGCTGTTTTTTCAAGTGATTCTTCTATAGATCCTGTCGGGGCTTGCGTTGGTATGCGTGGTTCTCGTGTTCAGGCGGTTGTAGGTGAATTGCAGGGAGAGAGAATAGATATAATTGTTTGGTCTCCTGATAATGCAACTTTTTTAATAAATGCATTGCGTCCGGCTACTGTGACAAAGGTTGTTTTAGATGAAGATATTAAGCGTATAGAAGTGGTTGTCCCTAAGGAACAGCTTTCTTTAGCTATTGGTAGTCGTGGACAGAATGTTCGTCTTGCTTCACAGCTTACAGGTTGGGCAATTGATATTGTTACTGAGGAAGAAGATTCTGTAAATCGTCAGAAAGAGTTTAATGAACGAGCTCAATCGTTTATGAAGGCTATTAATGTTGATGAAATAATAGGACATCTTCTTGCTGCTGAGGGATTCTCTGATGTTGAGGAGTTAGCATGTGTTTCTATAGCCGAAATAGCTTCTATTGAAGGATTTGATGAAGAAACTGCAGTTGAAATACAGGGAAGAGCTAAGCAATATCTTGATGATTTGGATGCTGAGATAAATAAGAAATTAGATGAGCTTGGAGTTTCAGAAGAATTATGTGAAATTCCATATATGACGCCTAAAATAAGAGTTCTTCTTGGAGAAAATGGCATTAAAAACATGGAAGATTTGGCAGGTTGCTCTGTTGATGATTTGGTTGGCTGGGTTGAAGTTAAGGATGGCAAGGCTAAAAAGTTTGAAGGTTTTTTATCTAGCCTTGATATTATAGAGGATAAGGCTGAAGATATGATTATGCATGCCAGATACAAAGTTGGATGGATTAAAAAAGAAGATGAAAGCACTGATGCTGATTATGTCGAAGCTGATGATTAAATTTATAGAATTATCTAGAGGCTGCTTTTTGCTTTCAGATTGTAGTTGTTAGTTGTTTTTATACTTTAAAATTTTTTATGATTAAGTAGTGAAGAATTCTATTCTGCATAGGAAATTTTCGATGAAGTTTTGTGCTTTGATATATTAGTTTAATATGAGTAGAGTTTGTAATTATATAACGAGATTGATTCATGTAATCTTCTCCACTTGGAGATAAGGGCTTATGACCAATAATAAAGATAGTAATACCTCAAACGTGGAAGAAAAGAAAACTTTGACCCTTAGAACTCCGTCTTCGAGTATTAATCATTCTATTGTTCAGAAGAATAAAGGTCGTCCTAGGTCTGTTGTGGTGGAGACGCGTAAGCGTCGTTCTTATGTTCAGGGCGGTGAAAAGATTTCTGTTGTGCGAAAGAGTTCTAGAATTATAGATTGCAATACTGGTAATTTTCCAGATTTAGTGCAGCAAGATAAGTCTAAGAGAAGAGCAGAAGCGTTGCCTTGTGATAGAAAATTGGGTCCTAAGAAAGCTGAATCTTCCTTTGGAGATCTTTCTCAAGGAGAAATAGATAGTCGTCGTCGTGCTCTTCTTGAGGCGCAGGTTCGTGATATTGAAGAAGCAAAAATCAAATTAGAAAAGCAGGCTCAAGAAGAGATGATGGCTCTTGATGCTAAATCTGATCAAAGCTTCGATCAGATTCTGAGTTCTAATAAAGAAGCTGATGATGTACAGTCAGATATAATTATAGAAAATGAAGTGTCATCGTCGCTTGATATTAGCGGCATGAAGCCTTCTTATGATAAAGAGCCTTATAAAGAGGTTCGTGAAAGAAGTAGAAAAACTGAGGATGGCTTGCCTGCTAGTCGTGGGAAGTCTAGATTTACTGAAGGGAAAAGTTCTTCAGTTAATTCTTTAAAGGCGGCTCCTCGTAGTAAGACAGATAGTGATGAGAAAAAGTATAAAAAACTTAAAATTATATCTGTTGATAATGATGATGGAGCTGAGAGATTAAGGGGAAGGTCTCTAGCTGCTATTCGTCGTCGAAAAGAAAAATTTCGTAGGAGTCAACATCAGGGAAGGCGTGAGAAAGTTTCTCGTGAGATTGTTATTTCTGAAACTATTACTATACAAGAATTATCTCAGCGTATGTCAGAGCGATCAACGGATGTGATAAAGTTTTTGATGAAAGAAGGGCAAACGCTGAAGCCTGAAGACGTTATTGATGCTGATCTTTCTGAAATAATAGCTAACGAATTTGGTCATGTTGTGAAGCGTGTCTTAGATTCTGATGTTGAGTTGGGGGTTTTTGATGTTAATGATGATGAGGATAATTTAGATAGTCGTCCTCCTGTTGTAACAGTGATGGGTCATGTTAATCATGGCAAGACGTCTCTTCTTGATGCAATACGTAATTCTAATGTTTTAAAAGGTGAGTTTGGTAGCATAACTCAGCATATAGGTGCGTATCAAGTTGATTATAAAGGGGAAAAAATTACTTTTATTGATACTCCGGGACATGCTGCTTTTTATTCAATGCGTGCCCGTGGGACTCGTATTACGGATATTGCTATTATCGTTTTGGCGGCTGATGAAGATATACAGCCTCAGGCTATTGAATCAATCAACCATGCTAAGTCTGCGGGAGTTTCGATTATTATTGCTTTTAATAAGATAGATAAATCTAGTGCTGATATACAAAAGCTTCGTGTTGAATTACTTAAGCATGATGTATTTGTTGAGAGTATGGGTGGGGAGATACTTGACGTTGAAATTTCTGCCAAGAAAAATTTAAACTTAGATAAATTGCTAGACTCTGTTCTTTTGCAGGCTGAAATTCTTGGATTAAAAGCAAATGTAAATCGTAAAGCTGAAGGATCTGTAATTGAAGGTAGGCTGGATCGAGGTAGAGGATCTGTGGTTACTGTTTTGGTGCAAAAAGGAAGATTGCAGGTGTCCGATATTATTGTTATTGGTGACTACTGGGGAAAGGTAAGATCGCTATTTAATGATAAAGGTAAAAGTGTTAAAGAGGCTTTGCCATCTATGCCAGTTGAGATTCTTGGACTTCAGGGAGTGCCTATGGCTGGTGATAAATTTGGTGTTGTTGAAACTGAAAGTCGTGCTAGAGAAATTTCACAATATAGGAAGCGTTTGACCAGAAATAAGTCTATTTCTCTTAAGTCAGGATCTCGTTGTTCGTTAGAAAAATTTTTGAATAATTCTATCACGTCATTGGAATCAAAGAAATTATCTTTGATTATAAAAGGAGATGTGCAGGGTTCAGTTGAGGCTATAGTAAATTCATTAGAGGAATTAGGAACGTCTGAAGTTTGTGTTTCGGTTGTTAGCTCTGGTGCTGGAGCGATAAATGAAACTGATGTATCTTTGGCTAAGGCATCTGATGCTATTATTTTTGGATTTAATGTTCGATCAAGCTCTCAGGCTAGAGATCTAGCTGCAAAAAATGGGGTTAAGATTATTAACTGTAAAATTATTTATGATCTTATTGATGGAGTTAAGGAGCATATGTCAAATCTTCTTCCTCCAGAGGTGCGAGAGACGTTTTTGGGTAGAGCTGAAGTATTAGAAGTGTTTTCGGTTACTAAATTAGGGAATGTAGCTGGCTGTAAAGTTATTGAAGGAAAGGTTGAAAGAGGCGCCGGTATTCGTATTTTGCGCAAAGAAGATGTTGTTTATAATGGAAAGATGAACACTCTTAAGCGTTTTAAAGATGAGGTTTCTGAAGTTGAGGCAGGACAGGATTGTGGTATTGCTTTTGAAAAATATGATAATATACAAGTTGGTGATTTGATTGAGTGTTTTAGCGTAGAACATATTAAGCGTTCTCTTTGATTTTTTTTGTATGTGTTTTAAGTTTTTTGTTAAGGAAATTATTGTTATGAAAAGAAGGAGTTTAGAGCCTTCTAGGCGTGCTCTGCGTATTGGAGAAGAAGTTCGTTCCGTAATTATGAGGATTATCTTAAATCATGAATTTAAAGATGAATTTATAAATAGGGATATTATATCTATTTCAGAGGTTTGTATGTCGTCTGATTTGCAAATTGCGACGGTATATGTATCCTTGCCATCAGATGTTTCTCCTGATTCTGTGATATCTTCTTTAAATTGCAATAATAAGTTTATAAGGAGGCATGTTGCTAAGCATCTTAGAAATCTTAAGTATGTGCCAGATATTAGATTTCGTTATGATAAGTCGTTGCAAAATTATTGGAATATTGATAATTTACTGCGTTCGCCTAAGGTTATAAGTGATTTAGTTGTAAGCAATGTTTTATAGGATTATATTCAGATAAAAAGTGATTTAATAGTGTTTTAAATTATATCTTTTTACTATTTGCCGTATATTGTTTAGGTGAAGTATAAATTTTTATATTTTTGGTTTTGTATGTTTTTTAAGGGGGTATTTATGTCAATAACTTTAGAGCGTAAGAGGCAGCTTATAAAGGAATATGCTACAGTGGAAGGTGATACTGGTTCTCCTGAAGTACAGGTGTCTATTTTTACTGATAGAATAGCTAATCTCACAAATCACTTTAAAACTGCAAAAAAAGATGTAAATTCTAAAACAGGACTTAATAGATTAATTTCTTTAAGGAGTGGGCTTTTAAAGTATCTTAAAAGCAAAGATGTAGAGAGATATAAGAATTTGATTAAGAGATTAGGTCTTCGTCGATAATTTTTTATTTTTTCAGATGGTTAAATGAAATTATTTTATGCTATTTTCCCATGTTTTGATTTTTAGTAGAATTGGTGGCTATATTTGCTGACCATTCACATTTTTTTCTGCTTTCTTTGGGAAAGTGCTAATTTGGCTAGTTGTATTTATGGACTTGCCTTCTATCTTTGGTTAGGATTGTAAAATGTTTGATGTGCATACAGTTGAGATTGATTGGGCTGGGCGTCCTCTTAAATTAGAGAGCGGTAAGATTGCTCGACAGGCTGATGGTGCTGTATTGGCGACTTATGGAGAAACAGTTGTTTTGGCATCTGTGGTTTGTAGCCGATCGATCAAGGAATCTCAAGATTTCTTTCCTTTGACTGTTAATTATCAAGAGAGAACATATGCTGTTGGCAAAATTCCAGGAGGTTATTTAAAACGAGAATCCCGCCCTACTGAGAATGAAATATTGATTTCTCGTCTAATCGATCGTTCAATCAGGCCTTTGTTTCATAAAGATTATAAAAATGAAACGCAGGTAATTGTTAATGTTATGCAATATGATTTAGAAAATGATCCTCAAATTGTAGGTATGATAGCTGTTTCTGCAGCATTGATGTTGGCCGGATTGCCATTTAAAGGTCCTGTAGTTGGGGCGCAAGTAGATTATGTGAACAATAAATATGTTTTGAACCCTCGTTTTGATGAAGATGAAAAAGGATCTCTTGATCTTTTTGTCTCAGGAACTAGAGATGCTGTTCTTATGGTTGAATTAGAGGCTGACCAGTTGTCTGAGGATTTGGTAATTGATGCTATTATGTTTGGTCATTCTGAATCTCAATCTGTCATTGATGCTATTTCCAGGCTTGTTAAACTATGTGGAAAAGATCCTTTATCTGTTGAATATAAAGATTTATCGGAATTAAAAGAGAAGGCTATGGGTTTAATTGAATCGGATTTGCGAAAAGCTTGTTATGTTGTCGATAAATCTAATCGTCGTGATTTAATTGACGAGATTAATAACAAAGTTATTTCTCAATTTGAGGAAGAAGATCCTGATTGTGATAAAGAGGATATTCGTTCTATTTTAGATGATATAAAATATGATATAGTTAGAAAAGATATTCTTGCAAATAAATGTCGTATGGATGGTAGAGATCTTACAACGGTTCGTGAAATTAGTGCGGAAGTTGGCATTTTACAACGTACCCATGGTTCTGCGTTGTTTTCTAGGGGGGCTACTCAAGCTATAGTAGTAACCACTCTTGGAACAAAGGAAGATGAGCAATTTATAGACTCTTTGTCTGGCACTAAGAAAAATGATTTTATGATGCATTATAACTTCTTCCCTTTTTCTGTGGGAGAGGTAGGGCGTATTAGCTCTCTTAGCAGAAGAGAAATTGGTCATGGTATGCTGGCTAAACGTGCTATTCGCCCTGTTCTGCCAAAAACAGAAATTTTCCCTTATACACTGCGCATGGTTTCTGAAATAACTGAATCTAATGGTTCTTCTTCAATGGCAACGGTATGTGGTTCTTCTTTGTCCTTGATGGATGCAGGAGTTCCTATATTGAAGCCAGTTGCGGGAATAGCTATGGGGCTTATAAAAGAAGATGATCGATTTGTCATTTTATCTGACATATCTGGAGATGAAGATCATCTTGGAGATATGGATTTTAAAATTGCAGGAACAGATTCTGGTATTACTGCTATGCAAATGGATATGAAGATTGAAGGAATTTCTAAAGATATTATGGTTATTGCCTTGCAGCAGGCAAAAGAGGGACGTCTTCATATCCTAGCTGAAATGTCTAAAGTTATGTCTGAAAGCCGTTTAAAATTAGGTGAATTTGCTCCTCGTATCGAAGTTATGATGATCGCTGTTGATAAGATTAGGGATGTTATTGGAACTGGTGGCAAAGTGATTCGTGACATAGTTGATAAAACAGGGGCAAAGATTAGTATAGAGGATGATGGTACTATTAAGATAGCCTCTACTTCTACGGAAGGCATAGAAGCTGCTCGTAAAAGAATTCGTCAGATTGTTGATGTTCCAGAAGTTAACAAGATTTATAAAGGAAAAGTTGTGAAAACAACAGATTTTGGCGCTTTTGTGAACTTTTTTGGTGCGCGAGATGGACTGGTGCATATATCGCAATTATCTTCAGAGAGGGTGGCAAAAACAAGTGATGTAGTTAAACAGGGTGATACAGTATGGGTTAAATTATTGGATTTTGATGATCGCGGTAAGATTAAATTATCTATGAAGGCTGTGGATCAAAAGACAGGAAAATTAATATCCTAAGGATTTAAAGCCATTCACTTATTAAGTTCTTTGTTATGTTTTTATATGTATATAATATAAAAAATCCAAAATATTGTATTTATTATGTTAATTAATCTTTTGTTTGCTAGTAGATTTATTGTTAATTTAGTTGAATGCCAGATTTATCTTTTTTCTAAATATATTTTGCATTATTATGCTTTTTTAGATTAGTTTTTTATTGTAAACACTATTTTTTTGCTACATTATGCATTATAAGATATATTATATTCTTATGGATTGTTTTTTGTATTATGAAATAAATTTTTTTCGATATTTTTGATATATGTTTTTTTCTTGTTACATAATGTCTTTTGCGAACTATAGTATATAGTTTGTATTTTGTTTATGTGAGAAGATTTAATTTTTTATAGTCGGTGCATGTGCCTTCCTGTATTTACCATGCTGTGCCATGTAATTGTGTAGGAAATAGTTAGCAAAAAAGGTTAGGGAGGGTGTTTATATGGATGATGATTCTACTGTTGATGGTTCTGAGAAGCTTCTCGAAATGACTGTTGATATAGTTTCTGCGTATATGGGGAACCATGTTGTTCCAATTACTGAAATTGGAAGTTTGATTTCAGATGTTTATTCTGTTCTTAGAGATACATCTTCGCAAGGATTTTGCAATGAACTTGTTGTGACTGAAAAACCTAAGCCGGCAGTGCCAATACGCAAATCTATAGAAGATGGTCGTTTATATTGTCTTGAGGATGGTATGAAGTTTAAGTCTTTGAAACGTCATTTAATGACACATCATAATATGACTCCTGAGGAGTATCGTATCAAATGGAATTTGGCAAGTGACTACCCTATGGTTTCTCGTGATTATGCTAATGCCCGCTCTAAATTGGCTAAAAATATGGGTTTGGGGCGTGGTCGTAGGAAACGTTAGATTATTATAAATTATAATTACATGTTAGATATTATTTTTGTTGTGTGATAAATAATTTTTATTCCATATTATTTTACGAGTTATGTTTTTTTAATATGAATATATTAGGAAGTTTTTATTTGTTTGTTTGCTGCAAACCATTTGTGAAGAAAATCTTCATATATGCACGTTAAAATATCCAAATCTGCGATAGGTACGTTTTCATCTATTTCGTGTATTGTTTTTGATACTAATCCGAATTCTATAACTGGACAATAGTCTTTTATGAAACGCGCGTCAGAAGATCCTCCGTTAGTTGATAGCTGTGGATTTTGTCCTGTTATATTATTTATGCTTTTAGCTAATAAATCTGATAGTTTTTTATTCTGTGTCAAAAAAGCTTGGGCTGAATTATCGATAAATTGCAAATTATATGATAATCCTGATGTATACTGGTCGTTACCTTGTATGGCTTTTTTAAGACGTTTGCTTACTTCTTCTTTTAATGTTTGTTCATTCCATATATTATTGAAACGTATATTAAAAGATATTTTTACTTCTGCTGGTATAACGTTTAACACGGGATTGCCCACGTCTATAGTTGTTATTTCAAGGTTTGTTGGAGGAAAATAGTCGTTTCCGCTATCAAAATCTACTCTTTTTAATTGTTCTAATAATGGTATAAGTCCTTTTATAGGATTATTAGCTTTGTGTTGATAGGCGACGTGTCCTTGTTTTCCATTAATAACTATATTGCCTGATAAACTTCCTCTACGACCAATTTTTATTGTGTCTCCAATTATATTGCTACAAGTTGGCTCCCCAAGTATGCAAGCATCCCAATTTTGGTTTTTTTTATCTGCCCAAGAAAGCATCTTTTTTGTTCCGTTTATTGCCGATCCTTCTTCGTCTCCTGTAATTAAGAGAGATATTGATCCGAAATTATCACATTTTGAAATAAAACGAGAAATAGCAGCTATAAAGCAAGATATGTTCCCCTTCATATCAACAGCTCCACGTCCATATAATCTGCCATCTGATATAGTAGCTGAAAATGGAGGATATTTCCATTTGCTTAATATTCCGGGTGGAACCACATCAACATGTCCAGCAAACATTAAATGGGGTTTGTTTATTCCAAATCTAGCATATAGATTATTAACAGCATATGTTTTTTCTGTTTGAAAAACTTTTTTTTCTACAGAAAAACCAAGAGGTTTTAAAATATTGATTAATACAGACATTGCTCCGTCGTCTTTAGGAGTAACCGACGCGCAGTTTATTAATTTAATAAGGTTTTGTATATAATCATTATAAAGCATTTAAATTTATCTTCAGTTAAACTATTAGTTGTCACGTAATAATGCATTTATGCTGGTTTTTGAACGTGTTTTATTGTCTACTTTTTTGATTATTACTGCACAGTAAAGGCTTGGAATGATTATGTCATTTTTTGAATTTTTGCTAGGATAACTTCCAGGTACTACTACGGAGTAGGGAGGCACTTCTCCATAAGTTACATTGCCTGTATCTCTATCTATAATTTTAGTAGATTTTCCAATAAAAACTCCCATTCCTATGACAGAACCTGTGCGAATTATGCATCCTTCAACAATTTCGGAACGAGCCCCAATAAAACAATTATCTTCTATGATTGTTGGAGATGCCTGCATTGGTTCAAGCACTCCACCAATTCCTACCCCACCAGAAATATGAACATTTCGCCCGATTTGAGCACATGATCCAATTGTTGCCCATGTATCTATCATGGTGCCTTCGCCAATGTAAGCGCCAACATTTATAAAAGATGGCATTAAAACAGTTTTAGGTGCTATATATGCTGAGTGACGAACAATAGCTCCTGGAACCGCTCTAAAGTTGTTCTGTTTAAATTCTTCAGATGTCCATTCATTAAATTTTGCAGGAACTTTATCCCACCACATTGAGTATCCATTGCCGCCTGTAATAATTTGTGATTGATTAATTTTAAACGATAATAGAATAGCTTTTTTTATCCATTGATTCGTTTTCCAATTATTGTTTTCATCGCATGATATAATTCTTATGACGCCTTTATCTAGAAGGTTTAATGTAGACAGGACTGCTTCTTCTACTTTATGTCTTTCAGAGTTATCTATAGAATCAAACTTGTCAAAAAAATCATTGATAATTTTTTCTAGGTTTGCTATGCAGTTCTTTCCGCTCATAAAAATTTCCCCTTGGTGTGCCTAGAGTAGATATTGTGTTTGTTTTTTAATTTATACAATATTTGATTTTTGATTTGTCGATAGTTCATTGCGGATCATTTTAGCATTAATCTCTAGCTTTTCTATAGATACTATTTTCTTTGGGGAGGTTGAATTTTCTTCTCCATTTTTGCAGGGAATAATATGAAAATGTAAATGTGGTATAGTTTGGCCTGCGGCATAGCCGTTTAATTGCATAATTTTAATTCCATCAGCCTGAAAGGCTTTTTTGCATGCTAATGCAATTTTTTGACAAACAATCATTATTTGATTTAGGTATTCTTTTGGAACATCAAAAATATCTTTTGTGGCACATTTTGGAATAACCAATACATGCCCTGGACATTCAGGCATAATATCCATTATAGCAATTGACATCTTATCTTCGTATACATAGCTTGCATTTAATTCTTTACGTATGATTTTCATAAATGTGTTTTGATTGTCATACTTTTCAGACATTTATAAATTCCTTTTTAAGCTGCATTCATTTATATGAAATCTGATGATTTTTTTCGTGAAGATTACATTCATGAGATGATAACATTTGATTTTATTTTTGCAATGACTGTTGGGGGGATGTTTTTCAGAATTATTATAAATAGTTATAATAAATTGACTTTTGTTTAAGTAATTTATTGAGAATTTTTGGTGATTGGCTTGATTTTATTGCAAGTCAAGTGTATCTCATATACTTATATTTCGCACGCAAGTTTATGGAGGGATCAAATCTGATATTTGATTTGATTTCTTTTCCGGTGGCGCTTTGTTTTTGCATTGTTGCTAACGTCTTGCGGAGGATAAACCGGATTTACAAGGATTTTTTTAAGTTATGGCACTTCCAGAATTTACAATGAAACAGCTCTTAGAGAGCGGTATTCAGTTTGGTCATAGAAAGTTTTTATGGAACCCAAAGATGAAGCCTTACATTTTTGGCGAGCGTAGCAAGATACATATAATAGATCTTTCACAGACCGTTCCTATGTTGAATAGAGCTTTACAAGCAGTCTCAGATACTGTTTCTCGAGGGGGGAGGGTTTTGTTCGTAGGCACTAAGCCTCAGGCCTCTGATTTGATAATGAAATCTGCCAAGCGTTCTGCTCAATATTATATTAATTCCAAGTGGCTTGGCGGTATGATGACTAATTGGAAGACGGTTTCTAATTCTATTCAGAGATTACGAGATCTAGATAAAACTATAAAAAATGATATCCATGTCTTTACTAAGAAAGAGCGTTTAAATATTGAACGTAAACGTGATAAACTTGAAAGAGCATTGGGTGGTATTCGTGATATGGGCGGATTGCCTGATCTGATGTTTATCGTTGATACGAATCGAGAAAAACTTGCTATTGAAGAAGCTCGTCGCTTGAAGATACCTATAGTTGCTGTGGTTGATACTAATAGTAACCCAGATTTTATAGATTATATTATCCCAGGTAATGATGATTCTTCTAGATCTATTGCGTTATTTTGTGATCTTATTGCTTCTGCGGCTATTGATGGTATTGCTAGACAACAAAGTGCCCTTGGTGGAGGAATGGATTTGCCGGCAGATTTGATTGTTGAGGATGAACCAAAAAGTGTTGTTGCTGAATAAAAGTTGGCTTCTATAAGTTTTTATGAAGGGGAATTTTTTTTTATGAGTGGAATATCTGCTATTAGAGTAAAAGAGTTACGTGATAGAACTGGCGCAGGTGTTATGGATTGTAAAAATGCTTTATCTGAGTCCAATAATGATTTAGATAAGGCTGCTGAGATTCTAGAAATAAAAGGAAAGTTAAAAGCGGCTGCTCGTTCTGGTAAGGATGTTTCTGATGGATTGATAGGGATATCCCATAGTGGCTATGAAAAAGCTGCTATTATAGAAGTTAATGTTGAAACTGAGAGCGTTGCACTTAGTGCTGAATTTCAAAATGTTGTTTATAAAATTGCTGATGTTGCGCTTTCCACTGATGGTACTGCAGAGAGTATATCATTGGCTCAATGCGATGATGGTATCAATGTAGAAGACAAAATTAAAAATTGTATATCGATTGTAGGTGAAAATATTAAATTAGGTAGGACGGGGATTTTGTCTGTTTCAGAGGGGGTTGTTTCTTCATATGTTCATTCTGCTGTTGCAAAGTCTTTGGGTAAAATAGGTGTGATAGTTGCACTGCGGTCTTCTGGAGATAAAGAAAAACTTTCTTTTATTGGAGAACAGATTGCAATGCATGTAGCAGCTTCTTCTCCTTTGGTAATTTCTGTTGAAAAGCTTGATCCTTCGATTGTTGCAAAAAGAAGGGCATATTATATGGAAGAAATTCGCGATTCTGACAAGTCATCTGATGTTATTGAAAAAATAGTAAATGGAAAGATGCAAAAGTTTTTTAAAGAAGTTGTGCTATTATCTCAGGATTTTGTTGTTGATCCGTCTAAGACTATATCTGTTTTTTTAAAAGAATCTGAAAAAGTTGTTGGTGCGCAGATTGAATTAGTTGATATGATACATTTTGTTTTAGGGAGCTAGATAAACCTATATAGTGTGGAAAGTTTTTGCTTACTATATTAATAGCGGTATTATTCTTTTAAAATTATATACGATTTTGCCTATGTATTTTTGTTTAAAAAATTAGTTAGAGATAGATAGTTGTCTGGTTTTAAATATAAACGTATTCTTTTAAAAGTTTCGGGGGAATCTCTTGCTGGTGGTTCATCATTTAGAATTGACTTAAAAGCAGTTGATAGAATATGTGCTGATATAGCTGAGGTCCATTCAAAGGGAGTTGAAATTGGTATTGTTATAGGCGGAGGGAATATATTTAGAGGATCGAAAGTTGTTGATGAATCTCTATCAATTGAACGTCCTACTGCTGATAATATTGGTATGTTATCTACTGTTATTAACTCTTTGGTTTTATGCTCTGCTTTGCGGAAAATTAATATTCCAACTAAGGTTTTGTCATCAATTTTTATGCCACAGATTTGTGAAGTTTTTTCATATCAGGCAGCGTTGTCATATATTGCGCAGGGTTGTGTTGTTGTTTTTTCAGGAGGAACTGGTAACTCTTTGCTTACTACTGATTCTGCGGCATCACTGCGTGCGATTGAGATAAAAGCTGATGTCATTTTAAAAGGAACTCAAGTTGATGGGGTTTATTCTAGCGATCCAATAAAAGATGATTCTGCTTTGAGGTTTGATAACTTGACTTATAATCAGGTTATAGAAAAAGAATTGAAGATTATGGACGCGACTTCTATAGTTATAGCGAGGGATAGCAATATACCTATAATTGTGTTTTCTATCCATTCTTCAGGGGGGATTTTAGGAGCTTTATCAGGATTATCAGGCAGTACTATTATATCTGGAGAATGATTTGAGGTAAAAGCAGATGCTTTTTAGAAAGGTGGAAATAGATTATGAATCAAGTAATTGATTTAAAAAGTATCAAAATGAGGATGGATGATGCTATATCTTTTTTGAAAAAGGATATGATGTCTTTGCGCACAGGTAGGGTTTCTGCATCTATGCTTGATCCAGTTAAGGTTGAATCCTATGGATCGCGTGTTCATTTGAATCAGGTTGCTAATGTTAGTGTAGTTGATCCTCGTATGCTTTCCGTGTCTGTTTGGGACAAGTCAATGGTTCAAGCGGTGGAGCGTGCTATTCATGAGTCTAATCTTGGGCTTAACCCTATCGTTGAGGGTCAATTGTTGCGCATCCCCGTTCCTGAAACTACTGAAGAAAGGCGTATTTCTCTAGTGAAGATTGCTCAAAGTTATGCGGAAAAAGGCAAGATTTCAGTTCGAAATATTCGGCGTGATGGCATGGACAATATAAAAAAATTTAAGAAGGATGGAATAATTAGCGAGGACGAAGGAGAGTCTTTGGTAAATGGTATCCAGAAGATAACAGATGATGCGGTCAAATCTATTGATTATTTCTTTGAGGAAAAAAAGAAAGAGATTATGCATTTTTAATTTTCATTTAAACATCGTAATTTGGTTTGGTGCTCATCATTTATGACGTCATTATTAGTTCCTGAGCATGTTGGGATTATTATGGATGGTAATGGCCGCTGGGCTTCTGCTAGGGGATTACCGCGTTATGTTGGCCATCACAAGGGTGTAGAGGTTGTAAGTGAGGTTGTTATTGCTGCTACTGAGCTCAGTATAAAATATCTTACTATTTTTGCTTTTTCATCTGATAATTGGTGTAGGCCTAAATCTGAAATATCAGAGCTTATAAAAATAATCAGAAGATTTGTTGAAAAAGGTTTCGAAGTCTTTAAAAAAAATAATGTACAAGTTCGCATTATAGGAAATCGTAGTGGACTAAATAGTGATATTTTGATGCTGTTGAAAGAGGTTGAGGAAAAGACAAGTTTTAATACGGGCTTAAAGCTATTGATAGCATTTAATTATAGTTCTCGCAATGAAATTGCTCGTGCAATAAAAGGGATTGCTAAAGATATAGAATCTGGACTTGTATGTTCAAGTGATATAGATACATCTTTTATCGATAAATATTTGGATACAGCTAATATTCCGGATCCGGATCTTATAATTCGTACCGGTGGCGAGAGGCGGTTATCTGATTTTTTGCTTTGGCAATCTGCTTATTCTGAATTTGTTTTCATTCCAGATTATTGGCCTGATTTTTCAAAGAAATTGTTTTTTTATGCTGTAGAACAATATTCCCTTCGTGATAGAAGATTTGGTGGATTGTCCAAAAGAGAAATGAGCGTTGTTTAGGTGTATCGAGAATTGATATTAAGGATATTAACAAGTATTTTAGTTGCTTGTATTTTTTTGTCGGCGTTATGGATAGGAGGGATATGGTTTCGTATTTTGGCGATAATTATAGGTTTATCTGTTTATTGTGAATGGGTGAATATTACAAACTATTTTGCTGTCAATTTAGGAGAGAAGATTTTAGAGTTATTATTTTGCTGCCTTATATCATATATGATTATTATGGTTGAAATTAAATCTGCTGTATTTATATTGGTGTTGTATTCTTTAATAAGCGCGTTTATTTCTATCGTGCGGGGTAGAGCTTTTTGGCATTCTTTGGGTGTTATCTATTCCGGATTACCGTCAGTTGCAATGGTATTTCTTCGTGGCGATGATTTTAAAGGTTTTATTGTCATGTTGTTTGTTTTATCTGTTGTATGGACTACTGACGTTTTTGCATATTTTATTGGGAAGCAAATAGGAGGGCCTAAAATGGCTCCGATTATTTCTCCTGGAAAAACTTGGGCAGGATCTATCGGGGGTGCTGTTTGTGCTATTTGTATCGGTTGTGTCGTATTGTATTTTTTTCTCGGATATAAATTACATTCATCAATAGTCCTTGCTGCGCTTATCACTGTATCTAGTCAATTAGGAGATTTGTTTGAATCTTTCGTCAAAAGATACTTTCGTGTGAAACAATCTGGTTGGGTGTTGCCAGGTCATGGTGGAATGATGGACAGATTTGATGGATTAATTTTTGCCTGTTCAACAATGATAATAGTTGCTTTGTTGTCAGTATAAACCTAATTCATAAACAAATTGGTTTAGATAAATGAGTGTTGAATTTTTAGAATATAATTCTTAATTTATTGATTGGATATGGACAGGACAATGATTCCAGTTTTTTTAGAATATTTTTTTCCATATGTTTTAGCGATTTGTTTTATAATTACCGTTCATGAGTTTGGGCATTATATAGCAGCTCGTTTATGTGGCGTAAAGGTAAGGGTTTTCTCTATAGGTTTTGGACCTGAACTTTATGGGATTACATCTTCTTTAGGAACCCGTTGGAAGATTTCTCTTATACCTTTAGGTGGCTATGTTAGTTTTGTTGAAAGCAAAGATGATAATCATTCTTTCAAGAACGTTAATGCATGGAAAAAGATGATGATATCTCTTGCTGGTCCGTTTGCAAATTGGATTACAGCTATTTTGATTTTTATATTTATTGTATATAATAGTCCTATGCCTATGATTGATCCTGTTGTCTCAGATGTTATTTCTGGTAGCCCTGCTGATATTGCCGGCATCAAATCTAAAGATCGTTTATTATCTATTGATGGATTAAAGATTTCAAATATAAGAGATGTTCATTCATATCTAAATACTAATCTTTCTAAAGAAATTAAAATTATTTTGTACCGTTCTAATGTGGGGGAAATTACTGTAAAAATCATACCGCAGACTAAATACATAGTTAATAATTTTGATATTAAAAATTCTGTTTTATCGATAGGAGTGAATTTTGATAGTAGTGTTATTCATTATCAATATAGATCAATTTCGGAATCAATTTTAAAAGGATTAAATTATTCGTTTGATTTAATGCGAAGTAATGTTATCGCATTAAGGGATATTTTGCATGGTAAAGTTAAATCTAGTCAGATTATTGGTCCAATAGCTATTATTAAAATTGCTAAAAATGTTGCTTCTGAAGGATTTAAATCATATATTGATTTTGTAGCTGTTTTATCTTTATCTGTTTGTTTTTTTAATTTATTGCCTATTCCATTGCTTGATGGTTGGAATTGCTGGGTTTTCCTCTTGGAAATGATACGGGGAAAATCTATTGGAAAATTGGCAGAAATGATTATTATGATAATTGGGCTGTTTATAGTGATAACGTCATTTGTATTAATTATTGGAAATGATATTTATAGATTAATTAGTTAGTTTTTAAAAATGAATAATGGTTTTATAGATGTTTTATAGGTTATTTCGTGTTGGATTTTTTGTTTTTATAGGGGCTATTATGTTTGTTCCTTTTGCGTATGGGGCAAATAAACTTATTGTAAATAGTATTAAAATTAAGGGCATGACTTATAGAGACGATAAGCTTATTGTTTCTCGTATTCCCATAATAGCTGGCAAATATTTTTCTGATGAAGACGTTGATGCTTCTATAAAGTATCTTTATTCCACAGGATATTTTTCTGATGTTAAAATAGATGTTGTAGGTTCAGTTCTTGTTATAAATGTAGTAGAAAATAAAATAATAAATCAAGTTGTATTTTCTGGAAATAAAAAAATATCAGATGCTAGTTTAGAGCAGCTTATAGGTATTCATCCATCTTCTTCATATAATAAAGATCTTGTTGATTCTTCTATAAAACTTATTAAGAAATACTATTCTTATGCGGGTTATCCGACTGCTTCAGTAGATATCCAAGTATATAATATATCTCCTGGAACTATAAATATATGTTACGTAATTACAGAAGGTATTAGAACAAAAATAAGCAATATTAGTTTTTCTGGCAACAAGAGTTATTCTAGCAATAGGTTAGGTAGAGTAATATCTTTGAAAACTTCGGGTTATTTTCCATTTTTAGCTATGGGAGCAGATATTTACAGTAAGGAAAGACTGAGTTACGATGAACAGTTGATCCGTAATTTTTATTATAATAGGGGATATGCTGGAGTTAAAGTTAGTTCAAAAGCTGTTTTTAATAACAATAGATATGATTTGACTTTTAATATTGATGAAGGTTCAGTTTATAGAATTAGTAAAGTTATTGTTAGATCTGATTTGCAGTCTGTACCACATGATAAATTGCTTTCATTAATTAATAATGAATCTGGTGATTTATATAGCGCTCAAGTAATTGAAGAGAATGTTCTAAAGATTACAAATTATTTGTATTCCATTGGAAATCCATTCGCTTATGTTACTCATCGTGTTAATCGTGATTTTATAAATAATACTGTTAATGTTGAATATATTGTTGATCAGGGGCCTCCTCTCTATGTTGATAGAATAGATATTAGGGGTAATGTTTCAATATATGATTATGTGATTCGTCGAGAGCTTGGTTTTAGTGAGGGCGATCCAATAAATCAAGCTATGATTGAACGTTCTAGGCGTCGTATAATGGCAACGGGTCATTTTTCTGATGTTTTAATTGATCAATTATCATCAGGCATTCCTGATCATGTTTTGCTGACTATTAGAGTAAAACAATCTAGTGATGCTGTTATAAAGATTGGCGCTAGTTGTGGAGATTCGCTTGAATGTTCATTTGATAGCGGATTTAGTGATGGTAATTTTTTAGGTAGAGGATATGATTTAGGTTTAAATTTTAGTTTTAGTGGCAATAATTTTAGAGATTACAATTTAAATTTCGTTAATCCATATTTTTTTAATACCCCGATTGCATCCGGATTTAATTTAATGAAATCGTACTCTACAGATAAATTTTTCAAAAAAGATATTTCTGGACTTCGCTTGCATGCCAGATTCCCTGTATTAGAGAATATATCAACAACCTCTAAATTTGGTTATGATGTTTTAAAGTATGGTAATGCTGATAATAATAACTCTTCTGATTTTAATCGAGAATTGGTATCTCATGGTAAGTTTAATAGTTTATTTGTTTCACAATCTGTTGAATATAGCACGTTAGATAATATTAACATGCCACGAAATGGTTTATCGCTATCTTCTGATTATGAATATGCGGGATTTAGAGGAGATTCTAATTATCATAAATTAACTCAGATGGCACATTATTTTAAACTCTTATCAGATAATTATGACATTATTGGTTCTATGAGATTCAGGATGGGTCATATTTTCCCTAGGAATGAGAACCTGCAATTTTTTGATCAATTTATGATTGGTCCAGGTAATTTGAGAGGATTTGCTCGATCTGGAATAGGTCCACGTTTAAAGAAGGATGGCCTTGCTATTGGTGGAAGAACTTATGTATCAGCAAGTGCAGAAGTTGATTTTCCTATGGCATTTGCTTCGGATGATTCAGGATTGCGTGGTACTTTTTTTGTAGATACCGCTACACTTCATAACAACGCTTTTCGTTTGAATAACAATAGTGATATAGATGGTAATGATCCTTACTTTCGTGTTGCTGCTGGTGTATCAATTGTTATGCATGTTCCAATCTTTGGAAAAATGAGCATTTATTATGGAATTCCTATACTTAAACAATCGTATGATGTTGTTATGCCTTTTGGTTTTACGATCGGAAATAGTATTTAGTAGGTAGATATATAATTTATTAATATAAAAAGGTTGTCTTATTTGGGAAAATCATATTCTTCTTCGAATGAGGGATTTCCTCTTATAAAATTGGCTGATATTATAGGGGCTATTCTTTCAGATAATAGTTATGGCGAGAGGATGATTTTTTCTATAGCTCCTCTTATTTTTGCTTCTGAAGGTGATATTTCTTATATCTTATCGCGTAAGTTTATTAATAATGTTGATATATGCCAGGCATCTGCTATTTTATGTAATTTAGATATATTGCCTTTTATTCCCAAGAGTATTCCTTGTCTATTGTCTGATAAACCACATATTTCTCTTGCTATATTAGGGTCAATTTTATATCCGCAGGATATCAGGATAAGGCCAATTACTAGATTTATAGAAGGTATTTCTTCTAAAGCTTCCATATCAAAAAATGTAAAATTTGAAGATAATGTTATTATTGATTCAATGGCTGTTATTAGTTCTGGCGTTGAAATTGGTAGTCATACATATATAGGTCCAGGATCTTTTATCGGTTTGGGTGTTAAAATTGGACGTTACTGCAATATCGGGGCTGGTGTAACCGTTGTTTCGGCTTTTATTGGTAACAATGTTGTTGTTAATCCAGGGGTTAAGATAGGCAGTAATGATTTTGTATGTATTATGGATAATGTGTTGTCAGTCGATGATACTGTTGACCTTGGTCGTGTAGTTATTCAAGATAATGTTGAGATAGGTGTTAATACTATTATTCATCGTGGTAAGATTGATAATACTATAATCGGAGAGAATAGTAAAATTGGCAATCAAGTGCAAATAAGACGCAACGTTTACATAGGTATTGGATGTATTATTGCCAATAAGGTTGGCATTGGTATATCTGCTTTTATAGGAGATAATGTATTCATAGAAAGTCAATGTGCTATTGCGGATTATATAAATATAGAGGACAATGTGAGAATTACTATTAAAGATCTTTCTATGGAATGAATATCCATATTATCGTGCTAATTTAATTTAAAATATACAAAAGATAAGGTATGAAAATGGAAAGTGATGTATCTTGCTTATATGGAAAAGATATTGTTGAGTTAATGAAATTTTTGCCACATAGGTATCCTTTTTTGCTTGTTGATAAAATAATTGATATTAATGGTGATAATTCTGCTATAGGTATTAAGAATGTTACGTTCAATGAGCCTCATTTTATGGGTCATTTTCCTGGAATGCCAGTAATGCCTGGTGTTCTTATAATTGAAGGTATGGCTCAAACTGCAGGTGCTATTTGTGCGATTAAAAATGGTTTTGATAATAAGAAGGCGGCTTATCTTATGACAGTTGACAAGGCTCGTTTCCGTAAACCAGTCATTCCAGGAGATCGTTTGGAATTTCATGTTTGCAAATTACGTAGTCGTCTTACTGCTTGGAAATTTATGTGTCATGCAAAAGTTAATGGCACTGTTGTATCTGAAGCAGAGATAGGAGCTATTGTTGCGCGTGATAAGGACTAGATTAGTTATTATGCTTCCCATGTATTTATGATAGCAGTAACTTATATTTTTTAAATATATTATTATATAAAAAAATACTAGTGATATTATATCTATAGTTTTTATATTTAAATATAATTAAAGGATAACTTATTGATTATTACAACCTATTATTGGTTATATCTCGAGGATAAGATTATTGTTAGTTCAATAGTTTTTTGTCATTATATAAATATTAAATATTGCTGTATTATATAAATGTGTTTTTCATTTCTCCTTTTATATATCAACGGGGATTTTTAATATTGATTTATAATTTGATTATTGCTAGGAAAGCTGCCTTTGTATTTATTGTTTGGTTAATGTAATAATCTTAGTATATTGTGGCGAATATCCTATATTTTATAGTGCTATGGATTTTATAATCTAAATGTTAAAATTACCGCAAATATCGCATAATTTATTTGCTTTTATATTAGCATTATGTTGGGTGATGACATCTGATCCTATCTTATCTAATGATAAACATATATCTAAATTTCATTCGGTGCCTCGTTTTGTCACCATTAAATCTAATCGCACTAATGTTCGTTTTGGTCCTGGAACAGGTTATGCTGTATCTCGTATATATTTACAAAAAGGCTTTCCTGTTGAAATTATTCAAGAATATGAAGATTGGAGGAAGATACGTGATTTGTATGGGAATTATGGTTGGATTAAAAAGGTATTATTATCTATGAAGCGATCAGCCATTATTTCACCTTGGACGCGTAAATCAAGAGATATAACCTATATCAATCTATATAATAAACCTGATATCGAATCTATAATAGTTGCCAAAATTGAACCAGGAGCATTATTAAAAATACGCGAGTGCTCTGGAATTTGGTGTTTTATCGAAAATTCTGAGGTAAGAGGATGGATTAAACAAAGTAAAATTTGGGGTGTATACCCTAATGAAATATTCAAATAAACAGTTTTTATATCATTCATATAGAGTTAGTTTGATGCTTAAATATAATCTGTTATTACTAGGAACTTCCTCTTATATAGAAGATTATAGATAAGATGCTTTGTTATTAGCAATGTATATAAATGTTGCAGATTTATTTATAGAAGAAAAAATTGATTTGTCAGTGCCGGTTATAAAAGTTTGACTTCCTATATCTGTGATGATTTGAAATAATGAATTACGTCTTTTCTCATCAAGATGCGCTGCAATTTCGTCTAATAATAAAATAGGCGCAAATCCTGTTGTATTGTATATTAGTATCGCGTGCGATAAAAAAATTCCAATCAAAACTATTTTTTGTTCTCCTGTTGAAGCTTGATCTATTTTTGCGTGTTTATCGCAATAATTAGCTATCAGATCACTTCGATGAGGCCCAATTAAAGTGCGTCCTGCAATAGCATCAATTTTGCGGTTTCTTAAAAGAATATTGGCATATTCTTGTTCTAATTCAAGGTAATACTTATCGAATTTATTATCTAAAAAACCAGATAAATTGAGTTCAATATGAGGAAAATGTTCTTTTTCTATATATTCTGTCATGGTTGAAGAAAGTTTTTTAATCATTTTTATACGTGATATAGTTATATCAATACCTAGTTTAGCCATTTGTATTTCAATGCTATTACACCAAGATGTATCAAAATATTCCTCAGATATTAAACGGTTTCTACTACGCATTAAGCGATCAAAATCAATCATGCGACGTCTATGTTTAGGATCAAAGGAAAGAACCATTCTGTCTAGTAGACTACGCCTTTCTACAGAAGGTCCGCTAAAAATTCGATCCATGGCGGGGATAATCCAACTTACTCGCAGATGATTATTTAGTTCGTCTATAGTTCGTACATTAAGATCATTAATTTTTAAACGTCTCACGTTTTTATCATCTTTTGATTCTAATTTAATTAATATATCTGCCGATCCCTCCATTCCTTCTATGTTTGCACATGCAGAAAAAAGCATAGGAGAGCCTATACGTGTTACATCGGAATATGACGTACGTCGCAATCCCCGTCCTGGCGATAGGAAAGATATAGCTTCTAAAATATTAGTTTTTCCTGATCCATTATTTCCAATAAATATATTTTGTTGTGAATTGAATTCTAGATGCAACGAATCATAATTACGAAATTCGTCAAGATTTAAACTTTTAATTTTAACTTTATTAACCATGTATATATCGCACACAAATCGTTTTTTCTCATTATAAAACATTTCTATCAAAATAAAAAATGAACAAAATTTATAATTAATTTCCTTTAATAAGTATTTTTTAATTTAAATCTTTAAGGTAATTGGCAATAAATAAATTATTGTTTTTATAGTTCATGAATATTTTTCATATCACATATGAGTAAGAACCATATCTAAGAAATACGATAATATATTTTATTAATATAGTTAAATAAGTCTAATAATTTGATTTAGTTATGTTTTTGTTAATATTTTAGTTCGATTGAATATTTTGTTTATTTAAATATTAAGTGACTATATGATATGTTATATTGGTAATAGTATTCAGTAAAGTATATCCATATAACTAATTAGGAGATCATACTCGTAATCCAATCTTCTTATTAGATTGTTGTAAATATATAATAATTAGCTTTAACTGAGATTTTAATTAAATAATTTGCGATATTTGCTTGTATTTTATATAAAGATTTCCGATAATCTTTGCTTAGAGGCTGGAGGACGGACGCTATTCTTGTAAATCGGGTCAGATCTGGAAAGAAGCAGCCCTAGCATTGTGATGACGGGTCGTTTTTTCAGCCTCTCTTTTTTAATTTTTAGGAAATATTTCCTTTGGCAAAATTGGTGGATAATTATCATATTTTAGCACGAAAGTATCGCCCCCATAGTTTTGATGATATGATGGTTGGGCAGGATGCCATGATCAAAACACTGACTAATGCTTTTAAATCAGGACGTATAGCACAGGCTTATATGTTATCTGGAATAAGGGGTGTTGGGAAGACCACGACTGCTCGTATTATTGCAAGATCTTTGAATTATAAAACAGATAGTATAGATTTTCCTACGGTAGAATTTAAGGGTTTAGGATACCATTGCCAATCTATATTGCAGGGTAATCATATAGATGTGATTGAATTGGACGCTGCATCCCATACAGGCATTGATGATATTCGTGAAATTATTGAACAAATGTGCTATAAGCCAATATCTGCACGCTACAAGGTCTATATTATAGATGAGGTGCATATGTTGTCTACATCTGCTTTTAATGCTCTATTGAAGACATTGGAAGAGCCTCCTCCTAATGTTAAGTTTATATTCGCTACTACAGAGATTCGGAAAGTGCCGATAACTGTATTATCACGCTGTCAGCGTTTTGATTTAGATCGAATATCTATTGAAAATCTTATTGGTTTATTTAAAAAAGTTATGAAAAAGGAATCTATAGGATATGATAATGAAGCGATTGCAATGATAGCAAGGGCTTCTGATGGATCGGTTCGTGATGGATTATCTTTACTAGATCAGGCTATTGCCAGAGGTGATGGTCGAGTTGAGGTAGCATCTGTTAAATTGATGCTCTCTATTGCTGATAAAAATCAGATAATTGACTTATTTGGATATTTGATCAAGGGTAACATTGTTGGTGCCTTGCATGTATTCTCTGCCCAATATGATTCAGGCATTAATCCTTCGGTTGTTCTACATGATCTCGCTGATTTTACGCATTTGGTTACAAGGATTAAATATTTGCCAGAGATGGTCAATAGTTCATTATATAGTGAAACTGAGAATTTGAGGGCGTCTGAATATGCGAAAGATATTTCTATAACTTTTCTTTCGCGTTTTTGGCAAATGATTTTAAAAGGTATTTCTGAAATAGATAGTTTTCCTCGTACTGCAGAAGCGGTTGAAATGGTTTTGATACGTTTAGCACATGCATCTCAATTGCCTTCTCCAGAAAGTATTGCACGCTATATATTAAAAGATAAACAACAAAAAACTCGTAATTATATTGATTCATCGACTGATTTATTGCCTAAGTCAACCAGTGAGTATGATAGTTCGCAAGACAATTTTGAATCTAAAGGTTTATCTTACTCTAAAAGCAATGAAACTATTCTTAAAAAAAAAAATCTAATATAGCTTTAAATCCTAGTATTTCAGATAATAATAATCAGGAATTAATCGTTCTATGTGAGGATAATCGTGATGATGAAATGAAAGATTTATTGCAGAATTTTATTATTGTTACTTCCTTTAAAAAAGGAGAGATAGAGGTTTCTTTTCGTAATGATTCTCCTGATAATTTGCTAAATAGACTCGCTGCAAAGCTTAAAGAGTGGACGGGATATGATTGGCAAATAAAATCTGATAAAGGATTTGATTTAGATCACTTCTTTTCAGAACCTGATATTCAGGTTATTCGTGCTGTTTTCCCTGAAGCGAAGGTTTCTTGTATTCGTACTACAAGTGAGTCATAAAAGTGTGCTTTTGTAAATAGTTAGAGATTCGTATTAATATATGCTAATTTAAGAAGGATATTCTATGAATAATATAATGAAAATGATGGGGCAGGTTAAAAAAATTCAAGGTAAAATGGAAGAAATACAGGAATCTATAAAAGAAATTGAAGTAGAGGGAATTTCTGGTGGAGGGCTTGTTACTGTGCGTTTAAATGGAAATAATGCACTGATAGGCTTAAAAATAGACGATTCTTTATTATGTAAAGATAATGCCGAAATATTAGAGGATTTAATTATCGCTGCACATAGTGAGGCTCGTAGTAAATTAGAAAGTATAGTTGAGAATAAAAAAATGGAGGCAGCAGCAGCAGCAGGATTGCAGCTTCCTTCTGGATTTAAATTGCCTTTTTAGATGGGGAGAAAATACCTATTCTATATTTTAAATGAAGTACGTCATAATTTCTGTATGATTATATCCCTTTCTTTAAATGGATTGTTGAGATGAAAAAACAAATAACAGGGATAGAAATTGAAAACTTTATTAAGATGTTAGCACGTATTCCAGGATTTGGTCCTCGTTCTGCTAGAAGAGCTGTCTTGCATCTTATGAAGAAAAAAGATCAGCTTCTAGGGCCATTGGCTGAGGCTATAAATACAATATATAATAAGGTTATAATGTGTTCTCGTTGTGGTAATATTGACACTGTAGATCCTTGTATTGTGTGTTTGGATGATAAACGTGATAATTCGGTAATAGTGGTAATAGAAGATGTTTCTGACTTGTGGGCATTAGAGAGAGCAGGAGCGGTTAGTGCTCTTTATCATGTTCTTGGGGGTACTCTTTCTCCTCTTGACAAGGTTGGTCCTGAAGATTTGAGGATTCAGTCCTTAATAGATAGAGTAAAGTCAAATCAGGTTAAAGAATTAATCCTAGCTATTAGTGCTACAATTGAGGGGCAAACTACGGCTCATTATATTGTTGATCAACTTAAGAATGTAAATATTAAGATTACTCGTCTAGCATATGGTATTCCTATGGGTAGTGAATTAGATTATCTTGATGAAGGAACTCTGTTTGAAGCTATTCGTTCTAGAGCCGTTATGTAAATAGTATAAAATATATAGTAATAATGGCTATTGGTTTTTAATATGATTATCTTTTTTATGCTGAATATAATATAAGTATATAATATAGTATTATATGTTTTATCAAAATTTTTTACTTTTTTATATATGTTAAATCGATAGTAATAATTATTTGTGATTCATGATATTTGATTTTTGTTTTATTATAAAAATCATTATTAAAATAAACTATATGAAACTAATATCTGTTCTGTTAAAACTAATATTTATGTTAAGTAATAGCTATTGTTTAAAAAAACTTTCCTGGGTTCATTATGCCGGCAGGATCAAATATTTTCTTGATATTTTGCATTATCTTGAGTTCTGTAGGCTTTAATATTCTTTTTAATCTTTTTTTATGTAACTGACCAATGCCGTGTTCAGCGGCTATTGATCCTCCATATGATAGAACTGTGCTGTATACTATATCATTAATTTCATCCCAGTGACGAGATAAGAATTTATCTTGATCCTCATCGGCTGGAGGAAATACATTGAAGTGAATATTGCCATCTCCCATATGTCCGAAAAGGCCTATTCGTGTTTTAGGAAAATTATATAATACGCGATTTGTTGTTTCAGCTAAAAAAGATGGGATCTCTTTTATAGGAACTGAAATATCATGCTTAATAGATCTTCCTTCTTTTTTTTGTGCAGACGGTATGCTATTTCGTAAATGCCAGATTGCGTTTTTTTCTATTGATGATGAGGATAAAATCCATTCATTTATTATGCCATTTTTAAATCCTTTTGATAATATGGTATTAGCTGTATTATTGGCTATTTCTATCGTATCTGTATTTGATAATTCTAGTAGTATATACCAAGGATATCGGCTTTTTAAGGGAAAGAAATGGTTTGGTATATGCTTTATTACTAATTCTAGTATTGATTTAGAAATTAATTCAAAAGCTGTAAGCATATTATGTGCAATATTTTTTGATAGTTGGAATAATTCTAGGGCTTGTTCAATGGATTCTACTGCTATAAAAGCGACTTTTTTTATATTTGGATAAGGGAATAATTTGAGAGTAGCTCCAGTAATAATACCAAGTGTGCCTTCTGATCCTATAAATAGATTTTTTATATCATAACAACTATTATCTTTAATAAGTTTAGTCATGCCATTCCAAATTTCACCATTTGGTAAAACAGCTTCTATTCCTAAACAAAGTTGTCGCATATTACCGTAAAATAATACAGAGCTTCCTCCTGCATTCGTGGCAATGTTTCCTCCGATTTGGCATGATTTTTCCGATGGGAGTGATAATGGAAAAAATCTATTGTGATTTTTAGCTAAATTTTTTGTTTCAAGTAGGCTAATTCCAGCATCAACAGAAATAGTATTTCCTATCAAATCAATATCCCTTATACTATTTATACGTTCAAGGGATAATACAATATCATTTTCATCTTCACGTGGGATTTGGCCGCCAACTAACCCCGTATTTCCCCCTTGTGGCGTTATCGCTGTTTTTGTTGCTGTTGCCAATTTTAGAATTTTTGATACTTCGTTCACACAAGATGGGAGCAAAACCAAAGGTGATTTTCCATGGTAAATATTTCTTTCTTCTTTTAGATATGGTGAAATACTCTTTTGCTCATCTAAAGCTCCTTTTTCCCCAACAATTTCTATAAATTTTATTTTAGTATCATTCGATAATATATTCATATTTCTGTTCCAGAGCGTGGTGCAGCTGCTCTTTCGATCCTATTATTAATTGCTATCCCCAGTCCATGATTTGGTATTTTGGAAAATGCGATAGAATTAGTTCCGCTATCATCAGCTATTTTCATGTAATTAAATAGATTAAATGCTGCTTCTTTTAGATTTCCAGATGGGCTTAAGTCAAGGGTAATAATTGTATTCTCTATATTTTTAATAGGCGTATTTGCAAATCGAATCAAAGCTTCACCAGAATTTACACTGGTGACCTGCAATCTTACTTTAGCTCTTGGTGCATAATGTGATTCTAACATGCCTGGTGCCTGAGGGACTAGTGTTTTTTCAATATATTGATTTAATTCTTTTCTAGAAACTCTTTTAATTTCTTCTATTTCTAGCCCTCCTGGGCGTAAGACATAGATTTTTTGATCATCTTTAACCTCTATAATGGTTGATTCTAATCCGATTTCAGAATCTCCTCCGTCAATTATAAGAGGAATTTTTTTACTAATAGAGTTTGATAAAATGCTTTTTGCACTAGTTAAACTTATTTGGCCAGATAGATTAGCAGAAGGTATGGCTAAAGGATGCCCATATGCTTTAATTAGATTTCTGGTGAATCCGCAGGGGATTCTAAAACAAGCAGTTTTTAGATTGGAAGTAGTTAATGGATTAATATCACAGTTACTTATAAGCTTAAGTAATAGTGTCAAAGGTCCTGGCCAAAAATATTGTGATAAATATAATGAAATTGAATCCATATGCGCGTACTTTTTTGCCATCTCGATGCTGCTTACATGACATATAAGAGGATTTATAGGGGGGCGTTTTTTAATTTCATAAAGACGACTAATAGCTATAGGGTTCCTTGCGTCCACTGCTAGTCCGTATACTGTCTCAGTTGGCACTGCTATGGGTAATCCAGCAACTAGAAATTCACAGGCTTTTTGTATGGCATTAGGATCTTTAATAGACATAATATGTGTCATAATAACCTTTTTATAATTTTTTTCTGTGTTATTTCTATATCATAAGAAATAATATTTTTTTTATAAATGATTTTTCTTGTTTTCTTGTGATGAAATATTATGTTGGTCTTTTAAATAACAATTTTTTTTATATTTAACTAGTGTCTATATATGGATAGCATATAATAATTTTTTATGTGCATTATATATAAATGATTAATTTAGTATTAGAGGCTGTTTTATGTTATTGCGGATTTTGTTTATTTTATCGTGATTTATGCATCCTTTGATATGCCCATTTATAAGGCCTGAAGCTTCCATAAAAGATTTAATTATAGTCGGTCCTATAAATGTAAAGCCTCTTTTTTTTAGGTTTTCTGTCAATTGTATTGAGGCTGTTGTAGTTGATTCTTTTTTATGCTCTTTTGTTTCTTCATATTTCCATATATAACAAGATAGAGAACCTAATTCTTCTTTTATTTTTATTGTTTTTCGAGCATTGTTAATAATAGATAGAATTTTTCGACGATTATGTATTGCCTTGGGAATATGTAAAATTCTTGATATGTCTTTTTCTGTGAATGAAGCGATTCTCTCTATTTGAAATTCGCAAAATATTTCTCTTAATAATTGACGTTTCCTTAAGATAGTTAACCAAGATATTCCTGCTTGAAAAATTTCAAGGCAAATATTTTCGAATAGCTTATCGTCGTTAAAAACAGGGAAACCCCATTCTTGATCGTGATATAAAAGATAATCCTCTATGTTCGACTGCCAATGACAACGTAATTTATTATCTTCCCCTCTTAGTAGTTTCAGAGGTTTGTTAATTTCTTGAAGTTTATTTATATTGTATCCTTTAATCATAAAAATATGTAAAATGTTTATCCCTAATGGGATTGTTAATATAAAAATATTTTTCTTGTCTTCATTGTTTATGTTTACATCAAGATTATTTACTGGTGATATATATATAATTGACACATTTTTGATTTCATTACAGCAGCGAAGATATTTTTATATTTGTGTCATTACAATTTTTTTCTAAGTTTATTGAATTTAATTTATAAGTACCATCCCTTTATTTATTCTATCTAATTTAATATTTAAATATTTCATTGCCTAACTAAGTATGATAATTGCAATTTAAATCACATAATTACTTATACCACTACCGATTTGTAGATTTCCTTTTTATCAAAGTAATTTTCAAATCAATATCATATTCTATACATTGTATGATTATTTGGAATCATTGCTAATAAATTCTAATGAACATTATATTACAGCTTTAGATTAATCTAACTATTTATTTCATTGTATAAATATATAATATACTGTTTTAAATTGCATTAATATAATTATTATTCCTATAGAATCATCTATCTTATCTTTATGTTAATCATTACAAAAATTGGCTAGAAAGAAAATATTAGGGATACTATTTATAAAATGGTTAAACTTACTAATAAAGGATGATTTATATTTAAATTATTATCATGATCCTATAGATATTTTAAAAATAGGTTACGGGAGCATACTGGTCTAGATTTTTATGGCAATATTATTATTATGTTTCAGTAAGAAGATGTAAAGAAGCTTCAAATAGTTAGAGGATCCTTTGCAACTTTTCCTACTTTTGAATTATTCGGTGATAATATAATATCGGTTGTTGGAGTTTTTTTTAATCTTGGCATTGATAATTATGTTTCTAGCAGTTTTATGAGTTGTGTTGCTTAACCTGATTGAGTAATGGCTCTATTGAATATAAAAGATTGTTGCATGCAGGTTTAAAGGTGTTAAGTTTATTGGTATCAAGAAGTATGCTGTTTCATAGTTGTTGCAGAGAGTCTGCTATATACAGTTTATATCTTTAGATATCAGTATGAATATCGCCAAACTAACCACTATTAAGGCACTAAATATAATGTCAAAATATTTGTTCATGCTGTTTATGTACTTTTTATTTTAATCATTCAAATTATCAATAAAGATTTTTGTCTTTATCTCATTATCGATTATAATTATCTTTAAGTAAAGTAAATGCCTATTTAAATTAAAAAAATTACGGTGAGACATATGCATTTACGTATCGTAATAAATAACTTGTTAAATTTCAAAAATGATATTTAAATCAACTTGATTTTACTATTTTTATAAAATGCTAATTTTCCTGTTTGTACTTTGCTTTATTTTTAATATAATTACAAGCTTTTATCAAAGTAATGATGAGGAGAGTAAAGCGATAAATGCAGATTTACAATACTAGTTTCTATACACATAGTATATTCTTAACAAAATCATTTCAATAAATTCAAAATTTATAAGTTAAAAGAATGGATTTCTATATTCTATCACAATTAATGAAAAAATTTAGGGGGTTACAGCTAAATTATCGCTATATACTTCTGTCGTTTGGACGATTGTGTTATAGTATATGTAGTTCTTGATGTTGCCGTATCATGTTTATATTAAAACAACAATCAGAAAAACTTTGTTTAAGACTGTTTGAATCAAGATGTAAACCTTCTCATTCCTCTTTGTTTTTTATGATAACCTAATAATTACCAATTATAGATTTTATTTTTAATATTATAATTGGAATATGCCTCATAATAGCACGTTTATTAGGTAAGTAGATGAATAAAAATTTGAGAAAGGCTTCTTATTAATATTAATACGATCCATAGATTTAAAAGATTGCGGGGAAAAATAAAATTCTAAATTGAATTATTGAGGTGCCGTAAATTTTCAGATTGGTATTATCTTTTAAAATGCGATACTATCTTTATAAAAAACAAATTAAAACAAATGATTTATAATTTTGATGGTGCACCCGACAGGATTCGAACCTGTGACCCTTGGAATCGGAATCCAATACTCTATCCAGCTGAGCTACGGATGCTTAGATTATCGATATATGCTACTACCTTATTATAGAAAAGGATGTTATATTTATTACATTACATCATGAATTCTATTTCGAAACACACTATCTGCAAAAGCAATGCTTTGATTATTAATTACATATAAACTGACTGTTAATTGTTTTATAATATCTATTACTTGAACATTTTACATTGTATTTCTATTAATTATATTAAATTTTTCCTATTAAAAAAGGATTCGTGCGTCTTTCTATTCCTATATTGCTGGTATGTCCGTGTCCGCAAACAAATGCCATTTCATCTCCTAGAGTAATTACCTTGTTTTTTATTGTTTCTATTAATTTTTGATAGTCGCCTCCTATAATATCAGTTCTTCCAATAGCTCCTCTAAATAGTACATCTCCTAAGTGTGCAATATTATTTTGAAAATTTACGTAGATCACATGACCAGGGGAATGTCCTGGACAATGAAAGACCTTGAAAATATGTTTCCCTAAAGTAATAGTATCACCATCATTCAACCATTGATCTGATGAAAGGCTACGTGCTTCCATTTTAATAGATAATAATTCTGCTTGTTTTTCTAATTGTGCCATCATGTAAAGGTCATCTATATGAGGTCCCATGATCTTTAAAGACAAATCTTCTCTTAATTGAGCAGCTCCGCCTGCGTGATCTATATGTCCATGAGTAATCCAAATCTGTTTCACACGAAAATTGCGTGATTTAATAACATCTTTTATAATATCAAGATCACCTCCAGGATCAACAACAACTGCTTCCAAGCTTTCTTCATCAAATAAAAATGTACAATTTTGCCTGAAAGGAGTAACCTTTACTATGTGAAAAGATAGTTTTGACATAAATTACTTCCTTTGCTATTTACTTAGTTCGGTGATTAAAGGTGTTTTTTAAAAATTATAAGATATCTTTATAAATGTTACTATATTATCATATTTACTATTTTAATTATTATTTATAGAGCTCCGCTATCTGTTGTGAGAAACGCTTCCCCACATGCTTTAGCCAAAGCTCTAATTCGAAGTATATATCGTTGTCGTTCGGTTGTAGATATTGCTCCTCTTGCGTCTAAAAGATTAAATATATGAGAAGCTTTGATACATTGATCATATGCAGGAAAAACACATGAATGATAATTTTGATGATTATTAGAAGAACCTGCATCTAATATATCCAAACATTCCTTTTCATGGTCAATAAAATGACTGTGTAAAACTTTTGTATTTGCATATTCAAAATTATATCTTGAATACTCTTGTTCAGATTGATAAAAGATGTCTCTGTAGAGAATTTTTTTTCCTGCAGCTTCATTAAAAATGATATTATATACATTGTTGACGTTTTGAACATACATAGCAAGCCTTTCTAGGCCATAAGTTATTTCTCCAGATATTGGAGAACATTCTATGCCGCAGACTTGTTGGAAATATGTGAATTGAGATATTTCCATTCCATCGCACCAACATTCCCATCCTAGTCCCCAAGCTCCGAGGGTTGGACTTTCCCAGTTATCTTCAACAAAACGAATATCATGAAGCAGTGGATTTATGCCGATGGCTTTAAGAGATTCTATATACAATTGTTGTAAATTAGGCGGATTAGGCTTTATTATAACCTGAAATTGATAATAGTGTTGTAAACGGTTTGGATTCTGAGCATAACGACCATCTGATGGTCTACGCGAAGGCTGAACATACGCCACGCTCCAAGGGCGTGGACCTAGTGTGCGCAAAGTTGTTGATGGATGAAAGGTTCCTGCTCCCACTTCCATATCGTAAGGCTGTAAAATAGTGCAACCCTGTTCTGACCAATATTTCGTCAAAATTAATATTATATCTTGAAAGGACAGGTTATCTTTTTTGTCATTAACTGGTTTCAATATAAATACCTTTCATTAAATACGTTTTTGCAAAATATTTTCAGGTTTATAATTAGTTTCATAGATTCCTAATATAGGATAGAAGTGCTTTATACTATTGCTAATGTAACATATTATCTTAACTTTATATGATTTTCTTTTATTATTTGAAATAAATGCCTATGTATTTATTACATTAGATTGATCATTAATGCATAAACTAATATTCATTGATATTGCATTGTATATAAGGATATTTAATTTTATCTATTCACATGGCTAATTTTATATATCATATTCCATGTTTTAAATTAAAAAATAAAATTATATTATTAATTTACTTGGGTTAAATTTTTCATAAATTGACTTAGCCTATTTTCTTAGTCGGCTTAAGGTTGATATTCCATTAATAAGATCATTAACAAAGATTGAATAAGATTGGCCATTTTTTTCATGAAGGAATATAGGAGGACGCAAGATTAATCTGCCGCGCATTCCCTTAAGTCCTGTAACTAGGATACGTGAGGCACATTCTCCTTCCCTGGGATATAGTGATATTATTTCCAGTGCACCAATTCTTCTTGCACATGCGTTTAAAATCATTCCTAATGATTGAGGTCTTGCAATTAATGATAACTGCCCGTTAGGCTTCATTATAGCGCAAGCGGTACGTATCCATTTTTCGAAAGAATCTTCTAACATCACATGTGCTTCTTCTTTTATTTTATCTGGCGTAAGGCTTCCTACTCTCTCGTTAAAAGGTGGGTTCATAATCACATGATCATAAAAATTATTTTTTAAACCAACTAGACTGCGATTTTCTCCATTTAAAGTAACATCTATTTCTATTATAGAAACTCGATTTGAAATTTTTGCATTAGCAGGCAGTGCTAGAGTTTTACGTGCATAATTTACCATTAATTGTGAACGTTCAACTAGTAGAATTTGTGCTTCATCTAATCTAGATGCAACCGCAAGACCTGCTGCTCCTGCACCTGCTCCTAGATCTGCTAAGTTAAATGATCCTTTGGCGTTAACTAGTGATGCTAAAATCATTGCATCCATACCAGATCGGTGTCCTTTAGTCAAAGGCTGTACTAAATAGAACTTGCCTTGATGAAAAGCGTCTATTGTTTCTTCTTCCATTTTCTATTCATTATCTCTTTAAGATGAGTTTAATAGAGGGGTTGCTTATAAAAATATTTTTTTTATTAAATATGAATCTTCAATTATATACAATATAATTGTATGCATAACATTCCTGATAGCAGTTTTAATTGCAATCACTACTTTAAAGATAGGATAGGGAATTACACATGAAAATGTTAGAAGAAATTACTTCCAATGAAATGAAACAAGTTAATGCCCTTATTGTTGATAGGCTGTATTCAAATGTTGGAATTATTCCAGATATTGCAAAATACCTCATTTTTGCTGGAGGGAAAAGGCTAAGGCCTATGTTAACATTGGCAGCTTCTTCAATGCTTAAATATGATGGCAATAAACATGTAGTACTGGCTTCTGCAATTGAATTTATTCATACAGCTACCTTGTTACACGATGACGTTATAGATGACGGTCAATTAAGAAGAGGTAAAGTTGCTGCACGATTAGTTTGGGGTAATCAGGCAAGCGTTCTAGTCGGAGATTTCTTGTTGAGTCAGGCATTCCGTATGGTAATAGAAACAGAATCTCAGCAAGCTCTGGAAGCTCTTTCATTAGTTGCCTGCACTCTCTCAGAAGGGGAGTTGCAACAGTTATCTATGTCTAAGAATCTTCATGTTACAAAGGAAGATTATCTACAGGTTGTAAAATCTAAAACAGCCATATTATTCGCTGCGGCATTAGAAATAGCTTCTTTGATTTCAGGAGCAGATATTTCTATTCAAAAAGCACTTAGGTTATATGGAATGAACCTTGGTGTTGCATTTCAGCTTGTTGATGATGTTCTAGATTACAGTGGTAATATTGATGAGATGGGTAAAAATATTGGTGATGACTTCCGTAATGGGAAGATTACTTTGCCAGTTTTAATTGCTTTTCAGAGAGGCACAAGTCAAGAAAAAGATTTTTGGATATCGTCCGTTAGTGAGGGCAAAATGGAAGCTGATACTTTGGAAAAGGCTCTATGCTTAATAAAAAATAGTAATGCATTAGTAGAGACAGAATCATTAGCACATTATTATGGTAAAAAAGCCAAAGATGCTATCAAGTGTTTGCCGGATAGCTATTGGAAAGAATCTTTTTTGGAAGTTGTTGATTTTTGTATTGGACGTATTAATAAAAAAATAAATAATAATAAAATTGATTCTTAGGTGATTACATTTAATTATTGATATTGATATTTTACTGCATCATTTAATAATATTTATTTATAATATCCTATAGAAGATATACTATGCCTGTTAATTTCATATTTATGGTGCTATTTAAGATTTTTCGTCAGTCTTGGTTAATATTGATAAAATTTGCAAATTTTATTTAGATTATATGCATGGTGTAATGTATAGTGTACATATGTGTTAATTATTAATATCATGTTGATTTTAATTCCTGTATTTTTGATAGTAATACTACATTATATGATCGATTTATCAGCTAATTTTTAGATTAATTTATATAAGAAATGAAAATATATTCATATATTAATTATTTAGCGTAACATTAGCGTATTTATTCATAATATTAAGACTTAATTGAACGAATTTATGGTTATATATTGAATGTATTTATTAATAAAAATGTAAATAAGTTTCTATGATAGTTTATAGTATGCATATTTCTATGTTTGTATACCTGTTATTTTTTGCTATTTTATTTTATTTAGCTTATTATTAAAAAGAATTTGTCCTTTTAGGAAACTCTTGAGATATATGTTGTGACTGCAAAAATACAAAAAATACATTTTGAGGCATCTGATGCTTTAAAGGCAAAGGATGCGTATATTAAGTTTGTTGATATATACGGAGACAGTACTCCTGAAGAAGCAGATGTTATTGTTGTGTTTGGAGGTGATGGTTTTATGCTCCATAACCTCTATAAATCAATAGATCATGGAAAGCCCGTATATGGTATGAATTGTGGCTCTGTTGGATTTCTTATGAACGAGTATTGTGAATATAATTTACTAGATCGTCTTGCTTCTTCGGTAGAACATATTTTTCATCCTTTAAGGATGGTTGTTTTTGAAAAAGATTCTGTAAATGCGGAGATTTTTGCGATCAACGAAGTATCTTTACTTCGTCAATCTTTTCAAGCGGCAAAATTAAAAGTTATAATTGATAATCAAGTTAGATTGCATGAGCTTGTTTGTGATGGCTTAATTGTTTCTACACCAGTTGGTTCAACTGCTTATAATTTGTCCGCATACGGACCGATTTTGCCTTTAGATTCTCCACTTTTAGCTCTTACTCCTGTAAGTCCTTTTAGCCCGCGTCGTTGGAGAGGAGCTCTCCTTCCAAATAATGTTATCGTAGAAGTACATGTTTTAGATGCTAAATCTCGTCCTGTTAGTGCTACTGCTGATCATACTAGGTTTGAATATATTTCACGAATACAAGTATCTCAGTTTACTGATGCGACCATACGTATTTTATCTGATCCTAATAGATCCTGGTCAGATAGAATTATGGCTGAACAATTCCCTGTTTGATAGTTACTAATTTATTTTTTTATTGCGAGTGCTGCTTTCATAAAATCATCTAAATTGCCATCAAGAACATCTGTAGGGGAACTTTTCTCTATATTTGTGCGTAAATCCTTTACCATTTGATATGGCTGTAAAACATATGACCTAATTTGTCTTCCCCATCCAATTTCTGTTTTAGGAGTTTCCTCTAGATTAGTCATTTCCTCACGTTTTTTTAGTTCTAACTCATAAAGTTTAGCTCTTAACATATTCCAAGCTTTTGCCTTATTTTTATGTTGAGAGCGTTCTTGTTGGCATTGCACAACTATACCTGTTGGTATGTGAGTAATACGCACCGCTGAGTCTGTCGTATTGACGTGCTGACCTCCAGCTCCTGAAGCTCTATATGTATCAATTCGACATTCTCCCTCATTCAATTCTATTTTAATTGATTCATCTACAACTGGATAAACCCAAATTGAAGAAAATGATGTATGTCTGCGGGAATTGCTATCATAAGGAGATATTCTTACTAGCCTATGAACTCCTGTTTCTGTTTTAAGCCAGCCGTAAGCATTATGTCCTTTGATTAGTAAGGTAGCTGATTTTATCCCTGCTTCTTCTCCATCATGTAATTCTAGTATTTCTGTTTTAAAATTTCTTCTTTCAGCCCATCTAATATACATCCGTAACAGCATGTTCGCCCAATCTTGGCTTTCAGTTCCTCCTGCACCAGAGTGTACTTCAAGATAGGAATCATTAGAATCTGCCTCACCAGAAAGTAGAGTTTCAAATTGTTTGCATTCTGCATCTAATTTGAGTTTTTCTAAGTTATCTATTGCCTCTTGAAATGTTGCAATATCATCTGATTCTATAGAAAGTTCTAATAGTGTTATGTTATCACAAAGTTTATTTTGTAATTCTTTAATATCAGTGATCGCATCTTCAAGATGCTGACGTTCTCGCATTAGTGATGTAGCTTTGTCAGCATCTTCCCATATATTTGAATTTTCTGCCTCATAATTTAGAAAATTCAATCTTTTGATAGCATCATCCCAGTTAAAGAGACCTCCTTAGCAGTTGAATAGCTTTTTTTATCTCGTTAATAGTATTTTGCGTTTCATTATTTAATGGAGGCATTGTTTAATTCCTTCTTAAACAAATAAATTTTCAATGATTTATTTATTAACAACGTTATGGATAGATTTAGTATAATCCTCCGGATTTAGAATGAATTGCTTGATCAGCTTGAGGCGATCTTCTTAATATTTCTTCAGAAGAAGTGTTGTCAGTATCATCAATGACAGTATATTCTGTAAGTGGTCCAGTTCCAGGTTTAAAAGCTTCGATAATTGTATCTATATCTCCTTTTTTTGCTAACATTCCTGAGCGTTTATTTATAGGAATAAGCCTCATCCCTTTTGGTATTATAAAACGTGAAGTAGGAGTGTTTTTAAGCGCATTTTTCATAAAATTATTAAATATAGGAGCTGCAAGACTTCCACCACTTGCATCCAAAGTAGCTGGTATGTCATATCCAATGTATATTCCAGTTACAAGTGTCGGAGTATATCCTATGAACCAAGTATCTCTACGATTGCTGGTTGTTCCAGATTTCCCTGCAATAGGACGATTGATTTTTATTTTGCCAGCTGCAGTGCCGTTTTTAATAACTCCTTCTAACATAGAATTTATTTGATAAGCTGTCATAGGATCCAATACTTGTTCTCGTTTATCAATTATTTCTGGTTCATCCTGTCCATTCCAATTTAGGTAATTACAATCTTCACAAATGCGTTTTTCTTGATTGAATATGGTTTTCCCAAATCTATCTTGAATACGGTCTATAAACGATGGTTTGATTTGTTTTCCTCCATTTGCAAAAACTGCATAAGCTGAAACCATACGAAGCACAGTTGTTTCTCCAGCTCCTAATGACATTGCTGAATTAGTGCGCATTTTATCATAAATGCCAAAGTTTTCTGCGTATTCAGCTAAAACGCTCATTCCCATGTGATGAGCTAGTCGTACTGTCATAAGATTACGAGATTTTTCTAGCCCAAAACGTAAAGTAGAGGGGCCAGAAAATGTTTTGTTAGAGTTTTCCGGCTTCCATATTTGTCCAGCTTTGTTAACAATTTCTATCGGAGCGTCCATAATTAATGATGCAGGAGTATATCCGCTATCTAATGCCGCAGCATAGACAATTGGTTTAAAACAAGATCCCGGTTGGCGCATTGCTTGGGTAGTGCGGTTAAATTCTGATTGTGAATGAGAAAAGCCACCTATATTTGCAAGTATTCTACCAGTTCGAGGATCCATTGCGACTAATCCGCCTTGAACCTTTGGAATTTGACGTAATCTCCATCCTTCTTCATCTTTCTCTACATAAATTACGTCGCCAGGTGATAGAATAAGGCTTGGCTCTGGTTCGATTTTTTTATCTTCTGGTAAAGAATTATAAGCCCAACGCATATAATCTGCTGGGATAATGTTTTTTTGATTCTCAGAATTCATTTTACTATTTATATTTGCTGATGGGCGAATACCAATTGTTACATTAGAATTAGAAACTTCTAAAACAACAGCAATATTCCATTCAGGTACATCATATAATAGTGGCATTGATGATAGGGAACTTTCCCAGTTTTTCAGACTTATATGCGTTATTGGCCCACGGAATCCCCATTTTTGGTCATAATTCACCAATCCATTTTGCATGGCTAGTCTTGCATATGATTGTAATTCAGGGTTAAGAGATGTGCGCACTGATAATCCGTCTTCGTAAAGTGCTTTTTCTCCATAAAATCCAACTAGCTTACGTTTTACTTCGTCTGCAAAATATTCAGTGCCAATTAGATGAATTCTATTATTTTTATTGACTACTTTTAGTTCTTTGCTTTTAGCAATAGCGGCTTGTGCATTAGTAATATATTCGTTTTCTGCCATACGATCTATAACCCAATTTCGTCTAGAAACTGCAGCTGCGGTTCTTGTAAAAGGATTATAATTGCTTGGACCTTTAGGAAGAGCAGCTAGATAGGCAGCTTCTTCTATTGTTAGATCGCTTACTGACTTATTAAAGTAAGTCAAAGCTGCACCTGCTATTCCGTATGAATTGAATCCGAAAAAAATTTCATTTAGATAAAATTCTAATATTTTCTCTTTATTATAAGCTTTTTCGAGGCGGAAAGATAAAAGTATTTCCTTGATTTTACGATCTATTGTTTGATTCGAGCTTAAAAGAAAATTTTTAGCTACTTGCTGTGTTATGGTTGACGCTCCTTCAGGACGCCTTCCTTTCCCAATATTTCTTAAATTATGTATTGATGCACGAATAATTCCAAATATATCAACGCCTGAATGGTAATAAAAATTTTTATCTTCTGCAGAAACAAATGCATATTTGACGTGAGCTGGAATTGTTTCGATAGGTGAAAACAATCGATTTTCTTTTGCATATTCTGCTATAAGAGCTCCATTCCCTGCATGTATTCTGGTGGTTACAGGAGGAGAATAAGAATTTAAGACTGCATAATCAGGAAGATTCTGAGAAATTTTAGCTATATAAATGCTGATTCCTAACACTACACCTAGAAATGAATAAGTGATAAAACCGAAAAAATATCCAGTTAAGCTAACTATACGAGGATACATCAGAAACTCTTTGATGTTGACAAAAAAATTATGATCTTTATTTACAATCAAAAGTCACATTTGTAAAAAAAGCATAAGACATCTTAATATAATCTCATATGCTTGATTTTTGAGAAAAACGCAAGCTTTTCCCGTACATAATACAATATTAGACAATTATTTTTAGATTATAAATATAATTACAGCTATATTGCTAAATATATTATCATTGTTTAATTTATACAGTGTTACTGTATATGATAAAATTGGTTTATTATTAAATTGTTGATATTCGACTAGAAGCTTTTTTCATATTGATATATTGCTACACAGAGATTAATAATGATTGGCTAGCTTTTTCTTTTTAGTCAATTTATGCGGTAATGCGTTATTGTTAAAGTTAAGGTTTATCTTGGATCATAATGTCTGAGAACATTGATTTTAACCTGAAATCTGTTTTTTTATTGTTTTTTCTATCTTCTATTTTTATTAGTTGATTAGGATAATTTTCGCCGGATATCTAATAAATGATGTCTTTGGATATAGTTATAAGTTAGTTTATCTCATGTCGCATGAAAGTTGTTTGAGTTATATGGTTCATTCGGATATGGATGACTTGAGTTTTACGCTAAGTGCGTATCTGGGATCTACGTATTTTTATCATCAAGTGCTGTCAATCTTGTTTTTCTGGATTTTTTACTGATACAGATTACCAAAGATTGAAGCTGGGGAGAGAGAAGTAATGGCAAATAAGATGCTTATTGATGCTTCGCATACTGAGGAAATACGCGTTGTTGTCTTGCGAGATAATCGCGTTGAAGAGATTGATTTTGAATCTGAACATAAGAAACAAATCAAAGGAAATATTTACCTAGCGAAGGTTACACGTGTTGAACCTTCTTTACAAGCAGCTTTTGTGGATTATGGAGGGAACCGTCATGGATTCTTGCCTTTTCCTGAGATTCATCCAGATTATTATCAAATACCCTTTTCGGATCGTCAGTTTGCCTCAAAGGTTTCGAATGAGGTTCATGAAAATTCTGATATTATTGAAAATGATGTCTCAGAAACTGATGTGTTAAATAATTCTGTAAATGAACAAATAGAAGCTGAATCTATGACTGTTGATTTATCTATAGAAGATGAAACTACAAGTGAAAATTTAAATAATAATACGATATCTGATCGTGAAGAGATTAAAAATGATTCTTTCAATAATGAACCCAATAAATTGCGAAGACAGTATTGTATTCAGGAAGTTATAAAAAATCGCCAGATTATATTAGTTCAAATTGTTAAAGAAGAGCGTGGTAATAAAGGTGCTGCTGTTACTACATATTTATCTTTGGCTGGAAGATATTCTGTATTAATGCCTAATACATCTCGAGGAGAGACTATTTCGAGGAAAATAAAGAATCCTGTTGACAGAAAACATCTAAAAGAAATTGCGCGTGATCTTGAAGTTCCTTCGGGAATGGGTGTGATTTTGCGTACAGCTGGCGCATCTCGTTCTAAAATTGAAATAAAACGTGATTTTGAGTATTTGATGCGTCTTTGGGATAATATGCGTGATCTTGCATTAAATTCTGTTGCTCCTCATTTGGTTTATGAAGAGGGAAGTTTAATTAAGAGATCAATTAGAGATCTTTATGGCAAAGATATATCCGAAATTATTGTTTCTGGTGAAAAAGGATACCTTGAGGCAAAGGCTTTCATGAAACTATTAATGCCTAGTTCTACTAAGATAGTTCAGCAATATTATGGAGTACATCCAATCTTCTTCCGTTCTGGTATTGAAGCTCAATTAGATTGTTTGCATCAAGCAGAGGTTACACTACCATCTAAAGGATATATTATTATTAATCAGACCGAAGCACTTGTTGCTATCGATGTTAATTCAGGTCGTTCAACACGAGAATGTTCTATAGAAGATACTGCTCTTCAAACCAACTTAGAAGCAGCTGAAGAAATTGCACGTCAGCTTCGTTTGCGTGATTTAGCGGGTTTAATAGTTGTTGATTTTATAGATATGGAAGATAAGATAAATAATCGTACTGTCGAAAAGAAGCTAAAGGAGAGTTTAAAAAGGGATAGAGCGCGTGTCCAAGTTGGTTCTATATCTCATTTTGGACTTTTGGAAATGTCTAGGCAACGTATTAGATCTTCTGTTTTAGAAAGCACTACAAAAATTTGCGCTACTTGTAAGGGATCTGGGTATGTACGTTCTCAATCTTCTATATCATTGAGTGTTTTAAGGAGCATAGAAGATTATTTATTACAATCTACGAATTATAATATTACTGTTCATACGCATTCAGATGTTGTTTTATATTTGCTAAATCAGAAACGTGCTACAATCTTTGAATATGAGAATAGATTTGGTGTTGCAATTAATTTGGTAATTGGTGTTAATCTAGAAAATAAGCTTTTTTACATTGAAAAAGGATCTCCCGTTCAGTCTCCAGTTAAAATTGGATCTGCAGTTGATTCATTGCAATTTCAAGGCTCAGAAAATAATTTGAATCAAAATGATGGAAATATCGGATCTTCTCAAGATGATGGCAGTGAGACAAAAAATAATTGCTCTCGATCATCAGAGGATATGCAAAGTGAAAATTCAGAAAAACAGTTAGTTTCTCAAGATTCAAAAGAGTTGAATGAAGGTACTTCTTCTGATTATAGGAGAAAGAGAAGGCGTCGTAGTAGACGTAGGCGTTCTGTGGTTGATCATTGTAATATATCTGCTACTGATGTTTTGGGACCTGTTAAAAATGTAGTTGATGATAATTTTATAAATCAAGATGTTGTATTATTTGATAGTGACGATAAAAAATCTTTGCCTGATAATTCTGATATTGATTCTACAAACTCTAATGATGGATTAACTTTTTCTGAGACGATTGCTGAGAAAGATGTTAATTCTAAGGTATCTGCTCCTATTAAGAAATTGAGTTGGTGGCTACGTCGTAAATATTAGATATACTTTCTATTTTAGTTATTCTCATAATACGTTTATATGATTATTTCATAGATGTTATTATAAGCGTATTATGAGATGCTATAAAATCTGAATTGATATTTTTAGCATGTTATTTATATATCTGATGTTAATTTTTTTAAGTAATAAATTGCTTCTAGGGCTTCCAATGGCGTTATTTTATTTGGCTCTAATTGTTTAATTTTTTGAATTAATATATCAAATTTAGATGCATTTTCTTTTGATTTATTAGTTTTTATTTTCTGTATTTGACCAGTAATTTGCTTATCTAGTGGTTTTTTATGATACAATTCTTCAAGCATTTTTAGTATTTCGTATGCCCTAGATATTACCGAATATGGGAGTCCTGCCAATTTACTAACCTGTATCCCATATGAATGATCAGCAATACCTGGAATAACTTTATGTAGGAAGAATACTCCTTCGCTGTTTTCTTTTACTTGTAGAGTAGCATTATGAAATCTTGATAATTTTTTTTCTAAGTCTGTCAATTCATGAAAATGAGTTGCTAATAAGCCACGACAAAAATTAATCTCATGTAAGTGTTCTATAGTTGCCCATGCTATAGAAAGTCCATCTAATGTAGAAGTTCCTCGTCCAATTTCATCTAGAATTACGAATGATTTGTTTGTTGCTTGATTTAAAATTGCTGCTGTTTCGATCATTTCTACCATAAAAGTAGATCTTCCGCTTGCTAAATCATCAGCAGATCCTACTCGAGAAAATAATTTATCTACGATGCCAATGTGAGCAAAACATGCAGGAACATAAGATCCCATTTGCGCCATAATTAGGATTATTGCATTTTGACGTAAAAATGTGGATTTACCACCCATATTCGGGCCTGTAAGAAGCCAAAGATTTCCAATATTATCATTGTTATGACATGATAGATCACAATCATTAGCTATAAATGGTTTTGATAGTTGTTGTTTTAATTTTTTTTCAACTACAGGATGACGACCGTTTTTTATAATAAATTTTGATGAATCATCAATAATGGGACGGCAATAATTCTCTTCTTTAGCTAATTTAGCCAAAGCTACTGATATATCAATTATAGAAATTGATTGCGATGCGGAATTGAGTGTTTCCGAATTCTCTATTATAGATCTAGATAGATTTTCGAATATCTCTAATTCAATCAATAATGATTTATTTGTAGCATTTGTAATACGATTTTCTAAATCAATAAGTTCAATTGTAGTAAAACGCGTTAAATTGGACATAGTTTGTCTATGTATATATTCTTTATCTTGTGTTAATGCGACAGAATTATTTGAATTTACTTCAATAAAATACCCTAGATGATTATTGTGCTTTATTTTGAGATTTTTAATGTTTGTTTTTTCGGCATAATTTAATTGTAGAGAGGCAATAATACGCTTAGACTGGTCACGTAGCAATCGTGCTTCATCTAAATCTGGATTTGCTCCATCTCTTATAAATCCTCCATCTCGTTTTAGATTAGGTAAGTCTTCAGATAGCATAGATGATAATTCTCTTTCTAGAGAGATAGGTAATTTTTTTAATTTTTCAATTGCTTCACGTAACTCTGATGGTATTTCAGTTGCTTTCATGACATTAAGGATGTCTGTTCCAGAATTTATTCCATCACGAATGACTGCAAGATCTCTTGGTTCGCTACGTTTTATTTTTAGACGTGAAAGAGCTCTTGTTATATCAGGAGCAGATTTTAGTATTTTTTGTATAGAATCAATCAATTTTGGATTATGAAGAAAAAAATCTATTGAATCAAAGCGGGAATTAATTTGTTTAGTATCTGTTAAAGGAGATGATATTCTTTCAGCAAATAGTCTGCCTCCACCTCCTGTTACGCTATAATTGATAGTTTCTAATAAAGAGCTATTGCGAGAAAGGGATAGTGTATTTACAATTTCTAAGTTAACACGAGCAGCAGAATCAATAAATAGTGTTGATTCCATATCTTCTCGTTCAGGTTTTCCGATTGTCGATTTTTCCAAAAGTTGTGTTTTTTGAATATAAGCAATAGCTGCTGCAGCTGCTGTTTTTTCAGGTTGAGAAAATGATCCAAAGGAATCTAATGTTGTTATATCATAATAATTAACAATACGATTTTCAGCAACTATGCTGTCAAAGAAAACGCATGGTTGTGGTATTGCTAAATTTCCTATTGTATCAAATATTAATTTATTTTCAGGATTTAATAATTCTTTTTCAGAGAATATAATTTCGCTCGGATTAATCCTCATTATATCTGAAATTAATCTCGTTTTATTTGATTTAGATACTTTAAAAAATCCGGTGGATATATCGATCCAAGCAATTGCCCATTCTGTTTTAATTCTAGCTACTGCCATTAGATAATTAGAATATTTTGGAGAAAGAAGGTTGTCTTCGGTTATTGTGCCTGGTGTTACAATTCTAACTACATTGCGACGTAATAATGATTTGTTCCCTCTTTTTTTTGCATCTGCAGGAGATTCAATCTGTTCACATATAGCAATTCGATGACCTGACTTGATTAGTTTCTGAATATAAACTTCTGAAGTATGTGCTGGCACTCCACACATAGGAATATCTTGATCTAAGTGTTTTCCTCTTTTTGTTAATGCAATTCCTAGACAACGAGAAGCCTCAATAGCATCATCAAAAAATAATTCATAGAAATCTCCCATCCTATAGAATAATAAACTATCAGGATTTACAGATTTTATTTCAATATATTGACTGATCATTGGAGTTGTGGATTTTTTTGTTTTATCTGTTTTTACATCAACAAATGATTTTGGTGGAAATTTATATTCTTTTGTCATGTCTTAATAAATTGCCTTATTTGTTTAGTATATGAAAAATAAAATATAATAGATACGATATAATTCATGATGCCTTATGTTATAGGCATAGTTCTATTATTTAATATTATTTTTTATAGAGGATGATTTCTAACCTAATAAGTTTAATATTTTTGATCATTCATATGAAGTCATTGTTTCATTATATATAATTAAAAATGCTCCAATGGATATTAGGGTATCTGCAAGATTAAAAATAGGGAAAGATATGTCTCGAATTTGTATCATTATATAATCTACTACATAACCATATGTACATTGATCCATTAAATTGCCTAAAGCTCCAGATATTATTAGAATAAATCCTATATTTAGCACATTGTTGTTTTTTGCATATTTGGTCCACATAAATATAGTAAAAGATATTATTAAAAAGCGGATAGTCATAATTATCCAAGGTGATACATCAGAAAAAAATGAAAAAGACACACCAGTATTATGTGTACGGCACAAGAAAAAAAAAGGTAAAATATAAATTGGCTGATGTATGTTAAGATGGGTTTCTACTGCTATTTTAATAGCTTGATCCAGGATTAGAGAAAAAGCAATGATATAAAAAGCTATAAAATGGCGATAGGCAATCATCCTTTAAACCTCATAAATACTTATTATAATAAACATATCTATATTTAAAATAGTTTTGATTATAAGTGTAATAATATTTTACTTTATTACTAAATAGTTTACATTAGATTGATTACAATAGAATTATTATAATAAAAATTGATCATTTGATAAATTTTATAAATAGGAAAAACTACTGTTTTGAAAGTAGAATAAAATAAGCTTATAGTCTTTTCTCTTCAAATTATCCTTTACTTCTTCCTGTATTATTTAGGATGTTTTGCTATTTTATTTATTAATTTATATCTTAATTATAACTAATTTTAGAAACTAAGATTTATTTTATTTGTCTAAAATTAGATACCAATATCTACATAATTAGCGAATTATATTAATATATTGTGATGTTTTAGATAAATTTATTTAGGATTGTAATTCTCATTAAGACGTTCTTTTAAATTTTTGCCTGATCTGAAAAACGGGATCCATTTTTCTTGAATAGGCATAACCTTCTTATTATAAGGAGATCTTCTTAATCTTGCAATACGTTTTTTTACGGCAAAAGTTCCAAATCCTCGTAGCTCAACGCGTCTGCCATATATAAGAGCATTAGTAATTTCTTCTAATAAAATATTGAGCATTTGCTCAATATTTTTGCTATTAATATTCGGATTTTTTTTTGCGATTGCTTCTACTAAAGAAGATTTTATCATTACTTTTCTATCCTATTTGCATTAAAAGTAGTAATTATTACTGATATGGACTTATCGCTAATAAACCACTATAACCATTTTCTGTATTTGGAATCAAACCTCCCATAATATATCCCATAATAGAACCATTGGATAAACGTTCCCAATAAGATTGAGTAGAGCTTAAATTTTTAATTCTGAGAGCTTTTTTATCAATTTTCCACTTAGAGCTTAACATACTTAAAATCTCTTCATTTCCTCCTATAACATCAATAAGCCCTAATTTCTTAGCTTTTTTCCCGCTATAAATACGCCCATCAGCCAAAGTCAGAGTTTCCTTATATGATAGGTTCCTAGATTTTGATACAATCTGGACGAACGATTGATAAGCTTCATCCACCATTTCTTCAAGTAATCGTATACTATCTTTGCTAATATTAGTATAAAGGCTAGGCTCTGCTTTGAGTGGCGATGACTTAACCGTAAATATTGATACTCCTAATTTGTCTAGCAATGGTTTAAGCTGTGGGACAGCGTATAGCGCGCCAATAGATCCAACCGTAGAGCTACCTGCTGCCACTATGGCATTGGCGGCACAAGAAATTAAATATCCTCCAGAAAGTGCCATTGCTTTAACATGTGCAATAACAGGCTTATTTTTTTTAACTTTTTGAAGAGCATTATATATCTCTTCTGATCCATGAACACTTCCTCCTCCTGAGTATATGGAAACTATTAATGCTTTTGCTGCATTGTCATTTTCAACTTTTTCAATAGTTTCCAATAATTTTGGATTATCACCGATCACACCATTAATTTCTATTTTTGCTATATATGGCATCCTAGGTTCAACGTAATTATTCCATAAAAAGCTGACAGCCGTTAAAGCTAATAATAGAATTACTGTATGCCGTAATTTTAATTTCGTCAAAAAATTGCATTTAGTTGATATCATCTTTGATACATCTTTCAGAGGGAGTTAATATTACTAAACAATTATCAATACTCTTGATTTAATATTCAAGATTATATGGTATTGTTTGTAAGGAATCTTTATATTGCAGTCTATTTTGGAATAAAATTGATCTTTTTGCAAGTTATAATTTTAATTTGATATAATGTTATTTTTTTGATAGGAGCGATATTATTTATGATTAATTTTGATCATTATGATCAAGATAGAATTTTATTACAAAGGCAAAAGGCATATCAAAATTCAATGATTGTGAAATTTTTGAAAATTGCATTGCCTATTATAACTATTATAATTTTGTCTTGGTTGTTGTTTATTTCTTGGGTTAGATTTCATTCTACATCTGTTTTAGGTGATTTTGACATTATAGATAATGTAATTCCTAGACAGATTAACATGCAAAAATTGATCATGTTGGATTATAAAAATGATAAGAAAGCATTCTCAATCATTGCAGATAGTGTTAATGCTAATATTAATAATCAAAATATGCTTTTTTTGCATGGTATGAACCTTAATATTCCTATAAAGGCTTATAATGGGGATATTAATATAATTGCTGATACTGCAAAATTTGATGTTTACAATAATTTGCTAGATATAAATCAACCTTTTACAATGAAAATTCGAGATGACACAAAGATTGATTATAAATCTGCTGTTATAAATGTAAAAAAATCAACTTTGGTTAGTAATGAAGATTCGGTTTTTACAAGTCCAAAATTTAAAATTTATTCTAAGTCTTTTAATATGGGCGATGATGGTAAGACAGTAATTTTTTCGGGAGGTGTATTTGCTGTAATAAAGCGTTAAAATATATGAAATAAAAATTTCATTCGAGTAAAACTTTTTATGTCTTAATTGTATAATTTATTTTTTAATATTATATGAACATTTATATTATGGTCTGTGTATTTATCTCTATTCTATTTGAATGTTATTTTTGTAAATATAGACATTATGCATATTTAGAGCGATGATATTTTATCATCAAATGATTTTTGGGATTAAAACTTATTGTTTGCTGATTATATGAGGATAAATATTATCTGTGCTATAAAATTGCTAAAGAGTATTTTATATAATTCAGAGTAATGTGTTTTTTATTTTTTAGATGTAAAATAATGCTTATTATAGAAAGCTTATATGAATCTTTTTGATTTTAATTGATCATAAATTTGATTTTAAGAAATTATTAGATATTATATGACGTAGATAATGTTTGCTATTTATAATTAATGGATGATATCCAATTATGAAAATAATACCTTTTTTTTCTAAATTATTAGGCAAACATGATGTATCACAGGTAAAAATTCATCAAGAAAGATGCCTATCAGTTCGTTCTTTGTCTAAAAAATCTAATGATTCATATATAGTAAAAGATTTTGATTTAGATGTTTTTCCTGGTGAAATTGTTGGCTTGCTTGGACCAAATGGTGCGGGTAAGACGACCTGTTTTTATATGATAACAGGTTTGATTTCTTCTGATAGCGGCTCAATTAATATCGATGGTAATAATGTGACAAAATTGCCTATGTATAGGCGGGCTAGACTTGGCATTAGTTATTTGCCGCAAGAATCATCGATTTTTCGTGGATTAACTGTTGAGCAAAATATCCTTGCAGTTTTGGAGATGCATGAAAAAGATAAAAAGAAGCGTTTTGAAAGATTGGATTCTATATTAGAAGAATTCAAAATTACAGAATTTCGCCATTTATTATCGCCATTATTATCAGGAGGACAGAGACGTCGTTTGGAAATAGCGCGCTCTCTTATTAGTTATCCTTCTTATATATTGCTTGACGAGCCGTTTGCTGGAGTAGATCCTGTTGCTGTTTCTGATATACAAAGTCTTATAAAAGATTTATCTGATCGCGGTATTGGTGTTTTAATAACAGATCATAATGTATACGAGACACTAAATTTGATTAATCGCGCTTATATTATACATTCAGGTAAAGTGCTTGCACATGGTGAAGTAAATGATATTGTTAATAACGAAGATGTACGTAGATTCTACTTAGGTAATGGATTTTCGCTTTAATTATTTATTATAAATTAATTTCTATTTTTGTGATGTTGATGGCTTTTCACTATGACAGGATAGCCACTATAACTTATTCAATATACACTCTAATTATGAAAATAAGGACACCTTGAAAAGTGTCCTTTGCGCAATAAAAAAAATAATAAAATTTATTATAAAAATTTTTTATGAAATCTCAAATTAGTCTACCGGTTTGCTATACTTTTATCTATCTAACAGCTCATAAAAATAACTAGTTACTGTGCTTCAACCATAGCTGATACTTCATAGCCTTAAAAGCCACAAAAATCACACAATACAAGATGTTTATTCACTGCAATAGACAAAAAATTACAATAAACCTTACATTCAAACCTCATCATTTAACTGGTAAATAAAGAGATATAAATACTCATATATAATATATAAAAACAGCATAAAAAGGAAGTGCTATTAATAGATATCAGCAATGCATAAATCGCATTATCAGTGATTATTTTATGAGCTTATATTTTTTTAATTGATTCTATTTTTTTCTTAAATTCAATCAGACTGATCCAAGCGTCTTTTTTGAAATATGTATGTTCTATCATTTCTTGAGGGTGTGCTATAGATATAGTTGGTATTTCTTTGTTTTTGACTATAATTTTATTATAATTGTCAAGATTGTTATTATATGTTTTATCTTTTTTAAAGAAAATTTTTTTCGTATCTTTTCCAAGTAGTAATATTATTTTAGGTGCTGCCAATTCGATTTGTTTTATTATAATAGGGCGACATATTTCTATTTCAATTGTTGATAGTTTTCTATTTCCAGGGGGGCGCCATGGAGAAATCATTGAGATACATGTTTCTTCTCTATTAATCTTGATAGACTTGAGAATTTCATTTAACATATCTCCAGTTTTTCCAGAGAATGGTTTGCCATTTATGTCGTCTATATCACTAGGTGTATATCCTATAATCATTACATCTTTTGCGTATTCTTGATCGGCGCAAATAGTCGTACGTGCCGTATGTAGCAGTTTGCAATCATTAAAAGAGGAAAGTAATAACTTGAGTTCATGTAATGAAGTGGCAGATTCGGTTATTGAGTAAGCCTTTTCTATAACTGAATCATTTATATTCAAGTCGGCATTTATTGATTTTGAAGTAGATTTAACAAAACTATCTTGTTCATTCTCTATATTTACTATTATAGTTTCATTTTCTTTGTCGTTTGAGTTTTCAAATAACCAATGAACTCCTGAATCAGCATAAAACAGAGCAGTGGTTAACATTTCTGCACGAGATAATTTTTCCACATAAGTCATTGTATCTTTCTCTAAACAATTTGAAATTAGTAAAAAATAATCTTGTCAAAATAAAGAAAATTCTTAAAAATAATAAAAGCAAAACTATATTTGAAAATAAAACAAATAATTTACTTAATGTATTATAGTAAATTAAATATTTTTCTATTCCTTTAACATCAATTAATTAAATAAAGCTGTTAATTTTCCTGATTTTAGCTGAGTTGTAATATTTTATCCTTATTATTTTCACGTATTGACGTAGAAAGACCCATTTTATGAAGGGTTGCGAGGAATGGTTTGGGAGGAAGCTCTTCGACATTGACCATTTTGCCAACATCCCAAATTCCTTGAGCTACCAACATAGCAGCTGCTACTGGAGGGATGCCAGCGGTATACGATACCCCTTGGCTTTCTGTTTCTTGATATGCTTTTTTATGATCGGATATATTATATAAAAATATTTCTCTAGATTTGCCATTATTTATTCCATTAATAAGGCATCCTATGCATATTTTCCCATTATATTCTGGAGCTAATGAAGCTGGATCTGGCAGTGCCGATTTGACTATTTTTAGAGGAGCGACCTCTATACCTTCAGCTGTTCTTATTGGCTGTTCTGATAAAAGCCCAATATTTTTTAGTATTGTAAATACATTAATATAATGGTCGCTAAATCCCATCCAGAACCTTATATCAGCGCCATTCATATTTTTAAATAAAGAGTGTATTTCGTCATGTCCACTCAAGTAAACTTTTTGTTTTCCAACTATGGGAAGGTCGTATTCTCTGCTAACTTCAAACATTTTGTTTACATTCCATTTGCCTTTTTGCCAACTATATACAACTCCAGTAAATTCACGGAAATTTATTTCTGGATCAAAATTTGTCGCAAAATATCTGTTATGTTTCCCGGCGTTGACATCTATTATGTCAATATCTGTAATTTTATCAAAATATTCATCTTTAGCTAATCGTGAGAAAGCATTTACTACTCCTGGATCGAAACCTGCTCCAAGGATGGCGGTGATAGATTTTTTATCGCATTCTTCAAGCAACCTCCATTCATAGTTTTGATACCAAGGTGGTGTTTCACATATTTTATGGGGTTCTTCATGAATAGCTGTATCAATATATGCGATATTAGAATTAATACATGCGCGTAATACCGACATATTAATGAAAGATGATCCGGCATTTATTATAATATTAGTTTTTGTTTCTTTTATAAGCTTTACTAATGTTTCAATCTTTAAGGCATCCAGCTGATATGTTTTAATATCTCCGGCTATTTTCAATGATTTTTTCCTTTTTATGCTTTCAACTATCTGCAGACATTTATCCTGTGTTCGTGAAGCGATATTTATATTTCCAAGTACATCATTATTTTGTGCGCACTTATGAGCTATCACTTGTGCAACGCCGCCAGCTCCAATAATTAAAACATTTTTTTTCATAAGATACTATATTTTCCTGTTTATTATGTATTTGCTATACATATATTTGTAATAGATATTTTATATTTTTTAAGAAAGGCTTTTGTAATAGTCATTATAAGAGAATTCGCGCACTACTTGTATAGTTCCGTCCAAATTTTTCACCGCTATTGTTGGCATATTTATGCCATTAAACCAGTTCTTTTTAATCATATTATAGCCAGCAACATCTTCGAAAGATATTCGATCTCCTATTTTTATTGGTTTTTCGAATTTGAATTCTCCAAATATATCTCCTGCCAGACAAGATTTTCCGCATACCATAGCTGTATAGGGGCCTTTATTAGGCGATATTATTGCTGATTGTTGATAAAGTAAAAAATCTGGTATATGAGATTCGACAGAAGAATCAACGATTGCCAGGTTTTTAGTATTGGTTGATATGTCGAGAACTGTAACTTCTAGGCTTGTGGTGCCTGTTACAATAGCCTCTCCTGGTTCTAGGTATACTTGGACGTCATATTTCTCTGTAAAATCTTTTAGACGTCGACATAAATCATCTACTGGATAGTCTTTGTCTGTAAAATGAATTCCTCCGCCCAAGCTAATCCATTCAACTTGGGAAATAAAATTGCCAAACTTTTGTTCTATATGTTCTAACATTGAGCTGAATATAGGGAAAGATTTATTTTCACAGTTATTATGGAACATTAATCCATTGATATTTTTTATTTCTTGTTTTATTTTATCTTTATCCCATTCTCCTAGACGGCTAAAAGGACGATTTGGATCTGCAAGTTTGAAATTAGAATAAGACACAGCTGGATTTATGCGTAATCCTATGCTTTTTTTTGCATTGATAGCTTTTCCCTTAAACTGATGCAATTGAGTAATTGTATTAAAAATAATTTTATTACAGTTAGATAAAACTTCATCTATTTCGACATCTTTGTAAGCTACACTATAGGCATGAGATTCTCCACCAAAATTTTTATTGCCCAGCATAACTTCGTATAGAGATGAAGAGGTGGTTCCGTCCATGTATTCACTTATCGTATTAAATATGCCCCATGAGGAGAAGCATTTTAATGCAAGAAGTAATTTAGCGCTTGATTTCTCGCGAATATATCTGGCTGTTTCTAAATTTTTTAGAAGTTTATGTTTATCTATTAAGTAGTAAGGTGTAGATGGCATATGATTTCAAAATTCTTTCGTAAGATCGTGCAATTTTAAACTGCTTACTTTATATTAATAAGGTAGGCGAAAGATTGCCCATGTGATAATTGTGTTTTCTTAGGAAACCACTTTTTAGCGATTTTATCATGATAGAAACTGATTTAACAGGTATAAATTACAGCTTTTTACTTTGTATTCAACATAGTTTTTACTTTTTCTAATCCTTGTTTTTTTATACTACATATGTCTATCATATTCAGATTTGAATAATAGATATAGGTGGTGTTATTATGCCTCATTATTATTGAAAAAGTTTGATATTTATGTAAGTTCAAACGCAAGTACAAATTGGTGATATTGATGAAAATTGGTAATAAAATATACAAAACCCGTGAAGATCTTCCGTGTTTAGTGCCTATTTTTCCTCTATTAGGAATGTTGTTACTACCGAGGAGTAGATTCTCATTTAGTATTTTTGAGTATCGTTATATTGCTATGCTTGATTCTATATTAGCTGGGGATAGATTAGTAGGCTTAGTACAGCCTGCTTTAAGTGATTTGCCTAAAAATGGTGATGAGTCTTTATCTAAAATTGGGTGTATAGGTCGTGTTACGTCTTTTGTAGAAACAGATGATGGTCACTATATTGTGACTTTAGCAGGAGTTTGTAGATTCCGTTTATTAGAAGAGGCTTATCAATTGAATCCTTGGCGTTGTTTTTATATCTCTCCATTTGTTGCGGATCTTACTAGTGAAGAAAATGATGGGGTTGATAGAATTGCTTTATTAGAAGTTTTTCACAATTATTTGTTGGCTAATAATTTAGATGTTGACTGGGATAGTATTGAAAAAGCTAGTAGTGAGGTATTGGTAAACTCTCTTGCGATGCTTTCACCTTTCAGCGATTTGGAAAGGCAAGCATTATTAGAAGCTCCTGATTTTAAATCGCGCTCTCAGATTTTGATTGATATTATGAAGAGCATAGTTGTTTCTGATATTTATAATTGTAATAGATTACAGTAGTATAAATCATTTAAATTATAGGATTATATTTATAAAATATATCTCATATTTATAAAATATATCTCATAGTTGAAATCAATTGAGGATTTTTCTATGACTAAATTGTCTAATTTTTATTTCATATGAAAGTAATTGCTGCCAATAAATTAAAGGCATTTGTTTCTTGATATATCTATATAGATGCGCTTTAGAATGCCTATGATTGTTATATCTGAATCCATTCAGCTGTTGGAATATGATTGTTGGTTATCTCCTTTATAATCGTTGTATTTTTTCAAATCGCATTTTGGAAAGCAAGATAGTTTCTTTATTTTATCAGGTTCATAAATCGTAACAACGTGCTTTTCGTTTATAAATGTGATTAATGTCTTATCAAAAAGAATATTTCCGTCTTTGCTGAAAACTACTAGATTAGTTGATCCGGATCTTAAAGGGGTCAATATCAATCTTTTTTCATTTTCTAGTGGTAAAGGGTTTGCTATTGTAGCATCGCCGATGATCACCTGTTTCGGTATTTCTGTAAACTGTAATATAGTCGATTTACCCATCTCTAATTCCAGATATTTTTCTTCTTTTATGGTTTCATCTAAGTCGATTTTTTTAGCATTGTTTATATTTATATTAGGACGACCTTTTATTCTGCTATTATGACCTTTTATTCTGCTATTATCATGTCCTTTCTTGGCGGAAGCTTTATTACTATGATTTAGATTTTGAGTATTAAGCTTAGATTTATTGACATCTTCAGTATTGATTTTAGGTTTGATTGCGTCTTCTTTAGAATTTGAATTTGCATAAATGTGATTACTATTCAAAAGTCCAGTATTTATGTAAGCTACCATGAAGGTAGATAAAACTATTGTGATAGGTCGGTTTTTCATAATATTTTCTGCCTACGGAAATCAAATATGATATATGTAATTCTTTTTTATTAAATTGTAGTAAATTATCAATCGTTTTTCTTATGATGGAGAGAGATTAATAAATTACTTTTTTAGTATTTATCCTATATTTATCTTCTATTATATATTTATTTTTTAGATATTGCTAGATCTTGATATTGACAGAGATATTTTCTAGGTTTTAAATATTATATTGAATATGCTTTTAAGCAAATTATAGAAAAGAATTAATTTTGGCTTATATTTATTAATATAAATGTTGTTTTTCTGCTAATTCCTATATAAGGTTATCTTGCTAGAATATTTGCTTTAGTTGTCGATGGTTGTTGATATATGTAATTTTAATATTATGCGGGGTTATCTTGTAATATTGGCAATTAGACGAGCGATGTTTCATATAATGTAGTAATTAATTGTGGGCTTGTCTTGCTTGCAATATGTGTTTTATGTGGGCTATTAAAGAGATGATATTAGTTTCAGAATATTAGAATTGATTAAATGCAATTTACTTGGTTTAAATCGGTTTTTTGCCACAGGTATGGATGTAGACATACCTATGGCGTTTTTCTATTTACTACTATCTGTTATGTCTGACTTGTCGGATTTTTATTTAATTCTTTTGTGATGCCTTCAAATTTACCTTTGACTGCATTTCCTAATCCCATTACAGCTACTAGTATCACAACTGCTATTGCGCTGGCAATTAGGCCATATTCTAGCGCTGCAAGTCCTGATTCATTTTTTATCATTTTTTTAATAGATCTCATCATTTTATTTTCTCCTATTTATATTTTATATTTTTGGTACGCTTAAGTGTCATGGCTTTTTTATAATTTATATTTTTCTTTTGACTACTATTATAAAATAGCCACTCGCTTTTTGACAAAAAACAAGGAATAATATTAAATATAATTTCCTTATTTTTTTGTATTATATAAGATTATATAAATAAAATTGCCATAACTTTAAACAAAAGTTATAAGTAAATAATTTAAATTGTATTAAAAAAATATATTTTTACTTATTATAAATTATATATAATAAGTAATTAAACTTATAAAAAAGTTTTTTATAATATAAAGTTAATTTGTATTTAACTTTATAAAACAATATTATAACTAATAATAAAAATTGTTGTTTATAGGTTAATTTTTTATAAATAAATATTATGCGCACTTTGTTTAATTAATATATATAGTAATTACTATAAATAAATTATGTGCTTATTCTTTGACAATATAATTAGTTATTTGAGATAAAATATTGTCGCATATGCTAATTGATACTAATCATGCTCAAATATAAAATAATTTATATTTGTCATATTTTTATGTTTAGATTTTATGTATTGCTTATGTTATTTGTTTTATTGCAATTAAATAAATTATTTAAGTGATAATTTATCATTGGTTTTATTGTTTTTATTCTTTATATTGCTATGTTTAATTAATTTATATAATATATTTAATTATATTTTTTAATTATATATTGTATAAATAATATTTGTTGATTTTAAATTTGAATTTATGTTTTTTTATACTAATAGATATTATCTATATAAAATTATTTATTTATTTTATATAAAGTGTTATATTAAAATAAAGTAATTACAATTATATTTGCTGTAATATATTGTATTATATATTAGAGATAGATCTGATATATTTATATATACATATATTAAAAATTAAGGATTGATTTTTATGAGATTGGATTACTTTAAAAAATTTTTAAATGACGAATCTGGTGCTACAGCTATTGAATATGGCTTGATTGCCTCTTTGATAGCAGTTGCAATTATTGCTTCAATTGGCCAAATAGGAGATGCACTAAAAACTAAATTTTCTAAAATAGCTACTGCTATTAAGTAGTAAATCATAGATAGGTAATAAAGTGATAGTTTATTATTTATGTAATAGCTATATGATTATAAGGTTATAATCCTTAGAAAGTTATGTTGGTTTTATTTTTGAATAAGCATTTAACAATATAAAAGCGTAAGCTCTTTTATATTTCATTTATTTTATGACGACCTTGCCTAGATATAGGTTAAGGTCGTTTTCAAATCATTCAATATAATTGAAGTAATAAATTAAATAATTAATCAATAAAACATTAATTATATATAATATTATTGGTTTAATGATGTATTTACGTAATTTATTTTCTTTTTCTATGGTTATAACTAAATATCATATTATATTATTTATTAAACAACAATACTTTTATTCTTTATATAAAATTAATAAATATATTTATGTATATATTAGTCTATATACTATATATTTTAATGTTGTTTTACTTTTATAGATTATTTTTTTACTTAGATTATATCATTATATTATAAAGTTATTGTATTTTAATATTTTTTGATGCTATAGTTTAAAGGCTATTATATCTTAGTATAATATTTTTTCATTAATTTATAAATAGGACTGATTTTTATGAGATTGGATTACTTTAAAAAATTTTTAAATGACGAATCTGGTGCTACAGCTATTGAATATGGCTTGCTTGCCTCTTTGATAGCAGTTGCAATTATTGCTTCAGTTGGCCAAATAGGAGATGCACTAAAAAATAAATTTTCTGCAATAGCTACTGCTATTAATGCGAATACTCCTACTCTTGCTTCTACTCCTAATGAGACTGAGACTGAGAATAAGCCTAAGCCTAAGCCTAAGCCTAAGCCTAAGCCTAAGAAACATAGACAATAAAGTGATAATTTATTATTTATTTAATAGCTAGATGATTATAAGATTATAATCCTTAGTAAGTTATGTTAGTTTTATTTTTGAATAAGAATTTAACAATATAAAAGCGTAAAGCGCTTTTATATGTCGTTTATTTTATGACGATCTTGCCTAGATATAGGTTAAGGTCGTTTTCAAATCATTCAATATAATTGAAGTAATAAATTAAATAATTAATCAATAAAACATTAATTATATATAATATTATTGGTTTAGTGATGTATTTATGTATTGTGAAAGATCAATTTTTGCTATAATTATTCATGTTTTTTTGACTGATTTATACATGAAATTTGTTTTGACGAAAAAATAATTATTTTAATTATTAAAAAATGACGAGAATAATGCTACAGTTATTGAAAAGGGGCTTGCTTCTTTGATTATATGGTTGATATTATTATTGCAGTTAATTTATTAGAAGCCAAATATTTAATGAGTTTTAAGAATGGCTTTTCTTTTTTTTTATAGTTTGCACCAAATATCACAGTCGATTCATTTAAATAATGATGCTTTTATTTTTGCAAGGTGCATTTGATTAATTTTATATAAACAATCTTATATTTTATTGTTTATATAAAATTTTAATAACTATCTGATGTATATCTTGGTCTATATACTGTATATTTTAATGTCGTTTTACTGCCATAGATTCATTTTTTATTTAGATTATATTATAATATTATAAAGTTGTTGTATTTTAATATTTTTTAATGCTATGGCTTAAAAACTATTATATTTAGTATAATATTTTTTCATTAATTTATAAATAGGATTGATTTTTATGAGATTGGATTACTTTAAAAAATTTTTAAATGACGAATCTGGTGCTACAGCTATTGAATATGGCTTGCTTGCCTCTTTGATAGCAGTTGCAATTATTGCTTCAGTTACCAGCTTAGGAGAGGCAATAAAAAATAAATTTGTGGGTATAGCTACTGCTATTGCTAAGTAAACTATGTATAGAGAATAAAGTTATAATTTATTATTTATGTAATAGCTATATGATTATAAGGTTATAATCCTTAGGAATTTATGTTAGTTTTATTTTTGAATAATCATTTAACAATATAAAAGCGTAAAGCGCTTTTATATGTTGTTTATTTTGATAACGGCCCTTTAAAGTTTGTTTAAGGCCGTTATCATATTCATATATACTATACACTACATTCCATGCTTAAAAATTATATTTTTGTTTTTTATATAATTTGATATTACAATTACGTCTTTTATTAATGTTTTTTATTTAAATTATGTATTTTGTGTTGTGAATGTGAAAGATAATATAATGATTTCTTCTGTTGTGTTTATCGTATTCCCTTTTTGCTTATCTATAGCGGCTCTGAATGATTTGTTTTCTGCCACTATACCAAATAGGGTTTCCTTAGTTATGATTTCTTCATTTTTATTCATTGCTCCTTTGATTGGATTGAATTTTTTTTCTATCTCATGCCATATATTAGTTGCTCTTACTGTTTTTGTTATTTGTTTTGTTTTTTTTATAGTAAATATTATGGGGGGAGGAGATGCAAAATTTTTGACATCTGCCTCATTATGGTTTGGTTGGGATAATTCTCTTTTTGAGTTTATGCTATTTGTTTCTTTTGTTGGCGGAGTATTGGCCTTTTTTATTATGTTAATGAGGCTTGCTTCGCGTATTTTTCATATCTCAATTCCGCAGAGTTTTCTTATAAAGGATAAAATTCCTTATGGTATTGCAATAGCTATAGGGGGATTTATGACATATCCGGATTCATACTTATTTAAAATTGCTTTAGATCAAATATCTGATTTTATGGTTTAATAGTTTGTAAATATCGCGATATTATTAGGATTATTTTTATTGGTTAATATTATTTTATCGGTTGTTTTTAGAGGTAATAATGAAATTAAATCGAATTATGGGATTGGTTATATCTGCTGTAGCTGCTGTTATTTCAGGTATAATAGCGATGCGTCTTTTGTCTCATGATCCTGTTACGAAAGATGAGATTGAAGCTAATCCTTCTATAAAGCTTGTTAATGTACTGGTTGCCGCTCATGATATGCCAATGGGTTCTACTATCTATAGAGAGTCTATTGAATGGGCCGCTTATCCTGAAGAAAATTTATTTGCAGGTTTTATTAATGATGTAAATAGACCTAAAGCGATTGAGGAATTAAATGGGGCTATAGTGCGGTTTCCTATTTTAAAAGGAGATCCAATTCGTTTAGAAAGGTTGCTTGATAATTCTAATTTAAGCGGTGGACATTTGTCTAATATTCTTCCAAAAGGAAAATTAGCTATAGCGGTGGATATTTCAGCTTCTACTGCTGTTTCTGGAATGATAATTCCTAATGATCGTGTTGATGTTATGGCGGTTAAATTTGATAAAAAAGTTTCAATAGTCCTAAAAAATATACGAGTTTTGGCAATAGATCAAAATATGGACGAGGGCCAAACGTCAATTATTGGTACAACTGCTATATTAGAGGTTAACAGTGAACAGGCTGTAAAACTTATTGCTGCTCAAAGCAGTACATCTAAATTAATACTTGTTCTTAGATCTATATCGGATTCTTTTATTTATAATTCTGATGCTGATGGGACCTTTGCATCAGATAGTTTGATCGTTAAATCAGGTTTCATTGTTAATCATGATGTAGAGGAAAATTCAAGATGAATATTTTACAGCGAATTTTCGTTGTTTTTTTTATGCTAATTCCTAGTTCTTTGTTGTCGAAACCTTTATCATTAAATTCTTCGGTTGTTGAGAAGCCTACTGTTATAAAAATAGAAAAATCAGAATTAGGGACAAATAAAAGAATTACAGTTGGTTTAGATAAAGTTTTAATTCTGGAAATGCCATTAGATGTCAGTGATGTTTTAGTTTCTGATCCTAATAAAATGAGTGTTAAATTGTATTCTGTTAATACTGTTTATATTTTTGGACAGAAACTTGGTAGAGCCAATATTATTATTGTGGGCAAGGATAAGAAAGATTTATTAAATATCGAGGTAAATATTGAACGTGATGCTTATACACTTCAAAATAATTTGCGACGTTTTATTCCAAATTCAAATATTAGCGTTGAAATGATATCTGACAATATTGTGTTAAATGGAGAAGTAAAATCAGCTCAAGATTCTAAGCATGCTGTTGATTTAGCAACTGCTTTTTCGGATAAAAAAGTATTAAATATGTTGAAGGTTGAATGTAGTGATCAGGTAACTCTTAAGGTAACAATTGCTGAAGTAAGCAGAGAAGTATTAAAACAAGTAGGATTTAGTCATTCTATTCAAGAAGGTTCTTCTGCTGTTTCTTCACCTTTAAATTTTAATATATTATCAGGAGGATCAGCTGGCCAAGATAATTCTTTATATATAGGCACTTCTAATAAGTATTTTACTTTGAAAACTTTCTTGAGAGCTTTAGAGCATGCAAGTTCTCTTCACACTATAGCTGAGCCAACTTTAACTGCTGTTTCAGGACAAAGTGCTAGTTTTTCATCAGGAGGTGAACGTTTCATGAGATCATTTGATAGCAACGGAAAACCTTCTTTACAGTCTCATAAATACGGTATTGAACTTGATTTTACTCCTACTGTATTATCTCCAGGAAGGATCGGATTGCGTATTAAGGCGTCAATTTCTGAACCAATTGTAAACTCAGGCGAACCTGAATATACTATGCGTACAACTGAGACTAGTGTTGAGTTACCTTCTGGGGGCACCATAGTATTAGCAGGCTTGTTGAAAAATGCTGAAAGCTACGATTCTAATGCGGTGCCATTATTATCACAGATACCAATTTTGGGTGCTTTGTTTAAAAACATGAGTGTTAATAGGAATGCAACGGAATTATTTATAGCAGCTACTCCCTTTCTTGTTAAGTCTGTTGGTGAGGGTGATTTAGTGCGACCAGATTATAATTTCGAGTTATCAAGTGATGCCGATAATTTGTTTTTAAATCGTGTTAACAAAGTTTATGGGTCTAAAGATTATACGAAAAATGCGGAAAAATCATATAAAGGCGCTATTGGTTTTATTTACAAATAAAATCTAATAATGCGGATAAGGAGTGTATTCTTAGTGATGTTTTATAAAAAGTTAATTATTATAGTATTGAATTTTTTTTCAAGGATTATATCGTGTAATATTTTTTGTTTGAGAATGATAATTTTAATTCAATTAGCTTTTTCTATGTCTTCTTGTTTTTTAAATACAAAATCAAGTATTAATAATGATGTTTTTCATCATCCATTTATGATGAAAAGGACAGAAAGAAGTTTAGATTTGAAGTTTTTATCTGGGAGATGGAAAATAACGGATCAGATGCGAAGTACAATAGAAGCTTTTGTAGATTCATATAAAAAGAATAGTTCAACTGTTATATTTATCATGTTACCAAGTCCTACTGTTTCTTCTGCTGCTATAAAAAGTGCTGCGAATGATATACGTTCTATTTTCATTAGTAATGGTATTCCTGCTAATTCCATATCTGAAAGGTTATATGATGCTAATTATGGACTGGATATTGATACTATCAGACTGAGTTATTTTGCTGCTAGACCTTATATCGGACGACAATGCGGTTTATGGCCAAATAGTATTATAAAAGATAATTCTTTGAATGGAAATTGGTATAATTATGGTTGTGCATTTCATCATAACTTGCTTGCACAGATAGATAATCCTTTAGATTTAATTCATCCGCGTCTTGAGACACTTGTTGATGGAGAAATGACAGATAAAGCAATAGATTCATATTATAATAAGGGTTTAAAAAAATAAAAATCGAGGACACATAATATGTTTCAAGCATTTGATAAATTATGATTATATTTGATAAAATATAATTGACAAAGTTAGTTTTCAGATAACTTTGTTATGCTACAGGGAAAATGGCGATGGTTGTTGAAAAAGTATCAGATAAAAAATCAGAATTTATAAATGAAAGCTATGAAAGTTCTTCTGATCAATCAAATTTTTTATCGCACATATCTGTTCATGCTTTTTGTATTACTGATGAACTTTGTTCTGTCATGGAAAGTTTTAAAGTTGACCATAAGATGGATCAAGTTGATATGCAGATTACTAAGGGATCAATTGCAGAAGCTATAAATATATTTTCTGAGTCAGTTACTCCTAATCTGCTTATTATTAATATAAAGGGCGATAGCGAAGAAATTTTGAATTCATTGAATCCTTTAGCTGATGTTTGTGATACTAGCACAAAAGTCGTAATAATAGGAGATAGAAATGATGTATATCTATACAAAGAATTGATTTCTAGTGGGATATCTGAGTATTTAGTTGAACCATTATCTTCTGCTGATATTATAAGAGTTTTAATTAATATTTATGATATTTCTGTAGAAACGGTTGGTAAAGTTATATCTTTTATAGGATCAAGAGGTGGTGTTGGCTCTTCAACTATAGCGCATAATTGTTCTTTTAGCATTGCTTCTATTTTAAAAATGAAAACAGTTTTAGTGGATCTAGATCTTCCATACGGTACTTCTAATATTGACTTTGATCAAGATCCTATAAAATGCATTTCGGATGCTATTTATAATAATAGTAAGATAGATAGATTTTTTATTGATAAGTTGCTTGTATCTTATAGTGATAATCTATCACTTTTAACCTCTCCATCTACTTTGGAGCGTACATATGATTTTGATTCTGATGATATATTCCCATTAATTGATATATTGTATCGATCTTCTTCTTTTACGATAATTGATGTGCCTAATTTATGGAATAGTTGGGCTCGTGATCTTCTCGTAGAAAGTGATAAAGTGGTTATTACTACTTCTCTTGATCTTACTGGATTACGTAATTCTAAAAATTTAATTGATGAATTAAAAAAGTTGAGAAACAAAGATGATTCTATTTATCTTGTTATTAACCAAATAGGCATCCCGAAAAGGCCTGAAATTTCTATTGAAGATTTCTGTAGTCCATTAGGCATAAAACCTTCTGCTGTTATTCCATTTGATGCTAATCTTTTTGGGATTGCGGCAAATAATGGAAAAATGATTTCTGAGATTAATCCAAAATCTTCTATCAATGCCATATTTTCTGATTTTATTCATATTCTTGCGGATTGTGTAACGATGAATAAACCAAAACGTGGTATACGTTCAAAGATAACAAGTTTTTTTAATAGAAAATGAGTTAAACTATATTTTATTAGGTAATGCATAAATGTTTGGAAGGCGTGATAGTAAATTTTCTGTAACGGAAAAGAAAGATGTTGCTGAGCATCATGAGTCAAAAGAAACTTATACAGAAAAGCCTGTAGATAAACCTGTTTATGATGCAAAGAATCATAGTGATAATTATTATCAACTTAAGGCTGTAATATTTGCGACTCTTGTCGAAATGATAGATATTACTCAGCTTTCTAAGTATGATGTAAAGGAAGCTCAGTCTGAGATAGGTGATCTAATAACTGAGATTATTGCTCTTAAGGCTTTATCCATATCTCTTTCTGAAAAAGCAGATCTACTTGAAGATATTTGTAATGATATTTTAGGATATGGTCCTCTTCAGCCTCTAATTGCACGAGATGATATTGCTGATATTATGGTAAATGGTGCTGATAAGATATTCATTGAAGTTAATGGTAAAACTGTTGAGACAGGTATTAGTTTTAGAGATGATCAACAGTTGCTTTCTGTATGTCAGCGTATTGTTAATCAGGTTGGTCGTCGTGTGGATGAGGCAAGTCCTATATGTGATGCACGTTTGCTAGATGGTTCTCGTGTAAATGTGATAATCCCTCCACTTGCTCTAGGAGGGCCTTCTTTGACTATTCGTAAGTTTAAGAAGGATAAACTTACTTTAGATCATTTGGTTGAATTTGGAGCGATAACAGCTGCAGGTGCAAATTTATTACAAATAATAGGTCGTATTAGATGTAATATATTGATTTCAGGGGGGACTGGTTCTGGAAAAACAACATTACTTAATTGTTTAACTCGTTATATAGATTCAGATGAACGTATAATTACTTGTGAAGATACTGCTGAGCTTCAACTTCAGCAGCCGCATGTGGTTAGATTGGAAACACGTCCTCCTAATATTGAGGGTGGTGGTGAAATTACTATGCGTGATTTAGTTAAGAATTGTTTACGTATGCGACCAGAACGTATAATTTTAGGAGAGGTACGTGGACCAGAGGTTTTGGATTTGTTGCAGGCAATGAATACTGGACACGATGGCTCTATGGGTACTATCCATGCTAATAATCCACGTGAGAGTTTTGGTAGGATGGAAACAATGATTGCTATGGGAGGATTTTCTCTGCCATCTAAGATGGTTAGAGAAATCATCACTACTTCCTTAGATGTTATTATTCAAACACAGAGGTTAAGAGATGGCTCTAGAAGGATTACTAGTATTTGTGAAGTAGTTGGTATGGAAGGAGATATAATTATCACTCAAGACCTTATTAAATATGAAATTATTGGTGAAGATTCTAACGGAAAACTTATAGGTAAGCATGTTTGTGGTGGAATTTCTCGTCCTCGTTTTTGGGATAGGGCTGCTCAATATGGTGAAGAAAGAAGATTATCAGAAGTTCTTGAATCTATTGAAAAATAAGATCAACAACTAGATTTATAGGTTATGATGACATGGATTATATTTTCCGAGTTGCCTTTATAGGATTGATTGTTTTATTCGTATTTATCATTATTTATAAGATATTATTCTATATTTTTAAAGACGAAGATGATGATTCCATCGCTACTGCTTCAAGAATACAAAAAAAATCTGTTAAGAATAAAGGCGATGATTTAGAAGCATCGAAACGTCGTAAAGCATTGCTAGAAGCGATGCAAAAGATAGAAATGCAACAAAAAGAGAAATCTTCTAATAATATTAAATTATCAGCTTTAATATCTTATTCAGGTCTATCGATTTCAAAAAAATCTTTTTACATTATTAGTGCTATATTTGGATTTATTGTTTGGATTTTCGCTTTAATTTTAGTGAACAGTTTTTTTATTAGTGTTTGTATTTCATTATCATCTGTACTGATTTTTCCTCGTATGTTATTAAAAATTATTATAAAGAAAAGAAAAGAAAAGTTTTTGAATGAATTTCCGAATGCCTTGGATATCGTAGTTCGTTCAGTTCGTTCAGGATTGCCTGTTTCTGATGCTATTGCTATTATTGTTAGTCAGTCTTCGGAACCTGTAAAATCTGAATTTAGACGTGTTGTTGAGGCTCAACAGTTAGGATTAAGTGTTTCTGAAAGTGTTGCTCGTATGCTTATATACATGCCTTTGCAAGAGGTTTCTTTTTTTTCAACTGTTATTACAATTCAATCTCAATCTGGTGGTAATCTTTCGGAATCTTTATCTAATTTGTCAAAAGTATTGCGTGATAGAAAGAAGATGAAGGCAAAAGTTCAAGCTCTGGCGATGGAAGCAAAGGCTTCTGCATGGATAATAGGATCTCTGCCTTTTATTGTATCTTTGCTTGTTTATTTTACGTCTCCAGATTATATGAGTATTCTTTTTACAGATACAAGGGGGCATATTATTCTTGGATTTGCAGCTTGTATGATGCTTGTTGGTGTTTTGATTATGCGTTTTATGATAAATTTTGATGTTTAGTTTTTAGGATTTAAAATGCCCTCATATATTTTTAATATGTTTAGTGGTTTTGACATCGCGATTGTTATTGCGACCTCTTTTTCGGTATTTGCTATGATTTATGCGATAGTAATTCCTTATTTAAGCGCTGATAATTTAGATAAAAGAATGAAATATATTGCTGCTGAAAGGGAATTATTGCGTAAAAAGCAACGTATTAGTTTGGAAAATAATAGCAAACCTGGATTGCGTACACGGGATAGCAATTCTTTAAGGCAATTAGTGAAAAAGCTAAATTTAAAAGCTATAGTGATGGATGAGCATACCATAAATCGGTTGCGTGCCGCTGGTTTTAGATCAGAATATTCATTGAATGTTTTGCTGATATCTCGTATTTTATCCCCTTGTATTTGTTTTATTTTGTCTGTTATATGGGTTTTTCATTATGATAAATTCATAGATCATCCATTATCTTTTCGTATTATAATTGCATTTACTATAGGCCTATCTGGATTTTATTTGCCAAATATCTTTATATCTAACCTTGTATCAAAACGGCAGGATTCTATAAGACGTGCTTGGCCGGATGCTCTTGATTTACTTTTGATATGTGTTGAAGCAGGAATTTCAGTAGATCAGGCTCTGCGTCGTGTTGCTGAAGAAATAGGTGGACAATCAGTTGCTTTATCAGAAGAGATGATGATAACTACGGCTGAGCTATCATTCCTTCCTAGTAGACAAGACGCATTTGAAAATTTTTATAACCGCACACAGATGGATTGTATAAGAAATGTTATGCAAGCTTTAATTCAGTCAGATCGTTATGGTACTTCAATTGGTGATTCTTTACGTATTTTAGTTGACGAAAGTAGATCTGAGCGCATGACTGAAGCAGAAAAAAAAGCGGCTTCATTAGCACCAAAATTAACGGTTCCGATGATAGTTTTTTTCCTTCCTGTTTTGTTGGGCATTATTATTGGTCCTGCAGTTTTGAATATGATTGATAATTTTAAATAGCAAGATCTTTTTAATTATACCAATTTAGTTTTTTTATCTTTTAATTGTCTGATTTTAAGCGTTATTTTTCAGTATTTACTATAATTAATTATGTTTAACGTAGATCAAATTTAAATACTTTATGCTGCCGATATACATACAGATAACTATAAATTATATATAACATACCTAAATAAATAAAACCTCATCTTTTAGATAATTACCTTATAACTTTGATTATATTATGATAATTAATCAAACTATAAAAAATGACATTTTTAAATCAACTTTTTTTTGCCATTTTTCCTATTTCTAGGTCAATTAGATAAAGAGAATGAGGGCCTGAGCCTATTAATTTTATTTTGTCTAAGATATTGCGACACAATGTGATTTCTTCAATTTGTTCGTTCACAAACCATTGTAAAAAACAAAATGTTTGATTATCTTTTTCTTCAGAGACACTTATTAAAGCATCATCATATGCTTTTGTTACGATTATTTCATGTTGGTATATCGATGAGAACAAGCTTTCAACATCATCAGATTTGATTTCAGGTTTCGGTAAATCATAGAAAACTGCATTATATCCTGCATCAATTAAATATTTAAAAACCCTCATTACATGGGAGTATTCCTCTTGTGCATGATTTAACAAAAAGCTGTGGCAGCCATCAAGATTATTGTAGGCGGCCCAAGAAGACGCTTGCATATAATGGTAATGTGCCTTATATTCAATATTCATAAGATCATTGACAATACCATAAATTTTCGTACTACTCATACCGATCCTTCTCCCTTTATTATAAAAATCGCCTATATAGACAATAATTCTTAAAGAGTAATAAGTCAATTATTAAAGAGTAATAATTATGTAAATGGCAGTGTGTCGCGTTTTATAATAGTATATTAAATTAATCAAGTGATTTTATATAAGAATATTAATTAATCAAGTGATAATTTAATATTATTTTGCTTGTAATTTTTACAAAATAAAAATTATTGATTTAAATAACTTTTACATGAGTTTATGTATTATTATTTAAATAATTTTTTATTAAAAAATAGTTTTTTAGGTATTTGAATGTGACTAAGTATAAAAAATATCATAGTTGCTATGATTATGGATGGTCCCGAAGGTGTATCAAAAACCAATGATCCATAGAGACCAACGATTATTCCCAAGATACCAATGATTGTTGATATAACGACCATGCTTTCAGGAGATTTTGAGAAACGTCTTGCAGTAGTCGCTGGTAGTATCAAAAGAGATGTTACAAGTGTTATTCCAACTACTTTTATAGAAATAGAAATCATAAGCGATGTTATAAGTGTGAAAATTATCTTGTTTTTTTCTGTATTAATACCTTCTGCCTTTGCAAGCTCATGATTTATGGTTGTAGCTAAAAGAGGTTTCCATATTGTTATTAATACGAGAATATTTAATATTCCAACGCTCCAGATAAGAATTATATCATTTATATTGACGGCTAATATGTCTCCAAATAAAAAAATATTAAGATCTGTTCTAACCCAATCTATAAATGATAATATTATAAGACCAAGTGATAGTGTAGAGTGAGCAATCACTCCGAGTATTGAATCATAAGATAGATTTTCATTTTTTTGAATTTTAATCAACAAAAGCGATGCGGAAGATGCTATTATGAATACACAAATTGGGAGAGGTATCTCAAACATGAGTGATATAGCAACTCCTAATAGTGCTGAGTGTGCTATGGTATCTCCAAAATATGCTATGCGTTGCCATATAATAAAGCAACCAAGAGGTCCAGTTGATAATACTATACCAACTCCAGCAAGCAAAGCGCGAGTTAAAAATTCGTTATACATTCTATCGTTATATATATTACTTATTGTTACGTCTATGCTATATATGATTTATATTATAGTTGGTCAGATAATTAGTCATGTTTATGATTATGAATTGCTAATATTTCTGCTGTACGTGGGCCAAAAAGTCGAACAAATTCTGCATTATCTTTAATAGTTTGAGGGGGGCCTTTGTAACAAATTTTATTATTTAAACATATCACAGTATTTGTAGAAGCCATAACCATATTTAAATTATGGGATATGAGTAGTATACTACATTCTGTAGATTTTTGAACTGATGTTATAAGCTCGTATAATGCTAATTCTCCCGGAAAATCAATCCCTTGTAGTGGTTCGTCTAAAACCAATAGATCTGGTTTACGCAATAAAGCTTTTGCAAGAAGAGCACGTTGAAATTCTCCTCCTGAAATATCTGCTATATTTATATGTTCTTTTCCTGTTAAGTTAACTTTATCAATCATTTTCAAAATATCATTCTGTGAAGCTTTAACTGTAAGTTTGATAAATTGAATAAGACTTATAGGTAACATTTTTTCTATAGTGACTTTTTGAGGTACATAGCCTATAGTTATTCTGGGATTGCGTGTTATATTGCCCATGCTTGGTTTAATTATGCCTGTAGCTAATTTAGCAACAGTTGATTTTCCAGATCCGTTGGGACCTATTAATGTAACTATTTCGCCAGATTTTATAGTAAAATTGATATTATGTAAAATATTGCGTCCGTTTTTATGAAAACTTGTATTTGTAAATCTGATTAAAGGAAGAGATGAGCAAGTATGCATAGCTAAATTGTATATACTCCATCTTATTTATTCAATAATAATCATATAATAACAGGATTAAACATTATGAAAAACATTTTTATATTTACTATTTTATTATTTTCTATGTTGAAAGGGATAGTTATGGCTGACTCTTTGCGAGTAGTGGCCTCTATTAAGCCGATTCATTCAATAGTATCTTATATTATGCATGGAGTAGGCAAGCCTAGTTTGCTTGTCAAAAATAACAGCTCTCCTCACGATTATAGTTTGCGTCCATCAGATATTATTATGCTAGAGAATGCTGATATTATTTTTTGGATTGGTCCGAATATGGAAACTTTTTTAGAAAAACCGTTAACTTCTCTTAATAAGACATCTAATGTTATTATACTATCGAATTGTTCAAATTTACATAAAATTTTATTGTATAAACGTGATAAAAAATTACTTAAGTCTTATCAGCATGAAAAAGATATCAATAATTACATATATGACATGCACCTTTGGTTGGATCCTGTAAATGCAAAACATATGGCTAATGTTATTGCTATGGAGCTAATCAAGAGAGATCCAAATAATCAAAAAAAATATGAAAAAAATAAACAAGATTTTTTAACTAAATTAGATAAATTAGATAATTCATTATCTGAGCTATTATATTCAGTTCAAGGAAAAAAAATTGTTGTTTTTCATGGAGCTTATCGTTATTTCGAACATCGTTATAGAATTAATATTATTGAATCAATAATGCCTAAGTCTGTTCTTCCAGGAGCAAAGTCATTTCAAAGAATTAAAAATTTAATTACTTCAGAAGATGTTTCTTGTGTATTCTATGAGCCGGAATTTGATCCTAAAATGATAAGATCTATTACAGATGGTACTGATGTAGCTGTAGCAATGCTTGATCCAGAAGGTATTTTATTGCCTGCTGGCCCTGATCTTTATTTTAAATTGATGACTAATCTTGCCACATCATTGAAAAAAAACTGTCTATAAGTTTCTTACTCTAAAATTTATTGAAAATATTTTATGATATTCTCCAAGGGGCATTTTTTTCTTTAATTCCATCTGAGCGATCAAATCCATGAGATCCAAAAAAATCTCTTTGTGCTTGAACTAGATTAGCAGTTCCTTGCCCTTGTGTATAAGTATCAAAAAAAGAAAGAGCTGCTATAAGTGCTGGTATCGGATATCCATGTTTTGTGCAAGCTATAACTATACGTCTTAGAGATGGCAACGATTTTATTATTTTGTTGGAAATATTTGGGATCGTTAGAAGATTAGTATTATTGTAGTTAAGGGTTAATGCTTCTGCAATTTCATTAATAAGCTGTGATTTAATAATACATCCTTCACGCCAAATACGTGCTATTGTGGCAAGTTGTAAATTCCAATTATATTTTTGAGATGCTTTTTTCATTACTAAAAATCCTTGTGTATAAGCAATGATTTGAGCAGCATAAATTGCATTTTCTAAATCTTCGATCAAAAGATCAGAATTGTTAAATGAAAAACTGCTATTGTCTATAAATATAGATTGCATTTTTTCACGTTCATTTTTACGTTCTGAAAGATTGCGATAAAATACTGCAGCTTCAGTTATTGTCATTGGAGCAAATAGTTTATGCCCTTCAATAACAGATCTTTGTCCTGTTCCTTTTTGATAGGCTTTATCACTGATGATATCTAGCATTGAAAATTCAGTGATAGGATCAATAGATAGTAGTATTTCGGCAGTAATTTTCATCAAATAAGAGTTTAGTTTTCCTTCATTCCATTTTAAGTAATACTTACTTATTTCCAAAGATGTTTTATGAAATCCATCTCGCAAAATTCCATAAACATCAGCTATTATCTGCATATTTGCATATTCAATGCCGTTATGAATTGTTTTAGTGAAATGCCCTGATCCGTCGGGTCCAAGCAAAGCATAACAAGGTTGACCCTGATAATTTGCAGATATAGATTGTAGGATATTTTCAATATTACGATATGCTTTTTCATTCCCTCCAATCATTAATGAAGCTCCATATCTGGCTCCATTAGATCCACCTGATACTCCTATACCAAAAAAACGTATTTTTTTTTTATTTAGTTTGATTGAGCGTATCTGTGTATCATGAAAATTGGAATTGCCTCCATCCATCAATATATCTTCAGCTGATAGCATTGGTTCTAATTTTTCTATTAGCAAGTCAATTGGTTTGCCATCTGTTATCATCATAAATATTTTTCGAGGTATAGAAATTGCTTCTACCATTTGTTGGAGAGTTTTTGTTTTGATAACTTTTTTAGATAAATCACGTGTTTTTTTAAAGAAAACATCTGTCAGTTCTGGTTCATTATTATAAACTGCTAAACGGAAGTTTTTCTCAAGCATATTAAGAGCAAGGCTTGATCCCATAGTGCCAAGGCCAATTACTCCAATATCTGCTTTTTTCATTTAGATCCTCTAATATTTTTTTATAACCAATACTTATTTATCCCATAAAAAATTATTGATAGTTATTTAAAAAATAACGTAAATTAATTTTTATTAAAATAACTTATTTCTAACTTCATGAAAATAAAAAAATTTAAAAAAAATCAGATTGAAAAATTGATATTCATCAAGCATTACAAATAATATTATTTCATATAAGTTAACACATTAAAAAACTATGATATATTTGCAAAAAACACTTTGCATCACACATATATAAGTAGCATTCATTTAAAGTCAATCTGATTGAAATAAACCTATTCAAATATCATTAATTGTCTATAAAAGAAATATGGCTTAAACTAAGAAGGTGATTTTTTAGATTATTTATTAGTTTTTACGAGCTTGTTCATTCAAATATTTAGCACGTTTTCCAGTATTTTCTGGGATACGAGCTGCTTTACCACGTAATTGATTTAAATAGTACAACTTAGCACGTCGAACTTTTCCTCGACGGATAACAGTAACATCTTGTATTAAGGGTGAATAAAAAGGGAAAAGACGGTTTATACTCTCTCCATAACTAATTTTTCTAACTATAAAATTTTTATTAATTCCACGGCCAGAACGTGCTATGCAAACTCCTTCAAAAGATTGAATTCGAGTTTTATTCCCTTCTTGAATTATGGTCTTAACACATATTGTATCTCCGGAAGAAAACTGTGGTAATACACGTTTAGATTCTATTTTTGCTATTTCCTCACAGTCTATTTCATCAATTATGTTCATAAATTTTCTCCGTTTTTAAAATCATGACAATTTGAAAGAAGAAGTCTAACTCATTTTTTCCAAATTATCCAACTATATTCCTTATTTGTTGTTCAGTATAAAATTTTCTGCGATAAAAGACCAATAATGTTTTAAATCATGAATATTAGTTTAAATCCAGTAGAAGATAAATAAATATTATTATCTTGCTTATTATACATTTTTTTAATTAGTTTGGCGACTAATTATTCAGTAGTTGTTTCATTCTTCGTCAAAAGATCAGGCCTGCATTTTTTTGTTACTATAAACGATTGTTCTTTACGCCACTTTTTTATCTCCTTATGATTTCCAGAATAAAGGATAGGAGGTATTTCTAATGTTTCCCATATTCGGGGGTTGGTGTATTGTGGGAACTCCAATAATCCATTTTCAAAACTTTCATGAATTGATGATTCCTTGTTCCCCATTACGCCAGGCAGTAAACGTACTATAGCATCAAGTAAGACGAGTGCTGCTGGTTCTCCTCCTGAAAGCACGTAATCTCCTATGGAAATTTCTTCGAGATTGCGTGCTTTAATGATGCGTTCATCAATTCCTTCAAATCTGCCGCATATAATAATAGCACCAGATCCTGTTGCAATTTTTCGCACTATTTTTTGTGTTAAAGGCTTGCCACGCGCTCCCATAAGTATTCTAGGAACCTCTTTTTGATTGTATGCAGATATTGCATGATCAATTGCTCGTCCTAATACATCTGCTCTTAAAATCATTCCTGCTCCACCTCCTACAGGAGTTCCATCAACATTTTTATGTCTGTCTAATGCAAAATCGCGTATCTGAACAGTATTAATAGACCATAAATTACACGCAAGCGCCTTCCCAGACAAAGAATGCCCTAGATATCCAGGAAACATTTCTGGATATAGTGTGATTATAGTGGAGCGAAAAGTCATGTTTTATTTTTACTTAGATCTTGTTTGGCCTTAATATTTTTATCTTGCGTTTCAATACAATTTAGTCCTGCAGCAATAGGATCGATTAATATTTTGTTTTCTTTCATATTAACATTCAATACTGCTTCTTTTGTAAAAGGTATCAAAAACTTTTTTTCTACGTTATCAGATTTAATCTCGATTATAGTTCCGGCTCCAAAATCATATATGCCGCAGATATTTCCCCAGTATTTACCTTTAATATCAAATGTTTCCATTCTTTCTAAATCAGCATGAAAGAATTCATCTTCTTCCAATTCTTCATCTTTGAAATCTTCACGATTAACATATAAATCTAGGTTTCTTAGTTTTTCAGCGGCAGTTCGGTCATTAATTCCATCAAAAAAAACAATGTATCTTTTATTGTGTTCGTATACTTCCGATATACTGAATTCTCTGCCATCATTTGAATATAGGGTGTATCTTTCCAATTCCATTGGATCGTTTGCATACGAATTGACATAAAGCCCCCCATTTAATCCATGGGATGATCCAATAGTTGCCATAAGTATAAGTTTTTCAGCACCGACCATGATACATCCTCAAATGCGTATCGAATATATTATTTAAACATTCAAAAAAATAGACATGTAATCAAAGTTATAAACTTATTATGCTATGCATTTACGCTATTTTCTGCTTTTTTCTTAGCTTCAAGACGCTCTAATGCTTTCTTTTTAGGCTGAGCTTTTTTAGGATTGTTTCTAGTAGGAGATTTAATTAATCCGGCTTTATCCATAAAAAACATAATTCTATCTGTCGGTTGTGCTCCTTTGCTTATCCAATATTGTATACGTTCAAAATTCATTGTAAATCTTGTAGGGTTTTCTTTCGGCAAAGTTGGATTCCAAGTTCCAATTTTTTCAATAAATCTTCCATCCCGCGGGCTGCGGGAGTTCGCAACTACGATACTATAATGATTGCGCTTTTTAGAACCTCCGCAAGCAAGACGAATTTTTAATGCCACTACTATATCCTCCTAAGAAAAATGTGTCTTAATATTGTTTATTGTTGATAACTTTAATTTAATTGTATTTTGCAAACTTTTATAAATTAATTATCGCATAAAATTACAAAAATATCTATTTCGTTACACTATATATATGATTACAGTACATGATGTCTATCATGCAAACTTTATATTTATAATGATTTTAGATTAAATTAATACTCTCCATTTTATTATATGGTTTATCTTTAAATATTAATGTTCTGGCTTTGATTCGTAACAGGTAACTTTTATAGTCTTAATTCCTATACTACTCGTAAAATAAGCAATATTTTTGATAATCATTTCAAATTATTTATCGAAGATTACTATTTTTATTATCATGAATGATGTTAGATATATGGCAATTTTCCATTTTTTCCAAGGTTTATTTTATTTCTAATGTTTTCCATCATATTATTAGTTAAAGATCTTTCATTTTGTCCTTTCATAGATTTCATTACATCGGACATCTGACGGTATAATTTTAAAATCTTATTTATTTTTGCTGCGTCAGTTCCCGAGCCCATAGCAATGCGTTTTTTACGAGAATGTTTGATGATGATTGGGTTTGCGCGCTCTTCCTTTGTCATAGAAGATATAATAGCAATGTAATATTTAATCATATCATCACTAATTCCTGGCATTGTGACGTTTTTGTTGAATGATTTGATCATAGGCATCATTTTGAAAAGTGAGCCAATTCCTCCTATATTTTGTGTTTGACGAAGTTGTTCTGCTAAATCATCAAGGTCAAATTTGCCTTTGCTGATCTTTTTAGCTGCGGCTGAAGCTTTTTCTTTATCTAAATTATGAGCAGCTTTCTCAACTAGAGATACAATATCTCCCATGCCTAGTATTCTATTGGCAATCCTATCAGGGAAGAAGCCTTCTAAGTCTTCTATTTTTTCACCTATTCCCATAGCCTTAATAGGCTTGCCTGTAATGGCTCTCATTGATAGTGCTGCTCCTCCACGGCCATCACCATCCATGCGTGTAAGAACAATCCCTGATATATCTAATCTTTCATTAAAGTTACGGGCTATATTGACTGCGTCTTGTCCAGTCAGTGCGTCTGCGACTAATAAAATTTCATGAGGTTTGGTTATATATTTAATTTCGTCTACTTCTCTCATAAGAAATTCATCTATGTGATTTCTTCCTGCTGTATCTAAAATAACAACATCATAAAGACCAGATTTTGCACTATTTAATGCACGTTTAGCTATTTCTATAGGAGATTGTTCTTTTATAGTTTCTAGTGTATTGATTTGATTTTTTTCTCCAAGATAGCGTAGTTGTTCCTGTGCTGCTGGGCGATATACATCAAGAGAAGCCATCAAAACTTTCTTTTTATGCATATTTTTTAGTCGATTAGCTATTTTAGCTGTTGTTGTTGTTTTACCAGATCCTTGTAGTCCTATCATCATTATGACAATAGGAGATGGCGCATTGATTTCTAAATCTACATTTTCTCTTCCTAGTATTTCTACTAATTCATCATGCACTATCTTGATTATCATTTGTCCAGGCTTAATGCTTTTTAGTACTTTTTCGCCTTTTGCTTTTTCTTGCACTCTTTTGTTTAAGATTCGGACTGCTTCAATTGACACGTCTGCTTCCAAGAAAACTCGGCGTATTTCTCGCAAAGTATTTGATATATCTGATTCCGATAATATTCCTTTGCCAGTTATATTTTTAAAAATTGATCCAAGACGTTCTTGTAGATTATCAAACACCGTTTTTATCCTTTGATTGCAACGAACATACACATATCCGTGATAATACTCTTACTAGATTTTGAAGGTAAATACGTATAGATACGAAGTACTTAGGGGAAACATAAAATAATCATATTGAATCTAAAATATCATCATATTCAATATTTATATTTATATCACTAAACTTAACAGCAAACACGAAATGAAATCATTGAACGTTTTATGAGTCAAGCTTTGAATATATATTTTGCTAAATTGATGTTACACGCAAGTATTGAGTATCTAATATTAAAAAAGGGAATGTAATGATAAATAAATCCAATGTTGATTTTGCAAAAATGGAAGGTATAGGCAATAAAATTCTTGTTGTTGATATGCGAAATCGAAGCGATTCCATTAATTTACATGCCATAAATGTATTGTTATCAGATGAAAAGACTTGTTTTGATCAAATGATGATCATTTATTCTTCTAAAGATACAATTGCAGATGCTTTCATTCGTATAATAAACCGTGATGGCTCAGAAGCTCAATCTTGTGGAAATGGGATGCGCTGTGTTGTACGGTTTCTTTCTATGAGGATGAAAAAAAAATCTTTTGTATTTGAAACTTTAAGAGGTACTATCAAAGCAAAGGAAAATGAAGATAATAGCATATCTGTTGATATGGGCGAGCCAATATTTAATTGGAAAAATATTCCTCTATCACAACCATTCGATAGTAGAGATAGAGATGAATTTTACCTAGGGCCCATTAATGATGTTGTTTTGCGATCACCTTATATTTTATCGATGGGAAATCCTCATGCAATTTTTTTTGTTGAATACGATATATATAGTTATGATTTGCTTGGCTTTGGAAATATTGTAAAAAATCATTTTATGTTTCCAGAGGGTATTAATCTTTCTATAGCAAAAGTTACTTCTTGTTCAAGTATAGATCTGCGCACTTGTGAAAGAGGAGTTGGTCTGACTGCTGCTTGTGGAACGGCAGCTTGTGCTTCTGTTGTTGCTTCGGCGTATTCTGAAAAAACAAATCGCATAGCATCAGTTAATATGCCTGGGGGGCAAATTTTAATTGAATGGTGTCATGATAATCATGTTATTCTTACAGGAACTGCAGATGAAAAATGGAGTGGAATTCTTGATGTTAAAAATGGCAAATGGTTGTTGATATAAATTCAATGTCGTGTACAATATTGTATTGTATTGTATTGTATTGTAACTAGATAATTTTTATCTTACGATCTTTTTTGGAATTTTTGTAGTGGGTTTTAGCTGTGTTACTTAGTTATTTTAGAAAAAAAAAGTCCATAGCAGGAAAAACTCCCTCTCTCGATTCTGAGAACAAAGAGTTAGATGAGAAGTTTATAGATGCTTCAGAAGACAAATCTCCATCTAAATCTTTTGTTAGTGAAGAATTGTGCGACCAAGAATATTCTTCGAAAGATAGTTCTTGGTTTCGATTAATAGCTGATGGTTTTTCAATAACAGCTTTGAAAATAAAAGATGGTATTACAAATATCCTTTTACATAAGAAACTTGATGATAGCATTAGAGAAGAGTTAGAAGATTTATTGATTCGTTCAGATATAGGAGTGGAAGCTGCACAGATAATAGTAGATGATTTGGTTTCAAGAGGTTATGAGAAAAATGTTTCTGTCGAATCTGTATTGAAAGATATGTCTTCTAAAATTCATGAAATATTGTTGCCAATCTCTAATCCTTTTAATTTAGATTTGTCCCATAAACCATATGTTATTTTAGTTGTTGGAGTAAATGGAGTTGGTAAGACAACTGCTATAGGAAAGTTGTCAAAGAGAATGTCTGATGATGGATTAAAAGTTATGCTTGCTGCGGGAGATACTTTCCGTTCTGCAGCAGTTGATCAGCTTAGGATTTGGGCAGATAGAACGGGATCTGATTTTGTTAGCTCTGAAATTGGCTCAGATGCAGCAGCTATTGCATATGATGCATTTATACAGGCAAAGAAGCAGGATACAGACGTGCTAATTATTGATACAGCTGGACGTACTAACAATAATATAGCATTAATGGCTGGTATTGGAAAAATAATACGAGTATTGAAGCGTATTGATGTTGATGCTCCTCATGAAGTGTTGCAGATTTTAGATGCTACTACTGGGCAGAATTCTTTACGTCAAGTAGAGATGTTTAGTGATATTGCCGGAGTTACAGGTATTATTATGTCAAAGCTTGATGGGACTGCGAGAGGTGGTGTTTTGGTTTCTATGGCTATAAAACACCAGATACCTGTTTATTTTATAGGTGTTGGAGAAGGAGTGGATGATCTTGAGCCTTTTATATCAAAAGATTTTGCCGAGGCTATTGTAGGGATTTAATTTTATAATAAGGATAAGGAATGACTGATTCTAATCGAAATAAGTTGGTTAATTTTTTACTAGAATTTGGCCCTTTAATAGTATTTTGGATATTTAACTCATATGGAAAAAAAATAATAACATATTTTCCGTTTCTAGAGCGGTTCGGCGATGGAATTTTTCTTGCTACTGTTTTTTTTATAATATCAACAGGAATATCAATGGCATTTTCTTGGTTTTGGTTTGGTGAACTTAAAAGTATTTCGTTAATATCAGGATTATTTGTGATTATTTTAGGTGGATTAACTGTTTGGTTACGCGATGATACATTTATAAAAATAAAACCAACAATTATTTATTCTCTTCTTTCTGCTATCTTGTTTTTTGGTTATGCATTGGGGAAGAATTTTCTTCGTTCATTTTTATCTCAAGTTATACGTTTAGATGATATTGGCTGGAATAAGTTAAATGTTAGATGGGCGTTTTTTTCCTTTTTTTGGCTATTTGTAATGAACTGGTCTGGCGTAATTTTTCTACGGAAACATGGATTATTTTTAAATTAATTGGTTTTTTCCCTATGATCTTATTATTTGGTATAGCCCAAGCAAGCCTTATTAATAAGCATGCTGTTCTTTCTAAAGATGATCGTGGTTAGGAATATTTTATGTGAAATTTGGACTTTTTGATGATTGGTGCCACTTACGTGAATCGAACACGTGACCCCATCATTACGAATGATGTGCTCTACCAACTGAGCTAAAGTGGCATCTGTTATCGCCCATACCTTTAAAAATTAGCAAATTCAAGTGTATTATAGAGTATATTAAATAAATTGTGTCAGATAATATAAAAATAATCGTTTATTGCAGTTATTTTTTGTTTTTTAAACTATCTTTGTATAAATTAATTATTAATAAGTAAGCATTGTATTTTAAAAATTAATTTTTGGATTTTTATAACTAATTATGAAAATCTATGTTTAGTATTATATAAAGTATATAATGATATTAGAAGAATTATTCTCTTAGATCCTTTACTGTTTGTATTAACTTGAAGTATGAAAATGGTTTGTTGTTGTTTTTGAATTGGCTTTTGGCATAGGATTGCTATGAGGTTTTATTACTTTATTATCATCTATATTGTTTTTTTTATGTCGCCTTTTGGTTTGGAAATTTTTGCGCGTGATCGTATTAGGATTGCTGGATCTTCAACAGTATTTCCTTATTCAAAGATTATAGCTGAAAATTTTAGTGAATATTTTCCTTCCTTTAAAACTCCTTTAGTAGAAGCTGGTGGTTCTGGTTCTGGAATAAAAGAGTTTTGTAAAGGTATCGGCGAGGATACTATAGATGTTGTTAATGTTTCACGAAGAATAACTAAATATGAGTTGAATGAATGTAAAAAAAATGGTGTTTTTGATATTCAAGAAATTAAGATTGGTTATGATGGTATAGCTTTAGTAAGCGATACAAATATGCAAAGCATATCTTTAACTATTGAAGATCTTTATAAGGCTTTAGCTGCTAGTTTAGTTGTAAATGGGAAGCTAGTATCAAATCCTTTCCATAAATGGTCTGATATTAGATTTGATTTGCCAGAAGTTCGTATTTTTATTTATATTCCAAGTGAAAAACATGGAACTCGGGAAGTTTTAGAGCAAAAAGTTTTGTATGAGGGTTGCCTCAGGTCCGGTAATTTTATAAAAATGCGAGATGACTTAAAATACAATGGTTTGCAATTAAATATTGCATGTAATTCAGTTCGTAAGGATGGCTTATTAGTTGAGGTTGATGGAGATTATGCAGAAACTTTGGCTCGTATAGAGGCAAATAAGAATGTTTTTGGATTTTTAGGACTATCCTTTTATAAAAATAATTCTGATATTTTGAAAATTACTGCTATTGATGGGATTATTCCTTCCATGCATACAGTATCTGCGGGATTGTATCCGATTATACGACCTCTTTTGTTTTATGTAAAGAAAAATCATCTTAGGAACGTTATTGGCCTTAGGGAGTATATTTACTTTAGTGTATCAGATGAGATGATGAATACTAGTTCTCAACTGATTAGGTATGGTTTGATCCCTATTTCTGAGGGTGAGAGAAAGGCAGTTCGAGATTCTATTGCAATTAATAAAAATGATTAATAAAATTAGACTTTTAAAAGTTGACTTAATAATTATCCGTATTTTTGTGCCAAAAAAGGAAAATTACCCTTGTTGTTTGGTTTTTATATAATATCTTTGGGTCTTTTATCCTATTTTATCGGATGTATGCGTGCTAGGTTTATATCCGCAAATATTGTTAGCCTTCATACTAAGGAGAGTTATTATGGTATTTATGTTTCTCTTTATACCATTATTCCTTGTTTATTGTTTTTTTTTACATGGATTATTGTTTCTCCATATCTGATTAATCATAAGGTCGAACAAAGATTTTCTAATCACACGTTGAACATTACAGAATATGATCGGGATTTATATTATGGTATGGTGCAAAAAATATCAGATGTTTTGCCTAGTCTAGATAATTCTATTAGAGAAAAAATTCAAAAAAAAGATGTTAATATATCTGATTTACTAAATCTTAAAGGTGTTATTTTAGCAAGTAATCCTGAACCATGGATAGTTGAAGCTGCTCTTTATCACGAAAATTTATCGTTTAAAAGCCGTATTTTAATGAATATATTAGTGTTTTTAATAGCATTTATAGGGTTCTTTTATTCTATTAACAGTATTAGTAATCCAAAATTATGTGTTCGTACCAAGATTGAGAAATGCTTGATCTATTCTCTAATGATGTGTGCTTTTTTATCAATCTTGATATCATTCAGTATAATCCTTTCCTTGTTTTTTAACTCATTGAGTTTTTTCTATATAATTCCGGCAAAAGATTTTTTCTTAGGTACAGTTTGGGATCCTCGTTTTGCATCGATCACTTCTCCCGATCTAAAAGGTCAATTTGGGCTAATTCCTTTATTAATAGGAACTTTTTACATTGGATTTATCGCAATGTTATTTTCTGTGCCTATGGGATTATTAATAGCCGTTTACATGGCAGAATATGCATCTAAAAGACTTCGTTCTATTATCAAGCCTATTACTGAGATATTAGTTGGCATTCCAACAATTGTTTACGGTTTTATTGCATTATATTTTATAGGTCCATTTTTGCGAGATATTTCAATATACGTGAATGGATTGATGACAGGTAAATATAGTCACTTTATTGAGTCACAGAGTGTACTGACAGCGGGTTTAGTCATGGGTGTTATGCTAATTCCATATGTTTCATCTTTGTCGGAAGATGTTATTTCATCAGTCCCTCGCTCATTGAGAGATGGCTCTCTTGGGCTAGGAGCTACTCGTTCAGAAACAATGAGATATATTATACTTCCAGCATCATTCCCTGGTATCGCAAGTACTATTTTGATGACAGCATCACGTACTATTGGTGAAACGATGATTGTTATACTTGCTGCTGGCATTGCTTCTAATATTCATCTTAGTCCTTTCGAGCCAATGACAACTATTACTGTTAAAATTATGAATCAGCTTACGGGTGATATAGACTTTACTTCTCCACAGCAATTAGTGGCTTTTGCTCTTGGGTTGACTTTATTTGGTATTACCTTTGTTCTTAATATATGTGCTATGAAAATTATGAAAAAATATCAGAGAAAATACGAATGAAATCGTTTTCTTTTAATAAAAATAGATTGAGATACCGCTATTTTACTGAAAAATTATTTCGGTATTCTTGCATTTCTTCTGTCTTAATTGTTTTTGCTTTTTTAATCATTTTATCATACTCGGTTTTTTCACGAGGGATAGGATCTTTGTGGCAAACATATGTTATAATTCCAATAGAGTTTTCAGAGAAAATTATTGATCCGCAGGGTAAGCGTTTTGAAGATCCTTCTGTTTTGAGCAAGGCAGATTATGGCCTGATTGCCCGTAATGCTTTGGTAAGTAAATTAGGATTGCTTAAATCTAAACAAGAATTGCTTTTGCAGGTTGATGATATGATCTCCAGTGCAGTACGCTTTCGACTACGAAATATCGTTCTTGTTGATCCGTCTTTAGTAGGAAAGACAGTTAAGATGCCTTTGCTTGTTAGTTCTAAGATTGATTCTGCCTTCAAAGGATATATAGATTTTTCCACTCCTGAAACTAATCGAAGAATATCTGACTATCAATTGAAATGGTTTAAACAGCTTGTTCACGAGAATGCATTATCCTCTTATTTTAATTATGGCTTTTTTATTAACGGTAATTCTACTAGAGCTGAAGCTGCTGGTATTGGTGTAGCGATCGTTGGTTCTATATACATGATGTTAATAGTGGTGGGATTATCTTTACCATTGGGAATTGCTTCTGCAATATATTTAGAAGAGTTTGCTCCAAAGAATTTATTTTCTAATTTTATTCAAGTTAATATAAATAATCTAGCATCTGTTCCATCTGTTGTATATGGTTTACTTGGTTCGTCTATGCTTATTAATTTTTTTAAGATGCCTCGCTCAACTCCACTTGTTGGTGGTTTGATTTTGGCTTTGATGACGTTGCCTAATATTGTTATTTCAACTGGATTATCATTGAGAACTGTCCCGTCTTCTATTCGATCTGCTGCGCTTGGATTAGGATCTTCTAAAGTTCAAACCGTTTTCCATCATGTTTTGCCTTTGGCGATGCCAGTTATTTTGACTGGGTCTATAGTTAGCTTAGCACGTGCACTGGGTGAAACAGCTCCTCTTCTTTTTATAGGTATGGTAGCTTTTATTACGGATTATCCTGATAGTATTTTGGATACTGCAACGGCATTACCTGTACAGATTTATTTATGGGCAGATGATGCAGATAAGTCTTTTTTTGAAAGAACATTTGGCTCTATAATGATCCTTTTGCTGTTTTTAGTAATTATTAATATAGCAATGTTATTTCTACGCAATAGGTTTAGGAAACGTTTTTAAAAGGGAATTTGGATATAATATAATGAATAACTTTCATAAAATTATAAGTAAAAATGTATCTGTATGTTACGGTGAAAAGCGTGTACTATTTGATATAAATCTGAAAACTCCTAGTAATTCTGTTATGGCATTGATAGGCCCTTCAGGTTGTGGTAAGTCCACGTTTTTGCGTTGTCTTAATCGTATGAATGAAACTATTGATAATTGTTTTTTTAGTGGAGAGATTATTATTGATGGTGAGAATATTTATTCACCATCTGTTGATGTTGTGAGATTGCGTGCTAGAGTTGGAATGGTATTTCAAAGAGCTAATCCATTTCCAAAGTCAATATATGATAATGTTGCATATGGTCCTCGCATACATGGTTTGGGAAAGAGCAAATCAGATATAGATTGTATTGTAGAGATTAGCCTTAAAAAAGCTGGATTATTTAATGAAGTTAAAGACAGACTTTCCCAAAATGCTTTGCTTCTTTCTGGAGGACAGCAACAGCGTGTTTGTATTGCACGTGCCTTGGCAATTAACCCAGAAGTATTGCTAATGGATGAGCCATGTTCTGCTCTGGATCCTATTGCCACTGCTTCGGTAGAAGAATTGATTCATGAGCTTCGTGATAATCTGACAATTGTGATAGTAACGCATTCTATGCAGCAAGCTGCTCGTGTATCTCAACGTGCTGCTATGTTTCATATGGGATATTTGGTTGAAGAAGATGATACTGATAAGCTGTTTACGGCTCCGAATGATCAGAGAACTCAAGATTATATTATGGGTCGTTTTGGTTGAAGTGATTTTGTGGATTTTATGATTTTTTTGAATTGGATTATAGTTTGATGTCGTGCCATATAATTTCTGCTTATGATGAGGAATTGGAGTTTCTATTTCGGCATATTGTTGAAATGGGTGAACTTTCCAGTAAGATGGTCTCTTCTTCTATTAGTGCTTTTGTAAAAGGAGATTCTATCCTTGCTCAGAAGGTTATTGATAGCGATTCTATGTTGAATCGGTTAGAGAGATATATAGACGATAAAGCTATTTTAATAATAGCTAAGCGTCAACCAATGGCATCTGATTTGCGTGAGATAGTTGGTTCTATTAGAATAGCTACTGATTTGGAGCGTGTTGGTGACTTGGCCAAGAATACTGCTAAACGTGTATTGGCTTTACAAATGTTTGGTGTCCCTAAAAATTTAGTTTCAACTATTGAACCTTTAGCAATGCTATCATTGGAACAGCTTTCTGAAATTATGAATGTATATGTTAGTCGATCTACAGAAAAGGCACGATCTATTTGTGATCGTGATGGTGAATTGGATGCTATGCATACTTCATTATTTCGAGAGTTATTGACATATATGATGGAAGATCCTCGCAATATTACTTTTTGTACGCACCTTCTTTTTTGTTCTAAGAATATGGAACGTATAGGAGATCATGTTACCAATATTGCGGAAACAATACAATATATGGCTACTGGTATACAGCCTTGATGAGTTTTTTTAAGACAAGATACTTCTGAGAAATATTATTGAAATAATTAAAGATAAGCTTTTTTATACTTACAATCCTACCTATCGTTGAATTGCAATAATCAGAGCTGATATAGTCATATAACCTTAGATCAGCAGATCTATAATCTTTGCATTCTTAGAAGTATCTCGTTATATATATTTACTATTTTTATCCCTCTATATTATGAAAAAATAATGTCAAATCACTAATTGTTTCTTTCCATGAAAAAATATTGGATTTTGCAATCTATTCCTTTGTAGTAGTAGAAGAAGTATCTTCATCATCAATAGAATTTGAGCATTCTTTTGGATCATCCTGTTTTTGTGGATTATATGGATTGCCTTTAGAAATTCCTACTAGAGATGGTCTTAAAATACGCTCACCTATAAGATAGCCATCCTGAACTACTTTTATCACAGTGTTTGCAGGAATAGTTTCATTTTGTTCCTCAAACATTGCTTGATGATAGTTTGGATTGAATTTATTGCCTTCAGCTTCGATTTTTTTGATACCATATTTTTCTAAAGTAGACATCATTTCACGCTTAGTCATTTCTATGCCATCAATCAAAGATTTAAGTCCACTATTTGCAATCTTGTCTTTATCTTTAGGCGAAGATTCAAGTGCGCGAGAAAGGTTGTCAGAAACTGACAACATATCACGAGCGAATGCTGCATTTGAATAAGACTGAATATCTTGTATTTCCCTATCAGTCCTACGTCGAAGATTTTCCATTTCTGCGACTACTCGTAGATATTTATCGCGAAATTCTTCTGCTTTCATTTCCGCTTCTTCAAGAGGATTTACAACTTTTTGTTCTTCTACGGGGCTTTCATCTGTATCATAAGGGTTATTGCCTTTTTCAATTTTTTCATCATTCATGAAGATCTCCAGTATTTTATAAATCTATGACACAATTGATATGATGTTGATAATCTAAAAATCAAGTGCAAAACATCATTATAAATCAGCTTAACGTATTTTAAATTCGGAAATTTATCTCGAATTTTCACTATAAAAAGATATTTTTTAGTATCAACCCATTTTACTTTTTATTAAAGTGAATAGAAAAACTATACTAATAAATAGTTTTTCTATCAATGATTAAAATGATTATATATGAATTTGATTTTTTAATAAATATTAGTTTTAATCGTAAGATTTTTTGCTATTATTGAAAATTATAATAGTGTAATATATACTACTAACTGTTACTCTATATAATAAAATATTATAAGTATAACTTATTGTTTAATCATATTTATTTAATTAATTATAATAATTTTATTAGATATATTTGATATATTGTTTACTAATATTTAATAATTGAAATGAAAATTTAGTATGATAATGAATAATATCATTACATTAATATTATTTTAAATCTTCTGTTTTTATTATGGGATAACGCTTTAGAACTGAATATAACATAAACTCCTAAAATAAACACCCAAAAAAAATTTATGTCAAATAATAAAAAAATAGTAGATCCCTTGGATAGATTTCAAAGTAAGATTACGAATAATCGCGTAATTCCTATAGGAGATGACATTGGCATAAAAAACCTTTCTGATGATGATTTTGATCGAAAAATAATAGATCTACACGTTGGATCTATGTTGCGTATTTCTTCTATTTTACCACTATTTGTATTGTTCATAGCTAATGTGGGCACTTGGTTTACTCATAATCCTATGCTTCCTATGTGGGCTCTTTTTACTTTGGTTATTTATGCAGCTAATATGTTCTTAGGTAAAAAAGTGTTGTCTAAGAATATAAAGCCTGGGGAAACCCGTATATGGCGTATGCGACTTCTTGTTGGTCAGATTGCGATAGGCATATGCTGGATGTTACTTACTTTCGTAGAATGCGGAGATTGGACCCCGGAATATCTAACAATATATAAAAGTGCAACTCTTTTGATTGCATTATCAATTAGTGCTTTGTCCAATTTTATGCTTCCATATTCTGTTTTCTTATCATTTCTTCCAGTATTGGTAGCGCTCAGCAGTCAAGCTATTGCTAGTATGCATTTATTGGACATAAGCTTGGCTGCAGTGCTTGGTATTGCTTTATCTGCTTTCACCTATATCACGCATCATTTGTTCAAATCTAATATGCAAATTATTTCTTGCCAAGCCGAAAAAGATGATCTGATAGCTGAATTAGAAATAGCGAAAGCTTTGTCGGATGAGACTAGAAAAAGAGCAGAAGAAGCTAATCTTGCTAAGTCTCGTTTTCTTGCTTCAATGTCTCATGAATTGAGAACTCCTCTTAATGCTATTTTGGGCTTTTCAGAAGTTATGGTCTTGGAGACTATGGGCCCTTTAAATAATAATATTTATAAGGAGTATGTTGGAGATATACATAGTTCTGGACAACATCTTTTAAATCTAATCAATGAAATATTAGATCTTTCGCGTATTGAGGCGGGAAGGTATGAGCTTAGTGAAACTTCTGTATCTCTTATTAATATAGTGAATGAATGTATTGTCATGCTTCAGCTGAGAGCTCAATGTAAAAATATCCAGATATTACAACAGATAGATTCAACGCTTTCATATATATGGGCTGATGAAAAAGGTATGAGACAAGTAGTTCTTAATCTTCTTTCTAATGCGGTGAAATTTACTTATCCTGGAGGTAAAGTTTACGTAAAAGTTAGTTGGACGCCTGAAGGAGGGCAGTATATTTCGATAAGAGATAATGGTCCTGGTATTTCTGAAGGAGAAATTCCAATAGCTTTATCTGCTTTTGGACAAGGATCTATAGCAATTAAAAGCGCTGAACAGGGAGCAGGATTGGGACTTCCAATAGTAAAATCTATTTTGTCAAATCATGGAGGTAAATTTGTCATAAAATCTAAATTAAGTGAAGGAGTTGAGGTAATAGCAGTACTTCCAAAAAATAGAGTTTTGGATATGGTTCCTAGTTTTTCAAATAATAAGCATAATGATCCTCAAAATAAGATTTATGCCTAATTTAATTGAATGTATTTTTCTTGATGTTAATTATCATATTTTGACAAAACTATTTCTCCGTTAAATTAATCGGTAAACTATCATAAATATTGACTTTTATACTTTTATTAGTTCGAAAATATTATTCTTATTATTTTTAGATGTTTTTTAATCAAGCTATTATTTAGTCGTCGTTGATTTATAGTCATTTCTTTTTAGATAACTGCTTTAACAATCATCTCAATATATGTGTTTAGATGTATGTCTTTTTTATTTTTTTATACACTAAGCGTATTTAGTAATTGTATTTTATGTTATAAATAATGTTTTTTGTATGTGTTTTTAGATTATTTCTAATATCATAGTATTGCTTATATCATAATATTGCTTAGATTATTTATTTCATTTTTTGATTACTTTAGGAGCTGACTGTTTAGTATGCTAAAAATACAGAATTTACCAATCATTATTTTTTCGCTAGTTGCGGTGCTTATATTTTCTGTTTTTGGAGGAAGCATACGTTCTGTTGTTGAAGCTAGAGATGCGTCATATGTTGATATCTCTCCAGTCGTTGATCGTGTCGCTTCTTCTGTTGTAACCGTAGTTGTTAAAATAAAAAAGTCCAATAATATAGGAGTTATTGGATCGGCTCAATATCAAAATTTGCCTAGTTTAGTTTTATCTAAGTTTCCTCATATTTCTGATTATATTAGTGGAAAAGATGTAAAAGATGTAATTATTGGTTCTGGTTTTTTTATTAGCACCGATGGTTATGTTGTTACTAACAGCCATGTTGTTAAAAATGGTGCTGATATTGCTGGTATCGATGTAGTTCTTAAAGGAGGTGCAATTCTACCAGCATATTTAGTAGGATATGATCATATTACTGATTTAGCTGTATTGAAGGTAAAGAGTGATGGAAAGTTTAATTCTGTGAAATTTGGCGATACAGATAGTGTACGTATTGGAGAAAGGGTATTTGCTATCGGTAGTCCTTTAGGAATTAGTGAAACTGTAACTTCTGGAATTGTATCAGCTCGTGGTCGTTCTGATTTCCCGACAAATAAGTATGGTGCTAGTTATTTACAAATTGATGCTCCATTAACTATTGGTAATTCTGGTGGCCCTTGCTTTAATAGTAATGGTCTTTTAGTAGGTATTAATTATTATGGTTTTAATGTTTCGGGTATTGGATTTGCCATTTCTACTTCTGTTATCAAGGAGGTTATCCCTTCTTTAATTAAAAATGGTAGGTTTATTCGTGGTTGGTCTGGGATTTCTATTCAGAATTTAACTAAAGATTTAGCTGTTTCTTTTGGTATCCCTGATAAAACAGGCGTTGTTGTTTTTTCTGTTACAAAGGATTCTCCAGCAGATAAAATCGGATTGAAAATAGGTGATGTTATTTGTGAGCTTAATGGAAAGCCAATAAGTAATTTGATGAGTTTTATTAAAAATATAAATCTTTATTTGCCTAAAGATAAAATTGAAATTTCTTTATGTTCAGAAAAAGGAAAGCGTTCCGTTTCTTTGGTATTAGAAGCCTCTCCTAAAGATACATTAGTTTTGGAATCTAAAAGGATGACGGATATTAAAGAATTATTGGGAATAAAAATGAAGGATGTTATCTATGAAGATGGTAGAAAAGTTGTAAGGATTGTTGATGTGAATCTATCTTCAGATGCTTATTTTAAGGGTGCATTGCCTGGTATGTATATTAGTTATATAAATTCTAGCCCGGTATCTTCTACGGATGATGTTAAGCGGCTTATATACGAAGCTAAGTCTAAAAAAAATAAGTCTGTATCAATACTTTTGCAAACTAGTCCAGATAGAGATGATAAATTAAATAATAAGACTTGGATTGATAAAGATGGTTTTATTGATGTAGATATTGATTAATATGTTTGATCAGGTTTAGAAGAATATATATAGTACTGATTATGCTTCCTTTGACTTATTTTTTACGTAATAAAATATTATTTAGCACTATCATTACAACTCATATCTAAAGATTATTTACTTTTTCTTCTGTTTGTGTTCCCTATGTTTATTAGTATAGGAATCATATTTTTACGATATGCGACCTGAATTTTTAAATTAGTCCTTGGTTGTCCTATCCTATATGCGCGTGAATTATATGCTATCCAAGATTCTATGAATTCTCTTGTTATTGACTTTATATTTTGTTTGCGATTAGCTGCTATAGTTCTGATTGCTATTTCTTGCATTACTTGGACAAGTGGCTTTAATTTATTTTTATTCCTATTTATAGAATTCTCAAAAAAGTAAGTTTCACGTGTCATATATATTCTCGTATATTTAAAATTTTGAATAGCTTTCCACTATAAAATATACAGAGATTGTGAAAATAGAGTAAAAAACCTTTAAATATTACAATTATAATTTTTGATAAATTAAATTTGTTTTTTAAATTATTTTGATGATTGTAGTTGAGATCAATATTTTTTTATGTATTTTTTATTAAATTTTATAATTAAAATAATTATTTATATTTTTGGCAATTATTATTCAATATAGATTAAATTAACGTAATAAATGTAATTTTGTTATTTATAAGCAAAATGTAATGTTAGTGTAGGGATTTGCTATTTAATTTTCGTGCATAGGGAATACTATTTATTCTTTGAATTGGTGATAATTTTTCTTGTAAAACTAACTTATCTTTTTTTATTGCTGGGATTGTTGAAGTATATTTTTGAATAGGTGAGTTTTTAGTTTTTATAATTGTATGTTTTATTCTTTTTGATATAGGAGAATAGGATTTTTTGATATTTTTATTTCTTTGTATGTTTTTTTTGTTTTTAAATAAACAAATTAGTTCTAGTGCTTTTTTATCTCTTCCTTGATTAGTAGGCATTCCCATTACGACTGCAATTATTGATTCATCATCAGATTTTAATGAAGTAACTATGTTATATCCTGACTCTTGAGTGTATCCTGTTTTTATTCCATCTATACCATTTATTTTGTTTAACAAGTTATTATGATTTGTTATTATTCTATTTTTATAACGAAACTGTTTTTTTGAAAAATATTTGTAGTATTCAGGTAAATTTCTACGGAGACTTGCTCCTAGTATTGCTTGATCATATGCTGTAGTGACTTGCTCTTTATCATGAAGTCCACTAGAATTTTTATAAATTGTGTTATGCATTCCGAGGGATTTAGCTTTATTAGACATGAGAATTGCAAATTTTCTCTCTGATCCGCTGAAAAATTCTCCGAAAGCTGTAGATACATCATTTGCAGAGCGTGTGACAAGCGCTAGTATACCTTGTTCTACGGTGAAATATGTATTTTCTTTTAAATAAAGCTTTGAAGCTGGTTGCATGGCAGCGTTTTTAGAGACTGGGATTTTAGTACTTAGTTTAATTTTTTTTGATTGCAGATGTTCGAATACTATATATAAGGTCATCATTTTTGTAAGAGATGCAGGATGGTTCTTTTCATTTTGTTTGAAACCATAAACAGTTTTACCATTTTGTATATTAATAACTATACTGGCTTTCGTTGGTTTTGCGTGTAATTTTGTCGTTATTAAGATAATAAGAAATGATATTATAGAAAATATTTTCATTAGGTTTTGTATAAAGATTTTAGCATATAAAATAATATTTTCTAAAAAGTACTTTTTCTCCAATAAATTAACTTCTTTTTGCAACATATGCATTTTCTATTCTTTAATTGAATATAGATTAATGATTATTTTGAAATAGAATTGTTATTAATCTGCACTAAATTTATTTAAGATATGCGTTACAGGTCCTCTGACCTGTAATCAACTTATTTCAGTTATTGTATATTTTTTATATCTATTATAATATGTTGATATTTGCATTTTATATCATATCAGTTCCTATTATTATTAAATTGCGATTTTTAAATAATCTTTACTAATTTATTTAAATATACTTCATCACTTTTAATAGTATATATTATATATTTACTATTAATTATAGTGAAATTGTTACATAATAAAACAACTATTTTTATATATTTATTTTTACATTAATTATAGAAGATAAATAATATTTATTATTTTAAATAAATAATTCTTTCTGTGATAACCTCTTTTATTTTTTTTTTAACCAATTATTAAAAAATTTTCTACATAAAGTTTGTGCGTTCTATAGGGTATGTGGTTAATAAAGGGTAATTCTTTTTTGGATATCAATTATATGCATGATAGTTATTATGCATTAGGTTAATTTGATTTAGAAGGGATGAAATATGTCAAAAGATACGTCTGTGTTGACTGAATTTAAGAAATTTGTTGCTCGTGGTAACGTGATAGATTTATCTGTCGGTATTATAATTGGTAGTTCTTTTGGGCGTGTTGTTCAATCTATTGTAGAAGATATAGTAATGCCGTTAGTTAGTTTAATCATGGGAGGTGGAGCTGATTTTTCTAACTACTTTTTACCCTTGAGTTCGGATATTAAATCTTCTGTTATATCGGAGGCACGTAAGCAGGGTGCTGTATTTGCTTATGGTAATTTTATAACTGTTGTTGTTAATTTTTTCATTTTAGCGGCGGTTATTTTTATTATGATACAATTTGTTAATAAATTGACTAATAAAAAAGATGTTTCTAAAGAAACCGAACTGCAGGTTCTTTCTGATATCCGTAGTTTATTGAGAAAAAGTTGAATTTTTTAAAATCATTTAGCTGTTATATATATGATTTTATATATATCTGCCAATGATTTTGATCTAGATGAATATCTTGACATGTATTATAAGAAAATGGCTTGCTATAATTAGTTTTTTTCAAATAGGTGCATTTAGTCAAGTATCATCTAGGATATTCGTATGGGGTTTATAGAATATTTTATTAAAACAAACAAATTGTTTAATATTATTGATAATTTGTATTTCTAATATATTTATTGTTTAAATTTTATACTACTTTTTTTGTTGAGTTATTTCGTTATGAACCTAATATGATTGTATATGATTGCTATTAAATTTTTTGATATAATAATTTATAATGGATTTTTTTATTTATAAAATAATTTAAAAATCACGCTCTTATGAATTATATTTAGATGTCATCGCAACTAAATTGTAATTATTTTTTTATATCTGTCTTCATCCCTTTCAATTATCTTAACTTATATATGAAACATAGAATTTATGTATGTTCTTAGATAAATATTACTTTAATTTTGCTTTAACTTTCGCACAAGCTTCTACAAATACATATCAAATCTAGATAGGTGTATACCATTGTAATTTCAGTGGAAAAAAAGTGGCTATTATAGATAGATTATTAATTTTTTTAAGAGGTATTTCGTCTTTAGGGCGTACGCGATTAATTATTTTTATTACGACAATTGTTGCTTCTGTTGTTTTAATATTTATTGCTAGATTTTTTGTAGGTGCGCCTATATATGAAAGTATTTATGTGAAGCTAGAAGCGTCAGATGTTAATCGGATATCCATGGCTTTATCAGCGTCTAATATAGATTTTCGTATTTCTGATAATGGTTCTAGTGTTTTGGTTCCGTCTAATTTAGTAAGCAAAGCCCGTGTTCTCCTTGTTTCTCAAGGTTTACCTAGTAGTTCTAGTAATTCTGGTTATGAACTTTTTGATAAGGTTAATTCTTTTGGTTTAACTTCTTTTATGCAAGAAGTGACGCGTGTACGTGCACTTGAAGGAGAAATAGCTCGCACCATTCAAGCTATTTCTGGAATTGTGTCTGCGCGTGTGCATATTGTGATGCCTGATATGAGTGGTTTTAGGCGTATAGGATCCAAACCAACAGCTGCTGTAATGATTAGAGCTATTAATCATTCTGTATATAAATCAGCTGCAGCAATTCGTTCTCTTGTTGCTTCTGCGGTTCAAGGCCTTGATATTAATGATGTAATAGTTCTTGATTCTACAGGTAAATTATTGGTTGCAGATAATGATATAGATAAAAACTCATTTGGTAAGTCATTAGGAATAGTAAAAGCCGTTCAAAATGAAATTGAGATGAATATTAATAAAGCTCTGGGGCCTTTCCTTGGCATAGATAATTTTCGATCTGCAGTGATTGTCGAATTGAATACAGATACGCAGCAAATAAAAGAGACAGTTTATGATCCTGATTCTAGAGTTGAGCGTTCTGTTCGCCTATCTAAAGATATTAAAATATCTGAGAGTATTCAGCAAGATTCATCTGTTACTGTTGAACAAAATATGCCGAATTATGCTGATAAAAGCTCTCAATCGCCTCATTCTAAAGATAATTTTGATAAAAAAGAGGAGCAGAGCAATTATGAGATTAATACAAAGAGCGTTTCTACAACTCATAATAACTATAAATTAGAGCGTTTATCTATAGCGGTAGTGGTTAATAAAGCTCGTCTATTGAGTATGTTAGGAAAATCAGTTGATCAACAGAAAATTGATTCATATTTATCTGAAATAAATCGTATCGTTTCTGCTGCAACTGGAATTAATGCTGCACGTGGAGATACTATAAGAATCACATCCATGGATTTTTTAGAAAATCAACTTTTATATTCAACTACTGCGCCATTACATTTTATGGATATTTTGTCTAGCAATTTTTCGATTATTGTTAATGCGATATTTTTTCTAATAATAATGTTTTGTGTATTATTGTTTGGTATATACGTAGTTCGAATAATGAATAATAGCAATAATGCTATGGGTAAAATAGAACAGGAGAATAACTTAGGTTTTATTGCGCCATCTAACTCTAATTATACTTCTGAAGATTTATTATCAGATGATAGTGTTGAGTTAAATTCAAATGATAAGGAATTCTTATCATATGAGAATAATCTTAGCAAAAATTTAAACAATTACATTAATGAAAAGACTGATCGTCGTCTTTTACATATGGTTGAAATAAATGAAGAACGTTTTGCTAAGATTCTTAGGAAGTGGGCTAGATCTGAAATAGATAGCAGATATAGCAACCCTATTGGTTAACGTTAATTGGAGGATTGCTGCAATATAATAATATATATTATGTATAATTTTGATAAATAATTGTATCATTTTATGATAAAAAATTTTTTTAATACTTTAATAAGTATTTAAAAATATGTAATATAAATGTTTATGAGTTTTTTATTTGTTTTTTATTATATATTATGAATTATATTTTTATATAATTTGATTATTTATAATTTTAAATTGTTTTGTTTTGTTACAAGTGTAATAGATATTTTAATTTATTTAATGAGAAGTGTTATTTTTATTTAGATAAAATATTTGGCCCAAAAGTGTTCTTTTATTAATATTAAAAAACATGCCTTTGAAGGTAATTTGCATCATGAATTTTGATATGCAACAGGTTGATGTTGGGTTGATCAGAGAAGATGAACATAGAACATCTTTTTTACCTCATCTTCCTACACGTAGTGATTTATTAACACGTATGGTTCTTATGGATAGAACGGTTTCTTGGAAAATGAGAATGTATGCTCTTACCGAATATGTAGGAGCAAGTCATTTTTTATTGCTAAGATGGGATCTTTTCCAGGAGCAGAAATTAGATTCTATAGTTAGTTCTGATTGGCCATTTGATTTGGTAAGGTGTATGGCATTTAGTGATAGAGATAAATCTCATAATATTTTGCAGCGTCCAGCAGAATTATTTTGCCCTGTTTTCCATAAGATCCCAGATAATGTAGATTTTCCATCCGACATGGATAACCGTTATTGCTCTCTTACATTTGATGTAGGTCGTATACGTATTGGTTTGATGCTTTTGTTTCCAAAGGGTCGAATTATTTTACAAGATCGATTATGGGAAATTGGTTTGCTAGCAGCTTATCAAGCTAATGTGTTTATGAGCTATTATGTTAGTTTAGGTAAAGATTTTGAATTAACTGGACGTGAAATTGAGTGTTTAACTTGGATTTCAGAAGGAAAAACTAGCGATGAAATAGCAGTTATACTAGGCATATCACGTAATACAGTTAATAACTATATCGCTAGTATTATGCGTAAAACGGCTACAAAAACTAGATCTGGAGCAATAGCTTATGCTGTTCGTAACAATATAGTTTAATTTATTTTATAGGTATTCAATAATCGAATAATTTTGAGGTAATAAATTTGTCCGAAAACACGCTAACAGAAAAAAAAACTTTTAGTTTGCTAGAGCTTTCTGCAAGATTAGATGCAATACGGAACAAAATAAACGCAAAGAATTTTGTTTTATATACTATTAGTTGCGCTCCAGATTTTCCGAGGCGTCAGCAACTGATATGTGAATTGAATGATTATGATTCAGAGAATAGCAATATTCCAAATATTTTAATTGAATCAATTGGCGATGAATTATTATTTCACTTTAATTCAGGATTATTGCCTATAATTTGGAACGGTACACATGAAAAAACTTTCGTCGAACCATCAAAGCAATTTGTTATCAAATTGGAGAAAATTATTTTGCCATTTTCTGGTATTGCTTTTCCTGTTCGTCTTGGGTTCCATAAAAATGGATGTATTGTATTTACATCTGAACATTTAATTCTTGCTAATGAAATTATTATTGAAACACATGGTGCCTGTTATCAAGCTATCATGGATTCTTTAGCTTTATTTAAAAAACGTTCTGCTGCTACTAGAAATTTGACAGAACGTGAAACTTCATGCTTACAATTAGCAGGAGATGGTAATACTAGTGAAGAAATTGCTGAAAGATTAGGATTGTCAATTCATACTGTAAATGCCTACCTTGGCTCTGCAACGGTTAAGCTTGATGCTGTGAATCGTATACAGGCAATAGCTAAGGCGATTCGTCTCGGATATATTTGTTAATGTAATTTGTAACACGGATTGTTCTGATTTTATTAGCGGTTTTTAGTATATATTTTATGTATGAGTTGTGCAACGGCATTATAAAAAACTGGAGGGATAGTGCTATTGATAGGAACCTGTCTGAATAGAGATCGTGCTAAAACGGGATCTTCAAATATTGGAATATTTTCTTTTTGAGCAATTTCTTTGATTTTAGCAGCTATTATATTTTGTCCTTTTGCCAACATTATTGGAGCGTCATTTTCTTTTTGTGCATATCTTAGTGCTAATGCATAATGTGTTGGATTTGTTATTACAAGTGTTGCTCGTGATGTAGCTTCTATCATTTGATGTCTTAGTCGGGAACGTGCTATAGATCTTTGTCTACTTTTAACTAAAGGATTGCCATATGTCTGTTTCATTTCATCTTTTACTTCGTTTTTAGACATCTTTAATTTTGAGTACCATTGATAGTAAGTCCATCCTAAATCTGCTATTGTTATTAAGGTTGTTAATAAGATGATTATGATTAGTATTTTACGTATTGTAAGAAAAATTTGATTTAATATTATTTGAGGATGAGAAGTTAGTGAATCAACCATGTCAAAATAACTATTTTTGATAAAAATTGCAATTAACGTGCCAATAACAACTATTTTTGCGAATGATTTTATAAATGAAATTAAGTTGTTTTTACTGTATATCCTTTTAATACCTTCTAGTGGTGATATCTTTTTTATAGATGGCTTTATGTTATGAAGGTTGGGTTGGTAAACTCCTTGTACAAGATATGATCCAATCCCAAACATAATAAATAATAATAGTCCTGGTAGTACTAGTTTTATTGCAGGAATACTTATATTAACTATAATCAACAACATTTGAGAAGATGACTTAAGTTCAAATTGTATAGATTTTTCTAAAAAATCACGCATACTATGCGTTAATATCTCGATTTCTGGATGAATAAAAAATAACAAATAAATTAAGCAGGCTATTATTGAAGCAAGTAAAGATACCTCCTTTGAGATAGGTAAGTTTCCTTTTTTGCGAGCATCCTCGATTTTTTTTGTAGAAGGGGCTTCTTTTTTATTATCAGTATTATCGTTTTCTGACACGTCAATCTTCTATAGTAGGGGACGGATTAATTGACTTTTCTTCTTTATTAACATCTATAGAAGGCGCAATTTGTATCTTATTTGTTTTTAAAAGTGAGATTGCTTCTTGTACTATTATTCTTCGAGCAAAAGCAATTTCTCGTGGATATATAGGAGATCCTTTAGAAAAATTATTTTCCTCAACTATTCTGCGTTGTCGTATACTAAGGCAGTCTAGTATAATTTTTTTAATTTCTTCTGAAGTCCCATTGATAGCTTTTGAAAGTGTTTCAAGTGAAATATTATTAAATAAAATAGATAAATTATTAGGGGATAATGTAATCAGGTCTTCAAATAAGAATACTTTAGGGCGAACTTTTTCGAATGCTTCTTTGCTAACTGATTCTAGAGAAGTAAGTAAAGTCTCAACCTGAGGCTTTTCAAGTTCATTAATTAGATTAGCTACTTTTTCTGAACCAGATGTATTTTTATTTGATTCTATTTGAGATAGTATTTTTTTTATGCATTTTTCAATCAATTTTTGCATATAAGGGCTGATTTTTTTCATATTTACAGTGCGATTCATAATATCTGCACGTTTTTTATCTGGAAATTCTAATAGAACATTTGCTCCAATTGATGGTGGTATCATGGATATTATATATGCAGTAGTTTGAGGATGTTCTTTGAGTAAAAAATTAGAAATAGCAGTATGATCTACTTCTTTAAAATTATCCCATATAGATTCTTCGTGATTTTGAAGATCAGTTGATCCATTTAATAATTGATCTAGCTCGTTTTTCCCTAAACCCTCTTCTATAATATGTTTAATATTCTTTGCGTTTTCTGTGAGGCCTATTCCTGCTATAAATTGATTTTCAAACTCATCTATTATATATTCTAACTCTTCTGGAGATATTTCGGGCAGCAATTTAGCTGAAGACACTACTTCTTTCAGTTCTAGATGTGTAAAGTATTTCAATAGTTTGCCAGAAACTTTTTTATCCATAGCTAAAAGTATTGCGGTAGCTTTGTCTTTCTGTTTTAGAGACATATTTGAAATTTCTTTATAAAAATTTCTGCAAGATGCTTTATCCTCTTTATCTATCAAGATAAGTACCTTCTCTTTAATTTTTTTGATATATAAATAATTTTTAAGTATTTATTTTAGAACATAACACTGCTAGCTAGAGTGTATAATTTCTACTATTTTAACTCCGAACCGAGTATCGTCATCCATAATAGTTATTTCTCCTTTTGCTATTTTTTGGTTGTTTATGTTAATTTCAACATGCTCACCAATTCTTCTATCAAGTTTTATTATGTCTCCTTTAGATAAATTAACTAGTTCAGCAATTTGCATAGAACAAGATCCTAGTATAACTTGAAAATTAATTGGAATATTCATAATTAGATCAATATTGTCATTAGATTGTTCTAAATTATTCACTTTATTAGTCGATGATTTTTCAAATATATTATTGTTATTATTTGTTGAATCATTTTTTAATATGTTGTTATCCATTGGTATTTTTTTTTCTTTATTAAAGCTATTATCCTCATTGTAAGTTGTATCTATATTCATTAATTATACTTTCTACTTTAAATTTTTAGCTTTCGTTCAAAATTTTGCTTAGATTTTTTTTATCGAAAATTATTCGTTCTTTGATACGTACCGTGTAATTGTTACCAATACGACCTAATTCGCAAGAATAGGTATCTTTCCCATTTATGTTTAGAGTGACATGGTTTTTCTCTCTATTTAATAAAAAGGGGATTATTTGTCCTACTTTTAATTGTAGGATATCTTTGATTTTGACTTGTTTTAATTTTGCACGAGTTTCAACATTTACGTATAAATCATATGCTTTGTTAATCAGCGGATCATTAGTATCTTGTGTTTTATTTATTTCTTCTTTTTTTGTATTAATGTTTTTTATATTAGTTTTTAAAAGTGTTTCTTGAGTTAGTATTAATGTTAATAATGATGTAATTGTTCCTAGTTTGATTTCTATATTTATTGCTGTAACAAATTCATTAGATAATGGGTGCGTATTTTTTTTTAAAACATCAATATCATAAGGTCCACCGAGAGTTTGGTTTGTATTTTGGGATTTTGCTATTAATTGATTCAGAGTTGTGCATATTTTCGTTAAAATTAGTTTTGCTAATTTTTGTTCAATTATTGAAAGAGTACGATTTTGTAATGATTGTGTGATTTCTTGATCTGTATTAAGCAATCTTTCGAGTATTTTAATTATAAAATCATTGCTGCAAGCAACGAAAAAATTATCTGTCCATCCTTTTAGAGATGAATTATAGAATATAAAGTGTTCATTAAAGTAAGATATTATTTGAGAAAATTTGCCTGATTTACAGTCAAGATAAGATGCAGTTATATCTATGTCTATTTCTTCTTTAAAAATTATTGGTAAAAACTCGCTATAAGATTGACCAAAATTTGATGATATACGTTCTATAGTTTTTTTATCCCCTAATTTGCCAGTCAAACGTGCAAGCAATGTAGGAGGGAATGATGGTACTTCTTTGCTTTTAATTTTACCACTACTCATGTTTAAGACGCTTCCTGATCGTAATTATATTGAATAACTTCTTGTTCTATAATTTCTATGGAAGGTCTTTCATACATCGGTAATGACTTTCTTCCATATTCAATAGCTACTTGTGGGACCGCGCCATTTATATAAGCAATGATTGTCTTTTTAACTATGATATATGGTATATGTTGTTTTAATCTTGTTGATTTTATTTGTTCAATAAGAGGATGACATATTAAATAAGATAATATTATACCAAGCATTGTTCCAGTCAGTGATGATGCTATTGCCTCTCCTAAGATTTGAGGTGAATCTGATATATTTCCCATAGCTCTTACAATTCCAAGTATCGCTCCTACGATTCCAATAGCAGGGAATGCTTCACCCATGCTTGCAATTGCATGATATGGTTTTAATTTTTCAGATAGTATCGTATCAATTTCTTCATCCATTAATATTTCAATTTCATGGCTTTGGGCATTTCCGACAATGATTATTCGTATATAATCGCAAATGAAAGTCGTTAATTCATGATTTTCTAAAATTTTTGGTATTAGTGTGAATATAGGTGAGTTATGCGGATCATCTATTTGACGTTCTGTTTCTACTTTTGATTTATTTTTTAAATGATTCATTAATGAATAGAGTATTCTTAGTATATCAAAATAGAATTGTGGCTCATGGGATTTATATCCAAATATTTCTAATATAGCTCTTCCAGAATCCTTCAGGACTCTTACTTGATTTGACATTATAAATCCTCCAAATCCAGCGCCAGCTACAATTATAAATTCAAATGGTTGCATAAGAGCATACGTATTCCCTCCCATTGCTGAGAAGCCTCCTATAATACATCCTATTGTTATGATTAATCCTAAAATTTTATTCATATAGTAATAACTTAATTTATTTTGAAACACATCTATGATGCAGGGAATTATGTAATAATGCTTGTGTGAAGCTATTATCTTAAATTCTATTGACATGATAATGTAACAGTTTTGCACAAGTATTAGATTATAGTGGTTGCTATGAGTTTCATATCAATAAGGAGCAGTAATAAATGCAGTCATCTTTCAATATAGGACTGTCTGCACAAATAGCTTTGGAAAAAAGGCTTGCTACTGTTGCGGATAATATGTCCAATGCCAATACTACGGGATTTCGTACCATTAAAGTGAAATTTTCTGAAGTTATTAATTCTATTAAGAATGATCTTAATCAAAAAGTTTCTTTTGTTGCTAAAGGCAATGAATATCTTTCCAATAAAAACGGATCTATAGTTAATACTGGAGGTGATATGGATTTTGCTTTGGAAGGTGATGCTTGGTTTGCTTTGGAAACTCCTTCAGGAATGATTTTGACTCGAGATGGTCGTTTTAAAATAAGAGATGATGGCACACTCATATCATCAAGCGGGAAATATCCTGTGCTTGATAATTCTGGTTCATCAATTCAGATATCTAAGAAAGATGATTATTTTGATGTAGGAGAAGATGGAGAGGTATCCCAAAATGGGAAGATGGCTGGAGTCATAGGTTTTTACTCTGTAGATTTATCTAAAGGTTTTATACGTCGTGAAAATAGTGGAATATCTCCTAATATTCAGCCTCAGCCTATATTTGATAATGATAATATCACTCTTAAAAGAGGTTACTTAGAAGATTCGAATGCAAATTCCATGTATGAAATGAGTCAATTGATTCATTTAACACAGCAATTTAATTCTATTACCACGCTCATTGATGAAGGTGAAAATTCTTTGTTAGAAGCAATAAAAAATATGACTTAATAATCATAATATTTTATATTAACACCAAAAAAACGATGATATAGACATGTATAATAAGCTTGCGCGATTAGCACAATTGGCTGATGATTATTGTGATAATCTTGTTGTTCATGGTGGTTATGTAAATAGTATCAAGTTAGGATATTATACGGTAACTGGTTTATCAAAATACGTTTGTTTAGGTGATTTTGTAGTTCATCGAGGAAAAAATTTTAATAATTTGGGACAAGTAATACGTATCGATATTGATATCGTATTCGTCTGCCCTATATTGATGGGTTGTCTAATAAGTTTAGGAGATTTAGTTTTTCCTCAAGGCTCTTTTCGGATTTATCCGAGTATGTCTTGGTCTGGACGTATAGTTAATTCATTAGGTCATCCTATTGATGGTCGTTCAGATTTGCAAAAAGGTGATTATGCTATGGAAATCATATCACGAGCTCCATCTGCTATGAATCGCAAGAGGATTGATCAAGGATTTAAGACAGGAATACGTGTTATTGATTTATTCACGCCACTTTGTATGGGACAAAGAATTGGTATTTTTGCTGGTTCTGGTATTGGAAAATCGACATTATTGTCTATGTTTGCAAAATCTGCTTGTTTTAATAGGGTTGTTATATCTTTGGTTGGTGAGCGTGGTCGTGAAGTACGTGAATTTGTAGAAGATAATTTAGGGGATAATTTAGAAAAATCAGTTTTAGTTGTTGCTACTAGTGATGAGAGCCCGATTCTTCGTAAAATGGCTCCTTTAACAGCATTAACGATAGCAGAGTATTTTACTTCGCAAGGTGAAAACGTATTACTTATATTAGATAGTATTACAAGATTTGCGCATGCGGTTCGTGAGATTTCTATGAATGCTGGGGAATTGCCTGTCGCTAGAGGTTATCCTGTTTCAGTATTTGCTGAATTACCAAACCTTTTAGAACGTGCTGGATCTGCTGAAAAAGAAAAAGGAGATATTACGGCAATAGTTTCAATTCTAGTGGATGGAGACAATCATAATGATCCAATAGCTGATTGTATGCGTAGCATTCTTGATGGTCATATTGTTTTAAAACGTTCTTTAGCGGAAGAGGGACGTTATCCTCCTGTTGATCCTTTAGCATCAGTATCTAGACTCGCATCTAAAGCATGGAGTTCTGATGAGCAAAAATTAGTTTTTCATCTCAGGAATATGATTAACCTATTTGAAGAAACTAAAGATATTAGGCTTATGGGAGGATATCGTCCTGGTGTTGATCTTAATCTTGATTCTGCTGTGTGCCAAGTTCCAATTATCTATGATTTTTTAAAACAATTACCGGATGATTATTTATCTGAAGATGTTTTTTTAGAAATATCAAAAAAATTGCAGTTATAAAATTATAATTGAAATAAATATTTCATGTTATTGCTGAATATTATTATTTATTCTTGATTAAATTTATAACATTTGAATGATTTTTTCCGTAACTATTTAATAGTATTTACGTTTATTTTTTTTGTATATTAATACATAAAATTTATTATTTTATTTATGTTATATCTTTAATTTATATTTGATTCTTTTGACCTTTAACTGATACTTGCCTTTTAATATTGTCTTTTTATATGTATTAATGACTTTTGTAAGTAATCAAAATATTTTAAAAATTATTTTTTTAAGTTCCACACAAGATTATAATTATAGATTCTTTCCATATAATGAGGAAGAAAAATGGTTCAGACTATTACATTTTTTGAAGTTGCATCACAGCATGCTAAATGGTTATCAGAGCGTCAAAAAGTCGTTGCTGAGAATATTGCTAATGCTAATACTCCTGGATATCGCTCTAAAGATGTTGATTCCTTTGATCGAGTTTTAAACTCAAATACTGAGATGGCTCGTACTAATGCATTACATTTTAAAGAAGATAATTCTCGAAGTCTTTATAGTAAAACTAGAATTATTCAATCGCCTTTAGATCAATCGATAGGTATCCAGGTATCTGGTAATACAGTTGGATTGACGAATGAATTGTATAAATCTGGACAGATTAAATACTTATATAGTCTAAATAATATCTTAGTAGGAAAATTAAATTCGATGATGATGAGTGTATCAAAGGGATAAGATCATGGATTATTTAATAGCGTCTTCTAAAATTGCAAACTCAGGGTTAACTGCTCAATCAGCACGGATGCAGGTTATATCTGAAAACATTGCGAATTCTCGTTCTACTGGGAATTATAAAGGTGCCGATCCATATCGTCGTAAAACTATTTCTTTTACAGAAGTTATGCAAGATGCTGGTGGGGTTAAAATCAGTAAAATAGGAGTTGATCGATCTTCATTTATTGAAGAATTTGATCCTGGAAATCCTATTGCTGATTCTAGCGGCCTAGTAAAATATCCTAATGTTAACATGTTAGTTGAGACAGCGGATATGCGAGAAGCAAACCGAATGTATATGGCAAATCTACAAGTGATTAAACAAGCGCGTGACATGATTTCTATAACTTTGGATCTTTTAAAGGGTTAATTATGATTGAACGAATTCAAGAAGTTAATGCTCCAGAATATCTAGGAGCTAATTCTGAAATAAAAAATGATTTTATTGAAAATGAATATGTTGAAGAAGAGGTATCGACTATAAAATTTTCTTCTTTATTAGCAGATATGGCTAAAGAAGCGGTTGGAGATATAAAGAGGGCAGAGTCTGCTTCATTTGATGCATTGCAGGGAAAAACATCGATAAGAGAAGCTGCTGATTCCATTCTTCAGGCAGAGAGAACTTTACAAACATCAATAGCTATACGGGATAAAATTATCTCGGCATATTTGGAAATTTCTAAAATGCAAATATAATTTAAGGGGATTATGAAAATGAAGGCTTTTACAATAGCCGCTGCTGGCATGTCTGCACAGCAAACCAATCTTGAAATAATTGCAAATAATATCGCTAATATTAATACTACTGGTTATAAAAGAGCTCGTGCAGAATTTTCTGATTTCCTTTATCAGGCGGAAAAGGCTGAGGGGTCTAATAATAGCAGTTCTAGTCAATCTTTAGTCCCGGAAGGTGTTAATATTGGAAATGGTGTGCAAATTTCATCTGTACGTAATGTATATACTCAGGGAGAATTAACACATACTGGCAATAATTTGGATTTAGCATTAGTGGGGAAAGGTTGGTTTCAAGTTGAGGCTCCTGATAAAACTATTATGTATACCAGAGCAGGTTCTTTTACTACAGATTCAAAAGGACAGTTGATTAATTCTGAAGGAAATATTTTGTTCCCTTCTATTATCATACCTGATGATGCTAGGGATATAAAAATTTCTAGATCTGGTCAAATTACGGCTGTTATTGGGAAAAATGAGGATCCTCAACTTTTAGGGCAGTTGTTAATCTCAAATTTTGTTAATGAAGCAGGTCTACGTAATATTGGTGATAATCTTGTTGCTAAAACTGCACTATCAGGAGAAGCAATAATATCATCTCCTGACGATATTGGTTTTGCTTATATTAAGCAAGGTTATTTAGAATCATCTAACGTCGATGCGGTTAAGGAAATATCTGATATGATATCTGCTCAGCGTGCTTATGAAATGAATTCTAAGGTTATGCAGGCTGCTGATGAGATGTCTTCTTTGGTAAGTAAAGGGCGATAATTAAGTTGGAGATATCAAGTGATACGTTTTTTTATCGTATTATGGTTCAGTTTTTATTTTTTTACAATTTGTTCTACTGTTGTATTATCTGATGGTTTTGGTCGTGTTGTTGTTCCGTCTTCTGTCATCAATATAGGAGAAGTGTTACATGAATCAAAATTAAAGGAATTGGTTTTGAGCAATTCAAATCTTCGAGGGGATTACGCACGTTCCACTAAAGATGTTGTAGGATTTGTAACACGGCGTACTTTATTGCCAGATCGTGTTATTCCAATGTCTGCATTGCAACCTCTATATGTTATTACTCGTGGGTCTAAAGTCCGTATTGTTTTTAGTCAAAAAAACATGACAATATCCACATCTGGGATTGCTCTTTCTGATGCAAGTATAGGAAGTACATTATCTGTAAAAAACATTGATACTGGTGTTATAGTTTCCGGTCAGGTAATGAATGACAGCACGGTTAGTGTTACATTAAAATGATTTTTCGTATATTCTTTTTTATTTTTTATTTCATTATTTGGAGTGAAGCATCAGCAAATGTTGTTTCACGTATAAAGGATATTGTGTCTTTGCAATCAGGTAGAGACAATCAATTAATAGGATATGGTCTTGTTATAGGCCTTCAAGGAACTGGAGATATTTTACGTTCATCCCCTTTTACAGAACAAGCAATTCGTTCTGTATTACAGCACCTTGGCGTATCTACTCAAGGAGGTAAATTAGGGACGAAAAATATAGCTGCAGTTATGGTTACTGCTAATTTACCTCCTTTTGCGAGTGTTGGCAGTCGTATAGACGTATCTATCAATTCATTAGGAAATGCTTCTTCATTGCGAGGTGGAACTCTAGTAATGACGCCTCTTATGGGTGCTGATGGTAATACTTATGCAGTAGCACAAGGATCTGTAATTGTTTCTGGAATATTTGTTAAAGGTCAGTCTGCTTCATTTATTGAAGGAATATCTACGGGTGGTAAGATTTTGAATGGAGCCATTGTTGAAAGGGAAATACCTTTAAAATTTAGAGATTCTGCAAATCTTATTTTGCAATTACTTAATCCAGATTTTTCTACTTCAATTAGAATTGCTGATAAGATTAATTCTTATGCTTTAACTCGTTTTAATAAGTCTATCGCAGAAGCACGTGATTCAAGGAGTGTAAAAGTTTCTAAACCGACAGCTATTGATCTGGCTAGGTTAATGTCTGAGATTGAAATTCTTACTGTTGAAACGGATACTCCTGCTAGGATTATTATAAATGAACGTAGTGGTACTATCGTTATAGGTGAGAATGTCAAAATTTCTAAGGTTGTAGTTAGCTATGGTAATTTAACGGTACAGATAATAGAAGATAAACAAGTAATTCAGCCTAATCAATTATCTGGAGGGAACACTGCTACCCAGATAAATACTGATATTCAAGTGTCTAAAGGTGGAGGATATGCATCTATAATAGATGCACCTGATTTGAATAGTCTTGTATCAGGGATGAATAAACTAGGAATTAAACCCGATGGAATAATAGCAGTTCTACAAGGTATTAAAGCAGCAGGAGCCCTTCAGTCAGAGATTATAATTCAATGATACTTTTGCCATTTATATATTTTTATAAGATAAGAGATCTTTCTTTAATAACTTTTTTCTTAATATTTTTCTTTATGCAAGGTTTTATTTGCAAAATTTATGGAAGCGTCGATCTGCAAGATAAAGAAATTCAGAGATATTGCACTAATATTTCCGATTTAGTCAGAAAGCGCAATTATTTATCGCAGAAAAAAGTATTAGAAGAGCTTAAAAATAGTATAGAAACTCGTGTTTCAGTATTAGAAAGTACTAAAAATGGATATTACATGTGGTTTAGAAAATATGATGATTTTATTTCATCATACAACAAAAACATTTTGGATATTTACAAAAAAATGGATCCAGATTCCGCTGCCATTCAGTTAGAGAAAATAGATCCTGAAATATCTTCTCATATTCTTATGAGACTTAGTACACGTCAGTCAAGTTCAATTATGTCTAAAATGGATCCCAAGTCAGCAGCTATAATTACGAGTATAGTGGCTAATATGTTAAAATTTAAAAAATAGAAAAGATCGACATGATTATTATTTATTATTTTGCTATTTTAGTCAATTTTACTTTGCTATTCGGTTGTCAAGGAAATACTTTTTCTAAATTTTACGGAATTCCCAGTATGAGCCCCATAGGTTCAGATTTAAATAATTATAATCAAAAAATCTTGTCAAATATATATTTTAATAACTATAGACCTATAAAAAAAAGTTATTCTTTATGGAGAGATTCTCAATCTGCTCTTTTCAAGGATTCACGTGCTATTAATGTAGGTGATATTTTAACAGTTAATATAAGGATTGATAATAAGGCTACTTTTGACAATAAGACTGGGCGTAGTCGTAATAATTCTATAGGCAAAAAAATATCAGGAGGATTTTCCTTCTTGGGGGTCAAATCTCCTAGTATGGACGCTGATATAAATTATGATGCAAATAGTGCTTCTGCGGGGAAGGGATCTATTAGTAGAGCGGAAAGATTAGAACTTTTAATAGCTGCTATTGTTGTCAAAATACTAGATAACGGTAATCTTGTTATTAGTGGTTCGCAGGAAGTACGTGTAAATGATGAAATTCGTATTCTCAATGTTACTGGCTTAGTGCGTCCTCAAGATGTTAATGCGCAAAATAGCATTTCGTACGATAAGATTGCTGAAGCACGCATTTCTTATGGTGGGATAGGACGTTCAACAACATTGCAGCAAGCGCCACTTGGACAACGTATAATAGATGAATTTTCACCACTATAGTTTTCGTAATTACCATGTATGTCAGATTGTTATATAATTACTGATATGAATGAAAGTGGATATTATAATAGTTTTATGAAAAATTTCATAGTATTAACAGCAACCGGAATATTATATGGTTGGTTAGGTGGTAATGTAATTTTACTTTTCTCTTCAAATACTGATAAAGATGGTATTATAACATCATTTATTAGGAGAATTTATCGTAACGAGATTAGTGTTAATGATATAAATAAGTGTGATAATTCTTCTTATGGGCCTAATTACCGTATATTTCCCATCCAACCTATCATAACAAATTTAGTTGATGCGCCTAAACATTGGATCAGATTAGAAATTGCATTAATATGCAATGATATACTTGATAAGTCCTTATTAGAATTTATCCAACAGGATATCATAGCTTATATACGTACTGTTTCTATTAAACAAATATCAGGCCCTCAAGGTTTTCGTTATTTGAAAAATGATATTGAAGATCGAATAAGATTGCGATCAAAAAATTTAGTATCAACGGTTATATTAAGGACGTTTATCATTACATGATTAGATGTTTGATATTTATAATTTATTGTTTAGTGCCAGAATCAATTTTTGCACAATCGTCTTTACATGAAGTTTTATCAATTCCTTCTAATATATCGGTTTCCACTTGGATAGTGAGGAATTTCGGACTTTTTACTATTTTATCAATAGTACCAATTCTTATCATAATGGTTACTTGTTTCCCCAGGTTTGTAATTGTTTTCTCAATACTCAGAACAGGGATGGGTATGTCATCTATGCCTCCTAATCTTGTTATAATAAGTCTTTCATTGTTTATGACTTTTTATGTTATGTCTCCAACAATGGATCGTGCTATGGAAATGGGAGTAAAGCCTTTGATGAGTAATAAGATTACTGAAATTGAAGCGATTAAACATATTGCAGAACCATTTTGGATTTTTATGAAAAACAATACTAGGGAAAAAGATTTATCGCTTTTTATGAATATGGCCGCTGGAAATAAAAAAAATAAAGATATTATAAGCAATGATAAGGTTGAATATAGGGTATTAATTCCAGCGTTTATGATTTCCGAGCTCAGACGTAGTTTTGAAATAGGTTTTCTTATTATTTTGCCGTTTTTGATCATTGATATGATTGTTGCTACTATAGTTATGGCAATGGGAATGATGATGTTACCTCCAACTTCAATATCATTACCATTTAAGATTATTTTCTTTGTTTTAATAGACGGATGGAGCATTCTAGTTGAAAATTTAGTACGATCTTTTGTCTAATCTGCATTACGATTTTTAATTTATTTAATATCATTAATCAAAAATAATAGCATGAGATGACTTATAGCTATTATAAAGTTATTTTACTATTTAATCGTAGTTTTTATATTGTCGTTATTATTATTTATTATACGAAAAGATATATAGGACAGATTAATATTCCTAAATAATATCATTTTTGATATACTTTAAAATTGTTGTTTATTATGAAACATGCAAATTTTATGTTTAAATCTGATTTATATCACTTATGTTGAAAATATTTTAATATAATATAAATAAAGCAGATAAAACATCTATTTTAACCATTTTGGGATAGAATCAAGATTTATAAGTTCTTTAAAGCTTTTACGAGGGCGCACAATATGAAATTCATGGCCTTTTACCAAAACTTCTGGAATTAATAATCTGGAATTATAAGTTCCTGATTGCACAGCTCCATATGCTCCAGCTGTATTGATATATAGAAGATCTCTTGGCTTAGGTAGAGGGATAATGCGATCCAAGGCTAGGAAGTCACCGGTCTCGCATATTGGCCCTACTAAATCGGCTTTTACTTGTAAACAACTATCATCTGGCATCACAACAGATTTTATTTCATGATAAGCGCTATAAAGTGTAGGCCTAATTAAATCATTCATAGCTGTGTCTAATATAATAAAAGTTTTATTTTCAGCATTTTTTATAGATATTACCTGTGTTACTAATATACCGGCATTAGCTACTAAAAATCTCCCTGGTTCTAAAATAATTTTACATTTTAGATCATCGAAATATTTTCTAATAAGTTGTGAATAATCATAAGTGGAAGGAGGAGATGGCCTGCTATCGTAATAAGGAACCCCTAATCCTCCTCCAACATCTATATGTTTTATATTATGTCCATCAGAAATTAGTTGCTGTATTAGTTCTCGTAATAATTTAAATGCTTTATCAAAAGCTTCTATTTGATTGATCTGGCTTCCTATATGCATATCAATACCGGACAGCTTTATTCCTGCTAGAGTTTTGGCATAGCGGCAAAGAGAACGTATTTGTGTTAAGGGTATTCCGAACTTATCATCCTTTTTCCCAGTAGATATTTTTTGATGCGTATTAGCATTTACATCAGGATTAACTCGAAAAGAAATTGAAGCTGTTTCCCCTAAGGATACAGCACGTTGACTAATAGTAATTAGCTCTGATTCTGATTCAACATTAAAGCAATATATTCTTGATTTAATAGCTAAATCAATTTCATCAACTGTTTTGCCGACTCCTGAAAAAACAATTTTATCTCCTGGGACGTTTGCGGATAAAGCACGATATAATTCACCCTCAGACACAATATCTAATCCTGCGCCTAAACGTGTTATTGTTTTGATTACTGCCTGATTAGAATTCGCCTTTAAAGCATAGCAAATCATTACATCAATTCCAGCAAAAGCACGGGAGAAAGCATGATAATTATCTTCTATCGCAGCTGTAGAATAGCAGTAGAAAGGTGTTTTAACTGTTTGAGCAATTTTTTTAATAGAAACTCCTTCCGCATGCAGAGTCTCTTCACAATGTTCAAAATAACTCATGAATTAATACAGTTATTTTTTGATGTATTGTTTATTTCAAGATCACCCTTTCGTCCACAACTTTGTAATAAAGCGTTGCTTAATAATAATAGATAGATAAAAATACTCATTTGTGGCTTTATTTTCATTATTATGTTCCATAACGTTAATAACATGATTGAATATCATATGTTTTTACTTTTTCATATATACTGTTGATATGATTACGCCAATATAAAATTTGCTTATTTACTTCTTCAGGAGATGTTCCTCCAAAGCTGTTTCGACTTAACACAGAGTTTTCAACTTGAAGGATATTATAAATATCAGAAGTAAATACAGGACTTATTTCCTGTAGCATTTCTAGGGGAAGTTCTGCAAGTTCACATTTATTGTCTTCTGCTAAAGATACGGCAAGTCCCGTTATATGATGAGCATCTCGAAAAGGCATATCAGTGTTTTTTACTAGCCAATCTGCTAAATCTGTGGCAGTAGAATAGCTTGAAACAGCAGCATTTCGCATGCTATTTTTGTTTACATTTATATCGCCTATCATTGCAGTCATAGCTAAGGTAATTACTTCTAAGGTTTCTATAGAATCGAAAATCATCTCTTTGTCTTCTTGCATATCTTTAGAATACGCTAGTGGCAATCCTTTCATAACTGTTAAGATAGATATTAAAGCTCCGTTTATTCGACCTGTTTTGGCACGTACTAATTCTGCTCCATCAGGATTTCTTTTTTGTGGCATGATTGATGAGCCGGTCGTAAAAGCATCCGACAATCGAATGAAATCAAATTGTGGTGTAGACCAAATAATCATCTCTTCGGCTAATCTTGACATATGCATAGCACAAATGGATGAATTAGATAAACATTCTAATATAAAATCTCTATCTGAGACTGTATCGATAGAGTTTCTAGTTGGTTCTCTAAAACCTAATTCTTTTGCTGTCAAGTGACGATCTATGGGGAAACTAGTTCCAGACAATGCCGCAACTCCTAGAGGGCATTCATTAAGACGCTCAATGGAATCAAGAAATCGAGAAATATCGCGTCCGAACATTTCCACATATGCCATACAATGATGTCCAAAAGTAACAGGTTGTGCTGTTTGTAAATGGGTAAATCCTGGCATTATAGTGTCAAAATGTTCTTCTGCTCTGTCAATGAGAGCTAATAGTAGTTTTATTAAATTATCTGTTATTTTTATAGTTCGTTCTTTAACCCATAGGCGTAAATCTAAGGCTACTTGGTCATTGCGCGAACGTGCTGTATGAAGCTTTCCAGCTGCAGATCCAATTAAAGCACTAAGTCTTGCTTCAATATTCATATGAATATCTTCAAGCTCCCGTGAAAATTCAAATGAACCTTTGATTATTTCTTTATGAATTGTATTCAATCCATCTATTATCTTGATATAGTCTTCTTGGTATATAATCCCTTGTTTAGCCAGCATGGATGCGTGAACTTTAGATCCTAGTATATCTTGTTCAAAAAGTTTTTTGTCAAAATCAATTGAAACATTTATTTTATCCATTATCGAGCTTGGACTAGTAGAAAATCTGCCTCCCCACATTTTGTTAGATTTTTTTTTATTGTTCAATATTTCCTCTCCAGTTTAATATTAGGGGGGGTATAATGTTTATTATTGGTAATACATTAGAAATTACTAATGGTTTTTACTAAATTCCAAATTTTTATTCATAGTATATAGACCACAAATATTACAGCAATCAACAATCATTTTTATTTTAGTCAATAAATGCCTTTTTTTATTAGTATCATAATAAGCTTACGTGATATATATGATGATATATCAGTATTATGATATTACTATTTCATACTAATTGAATTTGACTAAATTATAATGATATTATTTTTATAAAGTTATTAACTATACATCTAAATATTTTTTATTTAGTCATTATTTATAATAGATCTATATTCACAAATTTTTTCAAAATATAGTATAGGAAAATGACTTTATTTTGAAGTGTTAATTGGCATATTATAGTTTATAGTATTGTGACGTCTTTATATTTATATTTTACACTTAAATCTATCTTAATTAAATTATATCGTTTTTAATATTAAATTATATTTAATCATATTTTTTGTACAAATCAAAAATAAATTATATATTTTTTTCAATTTCTGGCAAAATTTCAAAGATATCTCCAACTATGAAATAGTCGGAAATATTAAAGATAGGTGCAAGTTCGTCTTGATTGATTGACACGATAATTTTCGATTCTTTCATTCCTGATATATGCTGTATTGCACCTGATATTCCAGCTGCGATATAAAGTTCTGGAGATATTGTATTGCCTGTTTGTCCTATTTGCCAATCATTAGGAGCAAAACCTGCATCTACTGCATCTCTGGTAGCTCCGATAGCTGCTCCAAGTTTTTTTGCTAAGGGGAAAATAATTGATTGGAAATTTTCTTTTGATCCAAATGCTTTTCCTCCAGATATTACAACTTTTGCGGAAGCAAGATCTATTCCTTCATCTGTAGTTTTTTCTTCTTTAATAAAGCGTACATTTGTGATATTAATATCCATATTTTCTGTAGATATTTTTTTTATATGGGCTGGCAATTTCTTTTGAGGAGAAGGTGGAAAAGCTGTTGTTCTAACCGTTATAATTTGACAAGGATCTGTTGTTTGCACGGTTTGTATCACATTACCTGCGTGTATTAGTCTTTTAAAAATATTGTGAGATACGACCTCAATAATTTCAGATACTTGCATGCAATCTAACATTGCTGCAACTCTTGGCAATACATCTTTTCCTATCGCATTAGATGAAGTCATTATCGTTCTATAATCTTTTGCGATAGATACTATGAAATCACTTAAAATGCTGGCAATTTTATTTCTAAAAATAGCATTTTCTGCGATTAAAACCTTCGTAACTCCATTGATTTTAGATGCTTGTCGTGCAATTCCTTCGATATTTTCTCCAATTACTAGAACGTGTATATCTTGATCAATTTGCTTTGCAGCAGTTATGACTCTTGATGTATGTTCTGATAAATTATCTTGATTATAATCTGCTAGAATAAGTATGGGCATTTTATAGTAGGCCATGTTTATTTTTTAATATTTCAATTAGTTCTAATGCGGAATTCAACCTTATTCCCGATCTTTTGATTTTATTTTCTTCAAAATTGAGAGTTTTTAGATGAGGTTTCAAATCAATCAAAAAATCAGAATCTATTTTTTTTTCAATGATTTTTTTTCGAGATTTCATCATATTTGATAGCGATATATACCTAGGATCATTTAGATTTAGGTCAACTGTTATAACTGCAGGCAAAGTAACTTCTATTGTTTCTATTCCGTATCCCATCTCGCGGATAATAGTTGCGTTATATTTATCAATTTCTATACTAGAAGCGAATGTTGCTTGAGGCCATTTCATCAATGCCGCCAGCATTTGTCCTGTTTGATTTGATTCATAGTCAGTAGTTTTTTTTCCGGTTATAACTATTTTTGGTTTTTCTTGGTTTACTATTTCTCTTAAAAGTTTTGCTACTGATAAGGGTTCTAATATTTCTTTGCTTTCAATAAAAATAGCCCTATCTGCACCCATGGCTAGTGCATTTTTGAGAATTTCTTCTGTTTTGCAAGCTCCTATAGAAACAGCTATTACTTCATCTGCTATTACTTTTTCTTTTAGCCGCAATGCTTCTTCAATAGCAACTTCATCGAAAGGATTTGTCAATGTTTTTAAGTTATCTTTTTCAATTCCGGATCCGTCGACTTTTACGCGTATATTAGCGTTATAGTCTATTACCCCCTTAATGGGTACTAGTACTTTCATTATATGTAGTTTCCACTATGGATAATTGATATTTGCTTGCTAAGTATAAATTTGCTTCGTTTAATTTATAATATCATGTGTTTTTATGGATATTAATTACATATATAAATTGATAGTTAATGGCGATTAATTATATAGTATGTATTAATTTATCGTATTATTGTAGTTAAAATACAATATCAAGTAAAGCCATACTGATTCGATTTATATGATTGTAATAATTTATTATTCAATTTTTTACAGTAATGTATATTAGATTGATAGTTTAATTATGTATTGTGTTTTAATAAAATAATTATTCATTGTAGTTTTAATTATGTATTTATATTATTAAAGCTTGAATGATGATTATGATGTTTTTTATATCAATAAAATTATTATTAGTAATTTTATGCTGGTTAATGGGGTAGCATTATATGTTGAGATACTTTTGCATCATTTATGATATTGTTTTTGATGCTATAGAGCATTTTATGGAAGAAGATGGTTGGGCTATGGCTAGTCATATTTCTCTTTCCACTTTATTATCTATATTCCCATTTATATTTTTTGGTGCGAATTTAGCAGGGTTTCTAGGGGCGCATCAGTTTGTTGCTACTGTTATGGATGTTTTGTTTAGTACTTGGCCTGAAGTGATTGCAAAACCGATTACAGATGAGATTTTGCAAGTATTATCAATGCCCAAGAAAGGTTTATTTACAATTTCAGCATTGGTATCAGCTTACTTTTCTTCTAATGGCATAGAGGCATTGCGTGTCTCGCTTAATAGAGCATATCGTGTTGTTGAATTGAGATCTTGGTATGTGACACGATTGATCAGTCTTGGATATGTTCTGTTATCTGCTTTTATATTGACTATTGTAAGTTTCGTTTTTGTTAATATTCCGTTAGCTTTAGCGTATGTAAAAGAATTTTCTCCTTCATTTGGCAATTTTCTTTTAATAATTTGGAATGGAAGAGTATATGGAACGATTTTTGTTATATTTTTGGGGCTTATCTTTGTACATCTTTTTTTGCCTGCAGGAAATCGTATGATTTACAGTATACTTCCAGGGATAATTTTTACATGGATAAGTTGGCTGGTAGGAGCTTTTTTATTCGCGCATTATATTATTGCTTTTTCTAATTATTCTGCTATTTATGCAGGCCTTGCTTCTATAACTATATTTTTGGTTTTTCTTTATATTTTAGGTGTGATATTTATTTTTGGAGCTGAACTTAATGCTTCTATAATGATAAATTATTGGCGAAAAAATTATGATTATGATGATATTTGAACTGTCTTGTATCAATTTATAACTTGCGATTAAAATAATAGATAAGTTTTTTATTGTATAATACTATCAAGTATTGTTTTCTTATGATTTAGATTATTAACACTTCATTTATGGGGATAACTTTTCCTAAATGTTTTGATTGCAGCTACGTAAGATATAATGGAGAATATAACGCTATATATTATATTCCAAGTTGCAGGGGAAAGACCTAGGATGTTTAAATTTACCTTATTACATGGTACAATTGCTTGATTTTCTATACTTGATGATAGGTCTTCAGCACTTATTTCTTCATTCATGGGTTTTATAATACATGCATTTGCTGCTGATAAAATATTAAGTTCAATTTCGACATGAATAATTCCAAGAACTATATTATATATCATAATTATAGAAACTAGCCCCATTAGTATGCATGTAATCAAATATAGACGATTATTATATGCAGTAAAACTAGCTATTATAGCTATTAAAAGGCAATAAAAATGGAGTGATCTTTCTTGAAGGCAAAGTTTGCATGGTATATATCCCGCTATATGCTGTAACGCTAGTGAGCAAATTAATACAACTGTAAAACCTACTATCAAAATTCTTATGATATGCAAATTTGTTAATTTGGATATTGATGACATAAACATAAAATAGATTTCCCAAAGATATTTGCTTTATAAGTCAAAATTTGCATAGATATTAACATTGTGTCCCAATATGCAATACCTTTATTACTTTTTATAACAATGCTTTATTAGGATAATATTTATAAAAATATGAAAATTATACATATAAGCTTTAATTATGCTTATTATAATGTATTAGTAATTTTATTTTATATAATAAAGTGTTTCAAAATTTGATCATCTCTTTTTTGAACAATTTTTTTCAATGGATTTTCATTTTATGCTTTTAAAGTTGGGTTTATTTCCGACTTGTTTGCAGTGAAGGATTTGGTTGAAACGACCGAGTTGTAACTGGCGTCCTATTTTTTTCTCCAGTCAAGTGAGATATCATACTGGGATGTGCTTAGATTAAATAAATTTTTTCATATTTCTCCTATATCCAAATATGGCTTTTCACTTGTAAAATAAGGTAACATACATTTTGTCTTTCATTGGTTTCTTTATATTAACTTTTTGAAAGGAATCCATAACATTTTATATGTTCCTGATTTTTAAAGGAGTGCTGCAGCTTATTATAAGATGTTTTGATATTTATTTATAATATTTTATTGATTAATACATTACAATATTTATCTATCTACTAAGTTATTAAAGTCTTTAAATATAATATTTATATATTTTTGAATATATTGCAGCATCGTATACAATTTGCTGATTTTTATAATCAGACGATTTTTTAATTATTTTTATACGGCTATTTTATAAGAATTAATTTATTATCAATATTTTATTAGAGTAACTCTGTATTTTTTTATATTTGTGAATATTATTTAAAATATACTTATATATTGTATTAATATATGTGGCTAGTTATTCATAATATTAATGTTTTTTCTTAATTTATATAATATATCTTAGGAGATTTATCTATTTCCCCATCTTGATTGTTAGTATATTATGTAAAATTTATAATTGTAATTAGGGATTGGTATTTAAAAATAATGAACAATACTACTTCAAATTTTTACAGTGAGACTGTCATATCGGTTAAGCATTATACAGATAGATTATTCTATTTTTGTATAACTAGACCAAAGACGTTTCGATTTAGATCAGGTGAATTCGTAATGCTTGGTCTCATGGTTGATGGAAGATATATCAGTCGTGCCTATTCGATGACAAGTCCTTGTTGGGATGATAAATTAGAATTTTTTTCTATAAAAGTGGAAAATGGTCCTCTGACATCCTATCTACAGAATATTAAGTCTGGTGATATTATTTTGTTAAAAAAGAAATCTACAGGCACTCTAGTCTTAGATGCATTGATTCCAGGTAAAAGATTATATTTATTTTCTACAGGAACGGGAATTGCTCCTTTTATGAGTTTGATTCGCGATCCTGAAACGTATGAAAAATTTGATGAAGTTATTATAACTCATACTTGTCGGTATATTTCTGAATTACAATATGGATTAGATGTGGTGGGAGACATTTATAAAAATGAGATTTTAAATCAATTAGTTGGTAAAAAACTTAAACACTATACAACAGTTACTAAAGAAGATTATTTATATAAAGGTCGAATTACTAATCAGATTTTGTCAGGTGAATTCTATAGTAATATTGGTGTGTCTACTTTAGATCCTAACATTGATCGAGCAATGATTTGTGGATCTCCTTCTATGATTGCTGATATGAAGAAAATACTAATAAATCAAAAGTTTATAGAAGGATCTAATAGCAGGCCTGGAACATTTGTTATAGAACGTGCATTTGCAGGATAGATTTTAATGATAAATTCTATATTTTGAGATATGTTTTCTTATATTTTGCTGCTCTTAATATAAAATATGCGAATATTATTGAAGCAATAGATGCTGATATAATGCCTAATTTTGCTTTTTCCTGTAAATCATTATATTGCGGGAAAGAGCATAAGGTCAGGAATAAGCTCATTGTAAAGCCTATTCCACATAGAGCCGATCCTCCATATATTAGATGCCAATTGGAGTTTTTAGGCATTATTCCTACTCCAATTTTCACTGCGATAAATGAAAATAAAAAAATACCCGCCTGCTTCCCAATGAACAGCCCCATCATTATCCCTAATACTACGGGATCAAAAATACTTATATTGGATATTATAGATATAGAAAATCCCGCATTGATAAAAATAAAAGTTGGCAGTATCAGAAGATTCACGAAATATTTTAGTATGTCTTCTAAAAAGTAAAATGATAATTTGTTTTTATCATTACAATTATTAGTTTGATAAGGTAAAACAAGGGAAAATATAAACCCAAAAAATGTTGCATGAACCCCAGATTTAAACATAAAATGCCATAATATTGCTCCAAATAATACATATAATGTCAGGCTAAATATTCTCAATCTATTAAATACAATAAGTAAAAATATTATGGCTATTGCAATGCTAAGGCAAGATACATCAATATTTTTAGTATAAAAAACTGCAGTAATAATTACTGCGAAAAAATCATCTATAATTGCTAGTGCGGTAAAGAATAATTTGAGTGAAGGTGGAAAATTCGACCCAATTAGTGATAATATTCCGAGTGTGAATGCGATGTCTGTTGCTGTGGGGATAGCCCATCCTTTGATAGCAATTTCTGTGTTTCTATTAATAAATATATATATAAGAGCAGGCAAAATTATGCCTCCTATTGCTCCTAGTCCAGGTAAAGATCGTTTTTTCCAGCTTGATAATTCTCCTTCTACGAGTTCATGTTTTATTTCTAATCCAATCATTAAAAAATAAAATGTCATAAATATGTCGTTAATCCAATATTTAACTGTCAAATCATTAATTTTGAATTGTAAAAAATTAAAATAATACTGGGAAGAAAACGATATATTTGCTACCATCAGTGTTGTGATAGCTACAATGATCAATATGATTCCGGGGAGGGTATCTTTTTGCAGTATTTCTTTGGATTTTTTTAGTAGCAAATTTTTTTGATTATAGAGGTGACTCATTCACAATACTTAATATAGAAGTGATATTATTTAGAAAAATCAATCTATCAGCTTATAGGCTATAGAAAAGTTGACTGTTTTTCAATATGATTACAAATACTATTATAGCATGATTAGTTATATATTGTAATAAATATGTAATATAAATCTTATGTTTATTTTTAAATTGCACAATTCGATTGCTTAATATAAAATTGCTATTTTATGCATATTGCAAATTTAGCAATAATGATTTTTTTATGAGGTTGTTTGATCGTTTATATTGCTATTCATTTTGGTAGTGTATTAGATTAGATTGAAAATTGATTTGATAATATTTTGATGTATCTATAATGTTAGGTTTTTCAAAAATATCTTTAAATTGTGTAACGAATGTGGAGTATTTTACATGGCTGTACCTAAACGAAAAACTAGTCCTTCCAAACGAGGCATGCGTCGGTCTGCAGATGCTATAACCCGTCCTTCATATGTGGAGGATAAAAAATCAGGTGAGCTAAGGCGTCCTCATCATGTCGATATGAAGACAGGATATTATCGAGGACGTCAAGTATTTGTTATAAAAGAAGAATAATATATTATTTTATGTTTTAATATTAATGCTTTTATATTTAGTTCGCGTGTATTCCTAGGCTATAACAAAAAGGCGATGTCAATTAGTTTTGATCATACTATGAAATTTTCATTGCCTTATTTTGATTTTTTAAAATTATCGCCTGTCTAAATTTGCTGTGATTATTAAGCATTAAGGTAATAACAATTTTTTTGATGTAAAAATTATGCATAGAAGTTTTCTCTATATAAAGCTGTTTTCTAAGTATATATGATTTAGTAAATAGTTTTGCTAATCAGTGTGTTACTTTTATATGTTTGATCATTAAATAAATTAGTAATGACGATTTTATTTCTTTTTGTATTCTATGTGATGTTTTATTCTATTATTTTTTGTGGTGCTATATTTATAATTTATATTGTAATATAATTAGTGCAGAATATTGTCTTATTTAGCTTTTGTTTCTTTTTAGTTTTTATATAATTTATTATATTCTCACCAATGAGAAGTGGTGTTGATTTAGATATATGTTATTGTTCTGACACAGATACTTTTTATTCCCTATTATTTGATTATTATTATTGGATATTTTATATAATAGCTAGCTATTATTATTAATTGTTATTCTGACTATATCTTATTTAGGAGCTGGTAAGGGTGTTTTTTGATTGGAGGAGGTTTATATCTTTTATTAGCCTTCTTAAGCTACGTGTTATGTCTTTGGCAGTATATACTGCGCTTGTTGGTATTGTTTTGGCGCCAGGACATATTAGTTTATTAAATGGTATTATTAGTATTATAGCTATAGCAATAGGCGCTGGAGCATCTGGCGCTTTGAATATGTTTTACGACGCTGATATAGATCATGTTATGCAGCGTACATCATCTCGTCCTATTCCTATGGGTAAAGTTTTTAAGGGGGAAGCTCTGATATTTGGAGTTGCCTTAGCAATTTTTTCTGTCATGATTATGGGATTTGCAATTAATTGGGTTGCTGCAAAATTAATATTTCTATCTATCTTTGTTTATATTGTGATTTATACAATATATTTAAAGCGTCTTACTCCACAAAATATAGTAATAGGAGGTATAGCTGGAGCTATTCCACCGATGATAGGATGGTCTTCTGTAACTGGTAGTATATCTCTAGAACCCTTTATTATGTTTTTAATCATTTTTTTTTGGACGCCGCCACATTTTTGGTCATTAGCATTGCTATGTAAGGATGATTATGCTGCAGCGAATATTCCAATGTTGCCAAACGTAAAAACAGATAAGATGACTAAAATATATATTCTTATATATACGATTTTAACTGCTATTTTCGGATTATTTCCAACAGTTCTTGGTTTTGCAAGTATTATATACGGTATTATTGCATTTTTTTTAGGTAGTAATTTTATTTTATATGCATTACGTACAGCTTTTTTTTGCAAAGAAGATCAAAGTACAGGATTTATAAAAAAGCTATTCTTATTTTCAATAGTATACCTATTCTCGTTATTTTCTGTTTTGATGTTTGATTGTGTTATAGATGTAAAATCATTAGAAAAATACATTTTTTCATACTATTCTTTTGTATTATGATATCAAAGATAAATACTATGAGTTATCTTTTTTATCTTATATTTTTGCTATAACGTATTATTTTTTAATTATTATAGCAAACAAAAGTGCTGTATTTAACTAGATCCAAAGTTGAAGAATAAACATTATCAAATATTAAATATAATATAAATCATCAACTTTTATAAATTTTTGTTGTAATTTTAATATATTATTTTTATGGATATTAAAGAAAACTATGTGTGTTTTTTATACATAGTATAAATTTATAAATTATACTTCTTTTATTTTGCGCCAAGCAATAAGCTCTGCAATTGATATAATTTTTAATCCATATTTTTTTGCAAAGTTGATAACTTGTTCACCTTTTTTTATAGTGCCATTATCATTAACAAGTTCACAGATTGTCGCTACTGGAGGTAATCCTGCCATTCTACATAAGTCGACAGCTGCTTCTGTGTGTCCAGGACGATTTATTATTCCGCCACTTTGAGATATCAGTGGGAATATATGCCCTGGTCGTAAAAAATCGCAAGAAGAGCTTTGCGGATCAGCTATTTTTTTTATAGTATGTGTTCTATCGGCAGCAGATATGCCTGTTGTAATTCCGCTTTTTGAATCAACAGATACGGTAAATGCAGTTTTATGAACTGATTCATTTTCTGATACCATCGGATTGAAGCCAAGTTTAATTGCGTTTTGAGAAGGCATAGGAACACAAACAATGCCACAGGTATGGCGAATAATGAATGCCATTTTTTCAGGAGTGCAGTGTGTTGCAGCAAGTACTAAATCTGCTTCGTCTTCACGATCCTTTTCATCAGTTACTATGATAATATCGCCTTTTTGAAAACAATTTATTATATCTGAGATATATTGCTCATTAAGTATCATCTTTTATCCCATATCTTTTTTTTCCTGTTTGTCCTCTATCTCTCAGATAGTGATCTGCTAGAATGCATGCTATCATAGATTCTCCTATTGGTACAGCTCGTATACCTACACAGGGATCATGTCTACCTTTAGTTTTTATTGAGACGTTATTTCCATTTTCGTCAACGGAATTTTGTGTTATAGGAATTGAAGAAGTTGGTTTAACTACAAATCTTGCAATTATTGGCTGTCCTGTCGATATTCCTCCTAAAATTCCGCCAGAATGGTTTGATAGGAAAGATGGGTATTTTTTTTCATTGATTATCATACAATCAACATTTGATTCACCTTTCATATCTACAGATTGAAATCCTTCTCCTATTTCTACTCCTTTTACAGCATTAATAGACATTAATAATCCTGCTATATCTTGATCTAATTTACCGTAAATAGGAGCTCCTAATCCTGCTGGTACGTTTTCAGCAACTACTTCAATTATGGCTCCAGCTGATGATTTTTCTTTTCTTATTGAGCCTAGGTATTCTTCCCATATAGGAATAATCTTTTTGTCTGGAGAAAAGAAGAGGTTATTATCTACTTCATCCCAATTCCAATTATTACGATTAATTTTATGTGGTCCAATTTGTATTAATGCTGCACGTATAGAAATTCCAGGTATAATTTTACGTGCTATAGCGCCAGCTGCAACTCGTGCCACTGTTTCCCTTGCTGAAGATCTTCCTCCTCCTCTATGATCACGAATTCCATATTTGATTTTATAGCTATAATCTGCATGTCCTGGTCGGTATTTAGTTGATATGTCTTGATAGTCATTGGGACGATGATCAATGTTATTAACAATGATTGTAATTGGAGTTCCGGTAGTGACTAGAAGTTTTTGCTCATTTTTTTCAATTACTCCAGATAATATTTTTACGGTATCAGGTTCATTTCTTTGCGAAACAAATTGAGACGATCCAGGTTTTCGTTTATTTAAAAAATATTGTATATCATCAAGAAGAAAATTAATATTGGGAGGGCATCCATCTATAGTACATCCTATAGATTCACCGTGACTTTCTCCCCAAGTTGTAACTCGGAAAAGATGCCCAAATGTGTTATATGACAATATTTTCTCCTAGTGTTATTCTTAATATTATCTTAATTTTAAATTTATTTATATGCCTAATAATTTAATACAAACAACTAATTTGTTAATATATTAAATTATAATAAGACAATAATTTTTTGATAAGTTTTATAAAAATATTTTAGCGTTTTTCTTTAAAAAAATTTTGAATAATTTGTTTGCTACGAATCTCGTTTATTCCAGAATATACTTCTGGTTTATGATGGCATGTTGCCAGTTTATAAAATTGTGAACCATGTTCTACCCCTCCACCCTTAGGATTAGGCGATCCATAATAAAGTCTACGGATACGTGCAAAAGATATTGCAGCTGCACACATCGTACATGGTTCTAATGTTACGTATATGTCTACTCCTGGCAATATTTCTTTAGACAATAATTCGCAACTCATGCGAATTACTAATATTTCTGCATGTGCCGTGATATCTTTTAACTCTCGTATTCTATTTCCTGCACGGGCAATAATTTTATTGTTCAGAACGGCGACTGCTCCAACAGGTATTTCTTCTTTTGAAGCAGCATTTAGAGCTTCTTCAATAGCAATGGACATAAAGTTTATTTTTTGAGTCATAATTGCTTCAGATCAATAGCGATTAAGTAAAAAATGCATTATAATACATAATAATGTAAAAGTATGCTAATTCTATCTTAAAATTATTAGCAAGCATATATTTAAAATTATTCATAGGAGATTTAATACTTGAAAAATATTCAAGACGTACAAAAAAAGATTCCATCTGAAAGAGTTTCAAAAGTTATTGCACGTGCTGGTGTTGCTTCTAGGCGTGAAGTAGAACGAATGATTGACAAAAAAAGAGTAAAAGTAAATGGAGTTTATTTGGAAAGATCTGCAGTAAATGTTACGGCTAATGATTATATAGAAGTTGATGATAAGCCTCTGCGGGCAGCAGAGAGGACGCGTTTATGGCTTTACTATAAACCCATAGGATTGGTTACGACTCATTTTGATCCTGCAGGTCGTAATATTGTATTTGATAATTTGCCTTCTAATATGCCACGTGTTGTTTCTATTGGCCGCCTAGATATAAATACAGAAGGGCTTCTGCTTCTGACTAATGATGGCGGATTATCTCGTGTTCTTGAATTGCCTACTACACAATGGTTGCGTGTCTATCGTGTGCGTGCTTATGGGAAAATAGATCAATCTAAGTTTGATGAATTAAAAGAAGGAATAGTAATAAATGGAGTTTGCTATAGAGGCATAAACGTTACTATTGATTCTCAAAAGGGATCCAATATTTGGTGCACAGTTGGTTTACGTGAAGGTAAAAATAGGGAAATTAAAAATGTTTTTGAGTATTTGCATTTGAAAGTAAACCGTTTGATTCGTATTTCTTATGGTCCATTTCAGTTAGGAGAATTATCGGATGGAGATATAAGAGAAGTTTCTAGTAAAGTATTGATTGAACAACTAGGATCTAAGCTTGCAAACGAAGCTAGAGTAAATTTTGATGCGCCTATTTATAATTTTGAGCCCTTAATTATTAAAAATGATGATAAGCTTGTAGAGACTGTAGATAAAACTATCAATATTTCAAAAAAATTAAAAAATAATAATAAAAATGATCAATTTAATAAGAAAACTAAAGTTAATTCTTTAATTAAGCGTAGGAATCGTTCTTCAAATGTATGGATGTCTCCAGGTATTCATGCACCAATTCCATGCGATAGAAAGTTAGATGATAATGGTTTGTTTAAAGATTCTGTAAAATGCAAATCTAATCGTAGAACAAGTAGAAAAGCATTTCGTAATAAGAATAGATCATCTATTCTAGATAAATTTTCTACTGTAAAGAAAAATCGTTATCTTCCATCTGCAAATAAGCCTTTAAATAGTAAAAGTTATTAAAATGCAGATCGTTGGCGGAAAATTTCGAGGACGTTTGCTACATAGTCCTAATAATAGGTCTATTCGTCCTACCAATAGCCGGACAAAAAAAGCCATTTTTGATATTCTTATTCATGTTTATCCTGAAATATTAAATGATGGTCGTGTATTAGATATGTTCGCGGGTACAGGTTCAATTGGATTTGAAGCTTTATCTAGAGGATGTCGACATGTCTTATTTATTGATAATAATATTGATAGTATTAGGTTAATTCGTAGGAATGCTGAGTTATTGGGAGTAGAAAGTAATTGTGATATTTTTTGTATAAATATTTTAAATTTGGGCAAAATTGGAAATATAAAGCCTTTTAGATTTTTATATTTAGATCCTCCATATGGAAAAGGATTAGCTCAAAAAGCATTAAATATTGTATATAACGGTGGATGGTTAGAGTATAACGCTTTGGTTATTGTAGAAGATTATATAGGAAGTAATATATCCTTTAGAGATGATTTTAAACTTTTGCAAAATCGAAGATATGGCGACAGTCAAGTTTATTTTTTCTGTTATAATCCTACGTGATATATTAGAATTTTTTTAAAAATAATTAAATAAAAATATATTACTTATCTTTAGCTTTAACTAAATAGTTATGAAATAAGAAGTTAGCATATTTATATAACTAAATATTTTTTTGAAGTATATTATGTTGATGATATATCCATATTTAATGTTTCTGATAATATCAAATTTATAGTATTTTTTTATCACTTTATGCTATTTTATAGTTTTATTGATAATTTATTATTTATTTTAATTTATATTTTTCTTTGTGATAATAATTTGATTTAGTGATAATTAATTTGAATTTACAAGTGATTTAATATTATTTTTAAATGTAATTATCTCTTTTCCTGCTTATGTCATAAATCTGATTTTGTTATGCATTTTTTTGGTATATTCGTTACATAAATAGTATTTAATTTTTGATTTGAATTTAATTTTTTTTATGTATTATATCGGGTAAGTTATTCCCGTGCTATTCCATCCAATCTTTGACTTGTCGGGACTATTATAAACGTTAATGAAAAATGTTTTGTGGATATGGATTTATGTACAATTGGAATGATGATCTTGATATAGTGAGATTAGCTGTTAAGAATGCTGGTTCTATAGCAATGCGTTATTTCCTTCGATCTCCTAATATCTGTTGGAAGAATGGAGGATCTTCTCCAGTTAGTGATGCTGATATTGCAGTTAATGCTTATCTTGAGTCTTTCTTAAGGCCTTTGCGTCCGTCATATGGTTGGCTTTCTGAGGAAATGGATGATGACTTTGATCGATTGAATTTTAAAACAATTTTTATAGTCGATCCTATTGATGGGACTAGAGGATTTATTCAGGGTAAGAAAGAATGGTGTATAAGTGTTGCAATAGTACATAATGGTCGTCCTGTTATTGGTGTTATATACGCATCAGCTTTAGAAAAGGAATTCGTTGTTTCTATTGGCAATCAATCAACTTGCAATGAGGAAAAAATTTCTATTGCTTTGCCTGAAGAAAAAAAATGTTTAATGATTATGGCTAACGATGTTTTCCTGCAGGGATTGGATACAGTTAGTTTTAAAAAAATTCCTTTTATATCATCTTTGTGTTTAAGATTATGTATGGTGGCGAGTGGTATGATAGATATTTTAATTGTAAATCAAAACGCAAATGACTGGGATCTTGCCGCTGCTGATTTGTTGATTGAAGGTGCTGGTGGAATATTAGTTGGCATAGATGGTAAGTCATTGACTTATAATCGTTCTCAAGTAAGTCATGGGGTTTTATTTGCTTCTTCTAAATATAACTTTAAAAAATTTAAAAATTATTTATCAAGTATATAATAGTAATTATTCAGATATAATTTAATTAATTAAGATAAATATTATTGATGGAAAGGTATGGGTTATGAATAAATCTAATAATGAAAAACAAGTACTATATCTTGTTTTTGGAGGGGAATTAGAGGAAATTTCAAAAAAAGTAATTCGTAATCCTGATGATATAGATTTGGTTGGTATATTCTCCAGCCGTGATAAAGCTTATGATGCTTGGAAGGCTAAGTCTCAGCAGATGGTTGATAATGCGTTGATGCGATATTTCATAATAGATATTCCACTTTCATTTCAGGATTAGATTTAAAAGCTATGAGATATTTTTTATTTTATATCATCATATACAATTTGCAAAACATCATAAAAAATAATAGAACTATATCTTAAGTTATTTCATTTTAAATTATAATTATTTTGGTTGAGATATATTTCAAAAAAGACCTAATTTTGTTTTATGTAGATATAATTTATGCGTAATATTTTTTAGAAATAAAAGATGCTTTCTGCTTACTTAATATTATTTTCGCATTTTTTCTGCTTTTAAAGACATTTCTGCATTAGCATAGGCTTCTCTCCTATCTACACTCCAGTAATATAATCTATCTAAGGGTATACGTTCACCTGATATGGCGCATATAACATATGATCCAGGAAGTATTATTTCAAACTCTCCATCCTTATAATTGAGAACAGCTTTATCCATATTTTCATTAGTTTTATCGTGCATATTAATAAATTTCTTTCTAGTTTATAAATGTTATATGATTTTTATTTTAACGTCCGAATAGTTTTTCTATATCAGATAATTTAAGTTTAATAAAAGTTGGACGTCCATGATTACATTGACTGCTATTAGGATTTTTTTCCATTTGTCTTAATAGTTCATTCATTTCGTTAATTTGCATTTTTCTACCTGAACGAATAGATGTATAGCATGCTATAGTTGCAATTATTTTTTCTATTTTATCAGTTAAGCTATGGATTGTATTATTTGCTATGATTTCACTAAAAATATCTTGAAATAATTGTGATACATCTTTCTTGGGAATAATGAGGGGTATTTCTCTAATAGCAATGGCATTAGGACCAAAACGTTCAACAGCTATTCCTAATCTATTTAGAGTATCTGTATGTCCTATTATAAGGTCGCATTCTACCTCAGATAGGTCTATTATTTCTGGTATCAGCAGTATTTGTGAGGTGATTTTTTCATTATAAAAATCTTGGCGCATTTTTTCAAAAACTAATCTTTCATGTGCCGCGTGTTGATCTACAATGATTAATTCATCATTATTTTGACTAATAATATAGTTTTTTTTTATCTGAGCACATGCCATTCCAAGGTATTGATGTGATGTTTGGATTGGTTTGACATTATTTTCATCAGCAAAATTATTTATATTATTATCCAATAAATCTATAACTGAATTATTTTCATCACTAAATCTAAACTCTTGGTTTTCTGTTGTTATAATTTTAGGCTGAGATATGTAATTATTAAATTTTTCTGTATTTGATTTATGAAAAGATTTGATCATTTTATTAGATAGAACAGAAGAAGTAGCAATTCCATTATTGAAAATTGTTTCTTTGATGCTTTTAATAATAAAATTTCTTACCATGGATGGATTACGAAAACGTACATCAGATTTAGCAGGATGTACATTAACATCTACTTGTTGAGGATCAATTTCTATTAGTAAAACTATTACAGGATAACGTTTTTGTGGAATACTTTCCGCATAAGATGATCTTATAGCTGAAAAAATAAGTTTATCTTGGATAATTCTACCATTAACGAAAACATATATTTGATTAGGCTGACTTCTATTAAAAGTAGGAATTCCTGCATATCCTCGCAGGGCTATATCATGGGATATTTCATTTAATTCGATTGCGTTGTCAAGAAAATCTTTGCCTATAACTTGATATATACGTTCTTCAAAACTGCTAGCATCTATATTATAACGAGTATTTTTGTTAATTGAAAGTGTAAAGCGTATTGGAGAATGAGCAATTGCCATCCGTTTTATTAGGTCGGTTATTAAGTTGTTTTCTACCTGTTCACTTTTTAAAAAATTTAATCTTGCAGGTATTGTAAAAAAAAGATCACGTACTTCTACTATAGTGCCTTTGTTCATTGCTACTGGATTAATATTAGAAATTTTATCTCCATTTACAGTAATCTGTGAACCTATTGTATTTATAGAAGATCTACTCATTAAGGTGAGATGAGCTACAGAACCAATTGAAGGGAGTGCTTCTCCTCTAAAGCCAAATGTTCGAATATTTGAAAAATCATCAAATATTTTTGAAGTACAATGGCGTTGTACTGCCATTTTTAGCTCTTCTGGCGTCATGCCACAACCATTATCAGAAATTTGGAAGAATGATTTTCCTCCGCCATAAGCAGATGTTTCAATGCATGTTGATCCTGCATCGATGGAATTTTCAATTAATTCTTTGATAGCAATATATGGCCTCTCTATAACTTCACCAGCAGCGATTTGATTAACTATTTTTTCGCATAATTTTCTAATTTTCATAATACATTATTTGTGTAATATACATTTATTGATGTTTTAAATGTTATTTTAGTATTTTGTAGAATTTTTCCAAGGGTTAATCAATTAATTATAGTTTATCTCAATTTTTGTTTATATCGCTTATATAGAATTTATTTTTTCATAAAGTATAGGATTTATATAATAAAAACTACAACTTTTTATTATTTTTTTGTCTCAAGATCTATATTTTTTGAATAAATATTTGTGATTTGACAGAATTCTTCTACAGATAAATTTTCAGCTCTTAAAGTTGGTTCTATTCCCGCTTTTAGTAATAAATTTTCTCCTCCTAATACTTTTAAACTTTGTCTTAGTGTTTTTCTTCTTTTACTAAAGGCTTCTTGAGTTACTTTTTTCAGATATTCTAGGTTACAATGAATAGGGGTTTGATTAGGGATGAAGTGAACTAGGCTTGATGTAATTTTAGGTGCAGGGAAAAAAGCCTGAGGAGGGATATCAAACATTATTCTAGATTTTGTCCTCCAATTAGTTAAGACACTTAATCTTCCATAATTATGATCATTTTGTTTAGATATTATTCGTTTTCCTACTTCTTTTTGAAACATAAGGGTCATTGATTCCCAAAAAGGTGGCCATATATGAGAAGTAATCCAATTGAATAATAATCTAGTTCCAATATTATATGGTAGATTTGCAATTATTCGAATAGGCGCTTCCATATTTGCAAATTGTTGTAAATCTATTTGCAAGGCATTGCCGTGTATTATTTCTAATTTATTTTGATATTTTGAAGCAATTTGTTCTAAAGGCGGTAAAAATTGTCGATCTTTTTCTATAACGATGACTTTTTTAGCTCCTAGTTCGAGGATAATTTGAGTTAAATTTCCTGGTCCAGGTCCTATTTCTATGACATTAACTCCACATAACGTACCTGTAGATTCTGCAATTTTCTTTAGTATATTAAAATCAATAAGGAAATTTTGCCCCATCCTTCTATGAGGTATAATATTATGGCTAGCAATAGTATTTTTTAATGGTATTCTTTTATTTTTGATTATCATTATCATTATCAATATCCAGATGTCCAAATTTTGCAGCCATTTGAAGGGCGGAGACGAGACTATCTTCTCGAGCAATTAGGTCTTTTGCTATATCAAAAGCAGTCCCGTGATCTGGTGATGTACGTATAAAAGGCAGTCCGAATGTTATGTTAACCGTTTTATCAAAATCAAGTATCTTCACTGGGATAAGAGCTTGATCATGATACATGCATACAGCAACATCGTAATTTTTTATGGCAGATAAATTAAACATGCTATCAGCTGGTAATGGTCCTAATACCTGCATATTTTCATTCCGCAATTGCTCAATAGCTGGTGATATTATTTTCTGCTCTTCAGATCCAATAGTATCATTTTCTCCTGCATGAGGATTGATACCAGCTATAGCAATTCGAGGGGAATTGATTCTGAAATATTTTTTCAACGCATCATCTACTGTACGACATGTTTCTATGATAAGTTGTTTTGATAAAGATTTACAAACATGTGAAAGCGGTATGTGTATTGTAACTGGGACGGTTCTTAATCTAGGCCCGGCTAACATCATTACTGGTTTACAAGCTATGCCTGTTATTTTTTTTGATATTTCAGATAAAAATTCTGTATGTCCTGGAAATTCGAATTTTTCTTTATATAGAAGATACTTTGATATCGGATTTGTCACCATTGCTATCGCTTGTCTCGATATTGTAAGGTAAGCAGCTTTTTCAATATTGATAATAGTATTGGATCCTGTTTCAGGATTAGGTATTCCTGTTCTGACTTTTAATCCACATGAAGAAGCTATAATTGGGAAGTATTTATCGAAAACCGCAACGGCATTTGCGCAATCTGTTTCATATATTGGAATATCTATATTAAGTTGCTTTGCTCTAAACATTAATATATCTGGATCTCCAATATAAATGAATGGAGGTACAGATAATTTTTTGCGATTAAACCATGCTTTAATGGATATCTCAGGACCAATTCCTGCGGGATCTCCCTGAGTCAGGGCAACAGGCAATTTATTAAAAGATTCTTTCATACATTATATCCATCTATTTATAGAATCTTATATGTGCATTTTTACGTATATTTTTAATATATTCTTCTTCATATTTTTCAATTTTTTTAGATATTTCTTGATAATTAATTTTTTCATTTAAAGCAAATTCGCCGCCTATATCTAGTTCATTGCAAATAGCAATATATTCTACTCCTGATTGTGTCATGTAAACATCAGTTGTATTATTACTTGCTTTTTTTATAAGATCTTGAACCTTAGGATTTAGATTTGTTTCTAAAATACGTTTTCCTTCTCCAACAGATACGTCTACCATCTTAGATGCGAATTCTTCTGCTTTACTACAGTCTTTCGGGAATTTAGCGCGTGAAGCTTCTGCTTCTTTTATTTTTTGTTTGATATAATCAGTATTATCACTTTTTTTATTGGGTATTACAAATGTTACTTCCTTTAAAATATATTCTTTTATTTTTATATCATTATTTATTTTTAGATTATTTGGATTTGTTTGCTTTATAGCACTATTATTAAATCGAAAGTTTCTATTTATAAATTCATTCCAATATATTTGTACTGCAATGTATTCTTTAAAATGTTTTTCTCCAATTCCTTGAGTTTCTAACTTATTTATTAATTCGTTTATTGATAATCCGATATCTTTAGCTTTTTTCTCGAATAAATAATTGATAGCATTTTCATTAAATGCCAAACCATTTTTTTGCATTTCCTGTTTTTTTAAAGTTTCAATTATAAGTTCTTGTGTGGCTATCTTGTTAAGATCTCCGTTTACTTTCTCCATATTTAGAAAATTTATGCGTTTTGAAATATCACCATTGGTAATGGCATCTTCGTTAACTGTCATGTATATTTTTCTGGAAATAGCCCATGATTTATGTGTGACTGTAAATATTGTCGATGCAATTAATAATACAATTAATTTTGAAATTTTTTTATTTTTAATATTTATTTTATATATCATTTCAATGTCTTATCTCCAATTTTTATATATCATTTTTTCGAAACTAATTTAGTCTTATAAAAGTAATATTTTATAGATTAAAAACATATAATTGAATATGCATTTAATATTAAATGTTATTGATACCTCCTATAGTTCTCAATGATAAATCTGCTCTAATTCTATAATCTTGCATTGTTTTTGAATTGTTTTCATAGACAATATTAAATGTAGTACAGTCATTATGATAAGATAATCCGATAGAATGTCCAATTATCTTCCCTGAATCTTTCGTATTCCATCCTAATGATGCCTTTGTAGAAAAGTTGTCATTTATTTTTAATTTCATTTCTGATTTAATAATGCTGATAGGATCATTAATCGTCAAATTCGAGTTTTTTGGCATATATGAGTGGTTTATATTCCATTCTAATGCATCAGATATGTAATTAATATTTACGTCACTACGACGCAATGTGAAATCTTCTCTATTAATTAAAGCTTGGGTAGATAACATTAAATTAGAAGGTGTAGATAAACTTATTGCTCCAACATAGTCAGATTTATTATCTTCCAGTCCTGAGTTTATTGCCACTCCAATATCATCTTTAAACGCAAAAGAGTTTTTCCCCGCTAGGTGTATTGACTGTCCTATTAAAGCGTTAATTATTAAGGAATTATTCTTTAAGTTTCCCACGTATCTAATTCCTATGTTAGTGCGAGTTCCTCCTTCAATGCGGTCGAAACCGGAGAATTTATTTCTGCTGAATATAGATGCAGAATTTAACACCAGACTTTTTGAATCTTCATTAGGGATATCTTGCATATTTATTTCATCGTTACTTAAATATAATTGAGTTATTCCTTCAAAAATATGCCTTGACTTATCTGTGATAGCGACAACTGGATACCTTGCTTCTAATCCTGTTGTAAACATGCCACGTGCTATCAATTCATTATTTCTTGTCATGTTTTTATCCAATGAAAGATAATGTATATCTCCTCTTAAACTTATTAGAGGTATGAACATTGTTCCAAGTGGCCCTATAAGTTTTTGTTTCCATTCTGTTTCTAATGTTAATCTGTTGTTTAAATAGCTATAACTAGTAGGTGATGTTTTTTTATCTATAATATATTTATCTTTTTTAGATAATGCAGTAATATTACCAGTAAGAGATAGCTCTCCCCCAACTAAAGACTTCGGTTCTAAATATTTGTAATCTATTGAAGGCAGTATATAATATTTATGAATATATGGCGATTTTTCGTCATTATGTGATAAACTTATACCTATATTGTTTTTTCTCCCAATACCATTGATATAGATTTCGTTATCTTGTTTTGTCTTATTTAATATTTCTAAATTTTTGTCAAAATAGTTGATATTAGCTTGTAGATTACTATTCCATCCTAAAATCCATTGAGGCGTTAATTGGAATTCTGCTATTGATGATATGTTTGCTTCATCATATTTTTTATCCTGCATTTTAGGATAAAACCAATACATATAAGATGCATTCAATATATGTTTCCCGATCGCAAAGCGTTTTCTAAGCTCCAGTTCACTTAGAATTCCCATATTGCTCTGAGGACTAAGTGTAAAAGTAGCATCAGAACTTTTGGATATGACTATATGATAGGGGATTGAAACAATAAATATTTTATCTGATGGACTGTATGATAATCTTGGGATAAGAAATCCTGTTTTGCGTTTTACTGTTTCATCTGGAATCTCAATAAAAGGAAGATATGCGACTGGTATAGATAAAAATTCTAGGTATGCTTTTTCCATACGTATATTGTGTTCTTTTTTATTGAGTATAGTTTTCTTGGATTTTATTATCCAGAATGGATGGAAACTTGTTTTTGTATCACAACTAGAACATGCAGTATAAGTTCCTTGATTAAAAATTGTTATAATTCCATCTATTAATTTCGCACTTTTAGCAGAAATATAGGTTTTATCTGGAGTGTCGATTGTTATTTCTTTGATGATTCCATTTTTAAAATCATCAGTTATATCAAGGTTTTTTACATATATTTGATATTTATTAGAATCAATTAGTTTAATGTTTCCACTAGCTATAATTCTCTTAGTATTGTGATTAAATGTTACTTTATCAGCAGATATATGATATCTATCGTATTCTATTTTCACATTTCCTATGGCAATTGTAGTATTCATTGAAGGATTATGAATTATTTTTTCGGAAGATATTAATACATTAGAATAATTGTTATTTGATTTAATTTCTTTTTGTTTGGATATATCTTCTTTTTTTTTTGCGAATATTTCAACAAAAGATAGAAATACTATTATAACTGATAAACCTATATAATGGTATTTCATGTCAACCATCCTCTTTTCTAAGAAGCGTTAATATACTTAGAGATATTGTAGAAATTATAGGAATTGATGCCGATGCTGTAGGAATTAGAATTCCGTTTTTGCCGAATGATTTCATAATTATTAATGTAGTATAAAGCATAAAACCAGAAATTATCCCATATATCATGGTAATTGTAAGTTTACCTGAACGGTTAAACTCTAAAGAAACAGATGCTGCTATTAACGTCATTGCAATAAGCATAATAGGTGTTGTTATTAGAAAATAGAATTTTGTTTCTGATAGATTACTATTAAAAGTATTTGTTTTATCAGCATATATGATATTTTTTATATCATCATATAAGGAAACTGATTGTAATTTCCCATTAAATTGATCAAAAACGTCTATTTTGCTGAAGTAATTAATTATTACCGAATCCATATATAAAGGATTAGATCCATGCTTGTAATTATTGACATTTTTTAATGTAATCATTTTATGATCGATAGTAGCATATTCAGCATTCTGCCTAATTATTGAATAATCTTCCTTATTAATAGTAATGACTACAACATTTGATAAAATCTTTTCTTTTTCAGATATATTATCTGCGCTTATGAAGATTTCTTTTTGTTTATCTTTTATATGTGCCCAAGGAATAGTTACGTGTTTTTTTTCTTCTGCCCATTTTTTTACAATTGATCTTCCTACTTTTTCTCCATAAACTGCTAGTGGATTGATAATTAATACCATGCACATTCCTAATATAAAAGATCCTATTAAAAAAGGGCTAAGAAATTGCCATATAGAAATTCCCATAGCACGCGTAATAACAGTTTCATTTTTTCTATTGATATTAAAAAAAGTTATCATATTGATAATCAATATAATGAAAGGAATAGTTTGTTGTATGATCAATGGTATGCGTGTTAATACTAGCAATACACATTCATAGGAACTATATCCAGGAAGCCAATCCATTTGGCTCTTCATTTCATCCAGATCTATAACGAAAAGCAATATGATAATGCTTGATAGAAAATATACGGTAATTTTCATATAGTATTTGAAAAAATAACGCCATAAAATGCCTAATAGCATCATATTATCTCCATATTGAGATTTCTTTTACTATATTTTTGTATGTTTTTTTATCATCATACATAGTACTACTATGAATGTACAAGCGAAGAACGAATATAATATTGGAATATAAGAATAGTTATTTGCAATATTTGATGATATATATACGCTAGCCCAAAAAAATCCAAAAGATAGTAAAAATGATATAAATATAGGATGTAATCTTGATCTATTACGCAGAGATCCACTTCTTTCTGTAGCTAATATCGTAATCATTCCAAATATTATAGGATATAACCAATTTGTTAGCCTTTGATGTAGCTCTGATCTATACTCATTTTTATCATCAGCATTATGATCCCAAAGAAATGAAAGACTTTGTTCTTTTGCTTTAGGATTTACTATAGGGATGGTTTTTATTGTCTCCATATCTGTACTATAGTAATCAAATTTAGTTATTGATATATCTTTTGATTTTCGGTTCCTTTTATGTATCTCTCCTTTCTGTAATATTAGTGATTTATTTTCTAGATCTATTAGTCCTTTTTGAGCATAGTATATCTTATCTATCATACTATCGCGTGAATCAGCTATGAAAATTCCTTGCACTGTGTTGTCAGGGTAACGCTTGGCTATTTCTATGTAAAGATTACTATTAATATGATTTAATGTATTTTCTTCAATGCGAGAAAATATAAGGTTAAATTGCGCTTGTGCGAGTATATTATTTATAGCTAATCTGCATTTTGGTTCTATAGTATTGCTTGATATGAATAATAGTATGCTCAAAAAAGCAGCAATAAATAGCACAGGTCTAATTAATATAACACGTGAAGTTCCTGTATTATCAATGATTAATAGTTCCGAATTATTATTCATATCTGTAAGGATTTGAGTTGCTGCTGTTATAAAACAAAAAGGAACTACTATTGGTATAATAGTCGGTAAAATCATATATGATATTTTTAATAATATTATTATTGATTGTGTATTATTTGCAATAATATTGATATGATCCAATATTTGTACAGTCCATCCAATGAATATAATAAATAATGACGATATTATTAAATATCTAGATATGCGACGGTATATGTAAAATTCAAATAATTTCATAATATTATTGTAAGTATGTATTATTTTCTTTATTAGTTAATATGTGTATTAAAAAAAATAATGGTAAGTATTGTAGATGTTCTCATATAAAATTATAATCGGAAATAGTTTATATAATACTTAATTGTATATATAAGCCGATATATTTTAACTAAATTTTTTTTAAAATTTATATTTATTTGTTTAATTATCGCAATTATTTACAGATAGAAAAGGAAAGTTAAATATCATGGAAGTAAAATTGGCATTTACGGATATTCCCTCTACTGAAAGTGGAGGATTAGCGATTCTTTTAAAAACTAATTCATCCGATGCAGCAGGACTTTCATATTCTAATTTTAGAACTGTTGTTAAGCGTGCTGCAACTGTTAAGAATTTTACAGGAGAATACAGATCAAGTTTAAATATTCTTACTCCTGAGGATTGTTCGAGAGATCGATTGGTAGTTTTGGGGATAGGTGATCCAGATGGGGACAAGGACTTTTCTTGGTTAAAAGAAGGTGGCAATGCAGTATCTCTTTTAGAAGAAGAGAAAAATGTTGAAATATTTGTCGATTTACCCATGTATTCTATAACAGAAAAGCAAATCAGAGATTTTGCTCTAGGCTTCATGTTGAAAGCCTATTCTTTTGATAAGTATAAGACTACTAAAAAGAAGAGCGACTCTTCAGTTAAACGAACTGGCATAACTTCTGTCACCATTATAACAAAAATTGCTAATAGGACTAAGCATATTTTGCAAGATATTAACGCTATTGTTAATGGTGTTAATCTAACTCGAGATCTAGTTAACGAGCCGTCAAATGTTTTGGGGACGGATGAGTTTTGTGATAAAGCAAAACAACTTAGTTCTCTTGGGGTAGAAGTAGATATTCTTGATAAAAAAGCTATGGAAGCACTAGGGATGAATGCTCTTTTAGCTGTATCTCAAGGTTCTGTTCGTCCTCCATACTTGGTAATTATGAAATGGAATGGTGGCAAAGAATCTGACCTTCCTCTTGCTTTTGTTGGGAAAGGAGTTGTGTTTGATAGTGGTGGCATTTCTATCAAGCCATCTAATTCTATGCAAGAAATGAAGGGTGATATGGCAGGAGCTGCTGCTGTTACTGGTTTTTTTAGAGTTTTGGCAGAGAGAAAAGCAAAAGTTAATGCTATCGGTATTTTAGCACTTGTTGAGAATATGCCAGATGGTTCTGCTCAACGTCCTGGTGATATAGTTAAATCTATGTCTGGTCAAACTGTTGAAGTTGTTAATACTGATGCAGAAGGAAGGCTTATTATTGCAGATGCATTGTGGTATTGTAATGATCGTTATAAACCATGTGTTATGATTGATTTAGCAACTTTAACAGGGGCAATCGTTGTTTCCTTAGGCAATGTTTATGCAGGTTTATTTTCTAATGACGACGCATTATCTGAACAGTTGCTTTCAGCAGGTCTATCAACAGGAGAGATTTTATGGCGCATGCCTATGGGGAAATCTTATGATAAATTGATTGAAAGCAAGTTTGCTGATATGAAAAATGTTGGAGAACGTGGCGCTGGATCTATTACTGCCGCTCAGTTTTTAGCAAGATTTGTACAAGAAACTACTTGGGCTCATATAGATATTGCTGGAACAGCAACGAGGGACAAATCTGACGATATTAATCAATCTTGGGCATCTGGATTTGGAGTTCGTTTATTAGATGAGTTCGTGAGAAGTTTTTATGAGAAATGACGGAATTTATTTTTTATCGAATCCATGATGATTGGCGAATTCAATTTTATAAATTATTACATAAAATTTATAATAAGGATTATGTAATTTCTGTTCAATGTGGTTCTGAATCAGTGCGTGACTCGTTGAATGAGTATTTATGGAATTATAAAGCAGATAGTTTTCTGCCTCATGGTATTGATACAGGAGAAGAAAGTGAATTATCTACTTTTCAGCCTATTCTTTTGACTGTAAATGGAGATAATGCTAATTCATCTACTATACGTTTCTTTGTTGACAAGGCTTTGATGTGTAATGATGATATTGGTAATTATGAAAAGATAGTTTTTATTGTAGATTATAACGATAAAGAGAATCGTGAATGGGCTCTAAAGAATTTGCTTAGTTTGAAAAATAATGGATACGAACCTACTATTCATCATAATGCTAGTGGTACTTGGAAAAAATTATAATTACTATATCAATATATTTATATCTAATAATATATGCTGTATTCGTTATTTTAATTTAGTAAAAATATAAGTTTTAAATAAATAAAGAATATCTTATTTATATGATATATGGTTTTGTTAGTATATAAAGAAAGGATGTATACATATGGCTGTAGAAAGAACTTTTTCAATGATAAAACCTGATGCTGTAAAACGCCATTTAACTGGCAGTATGATACAGAAATTAGAGGATCATGGATTAAATATCATTGCATCTAAACTTGTTTGGATGACTAAAACTCAAGCAGAGGGTTTTTATCATGTTCATAAGAATCGTCCTTTTTTTGCAGAATTAGTACAAACAATGATTTCTGGTCCGGTTTTTTTACAGGTTCTTGAAGGAGAGGACGCTGTTCGTAAAAATCGTGAAATTATGGGAGATACTGATCCGCAAAAGGCTTCTGATGGAACAATTCGTAAAAAATATGGTATTTCGATAGGTGAGAATTCAATTCATGGCTCGGATTCTTTAAAAACCGCGGCAGAAGAGATATCTTATTGGTTTTCCGTAAGTGAAATTGTAGGTTGATCTTATTATACAGATCTTTTATACTATCAAAAAAATAAAAAGAGCGTAAAAAACTAACTAAAGTGCTGCAGCCGAATATATCCTCCATAATATTATTATCTACTTTATCCTATTATTTTTTGCATTTTCTGATAAATTAGTTTTATAAAGAAAAATATATAAATTAAATAATATGTTTATATAAGAGATAGTTTATATGAAGAAAAAAGAATTACATTTATCATTGCCGCTTCAACTAGCAAATAACTTCAACACTTCCAAAAAATAGAAAGATATTAATAGCTAGTCGCAATTTTTCTATTTGCGTAAAATTATTGTTTTTCATTGCCATTAATACCGATACTAAATAAACTTTGTAATAAGTCCAATATTTTATAAGTTAGATATTACCAAACAAAGATAATTAAACATACTATTTATTTTTTAAATCAATTTTATTGCTTTTATTATAAACGGAATCTAACATTTCCTGCTGTTCTTTATTATTCTTTCTTTTTGTTAAAAGATCAAAAAGTAGATGAAGAGAAATTCCTAAAACAATCATAAAAATTAATATACACGACAAGCTATTACAAGTAATATTCATAATTTCATTCCTTCCAAAATATTTGAGTATTTTATTTATTAACAAACAGTTTACAGTACTTTCCTATTTTATTCAACTTTGTAATATTTAATTGTCATATGAGCCCAATAATAGGATTTATTAATTGATGATTTTAATATTTTATAATATCGCTAATCGTTATAGTTTTATTTGAAATGAGAAAATTTACATCGTAATAGTTAATCCATGCTTGATGCTCTTTATCTATAATTGACTGTTTATATTGAATAACAAGATTGTAATATGATATAATAATTTTATGTAATTTCAAATGTTGTATAGCTAAATTGAATTTAAATTATTTTTTATAATTAAAGTATTTGCTGAACTTTTTCTTTCAAAAATGTAAATAACTGCTAAATAACTATTATGAAAAATAATATCTATATGTTTATTTATCATAAGTATAATTTGTGGAAAGATATAAATACCTTTTTCCCTTCCATTTATTATTAATCCAAAAAAGATTAAGTATCATTTTCATTCAGTTTAGATGAATGCAAGTGTTTTTAACTTGTATTTTCAGCAGGAGTTATCAAATGTGACGTTACATACCTTCGAATAAGTGATTTTCCTATGCTAATATTTATAATTTTATTCTAAACGTTTTTACTCGGCCTTATATTCAGCTTCAGATTCATCTTCTAGACGTTTTTGCTCAGCTTCAACGTCACGTTTAGCTCTTGTTTTTTATCTTTTTCTTCATTTAATTGTCTTTCTGGACTTTTACATATTGATAATCAATAACAATGACTTTTTATATCTTTTTATTATATAATTAATTTATTTTTTGTTGTTTCATCCTTAAAATATACATTATATATGCGTAATATCTATCTATCTATCTATCTATCTATCTATCTATCTATCTATATCATCAGTTTACAATTAAATATTGTTATTATTATTTGTTATATTTTTTATATGTCTGGCTGTTTTATTTAGCCGTGATTAATTAAGTTTTTTATATTCTTATTGATTAAGAGTATGATTTATATCTAACTAACTTATTCTATAAAATTGAATTGTTTTCTATTATAGCGTCTAGCTGATGATTGCAGATAAGTAATAAATCTTATTACGAGTTTATTAAATATTAAAATTTTATTAATATTTATTATAAAAAATATTTACGATAAATAAGTAACGTTCTTAAAGTTATGGCTACATTTCATTAAATTATAACACGAAGCAATGACATTCTCTAAGATTATATTTTGAAAAATAACTCCTAAATAATAAATATTTATTTTATGCCTATATGTTTATTTAATGTATCTTGATCTACTTTATTTTCCCATTTGCTTATGACCACTGTAACAACTGCATTACCAATAAAATTTGTTACAGATCTACATTCTGATAAAAATCTATCTACTCCCAAAATTAATGTCATCCCTCCAATAGGCAATGTTGGGAACATAGTTATAGTTGCTGCTAATGTTGTAAATGCAGCTCCTGTTACTCCTGCTGCTCCTTTTGATGAAATTATTGCAATTAAAAGCAGAGATATTTGTTCTTCTATACTTAGGGCAATATTAGTTGCTTGTGCTATGAATAATGCTGCTAGTGTTATGTAAATGTTGCTTCCATCTAGATTGAAAGAATAACCGGTAGGAACGGTAATACTTACAACTGATCTATGGCATCCAACTTCTTCCATTTTTTTCACTAATCCTGGCAATGCAGATTCTGATGAGGATGTGCTAAAAACCAAAAGTATCTCATCCTTCAAATAAAATATTAATTTCATTACAGAAAAATTGCATAATCTTGCTACAATTCCTAGAATAATTAAAATAAAGAATGCAGAAGTAGCATATAAGCAAACTATTAGATAAATAAGGTTGGAAATTGAAGATAAGCCATATTTCCCTATTGTAAATGCCATAGATCCAAAGGCACCTACAGGAGCGAATTTCATTAGTATCGATACCATTTTAAAAACAGGCAAATTCATTTCTTCCAAAGCATTCCTAACATTTTTTGACTTCTCTCCAACTAAAGATAGAGAAATTCCAAATAATAAAGCTACGAATAATGTTTGTAATATATTGCCAGATGTCAAAGCGCTTAGAAGAGTTTTAGGAATAATTCCTTTTATAAATCCTATAAAAGTTTCTTCATGTTTTGAGTAATTCCCAGAATTACTCATTTCCGTATCTAGCGATCTCAAGTCTACATTCATTCCTGCTCCTGGCTTTGCTATATTTGCTACAAACAATCCAATAATAAGTGCAGACATTGAACATATAAAAAATACTAGCATTGACTTCCAGAATATCCTGCTAACCCCTTGCATATTGGTCATACGAGAAATACCAGTTGCAACTGTAAGAAATATCACAGGCGTTATAAGCATTTTTGTTATACTAATGAATATTTCGCCTAAAGACTGCATTTGTATGCCTATCTGCGGATAAAAATAGCCCAGTGAAACTCCAGTGATAATTGCTATAACCACTTGCAGATAAAGATGTTTATATAAGGGAATAGAAGCCTTTTTGCTAATATTTATTGATTTTTCCATAATTAGCCTCCTATTATATAGGCATATAATAAACAATCTATGATGCCATACATTTTTGTATAATTCTTAAATTAAATACGATATAATCATAGCACATTGGCATATATTTTGAAAAAAATCTATAAAAAATTACTATGCTAGTTTTTATATCAATATAAATATATTATATTTTAGTTTTTCAATTATATTATAATTAAAAAACTGTAATTCATTATGTTTTTGTAATATTTAATATCAATATGGCAGTATATTGAGTTTATAAAATAAATATGAAACTTGGTATTTTTATTAGCAATTTTTTATATTCCATTGGTAAGATTATGCTAAATATTAGTTTTGATTATATGATACTAAAAATTATGATAGACTGATAGTTATAATATTTTGGCATTAAACTCTTTTAATTCCACATAGGGATATTATTTGAAAATTATTTTTTAAACTGTGTTTGTTTGCATATATCAGATATTATACACAATTGGCATTTTGGTTGGCGAGCCTTACAAGTATATCGTCCGTGTAGTACCAGCCAATAGTGAGCGTGATATATATGTTTTTTAGGAATAATTTTCATCAATGAGTTTTCTACTTTATCAGGGGTTTTGCCTGGTGCTAATCCTATTCTATTAGCAATACGAAATATATGAGTATCAACTCCAATTGTTGGCATTCCAAAAGCCATTGATAAAATTACATTAGCACTTTTCCTGCCTATTCCAGGAAGTATCATTAATTCTTCCATGTTTTGTGGTACTTTGCTGTTAAATTTATTTATGAGAATATTAGATAAAGAAATAATATTTTTTGCTTTGTTGCGATATATTCCGATAGTTTTTATGTAATTGCGAATTTTTTCTTCTCCGAGTGAAAGCATTTTTTCTGGTGTTTCAGCTATATCAAATAGTGATTTCGTTGCTTTATTGACGATAACATCTGTGGATTGAGCTGAAAGTAATACCGCTATTAATAATGTGAAGTGGTTTATATAATCCAATTCACCTTTTGGAGAGGGCCACTTTAAAGAAAAACGATATAATATTTGTTCTAATTCTGCTTCATTATACAGGCATCTTGGATTTTCTTCTTTTTTAATACTATTTGTTTTCCTTGATAAAATCATTATTTTCGTCAACTATATAAAGATTAACATAAATTGATTCATATGATATCTGGGATTAAAGTAAATTTTATTTTATGATGTTAAATCATATAAAATTTTTTAGATTTTTTTGATTTTTATTATAATTATGTGAGAAGTAATGCTCAATTTTTATTTGCCCTGTCTTGCATGAAATCAGGCATATTTTCTCCGAACCCTATACAATCAACTTCATTTTCTTGATTATTATTATTGCATCCTGTTTCTGAAAAATTTGTTTTTAAGTGGCTATTTGATGATTTATATATAGCTTGTTTTTTCCTTATGTGAGGAATAGATGAGGGTTTTCTTGTTGTTTTAGAACGTTTTTGTTTTGTTTTTTCTTTGTTTTCTGAAGTCGAGGATAAGCTTGATAGATCTCCATTTAGCCATCCAATTTTTTTTTCTATAAGATCCTCAATGTCAGTAACATACTTATCGTCTTCATTTGTTACAAGTGTAAAAGCTTTTCCTGTGCGTCCAGCGCGTCCTGTGCGTCCAATTCGGTGGATATAATTTTCAGCACGAGTTGGAACGTCAAAATTGAATACATGTCCAACATCGGGAATATCAAGTCCTCTTGCAGCCAAGTCAGAGGCAACCATTAGCTTAATATTTCCTTCTTTAAAGCTATTTAATATTCTCATGCGTGATCTTTGATCCATATTGCCGTGAATGGAGCACGCAGAAAAACCATCATTCTCAAGCGAGTGGAATAGGGATATCACATCTTTTTTTTGGTTGCAAAATATAATCGCATTTTTAATTTCATTTTGATCGCGAATTAATTGCTGCAATATTTGATATTTTTTGGAGTATTGATTATGTGTTGCAACAAAGCAGTGTTCTATGGTTTCAGCAGTAGAATATGGTGAATTAACTTCAATTAATTTGGGATTTTGAAGAAATTTACGAGATACTTTCTGAAGTTCTTCTGTCATTGTTGCTGAAAATAACAGGGTTTGGCGTGTAAAAGGTATTAAGTTATTAATATTTTCAATATCTGGAATGAAGCCCATATCAAGCATTCTATCTGCTTCATCAATCACCAGTATTTCAATATTGTTCATTAACAATTTTCCTCGATTGAAATGATCAAGTACCCTACCTGGAGTGCATATCAATACATCAGCGCCTCTATCTAATTTTTTATTTTGTTTTTCAAGAGGAAATCCACCTATTAGAAGAGCGATATTCAAGTTATAATTTTTGCCATACTTTTCAAAATTATCTGCAACTTGTGCGGCAAGTTCTCTTGTAGGCTCTAATATAATGGTTCTAGGCATACGAGCACGAGCTCTACCTTTTTCAAGCAGTGTAAGCATTGGTAATACAAAAGATGCCGTCTTACCTGTACCCGTTTGCGCTATTCCGCATACATCGTGTCCTTGAAGAACTAAAGGAATAGCTTTAGCTTGTATTGGGGTTGGATGAATGTATCCTGCATCTGATACAGCACAAACAACTTTCTGGCTTAGGCCAATATCAGAAAAATTCATAAAAAATCTCTATCAAAATAAAAAAAAGAATATGCAAGAAAAAACCATTTGTTCAGCATGATCTATTGTGTTAAATGACTGATATCATAGTATTAATCTTTTATCTTGTCTATCAATATATTTATAATACTTATAACTTAAAAATAGTAAACTCAAAAATACTTAATTTATAATATTGTAAAATTACAAGCAATATTATTTTTAATTTTACTTCAAGTTATGCTTGGGATCGAGATATTCTAGGGGATCTATTGCTACAATATCTTTTCTAAGTTCAAAATGCAATTTAGGTTTTTTTGTATTTTTACTATTTCCTGAAAGTGCAATCGTTTGTCCTCTGATAACCTTTTGTCCTTTTTTAACATATATAGCATTTAAATGACCATATACGGTTGACATGGAATTATTATGGCATATCACAACTGTATTTCCTAGCTCTCTAATATCACTTCCTGCATAAATTACAATACCATTTTTTGCTGACTTTATTTGTGTATCAGGTGGGGTGAATATATCTATTCCATTTTTATTTCTAGAAAAGGTAAATTTATTACTCATAATTGGCCAAATATATTTTGTAAATTGTTGATCTTTATCTGAAATATCATTGGGTGTTTTTTCTATTGAATAGCTATTTATCACATGATTTTTATCAGATATAATTTTAGGATTATTTTTATTGTCAAGATCATTAGTACTTTTAATTGTTCGAGCCCTTGGTATCATGAAATATGGATATATGTTATTTTTTAAAGTATGATTACTTTTCTTATTTCGTTTAGTATTTATCTTGGTAATAACTTTATTTTTTCTTTTTTCTTTAATATGATGTATTTTTTTTTTTGATCTTTTTGTTTTATATAATTTTTATAAAGATCAAATAAAAATTGTGGCTTTGGATGAGTTTTGTTTATTTGTGAATTATAATCTTTTACAGGTTCAGCGGATGCATTTTGATTATAAAATATAGATATAATTGCAACTATTATCTGTATGAAGCGATTAGTATGAGACGAATACAAACTATTTATGAATTTGCAAACTAAGTTCACTATTATTGCCTTCCCATCGCTGTATTTATCTTCAATATTAAAATTGCATTTAACATAAAGGGATAGTAATAGTCCACGCATCATTAAAACAAATATTATAATCATCTTTGATGTGTTTTAATGATAATTATAGTTAATATATTATATAAAATATTTCCATTTTTATAAATAATGTTTAATTATAAAAAATGAAATATTTTTTACTTTTATCTATATCTATAAAAAGATGCTTATAAACGTTTGAATATCTAAAATATAATTTTAGATTACATATTTATATTTTAATATTACTAAAACTATATTTAGGAATATTTTATGCTTTAAAGTTCTATTTTTGCTTTTATTATGCCGTTTATAAAAGATGATTTTATTGATGCAATTCCTTTTTGTGAGAATATTTAATGGCAAATACATTAGTGCTATAGTGTGCTTGTTACTGTTAGTAAGACTGGTGAAGCTTCAACTTTATCTCATGAGAAGTATATTTAAGACTTTTTAGTTATGCGTAAATGAATCTGCTGATCGTGTTACCATTATGACTGTAGATGGTTTTAACAATATTAGGATCATATTTATTTTGCTATACATTTATGATGGTTTTTTCATTTTATGTATTTTTTGCAGATGTATTTTACAATAAATAATATAATTTATATTTTTTGCCATAAAAATTTTGCACTTAATTATAACATCTAGTTAGAAATTGACTATTGCCTTGTTATAGTTGTTGTTGAACTTTACTATCAAATTACAGACGATAAATTCACAATAATATACATATCAAGGGTGTAAAAGTAGTTTTTAACATTCATGATTTATTATTTTTAGATTATATCTTAATTGGAATATCAATATTATTTTTGGAATCGTAATCGGTAATATTAGTTTTAATTGGTGTAATCGATATCATATTATTTTTTATTGCAAAAGCATCAGATTTGTTGCACAGGTTTTCTAGATGATCATTAAATTCTAATTTATAATGAGCTAAATCTGAATCTTTGGGAACTTTTTTTGCATCTATTGAAAAGCATGGATTTCCTTGCTCAGTCATTATCGCCTTGACAACTTTTTCCGGTTTGCAACTTGGAAAATTAATGTTGAATAGAGTTGTTTTTGGAACATTTAACTTAAGTAATTGATCTATAATATTAGGGGCAAATTTCTTTGATACTTCCCAAGGAATCATCTTTTCATCGACATAGGCTTGGCTAAGCGCTAATGAACTTATTCCTTGTAATGATCCTTCAAATGCAGCTGCTAATGTGCCCGAATATGCTATATGATTTGCAGTATTGGTTCCAATATTTACTCCAGATAATATTAAATCAGGCTTTTTGTCAGATAATTGATGAAGAGCTATTATAACACAATCTACAGGGGTTCCTCTTACTGCAAAACATCTATCTCTTACCATACGACAGGATAAACTTTTATACATTGTCAAAGAATTAGACAGACAACTCTGATCCATTTCTGGAGCGCATATCCAGATGTCATCTGATATGCTTCTAGCAATTTTTTCCAGCGCGACTAATCCTTCAGATCTGATTCCATCGTCATTAGTTAGTAATATTCTCATTAATTTACTCCAAGAGGTAATTGTTTTTCTATTACTTTTAAATTATTCATATATTTTTGTAAAACAGTTGGTACAGTCACAGATCCATCTTCATTAAGATAATTTTCTAAAATTGCAATTAAGCAACGTCCAACTGCAACTCCAGACCCGTTTAGTGTATGAGTGAACTTCAAAGACTTCTTTTGTATGTCACGATATTTAGAATTCATGCGCCTTGCTTGAAAATCTCCGCAATTAGAACAAGAAGAAATTTCACGATAAAGATTTTGACCAGGTAACCATACTTCTATGTCATATGTTTTTCGCGCACTAAATCCAAGATCACCTGAACATATAGAGACTACACGATAAGCTAGCTCTAATTTTTTCAAAATTTTCTCAGCACATGATGTCATTCGTTCGTGTTCTGTAATTGAACCTTCATCATTGGTTATAGAGACTAGTTCGCATTTCCAAAATTGGTGTTGTCTTAGCATGCCTCGCGTGTCTCTGCCAGCTGAGCCAGCTTCTGATCTGAAAGAAGGAGTCAAAGATACAAAACGTAATGGCAATCTATCAATATCAATTATCTCATCTGATACAAGATTAGTTAAGCTAACTTCAGCAGTTGGAATTAGCCAACGTCCATCATTTGTACAAAACATATCTTCTTTGAATTTTGGTAGCTGTCCTGTTCCATACATAGCTTTATCTCGCACCAACAATGGAACAGATACTTCGGTATATCCATGCTCCAATGTATGAACATCTAACATAAATTGACCTAATGCTCTTTCGAGTAGGGCAAGATGATTTGTCAATATAGAAAAACGTGCTCCTGATAATTTAGCGGCACGTTCAAAATCCATCAATCCCAGTTCTTCACCGATTTCAAAATGACTTTTTGCAAGATTAAACTTAAATTTTCTTTTCGCCTCTAAATGACGTAATATTACATTTTCTTCTTCGCTTTTGCCTATAGGAACATCTGCCATTGGGATGTTGGGGATATAAGAAAGTATTTTATTAAGTGATGAACTTATTTCATTTTCTTCTTTTTCCAATAATAGAATTTGCTCTTTTATATTTGATACTTCTGCTTTGAGTTTATTTATAATATTTGTATCACCTTCAGATATAGCTTGGCCAATTTTTTCAGAATTAGAGTTTCTATTGGCACGCATTTCTTCAATTTTTTTTATTAAAGAACGACGCTTTTTGTCTAAGTTTACAATGTGCTCAGCATGCTTTTCAATACCGCGCTTTTCTAAAGCTATATCAAGATCTTTTGGATTATTACGAATCCATTGTATGTCTAACATAGTAGATTCCTATTTATAATCTGATAATAAAACACTATATTGCCTGTTTAATTGATGATGAATACCATTTTCATAGGATACAAATATTTGCTGATCAAATTTATTGTTTATCATATAGAATAGGACACTAAATAAGGCAAGACTGATTTCAAAATAGTAATTTGTTAGATATTTTTTATATTAATTACATATTATTGTTTTTGATTATCTTCATCAATAGACAAGATTTTATCTGACTGTTTTTTGCTTTTTTGCTTTTTGCTGTCATTCATATCTCCTGTAAAAACACTTAAAAAGTTTCTCCCTATTTTTTCGCATAAAAATTTAGGATTGCGTAATAGGGTTAATAAACTTTTAAAATTAATACAAAATATTATGCATAAGGCAGCAATGATTGATATTTCAGTCCAAGATATACGAAACATTTGATATTTTTATCCTTACGATATTTTTATTGTTACTAATGATATTTGATATTATATCCTTGCTTTAGTATAATATACACTATGTTATCATAGTTTTGCTCACTATATGATATATTTAATATTAAAACTTGCTATATCATTTTATTTATTACCTATAATCCATAAATTATTATAAACTTTTTATAGTATATAATTAAAAAATGATATTATCGGGGAATTATTTATTCTGAATAATTTTTTAATTAATTAATAATAAACGCTTTTTTATTTAATCAAATCAATTATTTGATATGGCGTCCTTTAACCTTAATAATAAAAATACCTTTTAAGCAGTATTTATAGTCATTATTGTGCTCTATATCCTCTTATGAGAGGCATAATACTATAAGATAAAGTTTTAGAGCGTGGTTTATATTATGAAAATAGACATTTTATTAAAGGATACATTTGATTATCTTGAAGAAGAAATAATTAAAGCCCTTGTAACAAGTTTAATTGAAGATAGAAATATAATTTCCAAAGTTATATATAAGGAAAGAGCTAAAATTCGTAAAAGAAAATTAATATAGAATGTATAAACTTATCTATTATCAATATTATATAATTATCTGTATCTTATTTTATAATCTTGCTATATCTCTTTTATAAAATTTCCTGAGATTTTTTATTATAAGTATTATTTTCTATATGATAGGTGCATTATAGTATTATATATTGTTTGAGCTCTTTTCTCGAATGCTTTTGCAAAATAACGAAAAGATCTATCAAATATCTTCCTGAGCATCATATCAAATATCCGGTTTTTTAATTCGTATTTTATAGAGAAATGTACTATGCATCCACCATTAGGGCTGTCTTCAAAATACCAGTGATTTTCTAAAAAATTAAATAGGTTTTTTACGTGTTCAACGACTATTCTATTTTGATCTTTTTTGATTGTTACTTTCGTAACTAATATTTCTTGCATCCCCATGTATCTTATTTTCATGCTAGCTATTATAACTGTGTTTGTATCTATTTTTTCACGATAATCTATAATTAATTCTTTGCAAAGTGGCACAAACTCAGGATATTTTTCCACATCAGCTACTATGTTAAACATTTGTTTTGGACTGTATCCAACTATACGATCAGCTGTAAAATAATGCATTATATGAACTAGTTAATTTCTAATCTTTATTACTTATTAGGTAAAATTATATTTTTCCAATTATGCAAGAACTTTAATCAGACTATTATTTTTTTATAGCCACAAGTTGTTTTTCACGAGATTTTTTCAAACGTAAGAAATCATCTCCTGCATGATATGAAGAACGGGTGAGAGGGCTTGAAGAAACCATCAAAAAACCCTTTGAATATGCTATTGTTTCATAGGACTTAAAATCTTCTGGAGTTACGAATGCTTCTACTTTATGATGTTTGCGTGTTGGTTGTAAATATTGGCCCATAGTTATAAAGTCAACGTCTGCAGTACGCAGATCATCCATTAATTGTAATATTTCATTTCTTTTTTCCCCTAAGCCAAGCATTATCCCAGATTTGGTAAAAATATTTGGGTTTAATTCTTTTGCGCGTTGTAAAATGCGTAGGGAATGAAAATAACGAGCGCCAGGACGTACGGTAAGATAGTTAGAAGCAACTGTTTCAAGATTATGGTTAAATATATCTGGTTTAGCTTCAATTACTTTTTCTAATGAATTAGGTTTTCTTAAAAAATCAGGTGTTAGAACCTCAATTGTTGTGGATGGAGAAGATTTTTTAATAGAAGAGATTACTTCTGCAAAATGCTGAGCGCCGCCATCTTCAAGATCATCTCTGTCTACTGATGTAATAACAACATGAGAAAGATTCATAGATTTGACAGCGAATGATATATTATTAGCTTCATTTGGATCTATTGCTTTTGGTTTTCCTGTTGCAACATTGCAAAATGTACAAGCTCTTGTGCAAATTGCACCCATTATCATAAAAGTGGCATGACTTTTACTCCAGCATTCTCCTATGTTGGGACAGCCAGCTTCTTCACAAACAGTTGTTAACTTTCTAGATCGTACTATATCGTAAGTTTTTTTATATCCTATTGATACAGGGGCACGAACACGAATCCAATCGGGTTTATGCATAATCTCAGTATCAGCTTTATGCATCTTTTCAGGATGTCTAAACCTGTTTTCAGCATTTTTGACACCATCCATAGATTTTATTTTATTGCCGATTGTGTCGAAAACTGTAACCATAAATCCTCCAATATACGAAGTATTTTTTAATATAATAAACCAAGGATCTGTTTCTTGTAACAAAAAATCAACCTATAGCTTAGTTTTATCAATGAGAATAAAAATTCAAATCACATAATTATGATATACTTTATATCATTCATAAATTTATCTTTACTACTACAGATAGACATCAATTGGTATAAGATTAAAAAGTTAACTAATGTAATAGTTTATACATTATTAACAGCTAAATTTGCATTAAGAATGTATAACTCTATTATATGCATCAAGAACACTTTCTTTCATTGCTTCTGAGATCGTTGGATGTGGGAAAACAGTATGCATTAACTCTTTTTCAGTCGTTTCTAGGTTCATAGCTATAGCAAAACCATGAATTATTTCTGTCACTTCTGCTCCAACCATATGTACACCTAATAATTCACCTGTTTTTTTATTAAAAATAGTTTTTATCATTCCATAATCTTCTCCAAGACTAACAGCCTTGCCGTTTGCTGATAAATTATGTTTGCCAACTCTAATTTCAAAACCTTTGTCTCGTGCACTTTCTTCAGTAAGGCCAATAGATGCAACTTGCGGATTACAATAAATACATCCAGGAATTTTGCTTTTATCTAAAGGATGTACATCTTTTATTCCAGCAATTTTTTCAACACATATTATTCCTTCATGCTCAGCTTTATGAGCTAACATCGGAGTTCCAGCTACGTCTCCGATGGCGTAAATCCCATTAATATTAGTATGTCCATAATCATCTACAATAATACATCCATTTTTGGTTTTTATTCCTAATTTTTCCAGCCCAATATTCTCAATATTTCCCTGAACTCCAGCTGATAATAATATTCTATCTGCTGACATTGAAGAACATACGCCGTTTTTATCTTCTACTTGGATAGATACTGAATCATTCATCGTTTTTACATTAGAGACTTTTGATTCTGTCAATATTTTTATGCCTTTATCTTGGATAGATTTCTGAACAAAATTGGAAATTTCTGAATCTTCTGCTGGCAAAATACGTTCTTTTACTTCTATAATAGAAACATCAACATTTAAAGATCTATAAAAGGAAGCAAATTCAACTCCGATCGCTCCAGATCCTATAACGATCAGGGATTTTGGCGTTTTTGTTGTTTTAAGAGCGTCAAAATATGTCCATATTAAGTTGCCATCAGGGTTTATTCCTGGAATAGTTCGTGGACGAGCTCCTGTGGCAATAATGATATGATTTGCTGTATAAACGCCTTCTCCTAAAACTTTTTTGGGCATTGGATGTTGTGGATGAGCTGGTGGTTGAGAAGGTTTTGTTACTATAATTTCAGATTTATTTTGTAAAGTTGCTTTTCCCCAAATAATGTCTATCTTGTTTTTATTCATTAAAAACTCTACACCACTGTTTAATCTTTTTGAAATGTTGCGAGAGCGTTTTATAATATCTTGAATATTAGCCTCTATTTTGCTATCAACGTTCAAGCCATATTTTTTTGCATTTTTGATGTGATCAAGTATTTCGGCAGAACGCAATAGAGATTTGGTTGGGATACAACCCCAATTTAAGCAAATTCCTCCCAAGCTATCGCATTCCACAATAGCAACCTTAAAACCAAGTTGTGCTGCACGTATGGCGGAAACATATCCGCCAGGTCCTGCACCAATAACAATTAAATCATATGATTTTGACACCATTCCTCCACTTCCTATATTGAAGCAATATAATATAAATTCAAAGAATATGTAACAAATTCCTATTGCATCAACATCCAAACAGGATTTTCTATGTATTTTTTGAAGACAGATAACAATTTTGAAGCAATAGCACCGTCAATTGAACGGTGATCTGCTGATAGATTTACATTCATGATAGTTGCAATTTTTATTTTATCATCTTGAATTATAGGTTTCTTTGTGCCAGCACCTACAGCAAGTATAGTTGATTGAGGAGGATTTACTATTGCAGAAAAATTCTTTATACCAAACATTCCCATATTTGATACAGTAGTTGTTCCTCCTTGATATTCTTCTGGCTTAAGCTTCCTTTGCTTAGCGCGCTGGATTAGTTCTTTTGCCTCAGATGAAATTTCAAAAATACTCTTTTGTTCTACTTTGCGTATGATTGGAGTCACTATTCCTTCAGGAATGCTTATAGCAAAGCTTATGTCAACATTTTTATGATGTATCATGTAATTATTGGTCCAGGATACATTTGCTTCTGGCACTTGTATCATTGCTAATGATAATGCTTTTAAAATCATATCATTAACTGAGATTTTATTATAATTTTCCTCATTATCTACTTTATCTTTAGCATTCATTTGTTCTCGTAAACGGAGCAAGTCATCAATATTACAGTCAATAGAAACATAAAAGTGAGGTATGTTTTGTTTAGATTGCAGAAGTCGATTAGCTATGGTTTTGCGCATATTATTATGATAATTGATTTCATAAGAATCTTTCGCAAATAGATGATTAATATCATCAGAAGATATTTCGGCTTCTTTCACATCTGGATTCGTCATTCCTGATAAATATTTATTAGGAAAACTATTTTCAATAAAACGCTCAATATCCTTTTTTATTATTCTTCCGTTAGGACCAGATCCAGATATAGATGCAAGATCAATTTCATATTCGCTTGCAAGACGTCTAGCAAGTGGAGAAGAATTTATGTGATTTACGTGTTGCACAATCTTATCTTCTGCTTTTTTTATATTAGAAATGTTAGAGTTAGCAGTAGAGGTGAAAGATTCACTTTTTGATTCAATATGATCTACCTTAGGTGTAGTAAGGGAGGAGGATGTTATATCTCCATCGGAAATGAAGGTTAGTATCGGAGTGTTTACTTTAATATGTTCCGTTTTTTCTGGGACAAGTATCTCATGGACACATCCCTCATCTACAGCTTCGACATCCATTATCGCCTTATCTGTTTCAACCTCGCAAATAATATCTCCCGGTTTAAAGCAGTCACCTTTTTTTACCGACCATCTTTCTAATTTTCCTTCTTCCATAGTGGGAGATAAAGCAGGCATATTTATTGTATGTTTCATAGTACTTTATGTTCTCGCTTTTCGTTTATAGCATACTGATTCAATTGCTTCGATTATTTCATTTACATTAGGAAGAGCTAATTTTTCAAGATTTACAGCGTATGGCATCGGAACATCTTTGCCTGTTACTGTTATGATGGGAGCGTCAAGATAGTCAAAAATTTCTTTTTGCACTCTATTAGCAATTTCAGATCCAACTGATGACTGAGGATATCCTTCTTCAACAGTTACTAGTCTTCCGGTTTTTTTTACTGATTCAAATATTGTTTTCAAATCCATTGGCCGAATTGTTCGAAGATCTATTAATTCTACATCTATTCCTGAATTTTCCAGCTCAGATATTGCTTTTATTGCATATGTCATACCAATTCCAAATGAAACTAATGTTATATCATTCCCTGTACGGTGAATTCGTGCCTTCCCGATTGGAATAACTAAGTCTTCTACTACTGGAACTTCAAACTTTTTTCCATATAGAACTTCATTTTCAAGAAAAACAACAGGATTAGGATCGCGAATAGCGGCTTTCAAAAGTCCTTTTGCATCAGAAGCTGTATATGGCATAATAACTTTTAATCCTGGTATATGACTGTACCATGCCGCATAGCATTGTGAATGTTGTGCAGCAACACGTGATGCAGAGCCATTAGGTCCTCGGAATACTATAGAAGTTTTTATTTGTCCACCGGACATATATCTAGTTTTAGCAGCAGAATTAATAATCTGATCAATTGCCTGCATTGCAAAATTGAAAGTCATAAATTCTACAATTGGCTTTAATCCTGTAAAGCTTGCTCCTATTCCAACACCTGTGAATCCATGTTCAGTAATAGGTGTATCAATTACTCTATCAGCGCTAAATTCTTGTAGAAGCCCTTGGGTTACTTTATAAGCTCCCTGATATTCTGCAACCTCTTCTCCTATAATAAAAACATCTTTATCTCTATGCATTTCTTCTTTCATTGCATCTCTAAGTGCTTCTCTTACAGTAATTGATATTGTCGGCGCATTGATATCAAATTCATGCTCACTTAAATCTGACTTATTTAATGGATTTATAGTAGATTTTTTATGGTTATTAGAATTGATTTTTACATTATCCTCATTGGATAAAGTCTGGGTATTATCCTTTGAGCTTTCGATAGGCTTCATTGATTGTTCTAATTTAAAACTTTCGATATCGGCATCAGCATCTCCCTCTTGTCGAATGATGGCAATAGGGGTGTTTACTTTTATATCTTGTGTGCCGCTTGGAATAAGTATTTCTTCAAGTATTCCTTCTTCGACAGTTTCAACATCCATAACTGCTTTATCGGTTTCTACCTCGCAAATTATATCGCCTGGCTTTAAATTGTCTCCTTTATTCTTTTTCCATGCTGAAATATTTCCAGCTGTCATTGTTGGAGAAAGAGATGGCATTGTTATTAAAATTGGCATTTTTTACTCCTGCTTCATATCAGTATATCTGAGTGGAGCTCAGAAGTATCGGGTTCTTTATCTAATTTTGCGAATTCTACACTATCATTTATGATACGACGTACATCAACTTCTATCTTTTTTAGATCATCTTCACTTGCCCATTTTTCTTCCAGTATTTTTTTACGTACTTGCTCAATTGGATCATGGTTAGTGCGGATATCATCCACTTCATTGCGACTGCGGTAAGATGCAGGATCGGACATAGAATGACCTTTATATCGATATGTAAGCATTTCTATTATAATCGGACCATTGTTTGCACGGCAATATGCAACAGCTTTATCCATAGTTTCTTTTACAGATTTTACATCCATCCCATCAATTTGTATTCCAGGAATGTTAAAGGATATTCCTCTTTTTGAGAAGTTAGTTTGTGCAGATGATCTTGCAACAGAAGTTCCCATGGCATATTGATTGTTTTCGACCACGTAAATCACTCCGAGTTTCCACAGTGATGCCATGTTAAAGCTTTCATAAACTTGTCCTTGGTTTGCAGCTCCATCTCCAAAACAAACTACGCTTACTCTATCAGATTTTCTATACTTATTTGCAAAAGCAATTCCAGTTCCAAGGGAAACTTGAGCTCCTACAATTCCATGTCCTCCATAAAATCCTTTTTCAGTAGAGAACATATGCATAGATCCGCCTTTTCCTTTTGATATGCCTCCTTGTCGACCGGTCAATTCCGCCATAACTTTTGATGCTTCTACTCCACAAGCTAGAATATGACCATGATCTCTATAGGCTGTAATCATTTGATCTCCTTCTGAAATAGCCATCTTAATGCCAACAATGACTGCTTCTTGACCAATGCATAGATGGCAAAAACCTCCTATTAAACCCATGCCATATAACTGCCCAGCTTTTTCCTCAAAACGACGGATTATCAACATTTCTCTATACGCTGATAGAGTTTTTATACTATCAAATTTAGAAATTTTGATATGTTTAAAAAACGGTATATCTGCTATAGAATCTCTACATCCTTCAGGAAAAATCGATGTATTAATAGCCACTAATTTTGTACCTCCAACTTCACTCTTTACTATGCATATGCTGGTAGCCTTATAATATTATAGAAAACATCTTACGAATAAAATCAAAGAGTTTTTTATATAATGGACTAATGTTCGTACATTCTTTTTACAAGCAAGAAATTATACTTGCCACTAAGAATCTTCGTCGAATAAAATAATCTCATCATTACGAGATAAGTTAAGATTATATCTTGCCTTTTCATCCAAAACATCTTTTTCAAGGGAACCATCGCTCATTAGTTTCACCTTATGTTCTAATTTTTTGCGGGTTTTTTGCGCTTCTAGTAGAATTCTTTCTTGCCTTATAATAGAATTTTCTAGGTGTTTATTCGCTTTCAAGCCATAATCTCCCCTTATAGCATGATTGCTAAAATAAACTATCAAAGAAAATGCAAAAACACGAAATATCGTGGTGTATACTGTATTTTTTTTATAAAATTTATTCCGCATAATATATAAAAACTTTTTGCAAAATGTTCATTAAATATAATACATGCTAAAATACATATAAATAAATAATAATTAGAGTTAAGTTAATTTTTTATTCTTAATTCATATGGCTGCATTTAATAATATATTTGATTTTTTGTCTATAATAGAACGTCCGGCAAACTTTGCCTGTTCCCCAAGATTTTCTTCAATACGTATTAATTGATTGTATTTTGCAAGTCTATCAGATCTTGACAGAGATCCTGCTTTAATTTGCCCGCAATTGGTTGCAACTGCTAAATCTGATATCATATTATCTTCTGTTTCTCCTGAACGATGAGAAATAATGCTGCGATATCCCGCTCTATGTGCTTTTTCAACAGTGTTAAGAGTTTCAGAAACTGATCCTATTTGGTTTGGTTTAACTAGTATTGAATTGGCGATTCCTGAACTAGTCCCTTTGTATAAACGTTTTGGATTAGTGACAAAAAGGTCATCCCCCACTAATTGACAGCGTGATCCTATCTTATCGGTTAGAATTTTCCATCCATCCCAATCATCTTCATGCATTCCGTCTTCTATAGAATAGATAGGATAACGATTGATAAGATTTTCGAGATAATCGGACATTTCATCAGGCTTCATTTCTAGATTTTCACCTGCTAAAATATATTTGCCATCTTTAAAAAATGCAGATGCGGCACAATCAAGAGCTATAATAATATCTTCTCCAGCAGTATATCCTGCTTTTTCTATGGCATTCATTATTAAATCAAGTGCGGAAGTCGTGGTTTTTAGATCAGGAGAGAAACCGCCTTCATCTCCTACATCTGTGCGATATCCTTGTGATTTTAATTCTTGTTTTAAAGTATGAAATACTTCTGCGCCCATGCGTATAGCTTCACGTATATTTTCTGCGCTTACAGGAGCAATCATAAATTCTTGAAAATCAATTGAATTATCAGCATGAATACCGCCGTTAATAATATTCATCATGGGTACTGGAAGAATATTAGCATTACATCCTCCTAGGTATTGATATAATGGAAGATCAGAGGATTTTGCTGCAGCTTTAGATACTGCGAGCGATACTCCAAGTATAGAATTAGCTCCAATGCGAGCTTTATTAGGAGTTCCATCCAGATCGATCATTTTATTGTCAATAAGCAGCTGATTTCTGGCATCGCATCCAGATAATGTTTTCCGAATATCATTATTAATGATTTCTACTGCTTTAAGTACTCCTTTCCCAAAATATCGTTTTTCTTTATCACGTAATTCGCAGGCTTCATGGATTCCTGTAGATGCTCCAGAAGGGACCATGGAACGGCCTTTGCTGCCGTCTTTTAGGCATACATCTACTTCAACGGTTGGATTGCCGCGGCTATCAAGCACTTCTCGGGCGATAATGTCGTTAATGATCATTATATACTCTCCTAATTAGTTTTGTAGATTGTTCATAGATAGCCACTGATTTTTATTTATGCGTATTTTAATCAATCTCTACAGTAATTCGATTATATTGTCGATAGCTATCGTTTAATGCTGCTATTTGGATATATAATATAATTTATTTAATCCGATGGTTTATATTATATATACAACAATATAAACAGGGGAAAAATTATTTATTCTAAAAATATATTCAATATTTAGGTGAGTTTTTTATTGTTAAGATTATAGTATTATTTTATATGTTCGCAGAAATTAAATTCATTTTTCTATTTGCAATAAGTTTTTATGGATTGTTAATATTACTTTGGATATAACAGGAATAATTATATTTTAGAATTTAATATTAGTATAACAATTTTCATTGTTTCTATTTTAAATAAATTGTTTTTCAATCTTTTGATTTCTATGCTTATTCCATGGTAAAAATATATTTTCTATTGCGTTATTTACAATAAAGACTGGTCTATCTTGTTTGTTTTCTTTTGATAAAATTTTTATTTCTAAAGAGCCTTTCTTTTGTAGCATTTCTGGATCAATGAATAATGAAGCTTTACATAATTTAGGCTTCATGTCTTTTATTGTGGTTATTATTATATCAGATAGTTGGCATATTAGTTGCATATTTTCTTTTCTTTTAATTGTGCTTATAATTGAGCCTTTACTATGTCCAAGGCAAAATGATTTATTGAAACAAATAAATTTTTTCTCAGGCATTGATTCAATCATTTCTTCTATATCTTGTAGACCTATTTTTTTTGATTTTACTTTTTTTATTAGTGGGCCTTCATATATTGGTGCTTTAAGAGATGATTGCCATTGTGATAATATGAAATTATTCGGATTTAGTTGATTGGAAATCAAGGTGTTTTTATCTAGAAAGGCTACAAGTTTTCCATTTTTTGCAATGATAATATCAGGATTTTTATAAGATGGAAAAAACAATAAAATAGGAGTTGCAATCGTCAATATTGCTGTTCCTATGTGTCTTATATTTGTTTTTAGAAGTGTTAATATTAAGAAGCCAACTATTGTGACGATAAATAGTGTTGATGATATTTTCCCTGTGCAAAAATTATCCCCTATGTTTGCGATTTTATGTGCTACTATAATTATTAAATCTAGTCCCCATCCCATTACATATAAGGGGATTCCATCCAAAGAAAAAAATATTAATGGTACAGCAATAATCCCTGCTGGCATTACAATAAAGGATAAAATTGGGATAGTGATAATATTCGCAATTATTCCGTATATTGGCATGCAATGAAAATGCTTGATTAAAAATATTGATGCTGATGCGCTTCCTATCAAAGATGTAAGGAAAATAACTTTAAAAAAATTGACTATTGCAGTTATAATTATTCCTTTGTCTGGAAGAATTACAAGTAAGGGATGTGGTGTAGAGATTTTTTTTTGCCATATTGAACTGCTTGCTATTAATGCTGCAGTTGTAGCAAATGACATTTGAAAGCTGGCTCCCATTACTTCTGATGGGAAAAAGCATATAATTACAATTGCTGTTAATGCTATGCTACGCAATCCCATTAAATGTTTGTCAAATATATAAGAGATTAATGTGATTATTACCATGAAGTAGGCTCTTTGAGCTGATATGCTTGCGCCTGATATTAAAAAATATGCTGTTACCGTAATAAGCGCTCCCAAAGAAGCTATTTTTTTAATTGGAAATTTTTCTGCAAAAATTGGGAATGAGGAAAATATTGATCTCATAACTAGAAAAAAAAGACCTGCTGCTATAGTCATATTTATTCCAGAAATTGCTATTATATGTGCTATCCCTGATTTCTGTAGGTCGTTTATTGTTTCTTGAGATATTGCACGGCGTTCGTCAGTTACAAGTGCCGCGGCAAGCGCACCTGTATCTCCAGGAATCTTTTTACGAATATATATTCCTATGTTCGTTCGTATTTCGTTTAAAAAAGATTTTATTTTAAATAATGGCTGTTCCCAAATATTATTATCATTTTCTAAATATGATCTTGGTATAGAATAAAAGAAGCCGGTGGCGCTTATTCCTTTATAATAATTAAAAAAACTAGATTCAAAAAGTCCGGACAAGGCTGGTCCAGGTGGTGGTGATAGGCTTGCAATACCTTCGATTATTTCCCCAGGTATAAAGTGTTCATGTTTTTTGTTTACTGAAACTATAACATTTTGTCGAATAAGGTCTGATTTATCGCCTCTTATTTCAATTACTTGGACTAAATAGTGCCATTTATCTCCTTTTGATGGCTCTCTCCATTTTACTAATCCTTTTAAATTTGTTGTTATTGTTTCAGAAAGTATAACTGTTGTATTTCGTTCTGTTTCGATAGCTGCAAGCATCATTCCTATCAAAAAGTATGTTATTGCACTGAATATGAGGACTAAATTAGGATTTAAATGCCTGATATTTAATCATATGATAACCGTAATAATGCAACTTATTATGATTGTTGGCGTAGATATTTGATTTGCTTTCGTAAACCAAAATGCTGCTCCAAATGCAAGAAAGACAGGAATAAACAAAAACAGGTGTCCGTAATCTTTTTCTACTTGTATTAGGTTTTGGGATAATTTTATTATATTAGTGTGAATATATTTCAAAAACATTTTAGATATATGTTCATGCTTTATTTAAGATGTATCTTAATTATTTAATTATAAAATTTTAAAAAATATATGCTTATTATTAATTTAGGAATTAATAAACAAATTATATTGTTAAATTGATTATTTTTTATGGATAACAACGTATAAGATAAATATATTATAATGCATATTATTTATAATGCTACATTATGGCTATTTAATATGCTAATTGTTAGTCTCACTTTATTAAATATAGTGAAAGATTATTTTTGGGGAAACTTATTATGGATAGATACGCAAAATTGCATTTAGAAAATGATGTTATTGAACTTCCCGTTAAGAAAGGCAGTCTTGGTTCCACTGTTTTAGATATATCTTCTTTACATAAGAGTGGTATCTTTACATATGATCCAGGGTTTTATTCGACTGCTTCTTGTGAATCTAAAATAACTTTTGTTGATGGTAAGGATGGGATATTGCTTTATAGGGGGTATCCGATTGAGCAGTTATCATCGCATAGTGACTTTCTAGAAGTATGCTATTTACTACTGCATGGAGATCTTCCTAATGCTACCCAAAAGAAAGATTTTGATTATAAAATTGCCAGACATACTTTGTTGAATGAAAATATGTCTCGTTTTTTTACGGGCTTCCCGCATGATGCTCATCCTATGGCAATGTTGGTTGGCGCTGTTGGTGCTTTGTCAGCTTTTTATTATAGCCCTTCTGATATGAAAGATTTTGAACAGTGTATGACTGTTTCATTTCGAATGATTGCAAAAATATCAACTATAGTTGCAATGACTTATAAGTATTCTATAGGCCAGCCTTTTGTATATCCTAGAAATGATCTTGATTATGCTTCCAATTTTTTACACATGTGTTTTTCAATTCCTTGTGAGGAGTATCATGTGAATCCATTGTTGGCTCGTGCTATGGATCGTATATTGATCTTACATGCTGATCATGAACAAAATGCCTCTACATCTACAGTTCGTTTGGCAGGATCTTCCGGGTCTAATCCTTTTGCATGTATTGCCGCAGGTATAGCTTGTCTTGGTGGACGTGCACACGGTGGCGCTAATGAAGCAGCTCTTAATATGTTAATGGAGATCGGTTCGCCAGATCGTATCCCTGAGTATATAAATCGAGCTAAAGATAAAAATGATCCATTTCGTATTATGGGTTTTGGTCATCGTGTATATAAAAACTATGATCCTCGTTGTCGGATTATGCGCGATACTATGTATGAGGTATTGGAAGCCACTGGGAATAGCGATGATCCAATAGTAAAGGTTGCTATTGAACTGGAGAAAATTGCTCTTGAAGATGAATATTTTGTTGAGAAAAAATTATATCCAAACGTTGATTTTTACTCAGGAATTACTTTAAGATCCATGGGATTTCCAAAAAGTTTATTTACAGCTTTATTTGCGTTGTCTCGTGTTGCAGGTTGGATTGCTCAATGGAATGAAATGACTATGGACTTGTCTCGTAAGGTAGGTCGTCCTCGTCAGCTTTATACAGGGCCTAAATATCGTGATTATGTTACTTTAGATAAAAGAGTATAGTATAATTGAGTTATATATGTTGATTGGTTAATATGCTTTCATATGTGCTGTAAGGTTTCTATTTTTTGCTTTCATAGTTTGATCGGTAAAATTTTTTAATATGTCGCTAATCTTGTTTTTGTGACATAGATCAGTTTTTAGGCTTTTATTTGTTTAAAAAATAGTACTTTTCTAGAAAAGTATATTGGGAACTATGATCATTGATATTTAGAGAGATATTTTTGGTTTCTCTTTATTATTAGCATCGGAGGTTTTATGTTCATTTGAATATATTTTTAAAAGTTTGTGTTGATGCTGATTTAAAGATGGTAAATTATTGATTGTGTCTTATAGCAAATATTATTTCTGTAAAAGGTGATTTGTATGGGTGCTGATGATCTATCTAATGTTGATAATTTAATTGAAGAGAATTTAAAGTTGGTTTCTTTGCAAGATGCACTGGAAGAAAGGTATCTTGCATATGCGTTGTCGACTATTAAAAATCGTGCACTTCCTGATGTTAGAGATGGTTTTAAACCTGTGCATAGACGAATTATTTATGCAATGAGTGAGATGGGCTTAGATTTTAAATCAGCCTTTAAAAAGAGTGCACGTATTGTGGGGGAGGTGATAGGTAAGTTGCATCCCCACGGCGATCAATCTGTTTATGATGCATTGGTGCGTCTTGCTCAGGATTTTTCTCAAAGATATCCAATAATTGATGGACAAGGTAATTTCGGCAACATTGATGGTGATAGTGCTGCTGCTTATCGATATACAGAAGCACGTATGACTCAGGTAGCTAGTATGATAATACGTGGAGTAAGTGAAAATACCGTTGATTTTCGTAGCACATATAATGATGAAGATAATGAACCTATCGTTTTTCCAGGTGCATTCCCTAATCTTCTTGCTAATGGTTCTAGCGGTATTGCTGTTGGAATGGCAACTTCTATTCCTTCTCATAATGTTCATGAAATTTGCGATGCAGCTCTTTTATTAATTGAGAAACCAGATGCTTCAGTTGAAAATTTATTAGAATATGTTATTGGACCTGATTTTCCTACAGGTGGTATAATTATTGATAGTCGTGATAGTATTTTGGAAGCATACCGTTCAGGTCGAGGCGGATTTAGAGTTCGTGCCAGATGGCATATAGAAGATGTTGGTCGTGGTTCATGGTGTATAGTAGTAACTGAGATACCTTATCAAGTACAGAAATCTAGATTGATTGAAAAAATTGCTGATCTAATTATTACCAAGAAAATACCTTTATTAGAAGATGTTCGTGATGAATCTTCTGAAGATTTGCGTATAGTATTATTCCCCAAAAATCGTTCAGTAGATCCGAATATTTTGATGGAATCAATGTTTATGTTGAGTGATATGGAATCACGATTTCCATTAAACATGAATGTTTTATCAATGGGTCGTATTCCTAAAGTTATGCCTCTTAATGAAGTGTTAAAGGAGTGGCTTGCACATCGTCGAAATGTTCTTATTAGACGATCTCTTTTCCGTATGGATGCTATCAACAGCCGTGTTGAAGTATTAAAAGGTTTATTGATCGCTTATCTTAATATTGATGAAATAATTTATATTATACGAAATGAAGATAAACCAAAACCAGTTATGGTATCACGTTTTTCTCTGACAGATAATCAAGCAGACGCTGTGCTTAATTTGAGATTACGTTCTTTACGTAAATTAGAGGAATTTGAAATCAGGTCTGAATTTGAGAATTTGATGATAGAAAAGAAGAATGTTGATTCTTTATTAAATTCGGAAAAGATTCAATGGGATAGAATATCTCAAGAAATTCGTGAAGTAAGAGATGTTTTTTTAAAGTCAACTAATTTAGGCAAAAGAAGAACAACATTTTCTGAGATGTCGAAAGCTGATAAGTCTACAGTACAGAAGTCGCTGATAGAAAAGGAAGCTATAACAATTATTATTTCTGAAAGAGGATGGATACGATCTTTCAAAGGTCATTCTGTAGATTTGCCTTCTATTGTCTTCAAAGAAGGAGATTGTTTGAAAATATCATTTCACGCTTATACTACCGATAAAATATTGCTTTTATCGACTGATGGAAAGGCCTATACAATTCCTGCAGCAAGTTTATCCAACAAGCGTGGTCATGGAGAAGCAATACAGCTTTTAGTAGATATAAATCAAAATCAGGAAATTGTCACTGCATTTGTTCATGATAACTTATGTAAGTTATTAGTTGCTTCAAGCAAAGGAAATGCTTTTATAGTTAAAGAATCTCAAATCATTGCTAATACCCGTAAGGGAAAACAAGTGCTTAACGTTTCTTCTGGAGAGAAGATGAAATTGGCTGTAAAGGTAGTTGATAATCATGATCATGTTGCTGTAGTAGGTGAGAATCGTAGATTTTTGATATTTCCTATAGATCAGGTCCCTGAACTAAGTCGTGGAAAAGGTGTTAAGTTGCAATCCTATAAAGTTGGGGGTATTTCTGATGTTTTATGTTTTAATATGAGTGAAGGTGTTAATTGGACAGATGGTGCGGGGCGTGTTTTTAGCAGATCTAAAAATGATTTAATAGGATGGTTGGGTAAGCGTGGAGCGGTTGGCTCTCTTGTTCCTAAAGGTTTTCCTCGTTCAGGGAAATTTTAAAGTTATAATGACTTTAAATCTTGATCTTATATATTATGAATATAATTTTTAGACATTTCTAGTGTTATTATCCTGTGCTTATTTGTTTGATATTTGATTTGTTATATTCATAATATTATTTTATTGTTTATTATCTTATATGATAATTATGGTATGTTTTTTATTAGAATAATTGTACTTTTGTTTGTATAGAAGCAGTCATATACATATGTTTATATTATATTTTTTTACATATTGATTATTTCTTTATTTATTTTTGCCGATAATACTAGCTGCTTCTATAGCGAAGTATGTAAAAATACCATCGCATCCTGCTCTTTTGAATGATATTAAGCTTTCTAGCATTGCGCTTTTCCGATCTATCCATCCTTTAAGAGAGGCTGCCTGAATCATGGAGTATTCACCAGAAACTTGATAAGCAAATGTTGGCAATCCAAACTTTTCTTTTATTCTAAAGCATATATCAAGATATGGTAATCCAGGCTTTATTAAAATCATGTCAGCTCCTTCTTCAATATCAAGATTAGCTTCACGTATTGACTCTTGAGCGTTAGCAGGATCAACATAGTAGGTTTTCTTATCTCCTTCTAAAAGCCCTTTTGTAGAAATTGCGTCGCGATATGGCCCATAAAAAGATGAATTAAATTTAACAGAATAGGGCATAATTCCAACGTTTATATGCCCATTATCGTCAAGCATTTTTCTAATAGCACGTACACGACCATCCATCATTTCTGATGGAGCAATTATATCGGCTCCTGCATTTGCTTGTTCTACAGCTGCACGTGATATTATTTCCAAAGTTTCATCATTTATAATTTCTCCATTTCGCAATATTCCATCATGCCCATGGATGGTAAAAGGATCTAGCGCTACATCTGTAATAATTCCTATGTTAGGAACTTTTTTTTTAATTGAGTAAGTTCCTTCATTTATAAGATTATTTGGATTAAGAATATGTGATCCCATAGCATCTTTATAATCTTTGTTAATATTTGGAAATATTGCGATAGCAGTTATACCCAGATCAGCGGCTTGTTTAATTTTTTCTATTGCGACGTCAATGCTCATACGTAAGATTCCAGGCATAGAATCTATTTTATGTTTTATATTTTTCCCATCAGTTAGGAAAATAGGCAGGACTAGATCTTTTACAGACAGGCTATTTTCTCTTACAAGTTCTCTTATCCAGTCGGATTTGCGATTTCTTCTCATTCGTTTATCGTAATATATTCTGTTGTCTGTTTTATTTATATTATGCAAATGATTTCCTTTCCATCAATTTTCATAATGAATATCATATAAATGATAAATCATAAACATTATAAATAGTAAGAAATTAAATATAATTAGACTATATCTCTTGATAACTATATTGATAATTTATATAAGTTAGCTATAATTATATTAATATTATTTTATTTAAATTAATTATATTATTAATAATAATATTACATCATATGTAATATTATATATTTATATTGTTTTTCTATACTTTGAATAGAATAATTTTTAATTTTTATTAAGTAATTTTGATAGTTATATTTTTAATCCATATTTTATATATTATCGCTTCACTTTAATATATTGTATTATATTTAATTATATAACTTTATACTGTAATAATTAGATTATGTTAAAGCTTTTATTTTGATTGAGGTTATAAAATATTATTTTTGGTAATAAATAATTAATACTGAGTTTTAATTATAACTTGATTAGTATGAGTTAATATCTCCTCTGCAGTCTTATATCTGTAGTAATTATTAAGTTAGAGAGGCTTTTTATGAGTACTAATATACGGTCAAAAGTAGTTTTAGACACAAAAGATAAAGTTGATGATATATCTTTTCTATACATAGAGTGCTTGCGTCTTGTAGAGCGTTTGCACAGGAGTTTATTATGCGTTACAAGGGATGAATTCGAACGAAAAGGTCGTAACGATATTAATTCTGTACAGGCACTTCTTCTTTTTAATATTGGAGATTCTGAATTAACCGCAGGAGAACTTCGTTCTCGCGGATATTATTTAGGCTCTAATGTATCATATAATTTAAAGAAATTGATTGAACTTGGTTTTATTAAACATCAGAAATCACGAGTTGATAAGCGTTCTATTCGTATCAGCTTAACTCCATCTGGAAAAGAAATCGCTAAAACAATTTTTGATCTTTACAAGCGTCATGTAGAATCGATTAGTCAAGTAGGAGGATTATCGGCTGATGATTTCATATTTATTAATAAAACTTTACAACGTCTAGATCGTTTTTGGGGAGACCAGATTGCATATCGTTTATGAAAATAACTAATTGAATTATTAAAAAAAATTGAGGGATTTTAAGAATTATTATTAATAATTTTATATTTGATTTGAATTTATTTATTTGATAGATCTTGAGTTTAGTATTTTTCATTTTTACGAAAATGATTAATATTTATTTGTATTAATATAATAAATGCTATTTATATGTTTCTTGATATATATAATGATATATAATATTACTGGATTTATTTTGAAGTATATCAAGATCAGGACATTGAGAAAATTATGGTATTTTATCGTTTTATTCCTTTAATCTTATGCTTTTTATATTCGATTTTTTTTGTGTCTTTTTCTGTTTATGCAAATACATTAGATGAGGTTATTGAGAATTCGTACCATTCCAATGCAAATTCTAGTTTTGATGCTTCGATTTCCAGTATAAATTATAAGATGAATTCGGATGTTCCTTTAGTAAGTTCTATATCGGTAGCTAATATAGAAAGATCTATTGCTTTTTATCGGTCTATAGTTAATAGGGGCGGTTGGCAGGAATTGCCGGAATATGGTTCTATGCGATTAGGAGACAATGGTGTTTTAGTTCAAAGATTGCGGGAAAGATTAATAATATCAGGCGATTTAGATCCTTCATTAGGATTTTCTGCAGTATTCGATTCGTATGTTAAAGCTGCTGTTGAATTCTTTCAGATTAGGCATGGATTGTTGCCAAATGGGATTGTTGATAAATCTACTATCGCAGCTATGAACGTTCCAGCAGACTTTAGGTTAAGGCAGCTGCTTGTTAATTTATCTCGTATTAAAATTATGCTGAAAAAGAATATGGGTAGTCGTTATGTAGTTGCTAACATACCAGATGCAACGATAGAGGCTGTAGATGGAGGGAAGGTAGCTTTTCGTAGTATCGCAATAGTTGGTAGAGTAGATCGTCAGACCCCTATACTACATTCTAAAATACGTCGAATTGTATTCAATCCTTATTGGGTTATTCCTCGTTCTATTATTAAGAAAGATATTATAGATTTAATACGTGAATATCCTTCATATTTAAAAGATAATAATATTCGCATACTTAATTATAAAGGAATAGAGATAACTCCAGAAGATGTTGATTGGGAATTGCCCGATGCTTCAAATTTTATTTTTCGACAAGATCCAGGTAAAATTAATGCTATGGCTTCGACAAAAATTGAATTTTATAGTAATGCAAATGTTTATATGCATGATACACCTGAGCCTGCTTTATTTGGTAATATAGATAGGTTTGAAACTTCTGGGTGTATTCGAGTGAGTAATATCACAAATCTTAGCTTATGGCTTCTTAAAGAAACTCCAGGGTGGTCTAGAAGTCATATTGAAGAGATTATTAAAACTAGGAAGACAACTCCTGTTGTACTTAGTGCTGAGGTTCCTATTCATTTTATTTATATCTCTGCTTGGTCTGTGAAAGATTCGGTAGTACAGTTTCGTGATGATATTTATGGATTGGATAATATTAGTACACATGTTCCATCTCCAATAGTTCACTCAATAAAGTCTACCACTGCGGGTGATATAATTTAGAAATTATATTTATACTTAAATTATTATTTATGCTGTTTATGTTTTAATCAGACAAAATCTTCTTATGAAAGGAATTTTTGTAATATGAATCAATCGCATGTGAAATTTTTCAATCAACCCTTAATTGAAGCTGATCAAAGTGTATTTTCTTTGATAGGAAAAGAAAAAGTTAGACAAAATCAAGAGATACAGTTGATTGCTTCTGAAAATATGGTTTCTCGAGCTGTTTTAGAAGCTCAAGGATCGATTCTTACTAATAAATATGCTGAAGGATATCCTAGAAGTCGCTATTATGGTGGTTGCATTCATGTTGATGAGATTGAAGATTTGGCTATTGAAAGGGCAAAGAAATTATTTGATGTAAATTTCGTAAATGTTCAGCCTCATTCTGGATCACAGATGAATCAGGCGGTATTCTTAGCATTATTGAACCCTGGCGATTCTTTTATGGGCCTTAGTTTGAATTCGGGAGGACATTTAACTCACGGTTCAAAAGTTAATATGTCTGGCAAATGGTTTAAAGCTATTCCTTATGAGGTTAGAAAAGAGGATGGTATAATCGATATGGATGAAGTTGAAAATTTGGCTTTTAAGCACAAACCTAAATTGATTATAGCAGGAGGTACTGCATATTCTCGTTTTTGGGATTGGTCACGTTTTCGTGCTATTGCTGATTCTATAGGTGCCTATGTTATGGCTGATGTATCTCATATTTCTGGACTTATTGCAGGAGGGCAACATCCATCACCTATACCACATTGCCATGTTACTACCACAACAACTCATAAATCTTTAAGAGGGCCACGTGGTGGAATGATTATGACCAACTACATGGATTTATCTAAGATGATTAATAGCGCTATTTTCCCAGGATTACAGGGAGGTCCATTCATGCATACTATTGCTGCTAAGGCAGTTGCGTTTGGTGAGGCTTTAAGTCCTGAATTCAAAGATTATACGAAGCAAATTGTATTAAACTCTCGGTCTCTTGCAGATAAGCTTAAATTATTAGGATTTAATATAGTGTCTGGTGGAACAGATAATCACCTTATGCTAGTAGATTTGAGTTTGAAAAATATTACTGGGAAAGATGCAGAGAATGTCCTAGGTCGTGTTTGTATTGTTTGTAATAAGAATAGTATTCCTTTTGATCAGAAGAGCCCGTTTGTCACTTCTGGGATTCGTATTGGTACTCCATCTGCTACTACTAGGGGCTTTAAAGAGAAAGAATTTGAGTATGTAGGTGAGTTGATTGCAGAAGTTATTGATGGGGTTTCTAAAGGGAATAATTCTGTAGAATTAGCAGTCTTAAATAAAGTTAAAGAGCTTGTTAGTCGTTTTCCTTCTTATGATTTTACTAATTAATTATAAATTAGGTTTCTTTATATATGAACTGTTTATAGATACGTATTTTATAGATTTTTGTTATTTGGTATTTATCTGAAAAAATATATTTTTTAGAAGTAATATATGTTGAAAAATATTAATAATTATTAGTTGTATTTTTCACCATAGGGATTTAGTACAATGCCTATATCTTCTTTTGATGAAAGATTTATGTTAGCTGCATTGCGACTTTCTCGTTGGGGAATTGGTTTAACATCTACTAATCCTTCTGTCGCTTGTTTGATTGTTAATAATGGTATTATTGTTGGTAGAGGTGTCACCGCTTGTGGAGGACGCCCTCATGCTGAGACTAAGGCAATTGAAGAAGCGGGCGATAGATCTATGGGTGCTACTGCTTATGTTACTCTAGAGCCTTGTGCACATTATGGTAAATCCCCTCCTTGTGCAAAATCTATTATTAAATCTGGAATTATACGTGTTGTTTTTTGTGTCAGTGATCCTGATATTCGAGTTTCTGGACGTGGATTGTCTCTTTTATTACAACACGGAATAATTGTTGATAAGATTTTAGAAAAGGAAGGTGAAAAATCTCTTGTAACGTATCTAACTCGTCAAGTTAAGAAGCGTTCACATGTAACTCTTAAGCTTGCTTTATCACAAGATAATATGATGGGAGTTATTGGACAGGGCAATGTTGCTATTACAGGTTCTGTTTCAATAGCTCAGTCGCATTTGCTGAGAGCGCAGTCAGATGCTATTCTTGTTGGTATAGGAACTGTATTATCTGATAATCCGGAGTTAACCTGTAGGTTAAATGGACTAAATGATCGTTCTCCTACTCGTATTATTCTTGATCCACATCTTAAATTATCAATGGATTCTAAGATTGTTTGTACATCTTATTTTGCGCCTGTAATTGTTGTAGCGGATACAGATACTTCTCCTGCTGCTAACTCTTTAAAAAAAAGGAATGTAACTATTATTCGTTGTAATTGTTATGATATAGAACAATTATTATCTATATTAGCTGTTCTAAATATCACTTCTTTGTTAGTGGAAGGAGGGATGGCAGTTGCCTACTCTTTTATAAAATCTAAACTTGTTGATTCTATTATTATTTATCAATCAAATATAATTATAGGCAATAAAGGGCTTCCTTCTCCTATTGAATTTAGTGAAATTGAAGATAGTTATTTTTGTAATCGTCTTAACTATTTTGGTAATGATGTTTGTTTTGAATATTTAAGGAAAGATTAAGTGTTTACAGGAATCGTTACCGATATAGGAAAGATTATAGCAGTTAATCCTGTAAAAAAAGGAATTAGATTGCGTATTATGACTTCTTACGACATATCTACTATAGAAATTGGCTGTTCTATAGCGCATTCAGGAATTTGTCTTACTGTTGTTGAGTTATCAGATAAATTTTCTGATTGCAATTGGTATGAGGTTGAGCTTTGGTCAGAAAGCATTAGTTTAACGAATGCTAGTTCATGGGATGTAGGCACTTTAGTTAATTTAGAACGTTCTATGAAATTAGATGATGAATTAGGAGGACATTTCGTTTCTGGCCATATTGATGGTATGGTAGAAATTCTTTTTCTAGATTTTATAGGTGATTCTATGTATTGTCGTCTGAGCCTTCCGCATAATCTAGCGAGATTTGTGGCTGTTAAGGGATCTGTCTGTCTTAATGGAGTGTCTCTAACTGTTAATTCTTTAGATGAAATATCTTTTGATGTGTTGTTAATTCGACATACTATTGAAAATACAGATTGGTTCTTGCATAAAATTGGAGATTTTATAAATATAGAGGTGGATTATATTATGCGTTATGTTTCTCGATTGCTTGAATTTAGATCTATTTAAATTTAAAAATTAAATTTATGTAAATTATTAGATATTTTGTGAATTTTATTTGTTGTTTCCTGTTTTATATTATAGCGGAGTGTAAATATGAGGGGTATTGTTCCGCATATATTGGTTATAGAGGCTAGATTCTATGAGCATCTTTCATGTATGCTTCTTAAAGGATGTACTTCTGTTTTGAATTCTAGAGGTATATCTTGGAATTCAGTTATTACGCCGGGTGTTCTAGAGATACCGGCTGCTGTTAGTATGGCAATAGAAGCATTTAAAAATAAAGATAATAATATATATAATGGTATTGTTGTACTTGGTGTTGTGATGAGGGGAGAAACTTCTCATTGTGATATTATCGCACAAGAGGCAACTCGTGGTCTTATGGATATTGCAATTAAGCATTCTTTTCCAATTGGTAATGGCATTGTTGTTGTAGATAATGAAAAACAAGCTTTGGATCGTGCTAGTGCTTATAAATTAGATAGGGGTGGATTTGCAGCTAATTCTGTTTTAAAGATGATTGAATTGAAAGCGAGTTTATCTAAATAGTATTATGGATATACAGAACGATAAATTACCTTATACTTTTGCGCATAAAAGGCGAATAGCTCGTCTTTCTGCTGTGCAGGCTTTATACAAAATAGATATAGTTGGATGTAGTGCTGAATGTGTTATTAATGAGTATGAAATGCATCGTTTTAGCACTGATACAGATGATGCTGAAGATATTTATGATCAAGTTGATTTAGATTGGTTTAGGTTGATTGTTTGCGGTGTTAAGGATAATATTACACATATCGATAATTTGATATCTTCCTGTCTTACAGAAGGATGGAGTTTGTCCAGATTGGATTTAATTGTATGTTCTATCTTAAGGTCAGGTTTATTCGAATTAATTAGCTGTAGTTCTGTTCCAGTAGAAGTTGTTATTTCTGAATATATTAGTATATCATCTGCTTTTTTCTATAAGAATGAGACAAATTTTATCAATGCTGTTTTGGATAGTCTTTCCCGTATGCCAGAGGTAAATAGAAGAGGGAAGGAATTAAATAAAAATAGTTAGTTTATGTTAACTTTTTGGATTAATCCGAAAACAGAAAATTTAAAAAACTGTTTTTAGTTATCCTCTTCCACGGTAATTGGGTACATCTTGCGTTGGTAAGAATATTCCTTCAGGAGGATGGCCTGTTTGCCAAAATACATCAATTGGTATTCCTCCGCGAGGATACCAATATGTTCCGATGCGCATCCATTTTGGTTCAAGTAGTTTTATCAATCTATTAGCAATGTATATTGAACAGTCCTCATGGAATGAATGATGATTGCGAAAAGATGCCATAAATATTTTGAGAGATTTTGATTCTACCAGCCAATCTTTTGGTATATAATCTATTACGATATGTGCAAAATCTGGTTGAGAAGTAATTGGGCATAGTGAAGTAAATTCTGGCACCGTAAATCTGACCACATAGTTTAATTCTTTGTTTCTAGATGGAATTTTTTCTAATAGTGCGTCATCAGGATTATTAGGGATCTTTGCATTATTCCCAAGTATAGATAGTTCATCTAATTGTTTTTTAGGCATTAATATGTATATATTCCTATAATTTTATGTTAATTCCATGAGAAAATTCATTTTCAGGTTCTACATGTATAGTTACTAAAGAGTGAGGCATAGCCTCTTCTATAGATTTTTCTATACTGTTGCAAATTCTATGTGCTTTTAAAACTGTCATATTTGAATCTACTACTAAATGGAAATTAATAAAAAAGGTAGATCCAGATTGTCTCACTTTTAAGTCATGTATTTCTCTTGATCCATACGCATTCAATGAAATAATTTTCTTGATTTTTTCTAGATGTTCAGATTTAACTGCAGCATCCATAAGACCTTTTATTGCAGATGATATAACTTTTGCGCCTTGATAGAAAATATTTAGTGACATTACTGTTGCTATGATTACATCTATTGAATTGTAATTTGTTATTACTGATATTATTAATCCAGATAAAATCCCTAAGGACATCATTACATCTGATAAAATGTGTCTTCCATTTGCTTCAAGTGCGGCAGAATGATTTGTTTCACCATACTTTATCATAAATCTTCCCCAAAATAGATTTATTATATTTGCTAAAACACTAATAGAAAAACCTATTATTGAGATATTGTTATGTATTTTTACAGGTATTTGCCATGATTCATATAAAACTAAAAATGATATATTTACCATTAAGATTCCTTCTACAACTGCAGCTATGTATTCTGCTTTTTGATGTCCAAAAGGATGGTTTTTATCTGCAGGAAGTGATGCATATAGTATTGTGAAATATGAAATAATTGCTATTACAATGTTGATTATTGATTCTAATCCGTCGGATAATAGTGAAATAAAGCCAGTTAGATACCATGCTGAAATTTTAAATAAGGTTATTATAATTGATATGGGAATCGCCCATAGTGCTATTCGTAACATAGCTCGATTATTATTTAATTTCATAAAAAAAGACCTGTTATTGTTATGTATTTTTCCTGCAGTTAATTGATAGATTTTTTATAACATTCTTGATTATCTTTATACCTGAATCATTGCTAGAAGTCATTATTGATTCGGGGTGAAATTGAACAGCAGCTATAGGTTCTGTTATATGTTCTATTCCCATGATAATTTCATCTTCGCTTTTAGATGTAACGATAAATTCTTTTGGCAATGTAAGAGGATCAACATATATAGAATGATATCTGCCAACAGTTATTTTTGTTTCTAAATTTTCAAAAACTATATTTGGTTTTTTTATATGGATATATGAAGATTTCCCATGACACGGATTAGGAAGCTGAAGTAATTTTGCGCCATACGCTTCAGCTATTGCTTGCATTCCTAGGCAAACTCCAAATATAGGTAAATTGCGTTCACGTAAAGCTTGTATGGTTTGTTTGCAATTAAAGTCTTTGGGTAGACCTGGGCCAGGCGACAGTACCACCAAATCAGGATAAAACTTATCAAGTACTTTTAAAGCATCGGCATTTCCTTTTATAACAACCTTTGTTCCTAGTCTTATAAAATAATCAGCAAGTATGTGAACAAAACTATCTTCGTGATCTATAATTAATATTTTCAATTTTTATAATTTATTTTATTATTCAAAACAACTTTTTTTGACATATTAATTGCTTCTATTTACCTTATTGAATAAGTTTTGTTTAATATATTTTTGTTGCATTGAAAGTAGTTATCAAAAGTAGTATTTATTTTATTCTTAATATTTAATCTATTATCACGAACTTACTATATTGCAATAGAGTGATTATCAATAGTAAAAATTTAATTAATTAAATTTCTATAGTGTATTTTTATAAATAGCAATTCAATTATTTATTGCATAATGTTTTATTTATAGTCTTCGGTATCATAGATATTATATAAATTTCGATATTAATGAGTGTGTTATATTTTATTCTTACTTATGATTGTATTTTTACGCCTCAATTGATTTATAAATTAACTGCATTGTTATATAAATTAGAAACTATTGATTTTTTATTGTTAAGGTTTTTAAGTTATATTGTTTTAGTTAAAGTTAGTGAGTTGCTAAACTGTATTTATTAAATATAACTGTTATAGGTGTTTTATTATTGGATATAATGATTCTATTCTAGTGCTATTAATTGGATATTAGGTGAAGTTTTTTATTATACGTATGAATATAATATAACATGTTAAATGTATGAATGGGATTATTATATGATATATAGAATTATTTATTCTATTTGTTTTTACTTTATATTACACTCGGTGATTTGCTATGCAAAAGAGCCTGAATATTGTCATACTGTTCGTTTTTCTGATACTGGTTGGACAGATATATCTGCAACTACTGCTGTGACTTCTGTTATTTTAGAAGAAATATTGGGCTACAAAACTGATGTTAAATTACTTTCAATTCCTGTTACTTTTAGATCTTTAAAGAATAAAGATATAGATGTTTTTATGGGATATTGGTCTCCTTCAATGGAGAAAAGCTTTTCTTCATATATAAAAGATGGATCAGTACAATTAGTTACAAAAAATCTTCAAGGCGCAAAATATATGCTTGCTGTAAATGATGTTGGATACGAACTTGGAATAAGGAGTTATCAGGATATTGAAAAATATAAAGATAAGCTTGGATATAAGATTTATGGTATTGATCCTGGCAATAGTGGAAATCAGCGTATTTTAGACATGATTAATAATGATAAATTTTCGCTTAAAAATTTTAAACTGGTAGAAGCTTCTGAACAGGCAACTTTTTCTCAGGTTAGACGTAGTCAGAAAATAGGTGTGCCAATAGTTTTTTTATGTTGGGAACCGAATCCTATAAATCTTGATCTTAATATACATTATCTATCAGGAGGAGATGATATTCCTGGTTTCGGAGAGGCTGTTGTTTATACTGTGGCTAGCACATATTACTTGGATAAATGTTATAATGTTGCTACACTGCTTAAAAACATTAAATTTACCGTTGCAATTGAAAATGAAATGATGCAAAGAATTTTAAAAAATAAGAAAGATCCTAAATCTGTAGGAAGGGAATTAATACGTTCTAATATAAATCTTTTAAATGATTGGCTTGTAGGTGTAAAAGATTTTAATGGTCATGATCCTACTCATAAATTTGAACAATTTATAAGAAACTAATCATTTGGTTTTGTGTAAATAGTATATAGATAACTTAATTGAATGAATATAGGATTATAAATTGAATTGGATTAATCAGTTACGTATCCCTATGGGAGATTATTTAGAATCATTTTTTTTATATCTTACTACAAAATTGGGAGGTTTTTTTAGTCTTATATCGATTGTTTCGAGTAAAGTAATAAACGGTGTTTTGCTTGCTTTTCAGTATCCTCCTCCGGTAGTAGTTGTTGCCATAATATCTGTGTTGGCATTTTTTATTAGGCGTTCTATAATTATTTCGATAGTTACTTGTCTAGGATTATTATTGATTATTAATCAAGGCTATTGGGAAGAGACTATAGAAACTTTGGCTTTGGTTTTGGTTTCTACTTTAATTTCTATGGCGATAGGATTTCCCATTGGAGTATTTTCTGCTAGGCATAAAAGATTTTATTCTTTTATAAGGATAATTCTTGATACTATGCAAACTATTCCGACGTTTGTTTATCTTATTCCAGCTTTAGTTTTTTTTGGTCTTGGTACTGTTCCAGGAATGATAGCTACAGTTGTTTTTTCAATCCCGACGTCTGTCAGATTTACTAGGCTTGGTATTATTTCAACTCCTACAATATTAAAAGAAGCAGCGAAAGCATTTGGAGCTACTTCTTTTCAGATTTTTTGTAAAGTAGAACTACCATTTGCAATTCCACAGATTATGGCAGGTTTAACACAAACAATCATGTTATCTCTATCAATGGTTGTAGTTACTGCGCTTGTTGGCTCTAATGGCTTAGGAGTTCCTGTATTGCGTTCACTTAATAATGTAGATATAGGTAAAGGTTTTGAATCAGGTATTTGTATTGTTGTATTAGCAGTTATATTAGACCGTTTGTTTAGTATTTCAGATCCAAGAGATATTATATGAGTGATTATGCGGTAAAGTTTCGTGATGTTGATATCGTTTTTGGTGGATCTTCAAATAAATTACGGAATAAATCTGGATTTTATGCTAAGGGAAACAATAATTTTGTTTCAAATGATGTAGTATCAGCTGTTATTAATGCTAATCTTGAAGTAAAAAAAGGTGAAATTATTGTATTAATGGGCCTTTCAGGCGCAGGTAAATCTACCTTATTGCGCTGTATAAATGGTTTAGCGCCTTTATTAAGGGGTGAGGTATTAGTTAATACAGAACAAGGAATTGTTAATCCATATACAGCAGATTCTAATACTCTTCGTAAATTACGTATGTATACCGTTTCTATGGTTTTTCAGCAATTTGCTTTACTTCCGTGGAGGACTGTAGCTAGGAATGTTGAGTTAGGATTGGAATTTCTAAATATATCTGTTGATGATAGAAAGGCTAGGGTTGCTGAGCAGCTTGAACTAGTGAATTTGACAAAATGGGCTGATTGTAAGATCAATATGTTATCGGGTGGAATGAAACAAAGAGTGGGTTTTGCTCGAGCATTTGCTACTGGTGCTCCTATTTTATTGATGGATGAACCTTTCTCTTCATTAGATCCGTTGATTAGGATGCGTCTTCAGGATGAATTGTTGGAATTGCAGCGTAAATTAAAGAAGACAATTGTTTTTGTAAGTCATGATATCGATGAAGCTTTTCGTTTAGGAAATCGTATAGTTATTATGCAAGGAGGGCGTATTGTTCAATGTGGGACACCAAAAGACATACTTTTACGTCCTTCTAGTGCTTATGTTTCTGAATTTGTGCAGAAACTTAATCCAATTTCTATACTTGTTGCAGGTGATGTGATGCGTTGTTGTGCTCCTGATGAACTATCTAGTATAGTTAAAACAATTGCTAAGGATACTCCTATGATAGATATTATTGATATAGTTGCTGATCATTCTAAAAATATTGGTGTCGTTGAGAATGGTGAAATTATTGGTGTTATTAATTCTATAGATATTATTAAAGGGCTTTCTTGTTGTAGAAAACATCTTTAATATTCGTGCTCGAAGCGTTTAAATTATCATTTAAATATTGTTTATGTTGTATAAAATTTATTAGAAAATGATAAGAAGTATTGGCTACAATTTTACTTAATAATTATATATTATCGCTTTAAATTTTTGGTTGTAGGTATTATGGAACTAAGTATTATTATATTTTTATTAATGATATAGCAAATATTATATATGAAATGTATCACATATTATAAAAATATATTAATATATCTTTATTTATTCAGAATTAAAGCATTCTACAAAACTATTTTTCTGTACAGAAAATAGTTTTCCTGTTGTGATTTGTTTAAGATCGCATAAATATAATATCGATTTTGCAACTTCTTGTGGATGTTTAATGGTATTTGGATCTTCTGAAGGCATAGCCTGTGCTCTCATTGCAGTACGAGTTGGCCCAGGATCGACGTTTATGACCTTTAATGAAGTATTTGATGTTTCTTTCGCCCATGTACGTGATAATGCTTCTATTGCAGCTTTAGAAGTAGAATAACCTCCCCATAATGGACGGCATTTATGTGCCGCGCCAGATGAAAGTATTATAGCACGACTAGATTTAGATTTTTTAAGCAGTGGATCAAAAGTACGCATTAGATTCCAAGTAGTCATGATATTAACATTTAATATTTCTTCAAAAGATTTTTTTTTAATTCTCCAAATAGGGCTAATAGGGCCAAGAATACCAGCATTAGCTATTAAAATATCTAGTTTTCCCCAGCGCTGTTCAATATATGTTTTTGTTAAGTCAATAGATTTTGTATCCCTTAAATCAAATGCAATTAGATCTACAACTTTTTTTATTTTATTGATATCATTTTTTAGTTTATCTAGTTGTTTCACATCACGAGAACAGGCAATCACATGTGCTCCAGATTTTGCTAATTCCAAAGCTGTATAATAACCAATACCACGCGATGCTCCTGTTATTAATGCTATACGCTTTGTCGAATTAATTACATTATTAGATATAGATAAATTATCTTTGCCATTGATCATGAACTTACCATCATAGATAATTCTTGAGGATTATGCTTAGCTTGTCTATCTAAAAGAGGTGTTGGATAATCTCCTGTGAAACAATGATCAGCAAATGCCGGATTATTTGGATCACGTGGTGATCCACAGATAGATTTATATAATCCATCGATGGATAAAAATTCTAAGGAGTCTACACCAATAAAATTACACATCTCTTGTAGAGAACTACACTTGTTTGCGAGTAGTATATTTGGATTTGGAATATCTATGCCATAGAAATCAGGATATAATATCATTGGACTAGCTATTCGCATGTGAACTTCTATAGCGCCAGAATTACGTATCATTTCTACTATCTTGAGAGATGTAGTGCCGCGTACGATCGAGTCATCTATTAATACTACGCGTTTCCCTGCAATAACTATACCATTTGCGGAAAGTTTTAACTTAACGCCGAAAGCTCTAATTTGATGTGATGGCTCAATAAAAGTACGTCCTACATAATGATTCCTAATAATGCCTTGTTCGAAAGGAATACCGCTTTCTTTTGCATAACCTATAGCTGCTGGAATTCCTCCATCTGGGATTGGGACAACAATGTCAGCGTTAACAGGATGTTCTTTTGCTAAATTTTTGCCCATATTATGTCGAGCGACATAGACACTACGTCCGCTGATTATAGAATCTGGTCTAGCAAAATAAACATATTCAAACATACATATTCGTTCAGGAAGGGGATTGGGGTTCTTGTAACAATCTATTGAGACAGAACCATCTTTCTGTAGATTGCAAACAATAGTTTCTCCATTTTCTACATCACGAATGTATTTAGCGCCTGTGATGTCTAGAGCACATGTTTCAGAACAAAATATGGGTTTTCCATGTAACTCTCCCATAATTAATGGACGAATTCCTATAGGATCACGAGTTGCAATTAGTCTTGTTCTTGTTAGGGCTAGTATCGCATGTCCTCCCTGAACATGTTGTATTGCATCAATAAAACGATCACAGGAAGTCTTTTTTTTAGAACGAGCTATAAGATGTAAGACAACTTCTGTATCGGAAGTAGATTGGAATATAGATCCATCAGAAATTAATTCTTTTCGCAGTGAGAGACCATTTGTAAAATTTCCATTATGTGCTATGGCGATTCCTCCTTCTTGGAGATCAGCAAATAATGGCTGTATATTTCTTGTTATTTTTTCTCCTATTGTTGAATATCGAACATGTCCTATAGCCATATTACCAGGCAATAAAGATAGTGTTTCTGGATTAGTATAATGATCGCCAACTAATCCCAAATGTCTTTCAGAGTAGAATTTGTTTCCATCGAAAGAGGTTATTCCGGCAGATTCCTGGCCACGATGTTGAAGAGCATGTAATCCAACAGCTGTTAATACTGCTGCATCAGGATGACCAAGAATTCCAAAAATACCACATTTTTCATTTAGTTGATCGTAATCTCTTTTATGATGTATGGGTTTAAAAGGGATTTTTGTCATTTTTTATACCTATCTAGGAAGTTTATTCTTTAGAAATTAATTTAGTTCTTTCTTAATTGGAGAGAGATCAATAAATATATTTTTGCATATATAAATACAATATTTCTCCGCTAATTTATAACAAAAAAATTTTTTTTATATAAAATAAAGGTCATTATAAATATAATTATCATATTTTAAGTCTTATATATCTTTTGTTTTTTGTTGAGTGTATATCTAATATATTTTACTATCATTTATTGTATTATTTTTAGGCATATATTGCATAATAGACATTATTTTTACTCTCATATTGTTTAGAATTATTCCTGATCTAGAATTTTTAATAAAATCAGGAGTTTTACTATCACCTATAATAAGATTCCAAAAAGAAGTAGCTATTATTAATAGAAATAGTCCACGTATAATTCCAAATAAAAATCCTAATATTTTATCTAAAAATACAGAGCGAATATGTATAGGAGTGGTAATGATCTTTAATATTATTGATATAATAATCAGTAAGGTTAAAAATAATAATAATACTACTGATATTAGAGCTATTTGCTGATTCACAAAATACTTTGAAACAGCATTTAGAATAAATGGATATATGTTATAAGTTAACATGGCAGTGCCAATCCAATTTGACAAAGAGATTAATTCATTAAATATGCCACGTGCCATTGCAAATATAGCTGAAAGAGATATTACTGCAAGAAATACAAAATCAAAATATGTTATACCCATTTTTATTTTAAACTCCTGATTTTATACTAATTTTGATCTATCTTCTTGAAGATCGGTTATTTGTTGTACTAGATCGTTAAGATTGCTAATATATTTATTATTGATAGCTCCGACTTTACATTCCCCTCTGGGAGTTTCTGGAAAAACTCCTGATAAAAATCCTATTTTTTCTGCTTCTTTTAATCTTTGTTGGGTGTGTCCAACTGATCTTAGATCTCCGGATAGGCTTATTTCTCCAAAATATACACAATCATTTGGCAAAGATATGGAAAAAATTGATGAAATTAACGCTGCAGCTACAGCTAGATCAGCTGCCGGTTCTGATATACGATAACCTCCTGCTACGTTGAGATGTACGTCGTGTCCTCCAAACTTTATGTTACAACGAGCTTCTAAAACAGCTAAAATCATTGCTAGGCGAGCAGTGTCCCATCCAACAACAGTTCTACGAGGCATTCCAAGGGAAGTTGGCACAACTAAAGATTGTATCTCAACTAAAAGAGATCTGGTACCTTCTATTCCCGCAAAGACTGCTGCTCCTGGATATTTAGAATCTCGATTGGATAAAAATATTCTTGAAGGATTAGATATTTCTTGTAATCCCTTATCAGACATTTCAAAAACGCCTATTTCATCTGTTGGTCCGAATCTATTTTTCACACTTCGTAATATACGATAGTCATATTGTGTATTGCGCGCGCTACCCTCAAAATATAAAACTGCATCAACCATATGTTCGATTACTCTTGGTCCAGCAATTTGTCCTTCTTTAGTCACATGTCCAACCAACACCATGGAAACATTATTCATTTTTGCATATTGAATAATTAATTGTACACTGTTACGTACTTGCATTACCGTTCCTGGAGAAGATTCAGATGATTGGCTCCATAAAGTCTGTATAGAATCTATGATTACAAGATCTGTTTTTTCATTTGAGGAAAGCGTCTCTAGTATATCTTCCACGTTGGTTTCAATAGCTACTTTAAAATTACTATTGATTGTATTTAATCGCTGAGCACGCAATCTAATTTGTCCGATTGATTCTTCTCCTGAAACATAAGTGATTCTATGTTTTTTATTTGCTAAAGCTGCTGCGGTTTGCATTAATAGCGTTGATTTTCCTATTCCTGGATCGCCTCCTACTAAAATAACCGAACCACTTACGAATCCTCCTCCTGTAACACGGTCAAGTTCAGCAATATTAGTTTGAATTCTTTTTTCTTCTTTTAATGGCTCTTCTGAAAGGCAAACAAGTGGGATCGAACGTCCTTGCTTGCTATTATTATTAAATCTATGGCCCGATTCTCTTCTTGAAGGGCCTTCAATTATTGTATTCCATTCGTTGCATGAATCACATTTACCAGCCCATTTTGAATAAGTTTCACCACAGCTTTGACAAAAGTATTGAAATCTTATTTTCGCCATTAGAAATTTACTTTTCTATATTTATATAAAACAATGACTGTTTTATAATTGTTATATTTTCAACACTAGATATATTACTCATATATAATGTCTTGCATATTTGTTTCCAATTTGCACAAGCAATTCATAATTTGTAGTTCCAGATGCGTTAGCAACATCATCTAATTTTATGTTAGGCCCAAAAACTTGTATATAATCTCCTACTTCTATTCCAGGGCAATCTGTAATGTCAAACATTGTCATGTCCATTGTAATTTTTCCTAAAATAGGCACTTTGTAGCCTTTTATAAATCCTTGTCCCACATTGTTTATAGATATATTATCTTTATGATCTATTCCAGAGAGAGAGAGGGGATAACCGTCACAATATCCTATGGCTGCAACTGCTATTAAACTATTGCGTTTTAATTTTTTCTCTCCACCATAGCTTACAATTTCTCCTGCATTAGCTGTTCTTATTAAGATTATACGCGCCTCTGCGGTAACAACTGTTCGCATAGGATGAAGTTTGTTGATAGCGTATGTTCCTCCATATAAAGCTATTCCAGGGCGAGTTAATTGGAAGTGATATTCTTTTCCGAGGAATATTCCTGCTGATGCTGATAAGCTTGCTTCTATCCCTTGATATTTAGTAGCAATAGACATGAACTTATTTAATTGTGAAGCATTCATGGGGGAGTTTTGATTTTCAGCACAAGCGAGATGACTAATTATGAGAGATAATTTATTATTTATTTGATTTTTATTATCAAAATTTTCAGCAAAAGATAATGCTTCATCAATAGATAGTCCCAGCCTATTAAAACCTGTATCAATTTGTAAAGCGTAACAATGTGATTGATGATTTGATAATAGTTGTGAATATAATTTTAATTGATTAGATGAGTATAGAACAGGAATTAAGTTAGCTTCAATTAAAGATCTTTCTTGTCCTATATTGTCTTCACTTAAAACAAAAATATTGGCTTTTTTTACGTAATCTCGTAACTTTATTCCTTCTTCTATATTCTTTACAAAAAAATCTTTTGCTCCAGCTTTATAAAGCGATTTTGATATTTGTTCTAACCCTAAACCATATGCATTATCTTTAACTACTGCTGCTGTTCTTGCATTGCCAGACAGCTTATTCATAATATGCCAATTATTGCTGATAGCAGATAGATTGATTTTTAATTTTAGAGGTTCATCTTTATTTGATTGAAATCGATTTTGATAATTAGATTGACGGAACAATTTTCTCTCCCTCAATTAAAACCTATCATTTTGTTGATAAGATGAATCAGCAAGTGCAGAGAAACGAGTGAATTCTGCTTGGAATGCAAGAGTAACTGTTCCAGTTGGTCCATGACGTTGTTTAGCTATAATTATATCAGCAAGTCCTTTCACTCTTTCAAAATCTTCTTGCCATTTCGTGTAAGCTAGCAAATCATCTTTGTTACTAGGTTCTTTATTTTTAACGTAATATTCATCACGAACCACGAAAAGAGCAACATCAGCATCTTGTTCAATAGATCCTGATTCACGTAGATCTGACAGCTGTGGACGCTTATTATCACGATTTTCTACTTGTCTAGATAGCTGTGAAAGGGCTATAATTGGTACGTTCAATTCTTTAGCTAAAGCCTTAAGGCCCATTGTAATACTAGTAATTTCTAGAACACGATTTTCTTCTATTTTTTTGGATGTCGTCATAAGCTGTATATAATCTATAATAAGAAGATCAAGTCCCTTTTGACGTTTTAGCCTACGTGCTCTTACTGCTAATTGAGAAATTGAAATTCCACCAGTTTGATCAATGTAAAGTGGTAACTTTTGCATTACTTGAGAGCAACCAACAATTTTTTCATAATCAGGCTTTGATATTTCTCCTCTGCGTATTTTAGAAGAAGGAACTTCAGTTTGTTCTGAAATAATCCGAGTAGCTAATTGTTCAGATGACATCTCTAAAGAGTAAAATCCAACGATCCCACCATTTATAGTTCTATAAGATCCATCTTCTTGCATTTCAGATTTATATGCATCTGCTACATTATAAGCGATATTCGTTGCTAGTGATGTTTTACCCATCCCTGGACGACCTGCAATTATTATAAGATCGGATCTTTGAAGTCCTCCCATTTGTTTATCAAGAGGTTGAATACCTGTAGAAATTCCCGCAAGTTTTCCATCTCTACTAAAAGCTTGTCCAGCCATATCGATAGCTGTAGTCATCGCATCGGCAAATGGTTGAAATCCTCCATCGTATATGCCATTTTCTGCTAAATTAAATAATTTTCTCTCTGCTTCTTCTATTTGAAGTGAAGGTGATGTTTCAATTGACGCTTCATAAGCTATATTCACCATATCTTCTCCAATGGTGATTAGAGAACGGCGTAGGGCTAGTTCATAAATTGCTCTTCCATAATCTTCAGAATTTATTATTGAAACTGCCTCAGAAGCTAGACGTGCTAGATACTTGGAAATTGTCAATTCTCCTAAGATTTCTTTAGGAGGCAAGAAAGTTTTGACTGTAACTGGATTAGCAGTTTTACCCATGTATATCAATTTGCTAGATATTTCGAAAATTCTTTGATGAATATCTTCGAAAAAATGCAATGGTTTCAAAAAATCTGATACTCGATAAAAAGCATCATTATTAACGAGAATCGCTCCCAATAAAGCTTGTTCTGCTTCAACATTACTAGGGGCTTCTCTATACTGGACAGGATCTTTTTTAGGAATAGAAACAACACCTTTAACATCATCAGTCATTCGATAATTCCAACATAATTTAACTATTCTTTTGTCTAGACTAATAACAACCAAAAGAAGTCCCAAAACATAATAAATAAATTATATTTTTTACTATGTTACTATGGTCTATATTATCAACATAAGTATACAGGATACACTTATGTACTTTGATCAGAAATTTTATCTTGATTTTTTACAGATTTTTCTTGGATTTTTGCATCTTCATTTGAGCGTGCTATATTTAAATTGATTTTAGCTTCGACATCAGAATGGAGTGATATTGTTGCATTATACATACCAACTGATTTTATAGGAGATTTAAGACGTATCTGATCGCGATTAATCTTAAAACCTTCTTCGTTCAGCAAACTTGCTATGTCCCTAGTAGAAACAGATCCATACAGCTGCCCAGAATCACCTGCTGAACGTATTATGGTTAAACTTTTTCCTTCTAATACCTTAGATAATTCTTCAAATTTTGATTGTATTTCACGATTTTTTGCCTCAAGCACTGAACGTTGGGCTTCAAAAAATGATTTATTTTCTTTATTAGCTCTCAAAGCTTTTTTTAATGGTAGAAGATAATTGCGTCCATAACCATCTTTAACTTTAACTATTTTTCCCATTGGCCCAAGATTTGAGATGTTCTGCAGAAGAATAACTTCCATTCTTTTTCCTTTCTCAGGTATATATTAATTCTATCTTTTTATCTATCTTTTTATAGATTGCCTATAGCCTTATAAAAAATCGCTATTTGTTATCTACTATTAACTTTGATAACAATCTAATTATGTAATAACCATACGATATATATAATATAAAAATTCAAGCAAGAAGAATTGCTATTATTCCTTTATTAAAACAAAACATAGATAATATTTATATATATATTGTAAATTGATGTTAATAATCATATCCAAACTTTTAACCAAATCCTATGATATAAGCAAAGCTTAAATGTGTCTAAAAAACACCAAAAATTTAATAGTTTAAAATATATAAATACGATTCAAATATGTAAAATATAAACTTAATTATATTCTTCCTCATAAACGAGTTATATATACCCATTTATATATATATTTACTCAGCAATAGGTCATCGTTCAATTTTTCTTCATCTATATAATGTATAGCTGTGATTTAGTATTATATCTGATAATTTTTTTTCACATCATCATACATTAACATAAGGAATTAATCCAAGATAACGTGCTCTCTTAATCGCCTTTGCAAGTTCACGTTGTTTCTTATGACTAACGTAAGAAATGCGAGAGGGAATAATCTTGCCGCGTTGGGATAAAAAACGACTCAGAAGTCGAACGTCTTTATAGTCTATACGAGGCGCTCCTTTTCCAGATAATGGGCAAGACCTACGTCGATAACTAACATGTCTACGTAATAAAGGTTTGTGTGTGGTTTCAGCCATTATAATAACTCCTTATAACAAAGTTTTTTCTTCACTAAAATGGCTTTTACGCTCAAAGCTTTTATCATTTCTAGCATCTCGATCATGCTTTTGCATCACTAAAGATGGTGAATCATCATGAAATTTAACCGATACAGTAGAATGACGCAAAACGTCTTCATCAATGTTCATTCTTCTTTCTAACTCATGAATGGCTTTAGGAGGAGCTGCAATATTCATTAAGACATAGTATGATTTACGGTGCTTATTGATTCTATAAGCTATAGAACGCATTCCCCATTCTTCAACATGGCGTACTTCTCCACCATTTGCTTGAATTAATGTCCTAAATCTTTCAATTGCATCCTTGATTTGTTGAGTAGAGATATCCTGTCTTAAGAGGAAAACATGCTCATATAGCTTCATATATAATTGCCTTCTTTAGCGGTTTTATTCAAATATTTTTCCATTGATAATTATTGTACGATCCGCACATTCCAATATCAGTTAATATAATAAAAAATATCACTGAGAAATAAAATCGTACATATATTTATTTTAAAAATCAAGGGTCTTAGAAACTCTTTAATCTTGAGTATTGATAGGATATGCAAAAAATATATTACATATATATCCATGCTGCAATTTTTTTGTCAATGATTGTTGAGTAATATGACTGATTTTTAGCACTGATGCAACGATACTAGTCAATTTTATATATTTTACTTTATTTTTTATTTGCATGTGTTATCTTATTATCGTGTAGTTATTTAATTAGTATAATTTAGCAATCAAGATAACTTTATTTCAGTATAAATTTATCTATAACGTTTAAATAAAAAAAACCATTATATAATCCATACCTAGTATATAGATATTTTATAATCATTGATGAGTTGTGTATAGTTAGTATTATACTTTTTATTTAAGTTGCATTTATTACTAAGAGCATGATCCATGACAGTGTTTATATTTTTTCCCACTATTACAAGGGCATGGTGCATTGCGTTTTATATTTAAGGCATTTCCGGTATTCAATTTATTTTTTATTGTATTGTTGTCATATTTTTCCTTATCCCCTTCTGTAGAGGATAGATAATTATTATTATCTGCATTCAGATCAATTCGAGCAAATTGCGAAACAACATCTCGTTGTAGATTGGCAAGTAAGATTTTGAAAAATCCAAAGGCTTCGGATTTATATTCTTGTAAAGGATCTCTTTGTGCATAGCCGCGGAAGCCTATGACTGATCTTGAGTGATCCAATCTGGCTATATGTTCTCTCCAGAATAAGTCTAGTGTTTGAAGAAGTATATTTCGGCCAATAGTTTTCGTCGTTTCTATTCCTAATAATTTTTCTTTATTTTTGATTATTTTATTAGTTTCATAAATAATTTGATCTCGAATTTTATCGTGATCAATATCATCTTTATTGCACCAGTCTTTTATTGGAAAATCTATTCCAAAAATTTCACTAAGCTCTAATGAGAGCTTTTCAATGTCCCATTTTTCTTTATAGGAGTTTTTTGGTATAAAAACAGTAATTAAATCATCAACAACTTTATAGCTCATATCTGATAATATATCTAAGATATCAGATGCATCTATTATTTCAAGGCGTTGTTCAAAAATCAGTTTCCTTTGCTCATTTACCACATCGTCGTATTTTAGTAAATTTTTTCTGGTCTCAAAATTGTGAGCTTCAACCTTTTTTTGTGCATGTTCAATTGCTTTATTAATCCACGGATGAATAATAGCTTCACCCTTTTCTATCCCCATTTTTCTTAAAAAAAGTTCCATTCTAGATGATCCGAATATACGCATCAGATCGTCTTGAAGAGATAAATAGAATTTTGATCTTCCTGGATCTCCTTGGCGTCCTGATCGTCCACGTAGCTGATTATCTATACGTCTGCTCTCATGACGTTCCGTGGCTATGATATAAAGTCCTCCTGCAGCTATAGCTTTATCTTTTAGAGCTTTAATTTCTTCTTGTATCATATTTATGCGCTTAGATCTTTTTTCTTCATCTATAATATTAGATAGATCATGCTCGATGCGCATAGACACATTGCCGCCAAGTTGAATATCTGTTCCTCTCCCTGCCATATTGGTTGCAATTGTAACAGCTCCAGGTATTCCTGCTTGAGATATTATATAAGCTTCCTGTTCGTGGTAAAGTGCGTTTAGGATTTTAAATTTTGTAAACTTTTTCTTACGTAGTAAATTTGCTAAATATTCTGATTTTTCTATTGAAGATGTTCCTATAAGGATAGGCTGTTCTTTTTCATGAGCTGCCATTATTTCTGATATTATAGCTTCATATTTTTCTTCAGCGGTTTGATAAATTTCATCATTTTCGTCAATTCGAATAGTTGGAACATTAGTAGGAACTTCAATAACGTTTAATTTATATATATTGGCTAATTCTTCAGCTTCTGTAGTAGCTGTTCCAGTCATGCCTGATAATTTAGTATACATCCGAAAATAATTTTGAAATGTAATTGATGAAAGAGTTTGATTTTCAGGACATATTTTAACATTTTCCTTTGCTTCTAATGCTTGATGTTGGCCATCGGAATATCTTCTGCCTGGCATCATGCGTCCAGTAAATTCATCAATAATTACAACTTCGTTGTTTTTTACTATATAATCTTTATCGCGGATAAAAATCTTATGTGCTTTTAGGGAGTTATTGAGAAGGTGAATTGTAGAAACATTTTCAAAATCATATAGACTGCCTGATTCTAAAATATTTTCATTTCGTAAAATATCTTCTATTTTTTCTATCCCTTTTTCAGAGAAGTTAGAGGAGCGTTGTTTCTCATCAATTTCGTAATCAGAGGGATCTAAACGAGATACGATTGATTCGATAGACCTATATAAATCAGATTGATCTTCAATCGGGCCAGATATAACTAATGGCGTTCGTGCTTCATCTATTAATATAGAATCTACTTCATCGACTATTGCAAAATTGTGTCCGCGTTGTACCATATCCTCACGTTTGTATTGCATGTTATCACGTAAATAATCAAAACCAAGCTCATTATTAGTTACGTAAGTTATATCACATGCATAGGCTTTACGGCGTTCATCGTTAGAAGAAGAGTTTGTAACAATTCCTGTTGAAAGTCCAAGAAAATTGTAAACAGTAGACATCGTACCTGCGTCTCTGCTAGCTAAGTAGTCATTAACTGTAACAACGTGTACCCCTTTCCCAGATAATGCGTTCAGATAAACTGGAAGAACGGCAGCTAGAGTTTTCCCTTCTCCTGTTTTCATTTCTGCAACACAGCCTTCATGTAATATCATGCCACCAATAAGCTGTACATCAAATGGTCGCATATTAAGCATTCGACGAGAGGCTTCACGTGCAACTGCGAATGATGGGATAAGTAGATCGTTTAGCGTTTCTCCTTCATTTAATCGTTTCTTGAATTCTGATGTTTTGTTTGATAAGAGTTCATCAGACAGTTCAGAGATCTCTTCTTCAAGATTATTTATTTTGTTGACCATGTTGCGATAGTGTTGCAAACGTTTTTCACTGGATGATCTAAAAAAATTACTTATCAGACTTACCATATTAAGCATAGAGATGCTTTCCTCTTCAAAAAAATATCGCGTTGTTTAATAGATCGTTATCATTTTTAGATTATAGATCCCTTTAAATATCGCCTTATAGGTTGATATATTAGATAAAATCATCTGTATGTTGATGTCAACGGGAGGCAATATTTAGTTTATATCAAATATATGAATGTTTATTTAGAAATTTCATATATTTTTTTAAAAATAATAGATTTTTATTGAAAATTGTGATTTTTATACCAGATAAAATAAATTATTTAATAAAATTATCTTGGATCAAAAAAATATGTCAGTATTTAATTTTGCCTCAATATATCGTGATGATAACCTTTTGCCGATAAAAGGAGTTAGATTATCTACTGCTTCTCTGGGAATACAGTATTCGGGGAGAGATGATGTATTCTTGATCATATTTGATAGGCCAGCATCTGTTGCAGGTGTTTTCACTCGTTCTAAATGTCCATCTGCGCCCGTAGATTTTTGTAAAGATAATTTATCACATGGAATTGCAAGGGCATTGGTCGTTAATTCTGGTAATGCTAATGCTTTTACGGGCAAAAAGGGACGCGATTCTGTTCATTATATTGTTAAATCCATAGCTGATCTTATATGCTGCAGAGAGGATGAAGTTTACGTTGCTTCTACTGGCATAATCGGCTCTTTTTTGGATATTTCTAAGTTCGATGGTGTATTTGATGATATGATTAAAAATGCTGTTGATAATTATTGGCTTGCTTCTGCTAAAGCAATGATGACAACAGATAGTTATGCTAAAACAGCTACTCGCACTGTTGATATTGATGGGATTAAGATTACTATCAATGGTATTGCAAAAGGTGCAGGGATGATTGCTCCTGATATGGCAACTACGCTTGCTTTTGTTGTTACAGATATTGATATTGCTCCTCCGATATTACAGTCTATCTTATCTGAAGGAGTTGAGCCTAGTTTTAATTCTATCACTGTTGATAGTGACACATCAACATCTGATACTCTTCTATTGTTTTCTACAGGTACCGCTGTCAATAATATGAAGCCGATTGTTTGTATGGATGACAAACGTTTATCTGTTTTTCGTCCTGTTCTTTTTGATCTTTTAAAGGATTTAGCGTTGCAGGTTGTTTGTGATGGAGAGGGGGCTTCTAAAATTCTTCAGGTTACTGTTAAAGGTGCTGAAAATTCTGTTTCTGCTAAAAGAGTAGCTCTATCAATTGCAAATTCTCCTTTGATTAAAACTGCTATTACTAGTGAAGGCTGTGGATGGTGGGGGCGCATAGTTATGGCTGTTGGTAAATCTGGTGAGATGGTTGATCGTGATAAGTTGTCATTATGGTTTAAAGATATATGTATTGCTGCTAATGGTGAGCCAGAAAAATGTTTTCCTAAAGAAGATGTTTTATCTATAATGAAACAAGATTGTATCCCAATAACTGTTGATCTTGGGATTGGCAGTGGTTTTCATACTGTTTGGACATGTAATTTTAGTGGAGAATATGTTAATTTTAATAGTAATTTTATTAGCTAATTTTATGATATTATGTCGTTTTATAGTTGTTTTATAAGCAAATTTTATTTTTATATTTTCTGTATTACTGTTGCTTTATTGAATAGTCCTATAACAGTTTATGTATTTTATTAAGCGTCATATAATTTTTTCTAAATACCTGAATTAATGGTTTTTATTGACCATCCGATGGATTCATTGTTATTTTATATAGGAAATCGATATTTTAAATGTATAGCTATAGTAACAATATTTTGCTGGTGGTTGCATGTGCGATTTTTAATTATGACGGAAAAGTTTTAATATCTAATCGTCCTAGCAATAAGTCTCATGCTGGATTTTGGGAGTTTCCTGGTGGAAAGATTGACAATGGAGAATCTCCTGAAGAGGCTTTGGTTCGTGAATTATTAGAAGAATTATCTATAGTTGTTGAGACTTCTGCCTTGCTTCCTATTACGTTTGCAAGTCATTCATATGAAAATTTTCACCTCTTGATGCCTTTATTTGCTTGTCATAATTTTGAGGGAAGTCCACGCGGATGTGAGGGGCAGCAAGTAAGATGGGTAGGAATTGATGAATTGGCAGATTATTCTATGTTACCAGCAGATTTGCCTCTTATAGATTACTTACATAAACATTATCCAGCCTATGTTTATATAAATTAATATTTAAAATATGTTTATATAAATTAATATTTAAAATGAATTTATTTTTATTTGTTAGTGAGTATTTAACCTTGATGTAATATCCATTTGTCTAAATTCGGCCTTAATTCTGAATTGGGAGGTGATATATGATGTTTATGGATAATGCAAGTTCTGTTTCGTTAAAAGAAAAAGACAATTTGTCAAAAACCAAATGGAGAGATGGAAGCATTCATCTCTTATTTATCGTGGTTATGGTTTATTTTTCTGTTTCTTTTTCGAGCCGCGTTGCTGATTATGTAGATAATTATTATTTTCATGTTAACTATAATGAATATGTTAATTAGTTCCTGTTGATTAGGTTTAACTAATTTATTAGTGGTGTTGCGTGATTATCTTATTTTGTTTTTTATATGCAAAATGATACGACTATCATGTGGGTTTATATTTATTAAAAGATTGTAATCTTGTTATACATGTGAACCTGTTAAATTTGTTTTTGCGATAGTTTTAATGTTTTAATCTGCAAAAATAGTAGATATTAATATGTATTATTTTATTTGATGTAGTTTTTACGTCTTGTAAATTGAAAAAATTATTTCTTATCTATTGATTGTTTTTTAGTAAAGTAATTCAATTTTTCTTATATAAATCAAGATAGTCTTTATTGATATTAATTCTGCAAAATGATTTGCAACAACTAAATGACATCTTATAACATAAGTATATTGTTATTTTATCTAAAAAATACCTATAATAGTATTGCTTTGAAAATATCTATTAATAGTATTGCTTTGAAAATATCTATGAATTGTAGATATAATTATTTGTCATGATATAGGCACTGATTTTCTTGTTTCATAAAATTCATGTGATTTATATTTCTGAAATTCTAAAGTGGAAAATTTTTTTTTAAACTATAAAATTATATTTTTTATATAAATTTATTTCATATGGACGAATCTAATAGGATTTGCTATTTAATTTTATCATTAAATATATAATTGTATTGATATACGAAAAACAATTTTTTTATTCTGCAATTACATTATTTTATTGCATGTGTTTATTGTTTAAATCTTTGTTTTACAGTTACAATTTCCCTTAATTATTACTGTTATATATTGATATTAAGTTCATTTATATCAAATTAATATAATTATTTATAAAATGGTATGGATATTTTATTTTAAATTTATTAAACTACTTTAGGTTTTAACTTCTTTGATAGGTTTTGTTGTGATATATTGTGAAAAAGTATTTAATTTTTTGTCGAGATTATGGACGGTGTTTTGTGATGTCAGAATGTCAGAAGCGAAGAAATTTATTCCTATGACTATTATGATGTTTCTTTTGCTCTTTAATTTTAGCACATTGAGGCCATTAAAGGATAGTCTGATAATTCCGAATATGGGGGCAGAAGTAATTAGTTTTGTTAAATTATGGTGTGTTTTGCCTTCTGCGGTTCTCTTTACAGTTTTATATATTAGATTGTCTAATATTTTGGATGCAGAAAAACTTTTTTATACAGTAACTTTATTATTTATATCCTTTTTTACAGCTTTTGCATTTATCATTTATCCAAATCGTGATTATATACATCTTTCTCCTCAAACAGTTGCTGATTTAGCAGCGTCCTTCACTTGTTTTAAATGGCTTATTTATCTCGCTGGTAAGTGGTCATTCGCTTTATTTTATGTCTTCGCAGAGTTGTGGGGAGCTGTGATGATTAATCTGATGTTTTGGCAGTTTGCAAATAGAATTACTAAGATTGAAGAGGCATCTCGATTTTATTCTACTTTTGGGTTGGTAGGTAATGTAGGTTTGGTATTTGCCGGTAATTTAATAATGAGCTTTTCAAAGCTTGAACATGACAGTTTAGTTGTTTATTCTATGCTTTCTCTTATTATTTCTAGTCTTTTAATGATGGGAATATATAGATGGATGCATCTTTATGTTTTAGTAGATCCAAAATATTATGCTCCTAAGGAAGGTAGTCTTAAAAAGAAATTGAAGCTATCTATAGGTGAGAGTGTTAAGATGGCACTTAACTCTAAATATTTAGGTTATATAGTTTTGATTGTTATCTGTTATGGAACTGCTATTAATTTGGTTGAAGGTCCTTGGAAAGCTAAAGTTCGCGAATTATATCCAACTCAAAATGAATATGCTCATTTTATGGGACAATTCGTTCAATGGACCGGTATTGTGACTATATTCTTTATGATACTTGGTAGTAATATTCTTAAAACATTCAAATGGTTCACTTCTGCTATTATAACTCCTATAATGATTTTGGTTACAGGTGGCGGTTTTTTTATGTTTGTTATATTTGAAAAGTCAATGTTGCCTTTGACTGAAAAATTTATAAAGATGTCTCCAATAGTATTAGCTGTGTTTTTAGGGGTATTACAAAATATTTTGAGTAAAGCTACCAAATATACCATGTTTGATGCTACTAAGGAAATGGCATTTATACCATTGGATGATGAGTTCAGAACCAAAGGTAAGGCGGTTGTAGACGTTGTAGGAGGAAGGCTTGCTAAGTCTGGTGGTGCTGTAATTCAGTCTTGTATATTTATGTTATTTCCTTTGGCAACATTCACAAGTATTCTCCCTATATTATTTGTAATTTTCCTATCTCTTATGTTAGTTTGGATGTTTGCTGTTTCTAAATTAAATAAGGAATATATTGATATTTCTAATAAAAATTAGAATAAAGATCTATTTTTTTGTAAAACCCTTCATGCTCATGTAGCTTGTAGGGTTTTCTTTATTAAGATATAACTATTTGTAGTCGGTGGATTTTTTTTGCGACGTTAAGCGTTGCTTTTTTGATATATGAAATAATACTATTGATATATCAAATAATACTATATTCTCTATTTGTTTTTTAATACTGCTATTATTTGTAGAGTTAGCTAAGTGATATTAGTTAATGTAAACTTTTTATATTTGAAATTACTGTTTTATTTAAATTGATTTAAGAGAAGTTCATAGCTTTTATTTTCAGTTCTAATATCAATTTAAATGATATAGTTTTATGATGTTTTTATCCAATAATTATATTATTTTTGTTTTTTTTCTGGTTTCCATCCTAAGGCATAAATAATGGAAAAACTAGCTGCTACTTGTCCTGTTTTATCAGAGTTTTCTTCTGCATAAATTTCTGCAGCTCGTATAAATAATGATTTGTTGTTAGGTTTTTTGCTTCTATGAATAAGAGGATTTGCCATTCCCATTTTGCGTAAGTCATGCATCAAATGAAACATTGATTTATAATATACGGTGTATTTATCTTGGTCTATTATAGGTGAGATAAATCCAGACCTTTGCATCAAATCTCCTACATTTTTTATATCCATAAATGGAATGACACGAGGGCTTGCTCCTCCTGTTAATTCTGTTTCTGCTATTAGCAATGCTTTCCTTAATTCGCGAAGTGTTCCTATTCCAGGGATTGCAGCCAAAAATAATCCTCCAGGCTCTAATTTTTTGTTGATTTTTAATAACATATCAAAGACATCATTTATGATATGCAAATGTAGAGGTGATATAATCAAGTCTATTGGTTTAGATATTGAGGGAATTTCTTCAAATGATGAAACTAGTATTTCATCATTATTATTTGCTAATTCTGTGGAAATTTCAGTTCGGATTAATTGAGCAATTTTTTTTTCTTTCATGCAAGAACGACCAACTATTCCAGTAGCTCCGTGTAATTCTATTGCATTTTTAAATTTTTTGTTGATAATTTTCATCCTAAAAGACATTTCCTTTGCTACTATATCTAATAGAAAGTACGCAGATGAATCTTTTTGTCTTGATGCTCTAAGGCGATTTGCACTAATTAATAGCATATCAAACAATGGTTTCATTTTTTATCTTTCATGATGTTGCCTATATTTGAAATATTATAACTTTCTATCTTTAGTAAAATTTTTATTCGTAAAAATAAGCAGGCGATTTATGTATCGCAGTTTTACATTGTTTTTATGTAGATTTTCTTTAATACTTGAATGTATTTCATTCGCCAAATAATATTTATGTTATTTTTATGTGAAAAACATTACATGAAGTTTTTAATTATTGGCTATTTTTATTAGTTTTTAGTATAATTATTCATCATTACTTTTCAGAATAGCAACGAATGCATTTTGAGGTATTTCTACTTTTCCAAATTGGCGCATGCGTTTTTTCCCTGCTTTTTGTTTTTCTAGAAGTTTGCGTTTACGTGTTATATCGCCTCCATAGCACTTTGCTGTTACATCTTTTCGACGTGCTTTCACTGTTTCTCTCGCAATAATACGACTTCCTATAGCTGCCTGAATTGCTATCTGAAACATTTGTTGTGGAATAAGATCTTTTAATTTTTCGCAAATTTTTCTTCCACGTTTTTCTGCTGCGGAACGATGAACTAATATAGATAATGCATCTACTGCCTCATTATTGACTAATATAGAAAGTTTTACCAGATCGCCGTTTCTATAGTCGATTAAATTATAATCAAATGATGCATATCCTTTAGTGACTGATTTAAGGCGATCGTAAAAATCGAAAACCACTTCATTGAGTGGTAATTCGTATATCAGCATTGCCCTTTTACCAATGTAACTAATCTCTATTTGCATTCCTCTTCTCTCTTGGCATAATTTGAGAATTGATCCTAGATATTCATCAGGTGTTATAATTGTTACTTTAATCCATGGCTCTCTAAAATCGGCAATTTTTGTAAGATCAGGCATTTCTGATGGATTGGCGATTTTTAATATGCTGCCATCGTTCATATGTAAGTTATATACAACAGAAGGTGCGGTTCCTATTAGATCTATTCCAAATTCTCTTTCAAGTCTTTCTTGGACTATCTCTAGATGAAGAAGGCCTAGAAATCCGCATCTAAATCCAAATCCAAGTGCAGTTGAGTTTTCTATTTCAAATGAAAAAGAGGCGTCATTAAGTCTTAATTTATTTATTGCCGTGCGTAAGTTTTCAAATTGAGAAGCGTCTACCGGGAATAATCCGCAGAAAACCACTGGTTGCACTGGTTTAAATCCAGGCAATGATGATGCTGTAGGTGAATTATCGTCGGTTATGGTGTCGCCAACGCGGGTATTTGAAACATCCTTTATAGATGCCATGATGACACCAATTTCTCCTGGATATAAAGTATCTATATCCACCATCTTGGGTGTAAGTATTCCAACCCTATCAACCCGATATTTTGCATTTGTACCCATCATAAGAATTGACTGGCCTTTAGTGATAGTTCCATTTATTATTCTGACTAAAACCATAACCCCAAGATAGCTATTATACCAACTATCAATCAGCAGAGCTTTAAGATTAGCATTTTCTCCTTCTGGGCTTACAGGATTAGGAAGTTTTTGAACTATGCTTTCCAAAAGCATAGGTACTCCTTCTCCTGTTTTTGCTGATACAAGCAAAGCATCGTCTGCGCTTATTCCTATTGTATCTTCGATTTGTTTTTTAATGCGATTTGGATCTGCTGATGGTAGATCTGCCTTGTTAAGGGCTATGATAATCTCATGATTATTGTCAATAGCTTGATAGACATTGGCAAGTGTTTGAGCTTCTACTCCTTGGCTTGCATCAACAACAAGAATAGATCCTTCACAAGATGATAATGATCGAGAAACTTCATAAGCAAAATCCACGTGTCCTGGTGTATCAATAAGGTTTAAAAGATAATTTTGGCCATCTTGGGCTTTATAATTTAATCTTACAGTTTGTGCCTTAATTGTTATACCTCGTTCACGCTCTATATCCATGTTATCAAGTACTTGTGAATGCATTTCGCGTTCAGTTAGCCCATTGCAATGCTGAATAAGACGATCGGCAAGCGTTGATTTACCATGGTCAATATGTGCTATGATGGAAAAATTACGTATTCTCAATATAGGTGCTGTAATGTTACTCATTCTATGATTATAGCAATAGATAATAATTATCGCAAAATAAAAAGATGTTTATATTATATTAATTTATCGAATGACATATCCTGTTTACATATATCAATATTATTTATTACAAGATCCATTTTTTATATTAAATTATATTGACTTGACTTGACTTAGTATTTGTAATTGATAGATTGACTTGCGGTTGTTTTTTATAAGGAGAATTTGACGATTAGTAAGATTTTTGGATCAGTTAGGCTAGGTGAGGGCAAAAAGGATAACAGCAATGTTATTCGTGAGATATTAAGCACCACACCTAAACTTATAAGAGTCGTTGATATAGGAGGTCAGAATCCAGAAGATATGAATACGTCTGATGCTTTACAAATAGCATTTGATAGACATCTTGATCTTGTTATTATTAATCCTGAGGTTACTCCTCCTATTTGCAAAATGATTGATTTGAAAAAGAGGAGTTATGCTCTACGCAAGAATGCATTAGAAGCTCGTAAAAAACAGAAAAGTGTTGATGTAAAAGAAGTAAAATTGCGTCCTGTAATTGATGAGCATGATTATCAAATCAAGGTAAAAGCTATAATTGGTTTTTTAAAGCAAGGATGCAAAGTGAAGATATCTCTCAAGTTTCGTGGGCGTGAGATTGCTCATCAAGATATTGGGTATGATCTTTTTAATAGGATAAAGGAGCAGGTAGTTGATTTTTCTAAGGTTGATTATGAGCCAAAGCTTGAAGGTAAGCAAATGACAATGATCTTATCTTCTAAGTGATAATTTTTTTTCTAGTTGTTATATCTTGAATATTTATTCACAGAATGTATATTGTCCATGTATTGGAATTGATGCGATATCTTTTTCTGATCATGTTGTTATCCCAGTTGATATTATTTTTTATTGATCATTCCTGCTAAATATGGAATGTTTTTTTATGCTTGAGGTGATGGGGTGAAAAATGCCTAAAATGAAAACGAATTCTTCTGCTAAGAAGCGTTTTAAAATTACTGCTGGGGGGAAAGTCTTGGCACAAGCTGCTGGTAAGCGTCATGGAATGATAAAGAGATCAAACAAGTTTATTAGAAATGCGCGTGGTACTATGGTTTTGGCTAGTCCTGATGCGAATAAGGTTGTGGCAAATTATCTTCCTAACGGAATGTGATGTTCGTGGATATAGTAGGTTTTCTTTCTTGAGGAGATACGGTAGTGACTCGTGTTAAAAGAGGTGTGGTTTCTAGCGCCAAGCACAAAAAGGTTTTAAAGTTAGCGAAAGGTTTTTATGGTCGTCGTAAAAATACCATACGTACTGCTAAGGCTGCTGTAGATCGTTCTAGACAGTATTCTTATCGTGATCGTAGAGTTAGAAAGAGAGATTTTAGATCACTATGGATTCAGCGTATTAATGCTGCAGTTCGCATGCGTGGTTTAACTTATTCTAGATTTATTGAGGGTTTGCGTAAGGCGAGTGTCTTTCTTGATCGTAAGGTTATTTCTGATATAGCTATAGAAAAGCCAGATTTTTTTGATAAAATTGTAGAAATTGCTAAGGGTAATTTGGCTTATCTGAATGATATTCAGTGTTTTAACAAGTAAATTATTACTTGTTTTTTTGATGATATATAGTGTTTTATGCAAAGATATTCTGTGTTTTGCATTCTGTTGTTGTCTTAAATAGTTTTATATCGTATCGCGGTTATTATGGTTATATGGTTATATGGTTATTAGGTGTATTTTAGATGATTAATGGTAATGTTTTTGATGATAAATTAAAAGCATTGAACTGTTCTATAATAGATTCTATTGATTCTGCTTCCAGTACTGATCAGATCGATTCAATACGGGTTTCTGCTCTCGGGAAAAAGGGTAGTATCACTAGCCTTTTAAAAGAATTAAAATACTTAGATCCAGATCTTAAATGTTCTAGAGGGGCTATTCTAAATAGAATTAAGGATGAGTTATCCAAGAGGATTTCTTCTCGTAGAGAATCGTTAAAGAGTAGTTCTATTTGTTTTAAAATATCATCTGATATCGTAGATGTTACTTTGCCTGTTCATTCTTCTCCATGTAATAGAGGGCGTATTCATCCTATTACTCATGTTATTGATGAAGTTACTTGTATTTTTACAGATATGGGATTTATTGTAGAAGAAGGGCCTGATATTGAAACCGATTATTATAATTTCGGAGCATTAAATTTCCCAGATGGTCATCCTGCTCGTCAGATGCATGACACTTTCTTTGTTTCTGCAGTTGAAGGTGAAAAGAATAAGCTTTTACGTACACATACATCTCCGGTGCAGATTAGAATTATGGAATCTCAGGATTTACCTATAAAAGCTATTATGCCTGGCAAGACCTACCGTCGTGACTCAGATTCAAGTCATTCTCCAATGTTTCATCAAATTGAAGGATTAGTTGTTAGTAAGTCTGCTACAGTTGCAAATCTTCGTTGGCTTTTAGATTTTTTTTGTAAATCGTTTTTTGAAGTTGACAGTCTTAAAATGCGATTTCGTCCCTCATTTTTCCCTTTTACTGAGCCTTCTTTTGAAGTTGATATTAGGTGCAGTCGCTCTAATAATGTTATAAGGTTTGACGAAGGTACAGAGTGGATGGAAGTTTTAGGGTGTGGTATGGTTGATCCTAGAGTACTGCGTGGTGTTGGCATTGATCCAAATGTGTATCAAGGATTTGCATGGGGTGTAGGGCTTGATCGTTTAGCTATGTTGAAATACGGCATCCCTGATATACGTGATTTTTTTGCCGCTGATGTTTCTTGGATTAATCATTATGGTTTTTCTCCATTAGAAACTCCTCCTTTATTTGTCTCATTTTAATAAGGATAAATTTCATTGAAGTTTACTTTGTCTTGGTTAAAAGAGCATCTTATTCTAGATTCTAGTCTTCAAGAAATATGTGATAGATTAACTTCTATTGGTCTTGAGGTTGAAAAAGTTGATGATAGAAGTTCTATGTCATTTTTTAAGATAGCTAAGGTAATCTCCGTAGATTGTCATCCTAATTCAAGTAGTCTTAAGATATTAAAGATTGATGCTGGTAGAGAAGAGCTTTTACAAGTTGTTTGTGGAGCTCCTAATGTCAGGCCTGGCTTATTAGGTGTTTGGGCTCCTCCTGGAAGTTTTATTCCTGCTACTAATATGAAAATTGGTAAGAGTAAAATTAGAGGTGTTGAAAGCTATGGTATGATGTGTTCAGAACAAGAGTTAGTTTTGTCTGATAATCATGATGGCATTATGGAATTAGATTATGATGCTCCTATAGGAGGTACTTTTATCGATTATTTTGGATTATCTGATCCAATTATTGAAATTTCTTTGACCCCAAATAGATCAGATTGCGCTGGCGTGCGTGGTATTGCAAGGGATTTATATGCATCTGGTTTGGGTACATTAAAAGAAATTGATTATCCTGCCTTCGATGTTTGTGGATCAATTCCATTAGATATTATGATTAATTTAGATGATTCTAGTTTATGTAATGGATTTTCAATGTGTTACGTTAAGGGAGTGCGTAATGGTACTTCACCTGTTTGGATGCGTCGCAGATTGGAAGCTGTTGGTTTACGATCTATTAGTATTATTGTAGATATTACAAACTATATTGCCTTAGATTTAGGATATCCTTTGCATGTTTTTGATGCTTCTAAAATATCAGGAAATATTGTAATCCGTAATGCGCGAGATGGTGAAAAAATTATCGCTTTAAATGATAAAGAGTATAATCTATCAAGAAATAATGTTGTAGTTGCATCCGATAATGTTGTCGAATCTATTGCGGGGATTATTGGAGGTAAAAGCTCTTGTTGTGATGATAATACGGTAGATATTTTGATTGAATCAGCTTTGTGGGATCCTCTTAATATATCTAGATCTGGTCAGAATTTAGGAATAATAACCGATGCTCGGTATCGTTTTGAGCGCGGAGTAGATTTGCAGGGGATGATACCTGCTCTCAAATATGCCGTATCGTTAATTATATCTTTATGTGGAGGAACTCCTTCCGAAATTCATGTTGTAAGGAATGAAAAATATAAACATCGTATAATTGATTTTGATAATGCGGAGGTAAAAAGATCAACAGGTGTTGATGTTCCTATTGATTATAGCTTGGATATTTTGCGAAAACTTGGTTTTGATGTAGATGATTTAAATGGAAGATTAATTGTTTATACTCCTTCTTGGCGCAATGATGTTGAAGAGCAGGCTGATTTAGTAGAAGAGATTCTGAGAATTTATGGAGTTGATAAGATTGAACCTGATCCACTTTTTTTAAGTAAAGGAAACTATAAATGTGGTTTATCAGTTCAACAAAAGAGAACTCGTTTGTCAAAACGAGTTCTTGCTACTCGTGCTATGATGGAGGTAATAACTTGGTCTTTCATTTCAAAAGAACAATCAGTTTTTTTTGGAGGTGGTCAGCCTGAATTAGAGATTTTAAATCCAATTTCTTCAGATATGTCTGATATGAGAACATCTCTTTTACCTGGATTATTAGCAGCTGCTAAGCGTAATGTTGACCGTGCAATTTTCGATCTATCCATATTTGAAGTCTCTCATGTTTATGATAATGATATGCCTTCATCTCAAAAGTGTATGGCAGCAGGAATTAGAAAGGGCTCTTCTAGAATGAATGGAGCTGGAAGATTTTGGTCAGATAGTTCTGAAAAATGCAAATATGTAGATTTATTTGATGCTAAGGCTGATGCATTATCTGTTATAGAAACTTTTGTTCCTATTGATAAAATTATAATTGAAGCTGATGCTCCTTCTTGGTATCATCCAGGTCGTTCTGGGGTAATTAAGATGGGTAAAGATATTATCTTGGGTTGTTTTGGAGAATTTCATCCTAAGATTTTAGATTTTTTTGGATTATCAGGAGCTATATGCGGTTTTGAAATTTGTATTGATTCAATACCTGTTTATAAAAATAAACGTAGTCCTACTAAAAAAGTTATGCGTGTTTCATCATTGCATCCAATTAAACGTGATTTTTCTTTTGTGGTAGACAAGTCAGTTCCTGCCGGTAAAATTGTTGATCTAGTTAGAAAAGTAGACCGAGATCTTATAGTTGATGTGGTAGTTTTTGATGTTTTTGAAGGTTCATCAGTAGGGGATAATAAAAAATCTATTGCTATTGAAGTTTTGATTCAGCCTTTGAAAAGTACTCTTTGTGATTATGATTTGCAAAAATTGACAGATAGTATTGTAAAAGTAGTTGTGAAAAACACAGATGCTGTGTTGCGTTCTTAGTAGATTATCACTTATTTTAATTGAAATTATGTGTTCTAATCTTCTATTATATTTTGTTTAGTCAATTGTTTAACGATAATATAGTTGTATTTTTCTGTTAATTCTGTAATTTTTATGCTATTATTTATCAAAAATTTATTGAATTTTATGAAGAACATTATCACTAATTATTTTTTTATTGTCGATTGTTTTATTTAAATATGATCTTTAGTAAAATATTTTATATTTATAATTATCAGTCTTTTCCTTATATTTATATATCATAACTTTTTTATATAAGGCTTTTTTTTTAGTTATTAAGTTTACTTTAAATATACGATATTGTTGTTGGTTCTTCTTAAGAAGATCAGATTTTTATCTTTGAACTTAAATATTTCTTAATTTAAATTAGTCATTTAATCCTAATGCAATTTATATTAAATAAAAATTTTTCGTAACAATATTTTTTGATGTTTATCATTATCGTGCTTTTTATAGTAAAATTTTAGTTAATAATATGAAAAATATTTATTAACTGTATTGTAATTTATGATTTCATTGTTTATAACCTATGGTTAATTTGGATGGAATTATGTAACCTGATTTCCATGTTTGCATTTTTCAATTGACGATTTCATTAATTGAAGCCGTTTGTTGTTTTTCTAGTAGAAAAGAATAGGGATTAACTATGAGATTAAAAAGTTTTTATCTAGGATCTGTTGCTGTATTTGCGATGTATTCTTATGCTGGTGCTGCTTATGTAGCTAATAAAAAGAATGTTGCTTATTCTGGTTTAAAGCTTGAATGGTTTGTTGCATCTAAATTAGTTGCTGATTATACAAATAAAGATAGTAAAATTTCGCAATTTGCTTCATCTACGTCTGAACTTACTTTAAGTTCTACTCGTCGTACTAGATTAGGTGTTGTTAATGGATCTGCAACTATTGTTGCTGCTACGAAACCTTCTAATTCAGTATCATTAGGTGATGTTTATATGAGTTTAGGTGGTTTTAAGTTAGGTTATTATGATCCTTGGAAGATTGAAGGTCTTTCTTATAAAGGAATTTCTTTAAAAAATAAAGAGCCTAGGTTACATTCTATTTCTTATGAAAATACTCATAAGCTGTTTAAGTATGGTCTTTCTGTTGATTATTTTGATTTGGGATCTAATGATGTGAAATCATTGGGAGTAGGTTATTTAGCTTCAGTTGTTTTAGGTAAGGCTAAAGCTGCAGTTAGTGGTGGATATGATAATAAGACTGATGCATTTGCTGTGCGGGGTGTTTTAACCTCTAATATTGGTCGTGGTACATTAGATTTAGCTGGTCTGTTTGCAAGTGGTGCTAATTCTTACTATGATGCCTCTAAATATTCTGTTGCTGCTTCGTATAAATTTAATTTAAATGATAAGTTTAGCATTGCTCCAGGAGTTCAGTATTTATTTGATACGAAAAAGACAGATGGTAGTTTCGCAGGCGATTGCATTGTAGCAGGTGCTGATGTTGGTTATAAAGTATCAGATGCTTTATCGGCAAATGTTTCTGCAACTATGAGAGGTCTTAATAAAGATGAATCTAAGATGGAATTATCTTTTTCTTTAAAACACTCTCTGTAGAAAAAACAGGTCATTTTATTCTCTAAATTAAAGGTAGTCACTTTGTGGCTGCTTTTAATTTTTGCTTAACTGGTTTGATAAATTATACCTACGAGCTAGTTTGATAAATTATGTCTATACGTGCTATTTAATTGGATTATTCTTTATATTATGATTACTTTTATAAAGATATCCCAATCATCCATAATAATATTATAATCAGCGTTATGTATTTTTTTTAATTGGCTGGGGAACTTGGATTCGAACCAAGATTAACGGTGTCAGAGACCGTCGTTCTGCCATTGAACTATTCCCCAATACAGTTAGATATATTAATCACAAAACTTCACACTATCAATATAATATAGTAATATGTTGCGTATATGAATTTAATATAATTATCAATAATGATAAAGCAATGCTTTAGAATATATATTGTTATTTGATATTTTTTAATATGGCATATTATGCTTTTATAAATTATATATCAAATAATTTATAATTGTATAGTTGGCAATTTAGATATTTTATTTTTATATTATTTTCTTGATGCAATTAATTTTATTAATTGTAATACATCTTTACGGTCTATTACTTTATTTTATAAAAAATTTGCTCTATCTTTTGATAATTATTTTTACGATTAGACAAAGTTATAATAATTATTAGTTAAATATATCTTTTATAGATAGAAGGTAAGAATAAACTATGGATAAGTTATTAAGCGGCTATTCTAGGCGAGATTTAACTAATAAAGTAAAGAAGTCTTCTCTGCATAAGTCATCTCGTGATTGGTTATACAGGCATATCAATGATCATTATGTGCAACAATCAAAATTAGATGGATGGCGTGCTCGTTCTGCATATAAATTGCTTCAAATTAATGAAAAACACGGAATACTTATTCCTAATAGACGTATTGTTGATCTTGGATCAGCTCCAGGAAGTTGGTCACAAGTGGCAGCACATGTAATTGGTGCAAAATCTGATGATATCCGTATTGCTGCTATAGATATATTAGATATGAAACCAATTGAAGGTGTTGATTTTTTCAAATTTGATTTTTTAGATTTAGAATCTTGGGATTTTATATGTAAGGCAATAGGTGGAAAGCCAGATCTTGTTCTTTCTGATATGGCTTATCCGACTACTGGTCACCGTAAAACTGACCATTTGCGTACTATGAGCTTATGCAAAGCTGCTTCATTTTTTGCTTTGGAAATGTTAAATGAGAATGGTGATTTCCTTGTAAAAACATTTCAGGGAGGAACAATTAGTGATATATTGTCTATTCTTAAAAAACATTTTCAAAAAGTAATTCATATTAAACCGATGGCATCGCGCTCAGAATCAGTGGAAATGTTTTTATTAGCAAAAGGATTTCGAAAGTAAACATAAATTAGAGTTTGCTAAAAACTTATTATGAACTTAACAAGTATTTTATTAATTAATTATCTATCGATAGCAAATTATAATAATTTTTATCGTAAAGAAGATTTCCCAAAGATAGTTATTGTCAAATCAGTATTGCAATAGTATGGGATGGATGAAACGATATTTTTTAAAAATTAAATGTTCTTTGTAGGAGTATATAGAAAAAATAAATGATTTAAAAAAGATTTTCTTTGTAAATTACAGTGGTAAATATGCAATTATACTCTCAATTATCTGATAGCAGTTATTATAAAGATTGATTGAATTACATGTAGAATTGGATAATGTTATTATCAATTTAAGTTCTTTTAATTATAAGGCAGAAATAACAAAAAAAATTTTCTAACATAAATCGAACAAATAAATCTGTCTTATATAGCCTACAAATCTATTTTCTATATCATATAAGAATAATATAATAATAATACTATATTTTGATGGTAGGCATGGCAAGAATTGAACTTGCGACCCCTACGATGTCAACGTAGTGTTCTACCACTGAACTACATGCCCATTTACAAAGTGATTTAGTTATTGTTTATGTATATAACATAATATCGTCAACTTATTTTTATATTTTTTCTATTAAATATTACAATGTTAGCAATCTGTTTACTTCATTTACTAGATCTTTTAAATGAAAAGGCTTGGAAAGAACTTTTGCGTTTTTTGGCGCACTAGAGCCAGGGTTTAATGCTACAGCGGCAAAACCAGTAATGAACATTACTTTTAAGTCAGGATCTATTTCAGTTGCTTTACGTGCTAGCTCGATACCATCCATTTCTGGCATTACAATATCTGTCAACAACAAAGAGAAAGGCTCTTCGCATATTTTTTTGTACGCTATCGCTCCATTACTACAAGGTGTAACTTCATAACCGGCTTTTCCTAATGCCTTAATTAAAAAATTTCGCATGTCATTATCATCTTCTGCTAGGATAATTTTTTGATTCATTTTGGAGAACTGCTATGTATAAAAAAATAGTTGCGATCTTATGTTGATGTGTATTGTGATTTTATGTGATGATAAAATCATTGGCTATTTATAATAATTGTCATTCTTGATTATAACCCTTTCTTTAAATATTTAATACATATCTATTCTATATTTTATACCTAAATTTATTACATCATTACCTTCATATTGTTGCACTATTATAAATATATTTTTTATTTAATTACAAATTATTTTGTTTAAAATAACACAGAAAATAAACATTTAAATGTTACCTTAATATTATCAATAAATACTATTTACCATGTTGGAATGATGAATGAACTATCTTTAGGGAAAAGATCTTTAATATATTGCTTAACTTCTTCGTTACGATATGATTCTACTAAAGTTTTTACCCAAGGTTTATCTTTATTCTTAGATTGCACTACAATCAGATTTGCATAAGGATTATTGATATTATCCTCTGAAAAAATAGCGTTTTCAGGCTTGATTTTTGCTAATATAGCATAGTTTGTGTTAATTACTGCTGCATTAACATCATTAAGTGTGCGAGAAACTTGTGCTGCATCAATCTCAATGAATTGCGCATTTTTAGGATTTTCTGCTATATCAGAAATACTTTTAATATCTTGTTTCTTTTTTAATTTTATAAGTTTGCATTTTTCTAGAAGCAAAAGCGCTCTTTCGAAATTTGTTGGATCGTTTGGGAGAGAAATAATTGCATTTTTAGGTATATCTGCAATTTTTTGTACTTTATTAGAATATATTTTCATAGGAGTTATTATTGTAGTTGCTACTGATTCAATTTTATATCCTTTGGCGTTAATCTGATTATTAAGATATTTTTCGTGTTGAAAAGCATTAGCATCTATATCTCCGTTATCAAGGGCTATATTTGGTGTCATGAAATCAGAGAATTCTATAATTTCTATGTTAACACCGCTTCTAGCTGCTATTTCTTTAACTTTTTTCATGATATCAGCATTTTCACCTGGATTTACTCCAATTTTTATGGAGTTTTTTTGAGTTCCTGCTGAATAATTATTGTTTATCTTTATTACAATTACAGTAGATATAATTATAAATATCATAGTATATATAATACGCATATATTTCCTCATTCTATTTTAATGATGTCTATTGATTTGCTTTTCTACTGACTTACCAATTATTTGTATAATTTGTACAAGAGCTATTATCGTTAATATTACGAAGAATGTGACTTCTGGCATAAATCTTTGGTATCCATATCTAATGGCAAGATCTCCTAATCCACCACCACCAATAGTTCCTGCCAGGAATGAGTAATTTATTAATCCTATAAAAGATGTAGTAACGTTTCTTACTATGCTAGTTTTTGACTCAGCAATCAAAATTTTAAATACAATTTGTAATGGTGAAGCGCCCATGGCAATCCCCATCTCAATAAGATCATTGCTTACTTCGCGGATAGATCCTTCTATCAGTCTTGCTATAAAAGATATAACAACAATAGATAATGGAATAATCGCTGCTTTAGTACCAATAGATGTTCCTATAATATACCTTGTTATAGGTATCATAGCTATAACAAGAATTATGAACGGTATAGAGCGTAAAATATTTATTATAAAACCAATCAATGCGCTTATTATTGGGGCAGGGAAGAGCCCATTTTTATCACTTGTTGCTAGGAATAATCCAACAATAATTCCTAATATAGATCCAATAATCCCAGAAATACTGGTCATATAAATTGTTTCGAAAAGCCCTTGAATAATATGATTCAACAAATCAATCGACATAACCTAAAACCTCTGCAGATAGTTGATTTTTGCTGAAAAAATTATTTACATTAACGTTATAGATATGAGGATATGAAATTATCAAAATACCTACTGATGTTCCAGCTACTTGATCAATTCCTCCTCCTATAATGTTAATATTTATATCTAACTCTTTAACAAGTCTTGATAGAATGGATTCTTTTGATTTGTCCCCTAAAAAAGAAACTCGTGTTATTGTATAGCTGTTGTTATTAGGAATTTTATAAATACGTTGATTTAATTCTTCTGGCATCTTGCAAGTTGATAATGTTGAAAGAATAGATTTGGTAACATTGTGTGATGCTTTTTGAAAAATACCTATAGTTTGTCCGCTCTCAATAATCTTTCCATTGTGCATAACTATCATATTTGATGCTATATGTTTGATAACTTCCATTTCATGAGTAATTAGCAAGATGCTAATACCCAAATTCATATTAATTTTCTTGAGAATATTCAAGCAAGATATGGTTGTTTCAGGATCAAGTGCAGATGTTGCTTCATCAGCAAGTAATATATCAGGATTTGTAGCGAGAGCTCTAGCAATCCCGACAAGCTGTTTTTGTCCACCTGAAAGCCTTGAAGGATAAAAATCTTTTTTATCAATAAGATCCATAAGCTCTATGATTGGCATGACTACAGAAGCAATAGTTTGTCTATCTTGTCCAATAATTTCAAGTGGTAAAGCAATATTGTCATATACTGTACGTGAGGATAGAAGATTAAAATTCTGGAATATCATTCCTATTCGACGACGCATCAAGCGTAAATCATTAATATTCAAGGATCCAATATCAACTCCATCTACTTCTATTTTTCCAGAAGTAGGCGTTTCTAGTTTATTGATCATGCGCATTAACGTGGACTTTCCTGCTCCAGAATGTCCTATAATTCCTGTTATTTCCCCCTTAGAAATGGCAAAACTAACATTATTCAGTATATTCTTTGTATTGTTGATTGAAGTTACTTTTTTGTTTACTCCTGAAAATTTTACTACGGGATTAGGAATACTTTCGCCAATCAAGCTATGAATTATGGAGTCGCACATAATTGTTTACCCCCTCTTTATATAAATAACGACATAGCAAAAAATACTAGAAATATCGAATTAAATGTGTTGTAAGGGAAAAATATTTATTGATCTATACTGAGTGATATAATTAAATGATTGTTATAAATAACAATGTGGATAACTTAGCCAAACAGCTACCGATTATATTACTATTATCTAAAAAGTAAATAGTATATTAAATGTTGTATATTTATTAAAAAACATTGAGTTGTGTTATCTATTTATGTTACACTCAACCATGTTGAATTTAATATATTTTTATGCAACACATGCATTTTTTGGGAGGATATGATAAATGATTGGTTTAAAATTACCTCAAGTGATTTTTCATACTAGGGTTCAAGAATTAGGATCAGATGGATCTAAATCCTTTAAATGGGTGGATGTAACTACTACAGATTATTTCTCTGGTAAAAGGGTAGTTATTTTCGCACTCCCAGGCGCTTTTACTCCTACTTGTTCAACATATCAGCTTCCTGGATTTGAAAAAATGTATGATCAGTTTCGTTGTGAAGGAATAGATGAAATATATTGTCTTTCTGTAAATGATGCATTTGTTATGAATTCTTGGGGTAAAAGTTTAGGAATATCTAATGTTAAATTATTGCCTGATGGTTCAGGTGAATTTACACGTAAAATGGGTATGCTAGTTTATAAAGATAATATCGGATTTGGATTGCGTTCTTGGCGTTATGCAGCCATTGTGAATGATATGATAGTTCAACATTGGTTTGAAGAAAAAGGTTTTTCTGATAATTGCACTACTGATCCTTATGAAATTTCTTCTCCAGAAAATGTTTTGAAAAGTTTGCAAGCAGATAATAAATAATTAATAGTTATGTAACGTAATGGTGTATCTTTTTATCTAATTTGTTCTTTAAGAATCTTGTTTTGATATTAGGATACACACTGATTGTTTTCAATATGTAAAGATTATTTTACTTGTATTCTTTGTTTTATCTAAGTTCCTATTTTAGGGCAGGATGCAGTTATAATTTTATTGATAATTAGTATATATATGTGGCATTAAATTTTATCAAAATCTGGTATAATATATCGCATATGGGGATTAAATACTTTGTTTTTTAATTCTTCATATTTTATGATTTGATTGATTTATGAATTTAAGATATAATATAGTATAATATAATATATTGCTATTTCAATAGTTGCTAATACCTTTATAATTAAAGTAAAAAGATTTTTAGTAATAATTAGCAAAGATTTGCATTGTTTAAAGATAATAACTGATAGTTTCATCCCTCATTATTTTAGTTTTTAACGGATCTTACAATAGTATTTGAAAGCATTAAGTATGACAATATCAAGAGTGTTGTTAGGTTGATTTATATTGTTGGCTCTATTATAACTATTTCTTTATATCGTTATTTCATAATATAATGTATTTGCTAAATTTATTCTTTGAAAAATATCAAATATAAATAGCTAGAATGCATAATAATATTGATTTATTTATTCGTAATAGGTCTAAATTGCTGAAATATATCTAGAATCTTTACTATTTACACTACAATGATATTAATTTTTATATCTTGCTTGTTATGTGGTTATTATATATTGCAAGCTTGTGATATGCTTTTTGTATCTTCTGAAGTTTTTTTATTACAGCTGCTATCTCTTTTATCTTTTCTGCATTCTCTGAAAAATTTTATCTCATTTTCTATTTTAATTTATCATCATGCAATAAATCACAGCTTAAAAAGTATTGAAAACGATCATAAGTTAGTTAATGCAATCTTTTTCGTATTTTTAATATTAATTTTAGAAGATATTTATATGAAAATTGCGGAAAGGGTTATGACAGCATTACCCTTTCCGCTAAATTATTATTAAGTTAACAAAGACTATATATTAATTTCGTCTAATTTAAATTTTATATTTGTTGAATAATTATCTTGATAGTTATTATTAATATTGATTATTCTCATTATTTCCTTATGTGTTGTTTGCAGCTTTTGATTTTTCCTCTTCTGCATCTTTTGCTATTTTTTCTGTTTCTGCAACTTTATCTTTTGCTGCGGTTGCATTTTCTTCAGCTTTTGATTTTGTAGATTCTGCATCTTTTGCTATTTTTTCTGTTTCTGCAACTTTATCTTTTGCTGCGGCTGCATTTTCTTCAGCTTTTGATTTTGCCTTAACTGCATCTTCTGCATTACTTGCAGATGCTTTAGCTGTTTCTGTTGCTTTTGTTAGTTCTTCGTCAGCTTTTGATTTTGCATCTTTTGCATTACTTGCAGCTGCTTTAGCTGTTTCTGCTGCTTTTGATAATGCTTCTGCATTTTTTGATTTTTCATCAACTTTATTAGCTGCTACTTCTTGTGTATCTTTTGCGCCTTTTTCAGTTTCTGTATCTTTTGCGCCTTTTTCAGTTTCTGACTGTCCTTTTGTACCTGCGCCTTCACCTGATTTGTTAGAATTTTCTTGACCTTTTATTTCATCTGCTGAATTTACATCTGCTTTTCCGGTATTGAATTTGATTCCTAAAAAATCACAGCCTGATAGAAGTGTTGAAGATGATAACAAGGCAGTTAATACAATTTTTTTTGTGTTTTTTAAATTCATTTTAAACTCCTGCATATAAATTTTAGTCAAATAGATGGTTCCAGCTTAATATAATCTCATTGGTTGTGTCAATAGTTTAATCTGGAATAGATTATAATTTTAATAATTATGTGTTGTTTTTAGCTTTTAAGTTTGCCTCTCTCTTCTGTATCTTTTGCTGTTTCTGAAACTTTCGATTACGCTACAACGTATAAACCGTATTCAGATTTTTCTAGCAAGTCAACTGCAACTTTTGCGTCTTTTTGTTTTTTAGTGGTTTCATCTTCTGCTTTTTTTGCTGCTTCTGATCCTGGATGCTTTGATGATTCCCTATCATATTTATAACCTGCAAGCGCTGAATCTGACTCAGCTTGTGAAACTTTTTCTTTTGTTTTTGATACTTCTTCTTCAGCTCTTGATTTTTCATCAGCTGCAGCTTTTTCATTATTTTCAGCTTCTAAAACTTCTTTGTTTGTTTTTGATACTTCTTCTTCAGCTATTGATTTTTCATTAATTGCAGCTTTTTCATTATTTGCATCTTCTGATTTTGCCTCTTTTACATCTTTTAATTCTCTATCTGATGCTCCTTTATCTTTTCCTTCAGTTTTTGACTGTTTATCTGTATTTGAGCCTGCACCTGATTTATCAGGTCCATTATTTCTTTTGGATCTTTTTGGCCTGCACTTGATTGATCATTTCTATTGTCATTTGTTGATTTTTCTTCGACTTTTGCTGCTTTTTCAGTTTCTCCCTGTGCTTTTGTACCTGCGCCTTCACCTGATTTGTTAGAATTTTCTTGACCTTTTATTTCATCTGCTGAATTTACATCTGCTTTTCCAGTAGGGAAACTGATTCCTAGAAAATTACAGCCTGATAGAAGTGTTGAAGATGATAACAAGGCAGTTAATATAATTTTTTTTGTATTTTTTAAATTCACTTTAGGTTCCGTATATAAATTTTATTCAAATAAATTGTCCCCCAGCGCAACACAATCTCATTGGTTGTGTCAATAATTTAATCTGGAGTAGATTATAATTTTAATAATATTGGCTTTTAGGAAGGTATAATTCTTCTCTATTACCTTTTAAAAAGTCGTGCTATCATTATTAAAAAATACTGTCAAACAAATGATTTATATAAATTATTTATATATTTAATGGTGCCCAGAAGAGGATTCGAACCTCCACGCCTTGCGGCACAGATACCTGAAACCTGCGCGTATACCATTCCGCCATCTGGGCTAGTTATTTAACTTAAGGACTTGATTCTAAGTAATCTAGATTTATTGTCAAATTGTTTGACAATTTTTTTGTTTTATTTTATAAGATAATGCTATATTTAGTAAAATTATAAAATAATTGCTATCTTGATATAAAAATTTCCTAAATAACTAGTATTAATCAGTTTTTGACTAATATTTTTAGATAAATTACAATATATTTTAATATAACTTATTTATTTATATTTTTTATGAGATGGATTCGGTCATTACTAGTAATGATTATTCCTATCTAAAATGCTATTTTTATGTCTTATATTGATAAAATATTGTATTTATTAAAAACTGGTATATCAATTTTATTATAATTTATTCATTTTTAAATTATAATTTACTCTTAAGATAATCTTATTTATTTGATTAGACGAGGAAAATTATCAATTGTTTTTTTATTTATATATAAATGATAATACAAAATATAAAATTTATTTTTGAAAGATTAATTAATTATATATATCCAAAAATATGTCCTGTTTGCAAAATTACTATAGATCGTGATTTTTGTTTATGTGCTTGTTGTTGGTCAGAAGTATATTTTATATCTACTAATATGTATAATTCAGCAAATACAAAAGATATTAGTATTAATAAAAATTCTTTATTTGCACACGATATGCAATTAGAACAAATAAGTTCTGTTGCTTTATATTGCGGGATATCTTGTATTTTAGTTCGCCTTTTAAAATATCATGATAGGATAGACTTGTCTGTTATGATGGCCAAGTGGATGTTTCGTGTTGGAAGAGTGTTGATTGAGGAATCTGATTTGATTATTGCTATTCCACTTCATTACTTTCGCTTGATGAGTCGTAAATATAATCAATCAGCTGAACTTGCACGATTAATTGCCAAATATGGGAATAAACCATTCATTTCAGGAGCCTTGATCCGTTCTCATTATACTAAGCAACAAGTAGAATTATCTTTTTCTGCGCGCAAGAAAAATATTTATAACGCATTTACTGTTACAGATGATTTTACACAATACTTGTCTGGATCAAAGGTTCTCCTTATAGATGAATGTATACACAACCGGTGCAACAGCACGAGCAGCTGCTATTGCTATCAAAAAATCAGGTGCAAAAAGTGTAAGCATCCTAACTTTTGCTAGGTCAGCACTTAATAGATAAGAATATTTATCTATTGAACATTCAAAAATCTTAAAAGACATATATTATTCATATACATCTTTTATCTTTAATCCATCAATGTTGGCTGCTATATACGCTACTGTTTTTTTGTATACCATAGAAGCATTCCAGCGGTTAAGGATTTTAAAGTTTGGTTCTTGTGGTTGATATCCATACATAGCATTCCATCCACTTTTCTTTAAAAAATTTGCAGCTGATTCAATAGCGTCTAGATTAGAGTTTACAACATCAGCTTTACCGTCTCCATCCGCATCTACTGCAAATCTTTCTACATTGGTTGGCAGAAACTGAAATTGACCTATTTCACCATGAGGAGCTCCAATGGAATCAATGCTTATAGTCCCATTATTTACCAAAGAAACAGCAGTAAAAAACTGTTCAGTGAATAGCTTGGAACGTCGACAATCATACGATAAGGTTGCGAGTGCTGAAAGTGTATTAATTGTTCCTTTTTTTGTTCCAAACTTGCTTTCTAATCCCCATAGAGCCATCAATACGCCAGGAGAAACACCATAATTCTTTTCTACTTTTTTAAGAAAATCAGAATATTTTCTTTTCATAGATTTGCCATTTTCAATAACACTAGCAGCAGATACTTTTTTGAGAAATTCGTCAAAAGATAATTTGAATATAGTTTGTTTGCGATCAAGTTCGATTGTTTTGAAACTGTATTCAAGATTCGAAAATATATCATTTACAATCTTTATATTAATGCCTTTTTTTATAGCTTCATTACGTGCTTCTGATATCCACTCCTTAAAATTATCAGGGTTATCACTGCATATAGACACGGTAGATACAGGTGAAACCTTTCTATTAATTCCTTTTTTTTCTGAGATCCACTCCTTAAAACTATCAAGGTTATCACTGCATATGGTCATGGTAGATACAAAATAAAGCGCTATTAAAAGAACTATCTTCTGAATTATAAATCTTTTTGAAAACACAGTATTAATACTCTCTGTTGTAATGATATGAAGGTTATATTAAATTTTGTTTTCCACTAGAATTTCTGCAATCTGTACAGCATTTAACGCGGCTCCTTTTCTTAAATTATTGGAAACAATCCATAAATTAATGCCATTTTTTATCGTGTCATCCTCTCTAATTCGTGACACAAAGACATGGTCTTTTTCATTGCATTCAGAAGGAGTCATATATCCTCCATCTTTAGGTTCATCTATGACTATACAGCCTGATGATTTGCTTAAGATAGATCGAGCTTTTTCTGCCGTAATGCAATTATTGAATTCTATATTAACAGATTCCGAATGCCCAATTAAAACTGGCACTCTAGCAGCCGTACAATTAATTTTTATATTTGGATCCAATATCTTATTTGTTTCGACAGCAACTTTCCATTCTTCTTTTGTGTAACTATCGTTCATGAAAACATCTATATGCGGTATTATATTAAATGCTATATTTTTGGTGAATATTTCTGGTGTATTTGTTTGTGATTTAAGGAAAGATTTTGTTTGCTCAATGAGTTCATCCATACCCTTTTTTCCTGCTCCAGAGACTGATTGATATGTCGATAAAACAACTCGTTTTATGTTAGCATAGTCGTGTAGAGGCTTTAGGGCTACAACTAGTTGAATAGTAGAACAATTAGGATTTGCTATAATATTCTTTTGATATGCTAAAGAAATTGCTTCTGGATTGACTTCTGGGACTATTAAAGGAACTTCATCATCATATCGCCAAGCTGAAGAGTTGTCTATAACTATACAACCAGTTTCGGCTATTTTAGGTGATATATTCTTGGATATTTCGCTTCCAGCTGACATAAGACAAATATCAGTTCCAGAAAAATCATATGAATCAAGATCTATAACTTCGAGGCTTTGATTTCTAAATGGAATTTTCTTTCCAACTGACTTCTTAGAGGCTAAAGCTGTAATTTCACGTATTTGTAAACAACGTTCAGAGAGGATTTTAATCATCTCCCTGCCGACATTTCCTGTTGCTCCAACAATTGCGATTTTAAAAGCCATAATTACTTCTTCTTGCGTAATTGAGATGTTATTATAAGTATTATGCGCAGTACAAACGAATTAAACAGTTCATCTTTATTCTAAATTTAATATTTTTTTAATATTAGTCAATAGCTTCTTAGATTTGATATTAATTCAATTTAATTTAACTTAATTTGTGTTTTGGACTTAAGATGCTTTCTGAGATGAGTATAAAAAGGCAATTATTCATTACTAAAATTACCTCTATATAATTCAAAATATCATTTTTTTTATTTTTTTTATTTCCAGTTTTTTATTAATAATCTGTAAAGCTTCATCAAGGCTAATTTCTTCTGGGTTTATGTTTTTAGGAATACTTGCGTTAATTTTTTGCCACTTGATATAAAAACCATAACGTCCATCATGAAGAGTAATTTTCTCTCCATTTGGATGAATTCCTATAGTACGTTTAGTATCTTTAGATTTATTTCTTGATTGTTTATTATCTTTTTCTTTTTCATTTATTTTAGAAACTGCTTGATCTATATTTATTTCAAGAACTTCTTCAATTGATTCCAACTTGGTATAACGATCATTATGATTTAGATAACACCCATATTTACCAATTCCGGCTACTATTCTTTGACCGGTTTCTGTATGGGTTCCTATTTCTCTAGGTAATGATAGTAAAGAAATTGTTTTTTGAAGATCTATCTCTTCATTTTGCCAATTTTTTGGTATTGCACAGCGTTTAGCATTTTTCCCATCTCCCCTTTGTACATATAATCCAAAACGTCCAGATCTCAGAGTTATAGGTTCATTAGTTAATGGATCTGTTCCAAGTAATGATTGTTCTGGAATTTCTATTGTATCTTTTTGGTTTGATGTTAATTGTCTAGTATAGTTGCAATCTGGATAGTTTCTGCATCCAACAAAAGCTCCATATTTGCTAAGTTTTATTGATAATTGATGCTTTTTACAGGCAGGGCAGTCGCGACTTTCTTCGTTGTTTTCCATCTTAGGGAATATGACTGATGATAATGTGTTATTGAGAACATCCAATACGCTAGAAATTCTTAGTTCTTTTGTATTGTCAATTTTTTGAATAAAATCTTTCCAAAATTCGCTTAGAACCTCTTCCCAATTAAGTTTTCCAGCTGATATTTCGTCAAGTTTTTCTTCAAGTTCTGCTGTAAAATCATATTCTACATATTTTATAAAGAAATTTTCCAAAAATGCTATAACTATTCTACCAGTATTTTGAGGTAAAAGTTTTCTTTTTTCATATGTAACATATTGTCTTTTAGATAGTGTTTCTAAAATTGACGCGTAAGTAGAAGGTCTGCCAATTCCTAGATCTTCCATTTTTTTAATCAAAGAGGATTCAGAGTAGCGAGGAGGGGGATCAGTAAAATGTTGATATGCCTCGGCCTTTTTTGCTAATAGTTTCTCGTTTTTTTTAATATAAGGGAGTAATTTATCATCATCATTGGCTTTATCTTGATCATTTTGAAGGTCCCAAACTTTTAGAAAACCATCAAAACGTAAGTAAGATCCAGTTGATCTCATATTTGCACTTTTATTTTCATAAATTGCTTCAATATTAACAGTTGTTCTCTCGAATTCAGCAGATGACATTTGACTGGCGACGCTGCGCTTCCATATGAGATCATAAAGCTTAAATTGATTTTCAGTAAGAAATTTTTTAATTTGTGAGGGTAAAAACCTAAAATTATTAGGTCTTATTGCTTCATGTGCTTCTTGGGCGTTTTTAGCTTTGGCGGAGTATACCCTAGATTTCTCTGGAAGATAACTACTTCCGAAATTTTCAACTATAGAAAGGCGCACTTCTTCAAGAGCTTCAGATGACATATGCACACCATCTGTTCTCATATATGTGATTAATCCCACATCTTCTCCGTTTATGCTGATTCCTTCATATAATTTTTGTGCTATTTTCATAGTATCTGTAGCAGAGAAACCTAAGTTGGACGACGCAGCTTGTTGAAGAGTTGATGTGGTAAATGCTGGCCAAGGATTACGTTTAACGGATTTAGTTTCTAATGTTTTGACAACGTAATTTGCTTTTTCTAAGAAAAAGACGATCTCATCTGCTTCTTTTTTATTCTTGATAGATTTTTTCTCAATACGTTTCCCATTAAATTCTATGAGACGTGCTATAAAACTTTTTCCTTCTTCTGTTTCTAATAATACAGATAACAACCAATATTCTTCAGATACAAAGCTTTCAATTTGAGATTCACGATTACAGATTAAGCGAAGCGCTACTGATTGTACCCTGCCTGCTGATCGTGCGCCTGGAAGTTTACGCCATAAAATTGGAGAAAGATTAAATCCTACCAGATAATCTAATGCACGTCGTGCTAGGTAGGCATTTACTAGATCTGAATTGATATCGCGAGGATTATTCATAGCATTAAGCACTACTTGTTTTGTTATCGCATTAAAAGATACTCGTTGAATATTTATAATCCCTAGTAAATTCCTTTTTTTAATAATATCTAGGACGTGCCAGGATATGGCTTCTCCTTCTCTATCAGGATCTGTAGCTAGAATTAGTGTTTTGGCGGATTTAACAGCTTCTATAATATTTTCTAAGTGTTTTTTAGAAGATTTATCAATTTCCCAGATCATTGCAAAATTTTTTTCAGGTATAACTGATCCTTGCTTAGCTGGTAAATCACGTATGTGACCGAAAGAAGATAATACTTTGTAGTTCGGCCCGAGATATTTACTTATTGTCTTTGCTTTTGCAGGTGACTCTACTACTATTACATCCATTATCTAAATCTCTAAATGTCAACACACTCACAATAGTCTTTCTCTGAAAGTATTACTTCCTAACAATATTGCAATAATTTAATTTATTACATATAGATATATTTTTTTATTTGAATAATTTAGCATATAATATGCGATAGATTTTAAAATTATATTTTTATTATTTAGTTATGAGGATAATAATATCTATTATTCCTAAAATAAGTTTTTTCTAGATAGATTATGATGATAAAATCGTTTTTTTTCTTAATTTGAAGTATTATTTTAATATGTAACTAGCAGGTTATTCCTCCTTTAATGACACCATTCCACCTGGATGATGGCAAATACGTCCAGCTAAATCTAGTTCTAAAATCGCAAGATAAACTATTGGAGCTTCTATCCCCGTATGTTGAATAATATCATTTATATAGATTGGCACGCTATTTAAAGATTGTGATATTCTTATTCGGTCATTTTGATCACCCTCTGGATTATTTGTGATATTTATTCCTTCCATTTGATTTGAATAGCGTGGTGATGAGAAAAAGTTTTTTTCTATTTGTGGAGATAATATTTGGATTACATCAGAAGAAGATGTTATAAGAGTCGCTCCTTCTTTAATGAGTTGATTTGTTCCTTCACAACGGGGATCTAGTGGAGATCCGGGGACTGCGAATACTAATCTTCCGTATTCTCCCGCGAGCCTTGCTGTAATTAGAGAGCCTGATTTCTTAGCAGCTTCAACTACTATTAATCCTAATCCTATACCGGCAATAAGTCTATTACGTCGTGGAAAATTATGCGATCTAGGTTCTAATCCAAAAGGCATTTCACTAATTGCTACACCTTCATTATCACAAATTTCTTCTAATAAACTTAAGTTTTCAGGAGGGTATATGCAATCTAATCCTCCCGCCATTGCAGCTATTGTTCCTGTTTTAATAGTAGCACGGTGAGCAGCAGTATCTATGCCAAGAGCTAAGCCAGAAATGATTGTATATCCTTCTATTCCAATTTCATGTGCGATTTTTTCGGTAAATTTTATTCCACTTATTGATGCATAACGAGCACCTACTATTCCTATAGAAGGTTTTTCGCTAGTTATTTGTGTATTCCCTTTGACGGCTAATATGGGAGGAGGATTATCTATATAACGTAGAGCTGGAGGATAACTTGGTTCACTAATAAAAACAAAACTTGCTCCAAATGATTCTGCTGTTTGTAATTCTTTTTCTGCTTCTTCTCTTGAATAAATGTGAGTTTTTTTGCTTTTCCCGCCTCTCCGGGAAAGCTCAGGAAGCATCTCAATGGCTTGTTCTGCTGATCCAAAATAATTGATCATATCTCTAAAAGTTGCGGGTCCTACATTATCGCTTCTAATCAGACGTAACCAAGAAATTTTTTGTTCATACGTTAATAGAACTCCTCTTTTTTTATGATTGCTTTTCATTAGAATTACTTTTTTTTAAAATAATTTTTGTTTCTACTCCAGCAATCAAACGTTTTATATTATCTATATGTTTCCAATATGATATTACTGTCATTATAGTAAATATTAATGTAATACTTATTTCTTGTGATGTTATCCAGAGTACTATTGGTATTGTAGATGTTGCAGCAAGAGATGATAATGATGAGTAGTGGGCTATTAAAATAAATATAATCCATATTATTGCAAAAAATAAAGCTATTTTGGGATTGAAAGCAATCAGAAATCCAACGTATGTAGATATTCCTTTACCTCCTTTAAATTTCAGCCAAATAGGGAATATATGCCCTAAAAATGCTGAAAATCCTGCTATATTGCCTGCATCACTGTTAAACAGTTTTGAAGCAATTATAACAGCAATAGTTGCCTTTATTGCGTCAAAGATAAGAGTAATTAAAGCAAGTTTTCGATTGCCTGTTCTTAAAACATTGGTAGCGCCTATATTGCCAGAGCCAATGTTACGTATATCTATGGAACCATTTATGCTTGTAAGTAATAACCCAAAAGGTATAGAACCAATAGAGTAACCTATGATAATTGAAGCTATATTTATAACCAGTTCATATGATAAAAGTGCTGATAATTCCATAGACTAACTTTCTAGTGAGTAAACAAGATTTCCTGATACATATGTTGCGACTACTCTTCCTGAAAAAGATTCATTTTCAAAAGCCATGTTACTATAGCACGATATATCATTATCTAATTTTGCAATCCACTGATGATTTAAATCTATTAAAGTTATGTCTGCTTTCTCCCCGGGTTTTAATGTTCCTCCAGGAATATTAAATATTTGTGCGGGATTTGTCGACATAGATTTTATTAGTTTGTTAAGTGATATTTGCTTTTCATGAAATAGACGTAATGCTGCTGACAACATTGTCTTCAATCCTATTGAGCCGAAACTAGCTTCAGAAAAAGGTAATTTTTTTGTATCATCTTGTCGAGGAGTATGATCTGATACGATTATATCTATATTTCCTTTCGCTAGTGCATCAATCATATCAATACGATCTTTTTCAGATCTCAATGGAGGCAATACTTTTCGAAAAGTATTATACATTTCAGCATCATTTTCATTCAATATAATATTGTTGATTGAAATACCACAAGTTGCGTTGACGTTGTTTTCTCTGGCCTGATTTAATATAGAAACTGATTTAGGGATAGAAACAGCAGATGCATGATATCGTCCTCCGACATGTTGTGCTATAAGTAAATCACGTGCGAGAGGAATGGTTTCAGATATATCAGGAATGCAAGGCAGCCCTAGCCAACTAGCTATCATTCCATCATTCATAGTGCCATTCGATCCAATAAAGTAATCATGTATATCAAGAGCGACTATAGAGTTAAGCATATGGGCATACTTCATAGAATTATAAAGAAGTTGTGTGTCGTATATGCTCAATGGCCCATGCGTAAAATGATTAGCTCCTTGTTCTTTAAGAAGGTGAAGTTCGTTGATTTTCTTCCCCTCCATTTTACAGGTTAAGCTTGCTGTTGGATATATATTGATCAATGAATTTTGTTTTATATCTTTGAAGGCAAATTTCATGAAAGTATATTCATCTAAAAATGAATATATAAAAGGCATCATAATCAAAGATGTTATGCCTCCAGCTGCCGCTTCTTTAGAGGCTGCAGCTATGTTTTCAGAATATTTTTCTGGAGGTCCGCTAATGTTTACACGTGCATCAATGATTCCAGGAATTGCAATAAGATGTTTGCAATCACGTACCTTTGCTGATTCTGGATGTCCTTGATTGATAGCATTAGAGCCGGATGCGATGATTATGCCATTTTCAACAATTATTGTGCCAATTTCATTAAGGTCTCGGCTTGGATCAATGATATGTACGTTATTTAGAACAAATGATGTCATGATTTTTTCTTTTTAAGGTTATTATGATTTTTAATAAGAGCTTTTATAACTGCCATACGAACTGGTACACCCATTTCTACTTGATTTTTAATAATACTTTGCGAACTGTCTGCGACTTCAGAAGAAATCTCAAAATTGCGATTGATAGGTCCAGGATGCATAACAATTGCATCTTTTTTTGCATATTTAATGGTCTTTTCATTGATTGAATACATATGTGTGTATTCTCTAATTGAAGGGATTAATTTTTCAGACATTCTTTCATGTTGAATACGTAATACCATAATAACATCTACATCTCTTAAACCTTCTTTTAAATCGTGGAAAACCTCGACGCCCATATTAGATATTCCAGTTGGAATTAATGTCGTGGGAGCAATTACTCTTACTCGTGCTCCCATTGTATTAAGCAGCATAATATTGGATCTTGCTACGCGTGAATGTAGGATATCTCCACAAATAGCAATGCGAATATTAGATATTGTTCCTTTAAAATTACGTATAGCAAGAGCATCAATCAGTGCTTGAGTAGGATGTTCATGAGTACCATCTCCAGCATTGATGATTGCAGGGCCATCTATTTTATCGATCAGTGAATGAATAGCACCTGAACATGGATGACGTATGATGATAATATTGGAACGCATAGCATTTAATGTTGTAATTGTATCAATTAAACTTTCTCCTTTTTTCATAGAAGAATTGCTTGTTGTGATGTTTATAACATTAATTCCGAGTTTTTTCCCCGCTATTTCAAAAGATGTGCGAGTACGAGTGGATGGTTCAAAAAAAATGTTTATTTGTGTTAAATCACTCAGTTTTTCTCTTGTTTCTTTACCTTTTAAATACTCGTTTGCACGATCTAACAAATAATTTATATCTTGTGCTACTAGGTCTTTAATACTAACAAGATGGCGAAGGTGGAAGAAATACATAACATTCTCTCCAAAAAGATGTTATTCTGTTTAAGAAAATTGAAATAAATGGGCGTAAATAAAAAATATAAATGCTTGTTGTAAAAAAAACTTCAGTGTACTTTAATCTAAGAAAATAGTTGATGTTTGTAAAGATTTTACGTTGATAATAAATTAAACTAGATGATAGTATATGACATGTTATCGTGTTATTTTATAATAATTTTACTAGAGATTAGACATGAATCAGGTAGATCCACGATTAGATTCCCTTGCTGCATTGAATCAGCCGCCTCTTTTTATAGGAATTAATGCATATAGCAGTGATTCATTGGTTGTTGATATTACTGCAAAATTTCCGCGTGTCGTGCGTAAAGAGCTTGAGTTATTAGGAGGGCATATTTTTTCCTGTAATGCACAAGAATTGGCACGAATGGCTAATAGTAATTTGCCTCATCTACATTCTTATGGGCCAGGCGGAGAGCGTCGTGATATAGTTGAATTTCATCCGGCCTGGCATTCTCTTATCCGGCTTTCAATAAAAGATGGTTTGCATTGCTCTGTTTGGGATCGAAGTGTTGATCCGGAAATACGTAAACAGGCTCATAAAATTAGAGCGGCTCGTTTGTATTTGATGGCTCAATTGGAAGCAGGGCATCTTACTGTCCCTTGTATTACTAGTGCATCAGTAGTTGCTCTTATGGCTTCTCCAAAAATACAAAAAGATTGGGTGCGAAAGATATTGTCTCGTGAATATGATCCGACCAATAAATCTATTATGCATAAATCATTTGCTACAATTGGACTTGGATTGACCGAAAAAAAAGGAGGAACTGATGCCGATTCTATTACTTCTTCAGGTCAAAAAATAAGTGATGGTATTTACTGTTTGTCAGGTCATAAGTGGTTTATATCTGCTCCAATGAGCGATGCTTTTATAATGCTTGCTCGAGTTGAAAAAAATGTTTCATGTTTTTTGGTTCCTAGGTTGCTTGAAGATAATTCTTCAAATGGCCTTTTTTATCAGAGACTAAAGAATAAGGTCGGGAATCGATCAAATGCAACTGTCGAAATAGAATTTTCTAATACTTTTGGATTTTTATTGGGTGATCTTTCTTCTGGGACAAGTCCTGTAGATGACATGAAAATATTATTGTACTTGGATTATGCTATCATTTCATCTGCAGAGATGCGGGCATCTCTTGCAGAGACGGTTCATTACTTACGCAGGCGTTCTGTATTTGGCAGGAATTTAATTGATCAGCCGTTAATGAGTAGGGTTATAGCAGATATGTCTTTGGATGTTGCTGCTGCTACAGCTCTTTCCTTTCGATTGGCAAATGTATTTGACGATGCTAAATATAACTCTATAGACGCTTCTTATGCTAGGATTATGGCTCCTGTTACGAAATACTGGTGTTGTAAAATTGCACCTAATATTATTGCTGAAGCGATTGAATGTATTGGTGGATCTGGTTATGTAGAAGATCGTCCTATCGCTCGTCAATACATGGAAGCTCCAGTTAATTCTATTTTGGCAGGTTCTAGTAACTCTGCTGTATTGGATTTGCTCAATCTTTTAGAAAAAAGCAATAATTTATTTGAACAAGTATTTGCTTATTTAGAAAATGATCTTGGTTCATATGGTAAAAGGGCTGTAGATCTTCTTAAGGAGACTGTTGGTTTGTGCCAAGAAGATATGGGATTATCACGACTTTTAATCGAGAGAATGGCATTAGTTGCTGCTGCTGCTGCACTATATCGATTAGGTGCGGTTAATATAGCTGATGCTTTTTTAGAGACTAGGGTTTTTGGCAATTATCGTTCAACATATGGCTCATTGCCCAGTCGGTTTAATGCTTCTAACATAGTAGATTCTCTATATCCAGATATGGGATGATCTATTCATTCCATTTGTCATTCCATTTGGTTTTTTCCTCATTTTTATGTGAAAATATTTGATATCCAATTAACAAAAATGGAATCTTTAGCAATAATATTATTATTATAAATTGATTTATCATAGATTTTTTAATCTATGATTATTCGATTACAGATTAAATGTTATTTTTTATTTCACATAATTTTGATAAAATAGGTTGTGTTAAGGATGGGACAAGCTTGTTCGCTATTTTAGATAGTAATGCACTTACTGAAATATAGATTATTATATGTAAAGTGCTTGGTTTATTATTTCTGGTAAGACCGAAATTTTATTAATTTATCATTTTTCTTTTTTAAGGATTTACTTAAATATGACTAGTATTTTAACGAATATTCCTGCTATGTCTGCTAGCCAAAAGTTACGGGATATTAATCATAATCTTGATGTCGTGCAAGGTCGTGTTTCTTCTGGATTGAGAGTTGCTGATGCTGCTGATAACGCAGCTTATTGGTCTATTGCCAAAGGGATGAAATCAGATAGTGCTGCTTTGTCTGCTATTTCTGATGCTATAGGTCTTGGTGCTTCAAAAGTAGATATTGCTAAAGCTGGAATGGAGAAAACTGTTGAAGTTTTATCTAATATGAAAAGTAAGTTAGTTGCGTCTATTGAACATGGAACAGATGCACATTCTGTTCAAGAAGAAATCACTCAATTACAAGATCAGTTAAAAGGTATTGCAAGTGGAGCTTCTTTTAACGGCGAAAATTGGTTACAAGCTAATCTTGGCTCATCCACTGCTGTAGTTAATAAAAGTGTTGTGAGTTCTTTTGTTCGTGAGGATAATGGAGATATTTATGTAACTAATATTGAATATAAGCTTGATTCTGATTCTGTGTTATTTGATAAATCGAATAATTCTGATCGTTATGGTATACTTGACAAAAAAGCTGAAGTTAAAAATGTAGCTCAATCAGTTAAAAATGTATCATTTAATATTCTTGATAAAGATGGTAATATCAAAAAGATTGATAAGCAACTTGCAACTGCAAGCGGTGCTTGGTTGAAAGGTGCTAAGGCTACTTTTGATCAAAATAAGGGTGTTGCGGTTGTAGATCCAGATTCTACTTCTACTGCTGTTTCAGGATCAGGCTCAACATCATCAGCCAAAAAAAGTGATGTAGATAAAGTATATCTACTTGTCGGAGAAGATACATGGGTTCTAGCTACCAAAAATAAGGATCATATTAAACTTGATAATGGCAATCTCCTTGTAGCTATGACTAAATATAAAGGAGATGACTACTATGTTGATATTAGTGAAACATCAGTAAAAGATAAAACAACTTATAATGTTTCTTTGAATTATTCTGTAACTGATTTTGATATCACTTCTTTCTCTAATACAGATATGTATAATCAGACCACTTCTATCCAGAAAATGCTTGATTTTGTTGATAAGCAATTAAAAAATGTAACTGCTGCAGCTGGTAAGATTGGATCAATTAGCTCCCGCATACATTTGCAAGAAGATTTTGTACAATTCATGCGTGATTCTATTGAAAAAGGGATAGGACGTTTGGTAGATGCTGATATGGCTTCTGAATCAAGTAAGCTTTCTGCACTACAGACTCAACAGCAATTAGCAATTCAATCTTTATCTATTGCTAATAGCACTTCACAGAGGATTCTCTCTTTATTTAGATAACGTTATTTTTATTAATTGACAATTTGGTTTTTTGAAGAGCCGCTTATTAATAACATGCGGTTCTTCAGATATCTTTTGTATTTTCATTCCTACTATAATTTTATCAAATAATAGATATTTACTCTACAATGTTCCCTTTTAACAAAGCACTGTTTTATAGTTTTGTTGTTTGGAGTTTGCGTGATGAATACGATATTATCTCGTCTTGAAGATTTTAGTAAAGATAATTCATCATCTGATGATGTTTTTAATTCTTATCAAATTAATTCTATAAGAACTGATACCGTTGATTCTACCCTAAATACTCAATTAGAACTTGAAAATGCTTATCAAAAAGGATACGAGGCAGCTGTCAATGAACAAAAAATATATTGGGAACGTAAAATTGAAGATTTGAATATGGCTAATTGTGATGAGATTGCCAAACAGAAAGAACTGTTCGAAGTACGTATAAGCGAATATGTATCTTTATCTTTCAAAGATTCTATCAAGCTTATTTTGGATCCATTGGAAAATTATTTAGTTTGTATTTTAAGCACTATTTTGGAGAAAGGTATTGCACGTAAGGTTGCAGTTGATTTAGTAGAATTTGTTGATGATATGTTTAAGAGAGGAGAATGTGGTGTAATTACCATTCATTGTCCTAAAAATTTGCATTCAATTATTCAGCAATCTTTAGAAGAATATTCTTCTATGATTCTTTATAAAGATTCTGAATCAGTCGAATTATCTGCTCAAATTTCTGGAAATGTGATTACAACGAGACTTGAATCTTTGTTTAATGATGTAAAAAAGATTTTAGATTGAAGAAAGTTATTCTAAATGAATCATCATGAGGGTGATAAGAATCATGTTACAAAATATATTATTATTAGAAAAAAAAAATCTTCAGATTATCCAAAGAACTTTCATACTTGGAAAATTGCATATGCTGATTTTATGACGGCACTTATGTCTTTTTTTTTGTTAATGTGGATTACACATTCTATAGACGATAAAACTAAGATATCAATAGAAAGCTATTTCAATCCATTTAAAACAGCAACCTTATCTACTTATCCTCAAGGATTACATGACAACATAAAAGTTTTCAATCATCCTCCCGATGATCAATTTAATAGAATTATAAGAGAGGATTTGCCCTTTCATAATCATTCTGATTATTCTATTAAAAATCATATAAGTAAAAAAAATTCTATAACTAAAAGTTATAAAAAAACCAATAAGTTGGAGATTAGTTCAGATCAAATTATCAATGATGCTCATCAGGATAATAAACTCCATCATACTTATAATAAGTATGATTTATTAGCTGGTTTTAATTATAGCGGAGAAATAAGAGATGAAATAGCTGAAATAACAGAAGGGGCTTTGCAATTACCAAAAAACAAAGAAGCATTACTTCGTTATAAAATAAAAAAACGTGCACAAGATTTAGAAAAACAAATCAAATTGAAGCTTAAGGGATTAACTACAGGTGATCTTTTAGCGCGAATAGCATTTCAATACACGAAACAAGGTGTGATTATTACGATCGCTGATCAAGTAAATTATCCTATGTTTGAGAAAGGTTCATCTATACCTCTTAGTTCAACAATTATTCTTATTAAAAAAATTGGTGAAATCATTTCTCAAGGAAATGAAAAAATTTCCATTCAAGGACATACAGACGCTTATAAATATAGTAACTCTATAAAAGATAATTGGAAGTTGTCATTTGATCGTGCATATACTGCCTATAAGATTTTAAGAGAGGTTGGCATTAGTGAAAATCGTATATTAAAAATTTCTGGTTTTGCTGATCATCATCTTAAAATATTATCTGATCCTATGAATGAATCTAATCGGCGTATAGAGATTTTACTGCAAGAGGAATAAGGATAATATTATATGAAATTTAAATTTTTTATTTTCACATTTATAATGTTCATAGAGATATTTCCGAGTTTTTCAATGGATATGGATTTAAAAAGTTATTTAATTCCATATTATTTAACAAGATCTTTGCAACTATCATTAGATCAGGCTGTCAAGGGAGATTATTCTTCTGACAAGCCAATTTCTGAATTGTTAGAAAAAGTTGGCAAGCAATTACAATCAACGAATATGGATGCTTTTATAGATTCACGTAATGTGGATGCAATTCTAATTTATACTATTATTTCAGGTAATATTTCTACTTTAGAATCCTTGATTGCGAATGATAGCAAGGGTTATTTTAATAATCCTGTTGTGCACGCTTTGAGACAATACCATTTAGGCAATTTTGAATCTGCTGTCAAAGAATTAGAGATTATAAAGGATAAATATAATACAAAAGACATTAATCCATATATTTATATCGTCATGGCTAATGCAAAAATGCAATACTCTTCCAAAGAAGCAATACATTATTTTGATCAAGTACGCCTTTTATCTCCTGGTACAATGCTTGAAGAAATTGCGTTGCGTAGTTCATTGCAAATAACATTAAATCAAGGGATGAACGATAAATCCTTTATGTATATTAATGATTATAGTCGTAAATTTAGTCATTCTATTTATAAAGATCAGTTTATAAAATTATTATTTCTTTTTTTTGAATCTGATCACGTTAAATTACAAGACTATGATATATTTTTTGCAGTTTCATTTTTTGATTTAAATGATCAGCGTAATATTTATTTACAAATCACTAGAAGTTCTGTGATTTCTGGAAATATTAAATTAGGATCATTAACAATTGAAAAATTAAAGAGCATGTACAATATTCTTAACTGTAATGATATCGCTACAGTATGGCTTTATACAGATCTTATTAATATTCCTTTTGTAGATATTATTCCCTTACAATATAGTTTATATAATATTCCTGAAGATCTTTTAATTCCACAGGATATTGTTTTAAAGCATGCATCTGAAGTTATTATTTCAGATATTAATTTGTCAATGCTAGGTGATGATGTTGTTGATTTAGTTGATAAAAAATTAGTTTTAGAAACAGAGCAAATTTTAAATAGTGATTTGGATATAGAACCTTTTATTAGTAAAATTCGTCAAAAAATTAAAGAAGTAGATTCTATTATTGATGAGAAAGAGTAAATAATGAGAGATATTACTATCTCGTATCAAGATCATCTTGATATTGAAACAGAACCTTTAAAGAAGAGAGAATATAAGTTAACTTATATTAACTATAAAAAGAAAAATGATATTACGCATAATTTAAGTAAAAATGATAATAATAGCGAGGTAAACTCTAAATTTTTATCTCCATTTGAAAAAATTTTTTTAAAAACACCTAAATCAAATAATAATATTCTATATAATTCTTCTTCAGAAGAATTATATAGAAATGGAATTGCACTAGTTATGGCTATGTCGCAAAAAATGTTTTCTGATCCAAATAATAGTTCTTTATTAATCGAAAAACATCTAGACCCTACAATATGTAAAATTCATATTATTGACGATAATAAAGACTTTCCAGATAATTTGCCTGTTATTCAAGATAATATAATTCATAAAGGAAAAGCTGATAGGCCATTGAAAGAGACGATTTCTCTTTTGCAATTGAAATCAGATGTTGATTTAAAGTCATATGATAAAAAAGATGATTTAGAATTATTATCGAATGGCATTACTAATGAAGTAGTAGAATTTAGCACCCAAGATCAGCCAGCATCTGATATTGTATCAAATGACAATAAAATGCAAACTACGGGATTATTTGGGAATATTAGTAAATCTTATGTTGACGATAGTGTGTATATTTTGGGGTCAGCAACAGATCATAACAATCATCATCAACTATCTGATAATTCTATCAGTGAACATATACAATATATGCAAAAAGGTATGATTAACATACTCAAAATCCAAATGAAGCCGGATAGTCATGATAACGTTATTGCCACACTACGTTTATCAGATAACAAGCTATTTGTTAAGCTTCAAGTAGAATCCAGCTATATTTATAAAAAAATAGAGAATGAACGCAAAGGTATTTTAGATGCATTAAATTATTCAGGTTATACAATAGATAGTTTAGATGTAGATTTTGTACAGAAAGAAACCGTTAATATTTATCAAGATTCAGCAGATTTAGATAGTAGGCAGAATTCTTTTTCACAATCAGGGAACTTTGAAAGGGGAAAAACATACTGTTCTAAGAGAGAAACCGTCGGTGGAAAGCTTTCATTAATAGAAAAGAAAAGTAATAATATTTACCAAGAGGGAGAGGATATAGGGAGCTATTCTTGCTGTATTTATGTCTAAATTTAAATGATACTGGCACATATTATCTGATACGTATTTTTATCTTCTATCATATATTAATATAAATATAATGTGATTACATATACATTCACATTATTGCTAACTGTGTTATTTAAATTGCTTTTATAATTAGTTATTTATTTAAAAAAATGAAAATAGATTTTTAAAAGTATTTTTTAATGAATACAATTTTTTTTAAACAGCTACATAATACGGCATTAGTTGTTTATCATTACTTTTTAATTAAATACACTAATTAGCTATATTATTTAATGGATTTTTTATATCTTAAAATATTTATGGTTATGATATTATAAATTTCTTGATTTCATATTAATTCTCATAAAACTTATTAAGTCATTCAAATAGTTTTTTCATGCGTTTTTTATTTAAATTTAGATTTTTATCGTTCTGATAGATAATTAATAAATGTAATTTTATTTTTCGTAATATTATATTTATCATTACGATGATAAGAATTTTCCATAGTTAAAATATCTCTTTTTGATTGAATATAACATATCATATTTATGGTAATCATTTTTAAAAATAACCTTTTATCTTATAGCAAATATTGCAATTCATAGAATACATTTCGAATAATTTTAATTATAATTTATTAATATTTGTATTAATTATGTAATATATAAAGTAATTATATTATTTTATTATTATTTGATTTTTTTATAAGCAAATTAAAATAGTATTTTACAGTAAAGTTAATATTTAAAATAAATTCAATTATTAAATTATCTCGGTTACTTTCTGCAATTGAACATAATTTCTTTGATTCGTACCGATTAACCTTAAAAAACATGGTGTGATTCGGGAGAAAAAAAATGCTCGTTTTGATTGATGATCGTATCTTAGTAAGAGATGGTTATATTGCTCTTTTTGATGATGAAGGAGTTTCTTTAGAGGGATTCCATTCCTGTGAATTTGAAGGATGGTTTCAATCTTTAGCTCATGAAGATGTTTCTGCAATTGAAGCTTTTCTTATAGGTGAAGGAGAAAAGGTAATGGAAACTCCTAAGATTATTAGAGCTCAATCACATGTTCCATTAATTGCAATTAATGATTATCCATCTCTGCAAACGACGTTAGAGTTTTTTGATTGTGGAGTAGATGATGTTGTTCATAAGCCAATTCATCATCGTGAAATATTGGCAAGGGTAGCAGCTATTCATAGGCGATTAAAAAATAATAACAAACGTTCTGAGATTAGTCCAATCCGTGTATTTTCAGATGGACGTGATCCAGAGGTGCAAGGAGAGGTTTTTCCTTTGCCTAGGCGTGAGCGTCGAATTTTAGAATATCTTATTGCTAATAGAGGTAAAAGAGTTGCTAAAACACAGATCTTCAGCGCTATTTATGGTTTGTTCGACGATGATGTTGAAGAAAATGTTGTGGAAAGTCATATCAGTAAGTTGCGTAAGAAATTGCGCAATAAATTAGGATTTGATCCTGTCGATTCTAAGCGTTTTTTAGGATATTCCATCGATTGGAATTAAATAAATAATATGTTTTTTGTTTATTAACTTTTTTTTAATGATAATCAGTTCCGCACAAGGCGTGTATAATAATTTTCTATCAATTAAAAGCATGTGGAGTAAATAGTTAAATGGGCATTTTAGGTACTATGAAGACTGCTATGTCTGGTATGGATGCGCAATCTAATCGCGTGTCTGCTGTTAGTGATAACATAGCAAATGTTAACACGATAGGATATAAGCGTACAGCTATTTCATTTTCATCTCTTGTGTTTCCGCAAGCAGGAGGAGTGCATGTTTCTGGTGGTGTAGAAGCTATTGAAAAAGACATGATATCTGAACAAGGATCTCTAATTCATACGGGATCTAACACCGACATGGCTATTCAGGGAAATGGTTTTTTTGTTGTAAAGGATATGCTTAATAATCCATATCTTACGCGATCTGGTGATTTTCATGTTAATAATGATGGTTACTTACAGAATACGGCAGGTTACGTTTTGCAAGGTTATCCGATAGATAAATCAGCTTCTGCTTTGGTTCTGAATGGCTTTCAAGGATTGGAAAAGGTTAACGTCCAAAATTTTGAATTACACCCTACGCCAACTACTGAGGGATTTATTTCAGCTAATCTTGATAGAGATGCTAAATTGATAAGTTCATCAGCGAATACTCCAAAAAGCAATAAAGAAGCTGAGTACACAAATAAGAATTCTTTTGTCGCTTATGATAATCTTGGATCTCAAGTTATATATGACTTATATTATACAAAAACTGGACCTGAATTATGGGAAGTTTCCGTATTTCGACAAGATCAGTCTACTGATAATGGTTTCCCTTATAAAGGAAATAAATCATTATTATCAACAGTTAATTTGTCTTTTGATCCTATTACAGGACGCTTAAAAAGCTCTTCTCCTAAGGAGATATCTTTTGATGATAATACTTCAGGTGTTAATCATCCTATAAAAATTGATATATCAAAAATGACACAGATGGCAGGTGGATTTATTCCACAAAAAACTGAGATGAATGGTCATTCTACGGGAAAAATAAAAGATTTTTCCGTATCAAAAGATGGTATTGTAGATGTTATTTATGAAGGTAATGTTAGAGTTCCGGTTTGTCGTTTAGCTATTGCGACTGTACCAAGTGTAGATAAATTAAGGCCATGTGATGGTAATGCATATCTACCAACCAGAGATTCAGGTAATGTTAGTATAGGCTTCCCAGGTGATAATAATCGTGGTGAGATTTTTTCTGGCGCTCTTGAAACTTCTAATATTGATTTGGCCAATGAACTTACAGAGCTTATAGAATCTCAACGAAATTATGCTGCAAATTCTAAGGTTTTTCAAACTAGCTCTGATTTTATGGATATCCTAATTGGCCTGAAAAGATAATTTTTTTACGTGGAAGGATTAGTAAATGTCTCTTTCAACTGCATTTAATATGGCTCATAATATTTTCATCAATGCTGGTGAACAACTTTCAGTTCTTGTAAAAAATATAGAAAATTCAGGTAACAAAAATTATTCACGTAGAGAAGTTGGGACAGCAAGTATTTCTCATGGAATGACTGTTGTTACTAGACAGCGTGTACAAGATCAGCATATGTTTCAAAAAATTTTGGACACTAGTTCTTCTTTTTTAGGACAAAAGAGGCTTTTAGAGGGCTTTGAGTCTTTAAAAGAAATTATGGGATACGAAAATGACTATGATAATTCTCCTTCGCATTATGTTTCAAAATTAAAAAATTCTCTTCAACAATATTCTAATGATAGCTCCAATGATGCTTTGGGAACACAAGTTATTGAAAATGCTTTGGGCGTTGCAAATAATCTTAATAGATTTGCTAGTGATATTCAGAAAATTCGTGCAAATTTAGATAAGGAGATAGATTTAGAAATATATAATTTGAGAGGATACTTATCAGAATTGACATTTGTAAACAATGCTATAAAGTCAAGTCCTTCATCTAAAGATACTACAAATGAATTATTTGATAAGCGTGATTTATTATTACAAAAAATTTCTGAAATAATTAGTATTTCAACGGTTAAACGAAACAATGATGATATAGTAATATATTCTTCAGGTAGTGTTGCTTTATTTGAAACTGTGCCTAGAGATATAACTTTTCAACGTACAGAAACATATAGTGCTAATATTGAAGGCAAATCTGTTTTTATTGATGGTGTTGTTGTCCCGTATAATATTAATTCTATTCCCAAGGGGAAAATAGAGGCCCTTTTACAGATCCGTGATGGTTTTTCTCCAATTTTACAAAATCAACTTGATGAGATGGCTAGGGGACTTATTAGTATATTTTCTGAAAAAGATATATCTGGTAGTTTGAAGGATGTCCCTGGCTTATTTGTCTCTGCTGGATCAATATCTTCTAGTGATAAGTTGCAAAAGGGATTATCTGATTTAATTAGAGTTAATCCGAAATATCAAGATAATCCACATTTTTTGCGTGATGGAGGATCTATTTCTAAAGATTATAAATGGAATCATAAGGGTTTTTCTGGATATTCAGATCTTATTGCACATTATAATTCATCACTAAATAAAAATTTTTCATTTGATCCTATTTCTCAAATAGGTGCCAATACTAGTTTAATTGAATATGCTCGTAATTCTATAGGATGGTTGGAAGAAAGGCGATCTAATAGTCATGATGTTTATATGAGAAGTGAAGTATCCTTTAATCATATATCTAATTCTTATTCAAATTTAACGGGTGTTAATCTGCAAGAAGAGTTAAATTTTCTTATGCAAGTAGAGCAATCTTATAATATTTCTAACAAGCTTATGAATTCGATTAATGAGATGATGAGAGCACTATTAGAAGGAGTTAAGTGAATATGAGAGCAAATGGTGTTTCAACATCTTCCATAATATATTGTATGAATTTTTATAATAAAAAATTAGAAAGTAATCTTACTCAATTAAGAAAAGAAACAGTCACTGGTCAATATTCAGATTTTGGTGTTAATTTTGGATCAAAAGTATCTGATATTTTAGGATTAAGCCAAGAAAATCAACATATTAAGAACATGCGTGATAGCAATAATTTGGCCAAGGTGCGTTTGTCTGTATCTCAGGAAAGTCTTAAACTTATTGATAAAACATATCAAAATATTCGCGAAAGTATAATCATTTCTAATGAAGCTGGCGAAAAATTTGATATTAATTTTTCTGAAAAAAGCAAAGAATATTTAAAATACATGACAGATTTAGTCAACACAACTTTAAATGGATCTTATTTGTTTGCTGGAAATAATACTTCTGAGAAGCCTTTGCAGGATTATTTTGCAAAGGATTCTCCTGCTAAAAAATCTTTTGATAAAATCTTAGATGATTTTCTCACTAACAATTCTAAAGATAAGAAGCTAAATATTGCTGATATGAATTCTAATCAAATGGCTGAATTCATCGATAAATTAGAACAATTTTTTTTGGATAACGATTATTGGGATAAAAATTGGTCAAATGCTTCTTATCAAAATATCAAGCAAAATATTAATGGTTCTGATGTAATCGATGTTTCTGTTAATGCCAATATAGATGGAATTAGAAGATTGGCGCTTTGTTCTGTTATTGGCATAGAACTTATCGGTAAAGATATTAGTCCTGAATCTAGGGAGGTTATCAGTACAAAAATGTTTAATCATATATCTAAAGGATTAGAAGATATTAATAAGCATCATTCTTTGCTAGGTATATCTGAAAAAAGTATAGATGAAGTCAATCTGTTTCTTGAAAAAAAAGAAACGATAATTGAAACTTATGTTACAAAAACAATTGGCATAGATAAATATAAAACAATTATGACATTAGAGGATATCATTAATAAGATAGATATATCTTATGCGATTACTGCTAAAATAAATAAACTTAGTTTTTTAAAAGTACTTTGATATTGATTATATTTAGTATGGGAATGTATTTATAGATGCGTCAATATTATAATGAAATTGTACAGGGATCATCAGAAGAAGCTAGAAAACGTGAATTATGGATTATAAATGAATCTATTTCTTTGCTATCAAATGCTAAAGAATGTGAAAAAAATAGCATCGAAATAGTTAAAGCATTATTTTATACTACTCGTGTATGGACTATTTTTGTTCAAGATTTAATTTCTGAAAATAATCAGTTGCCCAATGATTTAAAACTAAATTTAATTTCAATTGGTTTATGGATTTTGGAAGAGTGTGCGCTGATTAGACGTAATAAATCAGATAATTATCAAGGGATAATTGATATTAGCGCTCAGATTAGGGATGGGCTAAAGTGAATTAATTCATCGTCATATTAATCGTTTGTATATTTAAATAAGATGTAAACTATATCTAATAGTGTTGTTTTTTTAGATTGATTTTTAATATATTTTTAGGAGATTTTATTATGGAAATAAATGCTGGAATGAATTCTATAAATAATAAATCATTAAAATCAGAACCTGGTTCCGTTCTTAAGCATGATGCATTCCTAAAGCTCTTAATATCTCAAATGAAGTATCAAGATCCAACAGAACCTATGAAAGCGAGTGAACAAGTTGCACAATTAGCTGTTTTTTCTCAGATGGAACAATCTGTTAAGATGAATTCTACTCTGCAGGAGTTACTAAGTAGTAATAATCTTGCTCAAGCTAGTAGTTATATTGGAAAAAATATAGTTAGTCCTGATGGAGATTTAAGCGGTGAAATTGCAACTGTTAAAGTATCACCAAAAGGTTTAACAGCTATTACTATTGATAATACAGAGATTCCAATCAATACAGGTATTAGTTTATCCAGTCAAAAAAAATGATTGAATAAGATGGCTCTAATATTTTTAGAATGATATCAGAATGAATGAAGCAGATATTTTGGAGATTGCTAGAGCAGCAATGAAGACTATTTTAATGGTAAGTGCTCCTGCATTATTATCTGCAATGTTTTTTGGTATTTTGGTATCATTTTTACAAGCTATTACCCAGATACAAGAAGTGACTCTTACTTTTGTGCCTAAAATTGTAGCTGTTTTTATTGCTCTGATTATTTCTGCACCGTTTATAGGTTCTCAAATGTCCATTTTCTTTAATTTAATTTTGTCGCGGATTCAATTTAGCTTTTGAAAAAAGACAATCTTCACACAATTATTATCTGTTAAATCTTATCTGTTAAAAATTAATATAAATGCAAGGATATTGTATTTGTAGGATTATGAAGAGATTAGGATATGCTACAATCTTTGAGAGCGACATCTGTTTTTAATGGTAGAAATCATGCACATGATGTTGTTTTAGCTTTATGTATAATTTTTGTTATATGTATTATTTTCTTACCTATACCTACACTACTTCTTGATATAGGTTTAGCTTCATCTATAGCTCTATCAATATTAATTTTGATGGTTGCATTATGGATTGAGAAACCTATGGAATTTTCTTCATTTCCAACTGTCCTTCTTATCTCTACAATTATTCGTTTGTCATTAAATGTTGCTACTACTCGCGCAATTCTTTCGTTTGGTAATGAAGGATATGGTGCTGCAGGAGGTATTATTGCTGGTTTTTCATCTTTAGTAATGGCAGGAGATTTTGTAATAGGCTTGGTTGTATTTATGATTTTAATTACAATTAATTTTATAGTTATTACTAAAGGAGCAACGCGAATTGCTGAAGTTGGAGCTCGTTTTACTTTAGATGCTATTCCTGGGAAACAGATGGCAATTGATGCAGATCTTGCTTCTGGTCTGATAGGTGAAGATGAAGCAAAAATTCGTCGTAAAGAGCTTGAAAAAGAGAGTTCTTTTTTTGGAGCAATGGACGGTGCATCAAAATTTGTACGTGGAGATGCAGTAGCAAGTATTATCATCACAGCTATTAATATTATGGGCGGTATTATTATAGGATGTTTTCGACATGATATGTCGGTTAGTCATGCTGCTGATGTTTTTGTTAGATTATCAGTAGGAGATGGGCTTGTAACACAAGTGCCAGCTCTTCTTATATCTTTGGCAGCAGGTCTCCTTGTATCTAGAACTACTTCTAGTGGTTCAACCAATACTGCTATTGTTGGCCAATTATCAAGTTATCCACGGGCATTACTTATTTCTGCATTTTTCATGAGTATTTTGTCTTTTATTCCTAGTTTGCCATCATTTCCTTTTTTGATGTTAGGTAGTTTATTTGCTTTTGGAGGATGGTATGTTCCATATCAAATCTTTAGGGAAAATATTGAAATAGCATCGAAGGAGAAAGAAATACTTGAACAAAGCCAAGATACAGAGCAGTTAGATTTCAATATTTCGGGTATTGAATTGGTTCTTGGTAGTTTGGTATCGAATTATTTGCTTACTTCTAAAAATGAGATTTTTATTCGCGTATCTAGGATACGCAAAAAATTTGCTCAACAATATGGCTTCATATTTCCAGAGATAAAAATTACAACTGATATTTCCCTTCCGGAAAAAGGATATCATATTAGAATTTATGATACAACGGTTGCTACAAGTGAACTTCGTATTGGAGAAGTTTTGGTTATAGTTGGATCGTCTGAGAATAAACCAAGTTTTCCAGGGGATGAAGTTATAGAACCTGCTTTTGGAATGCGATCTATTTCTATAATGGAAAATTTCACAGATGATTTAAAGCGTGAAGGATTTCAGCCTATTGATAATTTATCTGTTATATTAACACATTTGAGTGAGGTAATTCGAAATAACTTATCTCAACTTCTTTCTTATAAAGATGTAAAAATGCTTATTGGTAGGCTTGATAACGAATATAAAAAGCTTGCAGATGAAATATGCTCATCTCATATATCTTATTCAGGAATACAAGCAGTTTTGAAATTGTTGTTGGCAGAACGTGTTTCTATTCGCAATTTGCATCTAATTATAGAATCTATAGCTGAGGTAGCTCCATATTTTAATAAAACAGTTCATATAGTGGAGCAGGTACGTATTAGAATAGCACAACAGATTTGTGGAGATTTATCAGACGAAGGTATATTGAACGTTATTAAGTTGGGCAATCGTTGGGATATGGTATTTTATCAAGCAATACAAAGAGATTCTAAAGGTGATGTAATAGAATTCAATATTGAACCTCGTGCAGTTGAAGAGTTTGCAGATGAGGCTAGTAATGTGATTATTAAATATGCTGATCAAGGGATTCCATTAGTTATAGTTACTCTTCCAGAAATTCGTTCTTATATACGTATGATACTTGAAAGAAATTTTCCATCTCTTGCTGTTCTTTCTCATATGGAGATATCAAAGGGATTGAAAATAAATATTTTGGGCTCGATCTCATGACAATAACTCCAGAAATTATTGCCATGTCTATATTTTTGATTTTTTGCCGTATTGGTGGATGTATTACGATTTTGCCCGGTTTTTCAACATCTTATGTTCCTATAAGGATTCGTTTATGGATAGCGATATCTTTTTCCATAGTTTTATTTCCGTTTCTTTGGGACATGATTTATCCTAAAGTTTTTGCAGAAAAATCAGATTATTTGAAGTTGATAATGATGGAGTCGCTTCTTGGATTTTTGTATGGCTTTATCGTTCATATGTATACACTTGGTCTGCAATTTTTAGGTAATACTATATCAACGGCTATTGGTTTAAACTTACAGATGAGCATGGGGATCTCTGAAACTACTCCAGAAACTTCATTTGGCTCATTTATTGGAGTTATGGGTTTGTTAGTATTATGGGTAACTGACTTCCATCATCATATTTTTTATGAAATGGTTAAATCATATGAAATAACTCCTATTGGGAATTATCAGTATATACGCTTTGATAATATTTTGTTTTATATAACTAATTTATTGCAAAAAATATTTATTATTATGACCAGATTATCTGGTCCTTTCCTGTTTTTTTGTGTGGTTTTTAATTTTTCAATTGGATTACTTAATAAGTTAGTTCCTCAGATTCCTGTTTATTTTGTTTCTGCTCCTTATATGATTGGATTGGGATGTTTAATTTTTTATTCCTTAGTTGAAATGATTATTTATCAGATTTCGCACTCTTTTAAGCTAGTATTTTAAAAAATATATTGTGTTTTATTTAAATTATGTCGTGATGATACTGAACTATTTTATTTGTAAAGTATAACTTATAAAAATATAGAGGATTTAATTATGAGGTTTTGTAACTCAAAAAGGTTATATAATCTTATTTATATGCAAAAATGTCTCCGAAGAATTGCAGAAATAAATCTTGCAGATACAGTTTATAAACGTAATGAAATAAATATTTTAAGAAAAGAGTTGATGGATTCAATTCTTTCTATATCATTGCAAAATCCTCATTTAGCTTGTTATTATTCAAAATTTTATCAATTTTTGAGTCAAAATGAAAAAAAAATGGAAGATTTGCAGGTTGTTCAAGAAAATAAGCTCTTGTTTGAGGAAACAAAGTTTAATCGATTGACGGAGATTAAAGATGATATTGTTATTTTGGAAGAACGTGAACTTGATGATGAAAACAATCAAGATAACATAAATCAACGAATCCTTTTAAATTCAGTTTCCCACAAGTTTATATCTTCATAATCATATTATTTTAGTTATTACTTATTAGTAAAGTTTGGTTTTATCATGGAAATACCATTTGTTAATATAAATATTGATCGATTGAAAAATATCGATAATGATTTTTCTCATATATCGCGAGATAAATTGTCTTATGGTTCTTTTCAATCAGTGCTTAATGATAATCATACTAATGAATCCTCTAAAGATTTAACTCCTGTTGCAGGAGCAATGCAAAAATTACAAGGTATTATGTTTCAGTATTTTATTAAATCTATTTTACCAGAAGAAACCGTTAAGTCATTGGGAGGTGGATTTGATGGAGATTTTTGGAAAGAAATTTTGGCGGGAAACATCAGTGACACGATAATAAAACAGCATAAAATACATTTTAATTTACATGCTGATAAAATTAACCAAAATACCAATTTTCCTTAATATTAACAAAAAATAGGGTTAATAATGCAACTAATTAGGAAAGTAGCATAGTGCCTGTACTTGAAGATTATCGCATTAAAACTGTTTTAACAAGAGCCATTGAGATTATAGATGATGAAAATAAGAATTTAAGAGGAAATATAGAATTTGATATTAGTGCATCAAACGATAACAAAGGCCGTTGTTTGCATGAATTATATGTATTGCTACATTCGCTTGGAGAAATATCATCTGATCATTCGGAACAGATACGTATATTGCGCAAGAAATTAGAACTTAATGCGTATCTTTTGGAATCGTATTTGGCGGCAGCTCGAGTGGTGGCTGATTTATTTAAGAAGAAGATACAGGATATAGATGCCGATGGTACTTATTCTGCTGGATAATGTCTGGATGTTTTTTAATATATGTTGAAAATTTTTTTGTATGGATCATGGTTATTGGTTGTAACTCTATTATCGTTTTATATACTATTTATACTTCCTGCATACAATAATACGAATACTAATGTAGAAAACTATACGCAAATTACCAAAGATAATTCTAATTACGTTATTAGAGGGGATTTGATCACTATTCCTGTAATTTCTAACGGAATTATATCTTATTTTTTCTTAAAATTATCTTTTGTTGTAGATATATCGAATAAACCTGAATACTATAATCATTTTACAGATATATCTACTGACTATATTTATACATTATTAGCTGGTTCTCAAATGGGTGATTTGACCAAAATTAAATCATTTGGTCTTGATAATTTGCGTCAAAAAATTAAAGATGATCTCAATTTGAAATTAGGAACTAAATTCTTGTTAGAGGTTCTAGTCAATCAATTTAATTATATTTCTCTAGATGGTAAGCAGATGAGTTGTGTTAGTGAGGTATATCAAGTTCCTGACTTAAGATTGGGTGTTGATCCTGATTATGTTAATAAAATAGATAATCGTAATTAGTATTTGCTGTTTAATTTGTCCAATGGAAATAAATATTCTCTTTTATACTTGAATTTCGTGCATGTTGTGGATCAATTAAAAATTGAAGAAAGTGGCTTTATAGTTTGGTAGTTTGCTGAATTTACGTGTTGTTTTTATATTAAAATATCTTGTATAAACTGATTATATTTTTTAGCTTCTCTATAACATGATGGCATGAAAGGTAATCTCTAATGGGATCTTTGATAGATGGAAAAGTTATATCTTCTGAAATTACTAAAAAAGTTGCAGATTATGTAGAGTTTTTGAAAGAAAATACGGGGATTAAAGTAGGATTAGCTGTAATTATTGTTGGTAATGATCCTGCAAGCTGTTCTTATGTAACCGCTAAGACAAATATGGCCAAGAAATGTGGTTTCCATTCAATACAATATAATTTTCCTATAAATATTTCGCAAGTTGATTTAGAAAGATCAATTGTAGAATTGAATCAAGACAATTCAATTCATGGAATATTGGTACAGCTTCCATTGCCTTCCACCTTATGTTCTAATTCTGTTATTCAATCTATTCTTCCAGAAAAAGATGTAGATGGTCTTCATATATTAAATGCTGGAAAGATATTAGTAGGTGATTTTGCTACAGGTATTATCCCATGTACTCCAGCAGGATCTATGTTTTTAATTCATAGGTTAAAGGGATATGATTTATCTGGTCAACACGCTGTAGTAATAGGTCGCTCTAATTTATTTGGTAAGCCAGTAGCTCAGTTGTTGCTTGCAAAAAATGCAACGGTTACTATAGCACATTCAAAGACTAATAACTTGTCGGAAATTTGTAGATCTGCTGATATTTTAATAGTAGCTGTTGGTAAACCTTATATGGTTAAATCTGATTGGGTAAAAGAGGGAGCTCTTATTATAGATGTTGGCATTAATAGGATAAATTCTTCTGAACTTGGGAAAAGTATATTAGTGGGAGATGTAGATCCCGAATGTCGAGAGATTGCAGGGGCTATAACTCCTGTTCCTGGCGGGGTTGGACCAATGACAATAGCTATGTTGATGTTTAATACAGTTATTTCTGCTTATCGATCTGCTGGCATGGAGCCACCAAATTTTGATATCTAATCTATAATATATATTTACTGTATTATACTAATAATAATCATACTATTTCATCCGTTATTGTCTATCTTAAGCAGCGGGGGTCCAATATATTTCTACATGAGACTTTGAATTCAATAATATGGCTCTAATTGGCATTGCTGCTATGTTATCTCCTGAAAGGGCTTTTTCTAAAGTATTCTTTTTTTGCATTCCTTCAATATGCAAAGATAAAAATTTAGCATCACATAAAGCAGAAAGAGAAAAAGTTACTCTTTGTTCATTGTTAGATTTATTTTTTATAGCTATTACAGATCTTGGAGTATTAGAATCAATAGCTATACTAAGTGTATCTCCTTTGGGAAAAAAAGATGCTGTATGTCCATCTGTTCCCATTCCCAAAACTACAGCATCAAATGGAAAACCAATAGATCTAATAATATTGTTATTTGCTATTTTAATAGATTCTTTTAAAGTTTTATCCGGATAGTAAATATCAATAAATGATGATTTTTTAGCTTTATTTTTGAGAAAATATTTTGAAATAAGTGTTTTATTTGAACGAGGATCTCCAAAAGGGACTGATCTTTCATCAACTAAATTAACTAATATTTTAGACCAATCAATATCTATAACTGAAAGCTCTTCTAAAAATATTTTGGGTGTTAATCCACCGGATAATGCAAGATTTGCTGATCCTTTTTTATCTATTCCTATAGATAGTTGATTTGCTACATTTTTTGCTAATTCTTTTGCTAATGATTGCTTGTTTTCAAATGTATGCAATTTATATTTCAACATTAAAAATCTCCCAAAGTGTCTTCATACCACTTTCGTCCATCTTTTTTTATTAATTCTTTAGATCTTTTGGGACCCCATGTACCTGCAATATAATTTTCAACTTTTTGTCCAGTATTCTCCCAATTTTTCAATATGGAATCAGTCCACTTCCATGCTTCATCAACTTCATTATATCCCATAAAAAGTGTTTGATTATTAATTATAATGTCCATAATAAGACGTTCATATCCATCAGAATAGATTATGCAATCTTTATTATAACATATATCAAGAGCAGTTTTTTTGATTTTTAGTTTATTTGTCGCATGATCTTTTGTTATTAGCAGTTTTTTAATGCTTCCATTAGGTTGAAGACGAATTATCAATTTATTATCATCTATATTAGATAAGTTATTGTCGTAAATTGAATTAATAGCAGGTTTAAAAGAAATAATAATTTCGGATACGTATTTGATGAGACGTTTGCCTGTCCGTAGATAAAATGGAACATTAGACCAACGCTTGTTTGCAATTTTTGCTTTTATAGCAACGAAAGTTTCCGTATCAGATATATCTTGAGATATTTCTTCAAGATATCCTTTAACATTCAAGCCATTTATAATACCAGCTACGTACTGTCCTCTTACAGTTGATAATTGGATATTTTCCTTTGTAATAAGTTCTAGTGATTTTAGAATTTTTATTTTTTCATTACGAATAGATTCTACATCTGTACAAGAAATAGGAGGTTCCATGGCAATAATGCACATAATCTGCAAAATATGATTCTGGATCATATCTCTTAGTGCACCAGTTGCATCATAATAATCCTTGCGATTTTCTATGCCAATATTTTCTGCTGTTGTAATTTGAATATGATCTATATAATTAGAATTCCAAATTGGTTCATAAACCATATTGGCAAATCTAAGACTAATCAATCCTTGCACTGTTTCTTTCCCAAGATAGTGGTCAATGCGAAAAATTTGGTTTTCTTTGAATATGTTGCCAATAGTTTTATTAATTTTTTTTGCGGAAATTTGACTATTACCGATAGGCTTTTCTATTACGATTCGAGTACGAGATGTTATAATCTGATATTCATTTATTTTATGAGCAATTATTCCATAAAATATAGATGATACTGCTAAATAGAAAATTCTAGTGCTTTTGTTATTTGATTCTATTATTTTTTTAAGATCTGTCCATCCATGGTTATTTTCGATATCTAATGAGATGTAAAAAATAAAAGATAGAAATTTTTTTGCTTTTAATGGGTTATATTGGTCATTTTTTAGATATTTTTTAAGTTCTTGATGAATGAATTCACGGTATAAATCAGTCGTCATCTTTACTTTGGAAACCCCAATAATACGACTTTTTTTTTGAAAATTTTCTTTTTCCATACAATTATATAGAGCTGGTAGAAGTTTTCGTTTTACAAGATCTCCTGTTCCACCAAATATAATGCAATCAAAGTTTTCAGTGTTATTAATTTGATCTTGCATTCTAAATATGGCCTGTATGTATTGGTATTAAAAAATTTATTTTTTATATAATGTGATTGCCTTTTATATATTAAAATTTTTGATTATATAATTATCATATATAGTGTATGTGTAAATAAATATATATATATAGATAATATATCTTTTTTTGACAAAATTTCAGACGTTTAATAGTAGAAATTCTCTTTCCCAAGGGCTTATAACTTGCATAAATGTTTCGAATTCATTTCTTTTTAAAGTAGTATATATATCAATGAATTTTGATCCAAATATTTCTTTAAACTGAGGAGTTTTTTCTAGAAGAGTGACTGCTTCTAATAATCCACGTGCTAATTTGATTGATCTTTGACTTGTAGAATTTAAAGTAGGCTTTGTTGGTTCTATTTTTTCCAAAATTCCTAATAATCCACATGCTAATGATGCTGCAATAGCTAAATATGGATTTGTATCTGATGAAGGAAGTCTATTTTCTACTCTTCTTGTTTCATAATCAGAGAAAGGTATACGGAATGCTGTTGTTCTATTATCATATCCCCAATCATTATTTACAGGGCATCCCATATCAAGAACTAGTCTACGATAAGAGTTGCCGTATGGAGCAAGCATTACTAATGCATTAGGTATGTATTTTTGTAGTCCTCCTATAAAATATCTAAATGAATCAGTTTCACTTCCATCTTCAGAATTAGAAAAAATATTTTTGTTATTTTTAATATTCAACACAGATTGATGAATATGCATAGCTGATCCAGGATAATTTTGCATTGGTTTTGCCATAAAAGTAGCATATATACCATGTTTAAAAGCCGCTTCACGTATGGTTCTTTTGAATAAGAAAACTTGGTCTGCGAGTGTCAGAGGATCGCCATGTCGTAAATTTATTTCGAACTGAGCAGGACCTTCTTCATGTATTAGAGTATCTATTTCTAATCCTTGTTTTTCAGAAAAATCCCAGATATCGTCAATTATTTCGTCAAATTCATTTATTCCCATAATAGAATAGCTTTGTCCACCAAGTATTGATCTTCCAGAACGTCCTTTGGGTGGTTTTAATGGATAATCAGGGTCATCATTTTTAGCTATAAGATAAAATTCCATCTCTGGTGCAATTATTGGCTTTAAGCCATGTTGAAAATATAAATCTAAAACCCTTTTAAGAACATTACGTGGTGTATAGATGACTTCTTCCCCTTCATAGTTGACTACATCACATACCACTTGTGCTGTTGGATCTGTTTCCCAAGGAACAACGCTTAGGGTTGAAAGATCAGGAGATAACCTCAAATCGCCATCTCCTTGTTCGTGACGTAAACTAGAAGGGGATTTTATAGATTCGCCAGATATAGTATGGCGATAAATTGCTGAAGGAACAGCCAAATTTATGTTAGAAATAAATTTTGATGATGGCATCATCTTTCCACGAGGGATACCAGCTAAGTCAGATGTAATACATTCTATATCTTCAATGCCACGGATTTTGAGCCATTTTTCTGCTTGAAGCCAATTATCCACACCTCTTACAGTATGATATGTGTTCTTATCTTTCATATCAACACTCACTCTATTTTTTGCAACATAATAAATAAATCTCACTTATGGACTGCATAAATAATTTGCTAATAAAGAGCTATTTCTATTAAAATAATATTATTTTAATGTTAACATTAAAAATTATAAATCAAATCATTAATTTATTTATCAGTTGATTAAATCGTATTTATTTTGATTATTATTTTTTTACTATTAAATTACTAAAATAATTCTATACATAATTAGTATGGGAAATATTTATGAACTAAATTTTTTAAAATTATAGGTTTACAGATAATCATTAAATATTATTAATCCCATTCTAAACTTCCACCATGTTGATATTCTGTGACTCGTGTTTCAAAAAAATTCTTCTCTTTTTTTAGATCCATTATTTCACTCATCCATGGGAAAGGATTATCTGTTTTTTCAAAAATAGGATTTAATCCAATTTGGATACAACGACGATTGGCAATAAAACACATATATTTTTCACATAAATCAGCATTAATACCAAGAAATGCTTGAGGCATGGTATCTCTTCCATATGATATCTCAAGTTTTGTTGCTTCTTCTAGCATTTTTCGCACTTCTTCCTGAAATTGACTTGTCCATAAATGTGGATTTTCAATTTTTATTTGATTAATTACGTCAATTCCAAAATTAAGATGTATCGATTCATCGCGCATTATATATTGATATTGTTCTGCTATTCCGACCATTTTATTATTTCTGCCCAAAGACAATATTTGCGCAAATCCGGTGTAGAACCACATTCCTTCGAAAATAACATAGAATGCTATGAGATCACGCAAAAAAGCTTGATCACTTTCTTTTGTCCCAGTAGAAAATGATGCAGATCCAAGATTATTAGTATATTTTAGAGCCCAGCTTGCTTTGTCTGTAATAGATGGGACCTCTCTGTACATGTTAAATAACTCACCTTCATCGAGACCTAGGCTTTCTACAATATACTGAAATGTATGTGAGTGAACAGCTTCTTCAAAAGCTTGTCTTAGAAGATATTGTCTGCATTCTGGATTAGAGAGATGTCGGTATATTGCAAGAACAATATTATTAGCAATAAGACTTTCAGATGATGCGAAAAATCCCAGATTACGTTTAATCATGTGACGCTCGCAGTCAGTCAATCCGTTTTCTGATTTCCACAGAGCAATATCTGCTTGCATTGATACTTCTGTTGGCATCCAATGATTGTTACAAGCCCATAAGTATTTTTCCCAAGCCCATTTATATTTTAAAGGCAATAGTTGATTTACATCAGAGCGTGCATTTATCATCTGCTTTTCATCTACTCTAACTCGTGCACTACCTATTTTAATAGGGCCAAGACCAGCATTGTTCATTGGATGATCTTGATGGTACGAATTACTTATATCGCTGTTGTATAACGGATTTTTGATATTCATTTTTAATGACCCTTTATCTATTGACAAACTTCACATGCAGATTCGTTATCTCCACAAGTAAAAGCAGTATTTTTAGGTATATCTGAAGAAGGATTATTTTCCATAACAGGTACAGCATTTAGTTTACCATCAACTTCTTTTAATGTTGATTTTTCAACATGGGTAGCTGATCTAGAACGTAGATAATAAGTCGTCTTCAATCCTTTAATCCAACATTGACGATAAATAAAATCAATCTTTTTACCACTCGGTTCTGCTATATATAAATTTAATGATTGAGACTGATCGATCCATTTTTGTCTTCTTGAAGCTGCTTCAATAAGCCATATTGGATCAATTTCAAAGGCAGTAGCGTGGAGTTTCTTCAAGTCTTCTGGGATAAGCTCTATATTACCGATACTGCCATCATAATATTTTAAGTCAGAAATCATAGCTTCATCCCAAAGATCTATCTTTTTCAGATCATTTACTAGAATAGAATTTACTACTGTAAAATCTCCAGACATGTTGGATTTTACAAAAAGATTCTGATATGACGGTTCTATAGACTGTGATACGCCGCATATATTTGCAATAGTTGCAGTCGGTGCAATTGCCATACAATTTGAATTTCGCATTCCAACTTTCATTATTCTTTTACGAAGAGATTCCCAATCTAAGTTATAAGATCTATCCATTTCTAATTCATAACGGCATTCTTCTAATATCTTAATGGAATCAATAGGTAAGATACCCTTAGACCATAAAGATCCTTCAAAACTAGGATATTTATTACGCTCCTCTGCCAGATTAGCGGAAGCAGATATGGCCTGGTAAGAAATGAATTCCATGCTTTGATCTGCAAAAATTACAGCTTCTTCACTTGCATAAGGGATACGCATTTCTTGCAATATACTTTGGAAACCCATTAATCCAAGACCAATAGGTCGGTGTTTATAATTAGCATTCTTGGTTTTATCAATAGTATACCAGTTTAGGTCTATAACATTATCAAGCATTCGCACTGCTGTACTGATTGTTTGTTTTAGCTTATCATAGTTAAGTTTTCCTTTAGCATCTAGATGAGCGACTAGATTCAATGATCCAAGATTGCATACAGCTACTTCATCTTTTGATGTATTCAATGTAATTTCTGTACAGAGATTTGAAGAATGTACTACACCAACATGCTGTTGAGGAGATCTGATATTACAAGGATCTTTAAATGTTATCCAAGGATGTCCCGTTTCATATAGCATTGTAATCATTTTACGCCATAAGGTGACGGCAGGAATCTTGCGGAATATTTTTATTTCACCTTGTTCTGCTTTTTTTTCGTAATCTACATAGGCTTTTTCAAAAGGCAATCCATATAAACTATGTAGATTATTAACTTCATCTGGAGAAAATAATGTCCAATTTTCATTATTTTCTACTCTTTTCATAAATAGATCTGGAACCCAGTTAGCGGTATTCATGTCATGAGTACGCCTACGGTCATCTCCGGTATTTTTTCTTAGATCTAGAAATTCTTCGATATCAATATGCCAAGTTTCTAAATATGCACATACTGCACCTTTACGTTTTCCTCCTTGATTAACTGCGACAGCTGTGTCATTTGCAACCTTTAGAAATGGTACTAATCCTTGACTTTTGCCATTAGTACCGTGGATATGCGCTCCGAGAGCACGTACTTGTGTCCAATCGTTGCCAATGCCGCCAGAATATTTAGCAAGGAGAGCATTTTCCTTTATCGATTCAAAAATTCCATCTAAATCATCAGGAACTGTTGTAAGAAAACAGGAAGAAAGTTGTGGCCTATTTGTCCCCGCATTAAAAAGTGTTGGGGTAGAGCACATAAAATAAAAGGAAGAAAGAAGATCGTAGAATTCTATTGCTCTTTTTTCTTTTTCAGCTTCATTTAATGAAAGTCCCATAGCAACACGCATAAAAAACGCCTGAGGCATTTCAAAACGACATCCTTCTGTATGAAGAAAATATCGGTCATAAAGTGTTTGCAATCCAAGATAATCAAAAAAAAGATCTCTTTCAGGGCAAATAGCGTTTGCCAACTTAACCAGATTAAATTGTTCCATGGAAGGATGTAGTAGATCAGAATTAATTCCCTTTTTTATATAATCAACGAAATAATCTTTATATATAAGTTTCATTTCATGATGGGTGGCTTTTTTAGCTATTCCGCAAACAGCTGTTAAAGCCTCACGGCGCAACTTATCTAAAAGCAATCGCGCACTTACCTTGGCGTAGTTTGGCTCTTTTTCAATAAGGACACGTGATGCCATAATAGACGCAAGTTCTATTTCGCTTTCACTAATTCCTTCATATAAATCTTTGTAAATTGCATTTAGCACTTCTTTTGAAGAAACGTCATTTAATCCTTCACAAGCTTCTGTGACTATAGATTCTAATCTGCTAGAATCAAACACTGAAATCGTTCCGTCGTCCATCTTTATTTTTAGATTCAGTGAAAGCGACGCATCACTATTTTCATGCATTCCTGTTCTAATATCAGACCGTTTTTTACGATATAAAACATATGCTCTTGCAATTTTTAGATGATCACTACGCATTAGTGATAATTCTACTTGATCCTGAATCGCTTCAATATGAACAATAGAATTTGAGCTATAGTGGCGTAATAGCCTTGCTACAGTTTGTTTTGTTAGATCCCTTATAATACTTTTAACGCGACTTGAAACAGCTGCCCCTTTTCCTTCCACAGCCACAAATGCTTTCATGATTGCTAAACCGATTTTTAAAGGATCAAATGGTGTTACGGTTCCATTGCGACGAATAACCCGAAATGATGAAATTTCTGGAGGGAAAGAATCATCCAAAAACAGAGAAAAAATCTCGTTTTTAGATTTATCATCGTCATTTGAGATCATGCTTATTCCTCCATCTTTTATTATATTTTTATTTATTAAAATCCAAAAATAATAGGTTTAGGTTACTCCATGTCCTTTCTGGAATCAGAAAGTTTTTGAAAGAAACCTACCTTTTTACTTATTGGTACTTGCGTTAAATTAATAGAAGGGTGCAATTCTCTTGCTTCTTCAATGCTTATTTTTTTAATCTCAGACACTCGATCATCCTTTCCAAATGAAATTTTTAGAATCATTCGTTCAACAACTTTTTCTTTTAAAAAGTTGAGAGGTAGGAGTCGTTCTTTTTTCTGTGATACGTAGTAGAATGTTTGAGGCTCATCTTTTTGTTCAATAGAAACAAAAGATGGTCTTCCTAAAGTTTTGAAAACATGTGTACGAGATGATCCTATTGATATAAGCATGACACGTTTTTCGTCTATTAAAAGGCCGCTAGCCCTTCTGTTTCCAGATATATAATAACAACTAGACAAAAAATTTGCGCATAATATGGCGTATAGAATAATAACAATAACAGAAGTTGATTTTAGTGATCTTAAAAAAGAAACCCAGAAATTAAAAAAATTATCTTTCACTGCTATCTTTAACCTGATTCTACTATTAATCATTCAATTGAATTTATGAATTCATATGCTGATAATTTGATTTATTGAATTATAATCTATAGGCGGATTATGTAGTTTCGTCAACAAAAATACTTATATATCAAGCATTCTATTGTTAAATCCGCTAGTCCTGTTGATATATCCCAGATATAGAAGCAACTAGATATAAAATTTAGGAACAGTATAGTGTATAAAATAATAATAAAAACAACATAAGTTGATTTGAGGGGGCTCAAAAAAGGAACAAAGAAATTAAAAATTATCTTTCACTATTGTCTTTAACCTGATACTTTATTTTTTTATTAACTAATAAGTTGAATTTATGAATTTATCTGATGATAACTTGATGTATTAAATTCTAATTTATAGGCGGATTATGTAGGTCTAATTCTTTCTATCTAATTGCTAATTTATGTTGCTAATAAGGAAATACTATGGGGAAATCTTTAGATATAACCGAAAAATTTTCACGAATTATTAATGTTAAATCGGTTTTTTCTTCTCCAATGAAGATTAAAATAGAAGCTAATAGATTTGATTGTGAGAATTTGGCAAAACAGTGGGAAGTATCTGCAGTAGAGAGTTTGTATGCCGATATTAAGCTTTCTAAGTGGAAAAGAATTGGAGTTCGTGTTGAAGGAACTGTATATGCTAAGATTATACAGGTTTGCGTAATTACATTAGAGCCTTTAACTTCTTATATAGAAGAGTCTTTGGGATGTGTTCTTGTTCCAAATTCTTCAAAATTATTGCTTTCAAATTATAATTGTTCTGGTAAAAATGAGTTTGAGATTAAAGGGGTAGATATTATTGGTTTTGCAGAAGATGGAACAATTGATATTGGTTTTCTTGTTTCTGATTTTGCGGCTTTAGCTATTAATCCATATCCTAAAAAAGAGGGTTCTGTATTTTCGGATATATATAATTGTTATGATAAGTAAAATTAGGATTATTTATTTCAATATCTACCAAATAGATAAAAAATGTTAAAAAATGTTAGCAATAAGTGTCTTACATGATTTAAGATGTTTAAGTGTTTATATTAAATCTGATTAAAAAATCTGATTAAAATAAGGGATATATTTGTAATGCAACGAGATAATACAATTGCTCTTGATCTTATGGGTGGTGATTTAGGTACGCAGGAGCTTGTGTTGGGAGCGTCTAGATTTATTGAGAATAATCCTAATGTAAATTTTATGTTATATGGAGACGAAAAGGTTTGTTTGCCAATATTAAATTCTCATAGAAACTTACAAGAAAAGAGTATTTTTAATCACTGTGATATATCAATTGCCATGGATGAAAGACCAGCAGATGCTTTGCGTAGAGGTCGTAATGTATCTAGTATGTGGCGTGCTATAGAAGCGGTCAAAAAAAATAAAGCAGCATCTATTGTTACAGCTGGTAATACTGGTGCTTTAATTGCTATGTCAAGGTTATGTTTGAGTAAGATCAGTGGTATTGATCGTCCATCTCTTGCTGCATTTTGGCCAACTATTCGAGGTAAATGTGTTATATTAGATGTTGGTGCTAGTATTGGAGCTGTTACTGTGGATCATATGATCCAACTTTCAATTTTAGGGGGAATGTTTGCTCGATCTGTGTTGGGCATAAAAAGGCCTTCTATAGGATTGCTCAATGTTGGAATAGAAGAAATAAAGGGTCATGATGTATTGAAAGAAACATCAAGATTGTTGCGAGATGATAAGTTTGATTCTTTTGAATACAAAGGTTTTATTGAAGCTAATGATATATCTAATGGATTAGTTGATGTTGTTGTGACAGATGGGTTTTCTGGGAATATTGCGATTAAAGCTGCAGAAGGTGCAGCTAAACGTGTAGTAGAAGTTTTTAAGGAGGCTTTGAATAGGAATTTGTGGTCACGAATTGGTTGTTTTTTTATTAATGGTGCTTTGCGAGATGTTAAAGAAGGATTTGATCCACGTAATTTTAATGGGGGAGTTCTTCTAGGGGTTGATGGTCTTGTAGTAAAAGGTCATGGAAGTAGTGATGCTAAGTCTATTTTTAATGTTTTAGATATTGCCATTAACATGTCTAAAAATGATTTTATAAGTATGGTAAAAGTTGATATACAGAAATTTAAGGATAATTCACCTGATATAAGTGACAAAGATATTATCTCTGATAATGGTAATAGATGAAAATGATTCGTTCTATAATAAAAGGATTTGGATCATGTCTTCCAAAGAGGGCATTTTTAAATTCAGAATTAGAAATGCTTACTGATACTTATGACGATTGGATTAAGCGTCGTGTAGGAATAAATCAGCGTTATATTGCGGGTAAAGACGAGACAACTGCTTCTCTCGGAGAGATTGCGGCTCGTGATGCTTTGTCTCATGCAAAGATGGATGTAGCTGATATTGATTTAGTTATTGTGGCTACAACTACTCCTAATCAGACTTTTCCTTCTACAGCTGTTAATATTCAAAATCGTTTGGGAATGAATAATGGTTTTGCATTTGATATTCAGGCTGTTTGCTCTGGTTTTGTTTATGCAATGGTTACGGCGGATTCTTATATACGTTCGGGAGTTGTTCAGCGTGTTATGGTTATAGGGAGTGATACTTTTTCGCGCATAGTTGATTGGTCTGATCGGTCCACTTGTATTTTGTTTGGTGATGGTGCAGGGGCTGTAATACTAGAATCTATGAAGGTTGAAAATGATTATGATGTTGGAATTTTGTCAACGTGTTTACGATCTGATGGTTCACATGGTGATAAGCTGTATGTTGATGGTGGACCTTCTACTTCTGGAACCGTTGGTCATGTGCGTATGAAGGGGAAAGAGGTTTTTAAATATGCGATAGAATCTGCTGTTTCATTGATTGATGATGTTTTTTCATTATCTAATCTAACAATTAAAGATATTGATTGGTTCGTACCTCATCAGGCTAATAGTCGAATTATACATAGCATAGCAGAAAAGGTTAATATCCCTATTAGTAAGGTTATTATTACAGTGGATATGCATGGAAATACTTCTGCTGCTTCTATTCCCCTTGCTCTAGATGTTGCGGTTAAAGATGGGCGTATTAAAAAAGGTGATTGTATTTTATTGCAAGCTATGGGTGGCGGATTTACTTCAGGTGCTGTATTGATACGTTGGTAAATTGATTGTATTAATATTAATGTGTGTGTTATTTGTTTATGTTTTTAAAATTTGTATTTGTGCGAAATATATGGAAATTTTGTTATGAATAAAGCTTTGACCAGAGCGGATTTGGTGAAATCTATCTCAAAAAAATTTGATATTACAATGAAAGATTCTTCTAGTTTTGTTAATATGGTATTTGATGAGATTTGCGATTCTGCTATTCGTGGAGAAAAAGTAAAAATTTCTTCTTTTGCTACTTTTAATGTAAGGGATAAAAAAGCACGTATAGGCAGAGATCCAAAGAGCGGTCAATCATTTGAAATAACTCCTCGTAGAGTTATAACTTTTAAGGCTTCTAATGTTTTAAAAAAAAAAATTATGGATGCATTTGATAAAGATAAACTAAGAGAGTAATGCGTGTTTTGTTAATTATCAAATAAGTAATTAATTAGTTTTTATTTATATTGTTATATGAATTTGTAAATGTTTAATAAGTATTATTTCATCTTTATAATAAGTATTATTTCATCTTTAATTGAAAAATAATATTTTATATGGTCAATTCTTTAGCATTGTCTACTTTATTAGAAAATTTGTGATAGTTTTACATTGGTATTTTCATGATTTGATTTTTCAAAAATAAAAATACATTTTTTTGATATTATTGTTACATATTTTATCGAAAATAATCAATAAAGTTTTCCTAATTAATAGGATGTATAATATTATTTATCTTTCTTAGTAGATATTTTTTATTGTGAAATATTAACTTTTATTGAGTAACTCTACTGATTGTTGTAACAATCATCGTTCGTTTTTTTATAAATTTATATATCAAGAAAACATACTAGTTGTATTTGTATCTGGAAATATATTTTTCCTTTGATTAATTATCGATAATATATTCTTTTAAATAGGGGATATAATAACGTTTCAACTATCTTGATAAAATTATTATTATAAAAAATATTATTGATTATTAAAAAGACAAAAATATACTTCCAGTTGCATACAGATTTTATATTGTATCGCAATTTTAAAGAATATTTTGCAAAACATCCATACAGCAATCCTATCTTTTTAAGGCTGTTATATAATGTTGCAAATGAATACTATCTTTTATTTATAAATAATATTTTTTGGATTATGTGCTCGCTTTTTGAGATGATAAAGCTTCTTGATAGCGTTCAAGAACATAATCCCAGTTAATAAGATTAGAAACAAAACACTCTAGATAATTTCCGCGCTTATTACGGAAATCAAGATAGTAAGCATGCTCCCAAATATCAACGCAGAGTATTGGTATTGCTCCATTTATAAGTGGATTCTCAGCATTTTGGGTTTTTGATATTTCTAACTTATCATTCTTAACTGACAACCATCCCCAGCCAGAACCGAATTGTTTAGAAGCGGCTTCGATAAAATCTGACTTAAATTTTTCATAGCTTCCGAAGTTATCATTAATTACATTACTAAGGGCTTGAGGTAATTTTTCACCTCCGCCATTTTTTTTCATACATAGCCAGAGAAGATTATGATTATAATACTGAGCTGCATTGTTAAAAAGAGATACATTAGATCCATACGACTTTAGTATTATTTCTTCAATTGATAAATCTGACATGTCTGCATCAGATGCGAGCTTTGATGTATTTTCAGCATAAGACTTATGGTGTACGTCATGATGATATTCAAGAGTCTCTCTCGACATATATGGGGATAGATCATCATAACCATATGGTAGATTTGGTAATTTGAAATTCATTTATTATTCTCCAGTTTAATCTCATCCAATTTTAAGAACATTGAGTATACGGACGAACCAAGTTTTAAGCTGTTTTCTTCCTAATTAAATCGATCGTTTTGATAATTTGGTTTATTTTAAATTTGATGATATCATCAATCTATACCATAAATTATAGTATAGGATTAATAGATGCAGGATTATAAATCAAGGTCAAATTCAGAAGAATGGTTGTTGAAACTATCCATTATCTTCACTATATTAATTGCCTCAACTGATTTAATAGTTGGCCTTTTTTCAGGTTCTTTTACCATTGTTTTTGATGGTTTTTACTCATATCTAGATGCGATTATTACATTTCTTTCTTTGTTTGTATCAAAGCTAATATCTAAAGATGCTTTAGAGTCAAATATCAATGGAAGAAGATATTTTCAATTCGGTTTTTGGCATTTAGAGCCTATGGTTTTAGCTTTTAATGCCTTGATGCTTACTTTTGGTATATTATATGCATTGATTAAATCTATTTTTACCATCATGTCAGAAGGTCATGATGTTATTTTTGTTCAAGCTGTAATTTATTCTATGATTGCATCGGTTTTATGTTTCGCGATGGGTATTTATGAAAACAGATGTAATTATGTAATAAAATCTGATTTTATAGCATTGGATGCAAAGTTTTGGATTGCTTCAGGTGTTAATTTAGCAGCTGTTTTCTTTGTTTTTTTATTCGGCATGTTGTTGAAGGATAGTGATTACAATTGGATTACTCCTTATATTGATACTTTTGTATTAATCTCTACTTGTTTATTTATTTTGCCTTCAACGATACGTACAATTAAGCGATCATTATTTGAGGTATTTCAAGTTGCGCCGCTAGATCTTGATCTAGAGGTTAGAAATGCCCTATATCCGATAGTTGATCGGCATGGATTTCTTGATGCTTATACATACGTTACCAAGACAGGTCGTTCTCGTATTATAGAGATACATATTATCGTTCCTTTGAATTATCCTATTAAAGGCGTAGAGTCTCTTGATGCTATAAGAGAGGAAATAGGTGACGTTGTTGGCGGCATTAAAGAGGAGAGATGGCTTACTATTTCATTTACAACGCAAAAGAAATGGGCATTTTAGCATTCAAATGTATTTAATATTAAATATATATTTTATTGTAAATGTTATTGGTTTTGTTCTTTATGAATGTTATTTAGTAAAATAAATCACAGTCAATTGTTGATTTTAAAACTTATTTTATTATATAACTTAATTAAGTTCAATTGCCGTTTTTCCTATGTATCATTTCGTTCTTAATCTCTTTTAGTATTTGTAGATTTAGTAAGCATATATACGTTGACTGTTGCCGTTCCTTGTTCATTTTTATCTACTTTTGCTGGATTTTGCACTAAAATATCGTATTTTAATACATGCTCTGTCTCAAAAGAAAAATCGTGTGTTATTTTTGTTCTATTATAAGTATATGAAAGATATCGAGAAATGTTTATGTCAATTTTTTAAGATTTCTCCAATTCTTCTGAATCTTCATGAAAGTAGAATATCATCTCTTGAATATTTCACATTTCATCTCGGTATTGTTATCTTAATATATTTTTTAGACTAAAGTTGGATAAATAAGATTGGGAAGAAGCATCTAAATCTAAAGAATGTATAAGATGTGCTCATTCATGAGGGGAAAATTTAAAAGTAATAGTAATCGAAATAAGTTAAAGCAGAGCTACTGAAGCTATGAAAATATTCGGCTTGGTCTTACCTTTTTAAAGGATGAGATAAATTATATAAAAATACAGTAAAATCAATATCTTATAATTATACTGGCTCCCCGGGCCGGATTCGAACCGGCGACCTGTCGATTAACAGTCGAATGCTCTACCGCTGAGCTACCAGGGAAAATATCAATAATAACATACAATATAAAATCAACTAATACGAAAGATGAATGTATTTTAGAAAAACAATAACTGCCCTCTAGAATTGCAATAAACATATCATAGTGTCAATAGTTATAATATCATATTTATATGCTTTTGTGTGGATTACATTGTTATTTTTAAGCCTATAATTATTTAATGGTTATAGATGTCATAGAACAAATACTAAAGATCATAATCCATCTTTGTATTAATTATCTTTAAAATAAATTATTTAAACAATTACTTTTTGGCAATTTATTGTTTTAACTTTAGCAGTTTTATATTATGGGCTTCTTATTAATGCCTTTATATATGTGTATCTATATTTGTCTCTTTTTGATACAATAATACAAATGTCAGATAATGATAAAGGTTATACAATTTGTCTGGATGCATTATCCGTAATGATATAGAATAAATCGTAAGAATAAATTAAAAGCATAGATATAAAACATAAAATTTTTTAATACTTCAATATTATATATTGATGAATTCTGTAATTTAATTTTGCTTCTGGGCTTCAAGGATGGTGTGATAAGGCATACTTGTCTTAGATATGCTTGATAGTTAAAGATAACTAAATTGCCCTATGGCATAGAAGTAAATGTTGATAATGAACCTTCATATACATATATATCCCATACAATTAACATATATAGATAGCCTATACAATTAACAATTATGATCAAGGTTTTGGTATAAAAATAAAGTTCCTAGAATATTATGAAAAAATTAAAAAGTGAAAAACTATTTAATTTATGTTATTGACGGTAAATTGGAAATTGGATGTTGATTAATGCATATAACAGTTTTGCCCATATGTTGTTATGGATCTTAATAATATCTTATCCATTGACAATTGAATAAATCTCAAGAGGTTAGATGGATGTAATTATCTATAAACTAAAGTATCATAACTTTAGTTTACAGAACAAACTACGTTGCCTTTAAAACTTATATTAGGATCTCTTGAGCCTAGAATAAAAGATATTTATCTTCTGAAAAATAATTTTAATTAATTTAGTGATTTGATTTGAAGCAAAGCGACACCAATAAGCCTCCTGTAATTAAAAAAGATAAAAATATTGCTTAAATGTTTTTGTGTGAAAAATAATTTTTGTAGGTTCGATTAAAGAAAATGATAAAATTGACCTATTTATTAAAATTGAGAATGATATCGGATTTAGTGTTAATTGCCAAACCATTGCATAAATATCAATAAATGAGATGCAAGAATTCACTTGTGTATTTGCAGTAATTTTAGATAATAGACTTTATAACGTTAATAAAGAAATACCATGAATATAGTATATAATCTTGGATATATCATTTTGAAAATATTATGGGCATATGATCGCAAGCCCAGAAGTATATAATGCCTTTATCAAACCATTTTCGGAAGATGAATCAAAAATTTGGCTTATTATTAGTAAATATCTTTAGGATAAATTCGCCTCTTTAGCAGATATAATTTATTGGTTACAAGAGTTTATAAACTAGTGCCTAAGAAAAATATATGTCTTATCATAGAAGTTATCATCTCTTTAAATCTTTGTAATTGAAAGTCAAAAATACATATCTAAATAGCAACATAGTGTTAGAAAATATGTCTTAAAAATTCAATCTGTTTTTGGTAAATAATTGATTTTATATCAAAGTATCTAACCTTTTTCTTTTATTTTGGCCTTTCAAGTGATTAACATTTTCGAGAACAACAATTTTTTATTTTTTTATAGTATAAAATGCATTTAATGTCTAAAAATAAAGATCTTCTCTTATCAGTATCATAAAAGTCGTTCTTTAGTCCCATTTTAGCACAATGCACTGCCATCCTGCCAATAAAATTTATTTATCTGGAATATCTTGTTCATTAATTTTGATTATATCTATAAAAATAGGATTATCGGAAAAATTTTCCTGATAGGTAATTTAAAATTATTAATTTCATAAAAAAACACGAATTGTAGTTTCTTATTACCATTATTAAATGTTTGTTCTAGATATAATATAATCACTCCATACCATAAAATGAATCAATTTTTTTTAGCATTATTTGTCCAGTAATTAAATATCCCTGGAATAACTACGGAAAAATATTATTCAAAACTAATTAGATTTAGTTATGAATAATCATATACTTATAATTGGTTTAGTTGGGGTATTTTGAATGGTCTATTTTAGAATTGGGATGTAATTAAAGGATTAGTGATAATTAGAGTACTAAAAGCTATATAATATCAAGATATAATATATATTAGATACTAAAATATTCTCAAGCCAAAACAAGTCGTGAGAATATTTTAAAATACGGTATTAGCAATTGCTTATAAATTTAGATATATTAAGAAATATTATCGCCTATTTTTAGAAGAAGAACTTTCTCCACGTTCGCTTAATTTTTGTCTTAATCTTTCATTTTCTAGCTCTAATTCTCTTATAGCTCTCTGCCGTATTTGTATTGCTTCTATCATTCTTCTGTTCTCTTCAGCTATTCTAATTCTTCGCTCTTCATTTCTTCTTGCATTAATTATCTCTTGCCTCATCTCTTCTTCTGCTCGTGATATTTCTGAATTTTGTCTATTTGTATTACCCATATCAGCTAATGAATATGGAACAACCGCTATCAAATTTAAAATAATATATGATATAATTCTACGCATCTTTTGCTACCTAAATTTATATTGTTTCGCTAAATTTGTATTATCATTAAATATTACATACATCTAATAACTGTATCAATACTATTTTTCTCTTATTTTAATCAATATTTTAAATCTTAATTTGTTAAAATTAATTATGTATATGTCTAAAGTTCCACAACTTTTAATATCTATCATTAAACGATTTGAAGGTTTTATTTTAATTTAATATCGTTGTTCTGATGAGTTTTTGGGCTATAGTTTATTTTGAAATGATCATGTGGATACTCAATGGTGCGCTATATACACTTATTATGATATTTTTATCGGGAGTTTTTATAATTTAGAAAGTTTTAAAGGTGGTTTGAATTTAGGACTATTTTTTATGAAAAAATTAGTTACTGATGGACAATAATAGGAGGCGAATGATATAGACTTTTTCTAGTAAATAAAGTTCTTATTAGACTTGTTTTTTCTAAAATGCCAAATATATGAACAACTTCAATATAAAATAAATTTTATTGCTGCATCTCTCACAAGGGTAAATTATGAAAAGGGATTTATCACCTTTGCTCCTTCCAATAAATTGAAGATAAATATTTAGGTCTTGCGTGTTCTTTGATTAGGTGATCTTTAGCGCGTGATAGTTTTTATTCAGATGACTCAACTGTTTTTTCTGCACAATATTCTATATCTTCAGAGTTAAGAGGATTGCTATTTTCATCTTTTGGAATCTCTTTAGAAACTTTAATTAATAGATATTTTAGGACTTCTTTAGATTAAAAGATTTGTTGATTTGCTTCAAATGTTTTTATTTCTGCATATGCTAGCATTATTTATTCTAACGTATCATCTTCCAATTGTTAGTATTCTCTGATCTTCTAATGATTTTGATTTTGTTTCAGTATCTATAACTTTTAGTTGTTGTTGATTATTATCTTTTTTAAAAATATTTTCCCAGCTCATCTAGAAAGTTTTTCTCAAAATCTTCTTTTTATTTCCAAAATATTTTTTAAAGTCCTCTATCAGTAATTCCTTAGCCTTATTTTCTTTTCCATCATATAAATAAAGCGATTTTTACATCTTTAGATTTTTAAAAATATTTTTTCAACTTATCTAGAATAGCTTTATCAAACTAATCTTCATTTTTTCCAGAGGCTTTTTAAGACCTATATCAGTCATGCCTCAGATTTATGTGCTTTTTCATCATCTAAATACTAGTTTTTACATCTTCCGAGATATCACATCTGAATAAAAACTCTGTAGATACAATAGGGCGATTAATGATATTTTCTTAAATATTTGCAATATCAGTTATTTGCACTTTATTATAGAATATTTAACTAAAAAATATCACCTATCTTCTAAAAATAGACTATTAATTGTGGAAACAATTCAATATATTTTAGTATATTTTTAATAATATTGATTGTTTAGAAAACTATGGCTTAATCTTACCTTTCAAAAGGTAGGAGTAAAATTATGAAAAGATTGTAAGATCAATGAGTTGTAATTTATCTGGAGGCCTCGCCCGGAATCGAACCGGGTTAGAAGGATTTGCAGTCCTCTGCGTAACCAGTCTGCCACGAGGCCAATAATACTAGCAAGTATATTCATAATTTATATGTTAATTTGCAAAAAATATGTTTTTACAAATAACTTATATAAAGACCTGAAAAGACAGTAACAGCAAATATTTTTTCTAGCAAGAAAAAATTTGTTAATTATATTATAGTCAATATTATCAAGTTGTGATTTCAATTATCAAATAATTACAACTAAATATCTCAAATATTAAATTAAAATCAGATTATCATAAAAACACAAATTTGTAATAATTGGCATCTTTGAACTGATCATTTATACTAATTTTAATTGATTTTTATAAATTTTAATCATCTTTTTATTGTTTTTATGTATAAAAATTGTGCTATTATGATTTTTTGTTAAGATATTGTTAATATTTAGGTTTATTTTTGAAATTAATTTTTATATAAAGGATGTAGCTTCGTGTGTGATTAATACCTTATAAGGTGGTATTAAAATGTTTTTGTTCTTTGCGTATGGATATAGTATTTAAACGAAATTATTTATAAATTTCTAATTGATGAGGTTTCCTTTAATTGCTGATGTTTTATATGTTTTTTCGTCATGTAGTTTCATGCTCTTTGATATTCGGGATAAAAGTTTGAGCTAAGAGTGCATATTAGATTTTAAAGAAAAGGGGGAAAAATGGCCCATTCAAATGCTGTATACGAACCTTCTATGGAAGAAATAGTTGCTTCCATTCGTCGTATAATTGAGAATAATGATCAAGATATAGATGTTTCTGATAGTGTTAATACTAAATCTCAAGAGTTAAGAGAAAATGCTGATGAAAGAGATTATATCTCTAAAGATAGCAAAAATTCATCGAATTTATTTTCTGAAAAAGGTTATCTCCTTGGTGATTCTAATACAGATAATACTAAAGAAGTACTTTCTTTATCTGATGTTGCCGCTCGTGTTCGTTCTGAGGTGCAAAATAATAATTTTTATGGTAGACAGCCTGCTTCTGCTGATGCTTCGAAGATAGATATGAAGCCTTTCTCTGATGATTTAGTTGAGCATAATAAGGTTAATGATACATCATTAGGTGATTTTATTCCCTCTGATTCTGATTTATTAGCTACTCGTGCAGATGGTTCTTTGGCTGATAATATTGGATTATCTAATAATCGTAACGATAAAGAAGAAAACATGCTGATTTCTCCTGATACAGATAATCGTGTGTCTTATTCTTTTGATCAATTAGTTAAGGCTCTGAGGGAATCAGATAGTCATTCTCTTGATCAAATCTCTGCTGATTTATTACGCCCGATGTTGCGTGAGTGGTTAGATGATAATTTGCCAAGTATGGTTGAAAAGCTTATAAGAGAGGAAATAGCAAGAATAGCTCGAGGTTCTACTCGTCGTTGATATTTAATTATTGTTATTTTATGTAGACTTTTTATATGATGGATAAAACTTACGACTTCTCATCTGTCGAGAAAAAGAGTTCTGCAAAGTGGGATTCTATTGAAGCTTTTCGTATGGGTGCTAATGCGAGCCTTAATGCGGAAAGTTTTTGTATAGTTATGCCTCCTCCTAATGTAACTGGTTCGTTGCATATGGGGCATGCTTTTAATAGTACTTTGCAAGATATCATGATTAGATTCGAGCGTATGAGAGGCAAAAATGTTCTTTGGCAATCTGGAACAGATCATGCAGGTATCGCGACGCAAGTTGTTGTGGAGCGTGATTTATTAAATAATTATTCTATTACAAAAAAAGAATTAGGTCGCGAAGATTTTATTAAAAAAATTTGGAATTGGAAGTCAAAATCAGGCGGTTCTATCATAAGTCAGTTGAAGAGGCTAGGTGCATCTTGTGACTGGTCACGTGAGCGCTTCACTATGGATAAGGGCATGTCTGATGCTGTTATGCACGCTTTTGTTAGCCTTTATAAACAAGGTTTGATTTATAAAGATAAAAGAATTGTTAATTGGGATCCACACCTTGAAACATCAGTTTCTGATCTTGAGGTAATTCAGAATGAGGTTGAAGGCAATCTCTGGTATATACGTTATCAATTAGCAGATGGTATATCTTATCGTCATCCTACTGAGTTTAATGATGAATCAAAGCCAATAAATTGGGAGATACGTGACTATATTATAATTGCGACTACGCGTCCAGAAACTATGTTTGGTGATACTGGGATAGCTGTTCATCCAGATGATTGCCGTTATCAAGAACTCATAGGAAAGCATGCTGTTCTTCCTATAATAGGTCGTAAGCTTAAAATCGTATCAGATAATTATCCTGATCCTAGTTTTGGTGCAGGGGCGGTGAAATTAACTCCAGCTCATGATTTTAATGATTTTGAAATTGCAAAGCGTGCTGGATTAGATTTTATTGATGTTTTAAATTCTCAGTCGAAGCTTTCCCTTTTAAATAATGAAAATTTCTTACGAGATATTTTCATTTCAGATGAGATAAAGAATGTTTTATGTGAATTTGAATCTTTAAATTGTAGTATTGCTCGCGAAAAAATTGTTGCTTTGCTTGAACATCATGGCTTTATTAATAAAATTGTTTCTTATAAACATGTAGTCCCTTATTGTGAACGTAGTGGTGTTCCTGTTGAGCCTAGGATAACAGATCAGTGGTATCTCAATGTTAAAGTTTTAGCAGAGCCAGCGATAAGTTCAGTAGAAAATTCACTTACTTCTTTTATTCCTAAATCTTGGGATAAAAGTTACTATGAATGGATGAAAAACATTCAGCCTTGGTGTATTTCAAGGCAGATTTGGTGGGGCCATCAGATTCCTGCTTGGTATGGCCCTGATGGAAAGTTTTTTGTTGAGAATAACGAATGTGCTGCCCTAGATTCTGCAATTAAACACTATATTGCAGAGGGTGGGGAAATGGCTGCCCATGTTCGTAATTTGACCAAAAATGGTAATATATCTGCTCTTTTAAAACGTGATGATGATGTGCTTGATACTTGGTTTTCTTCTGCTCTTTGGCCTTTTGCATCTTTAGGTTGGCCAGAAAAAACAGTTGAATTAAAAACTTATTATCCAACTAATATTTTAGTAACTGGTTTTGATATTTTGTTTTTCTGGGTTGCCCGCATGATGATGATGGGTATGAATTTTATGAAGGATTCTGATAATAAAGGAATTGAGCCTTTCAATTATGTTTATATGCATGCATTAGTCAGAGATAAACATGGCCAGAAAATGTCTAAATCGAAAGGTAATATTATTGATCCAATTGATTTGATAGATCAGTATGGTGCTGATGCTTTAAGATTTTATTTTGCTGTTATGGCTGTTCAAGGTCGTGATATTAAGTTGGATTTATCGCGTGTGGTTGGTTATCGTAATTTTATAACTAAATTTTGGAATGCAGTTAGATTTTCTCAGATAAATAATGCAAAGCATAGCGATGATTTTAACCCGCAAAATGTGAGTTTTGTAATTAATAAATGGATTATTTCTCGGCTTTCTATCGTTATCAAAGAAGTTACTTCAGGAATAGAAGATCGTCGTTTCAACGATGTATCTGCTGTTTTATATCGTTTTGTATGGAATGAACTATGTGATTGGTATGTAGAATTTATTAAGCCTATCATCAATCAAAGGAATGATAAGTTAACCTTAGAAACTTTATCTTGTTTTTCTTATGTATTGCACAATGTTTGCAAGTTATTGCATCCTATTATACCTTTTGTGACAGAAGAGATATACTCTAATATTATTGTTGACGGGATGAATGATAAGGCTGTTCTATGCCATGCTAAATGGCCTTCTATGGTATTTGATGATACTGAATCTGTAGAAGAAGTAGATTTTATTATTCGTTTGATTTCCGAAATAAGATCTGTGCGTAAATCGATGAATGTTCCATTAAAAGCAGTTATACCACTAGTTTTTATTGATACAACACCTGTTATTAAGGAAAGATTGTTATCTCATCAAGCTGTTATTAATAGCTTATCTTCTGGCAATATTGTATTTGCAGAATCTTTTCCTTCTAGTTCTGTGCAAATTGTTCTTGATGAAGTGGTATTCTTTTTACATATAGGTGATTTTATTGACTTTCATCTTGAAAGATCTCGTATTGAAAAATCTATTGAAAAAGTTAGTAATGAGTTATTATCTATAAAGGCTAGATTAGCAAATAGTAATTTTTTGGAAAAAGCTCATCCTAGTATATTGCAATTAGAAAGAGAAAAACTTGATAAAGCTGAAAAGAAAAAAACATCACTTGATATTTCTCTTGCACGAATAAAAGTCTTTTAGACATTATCTGACATAATATTAATTAACTATTTATTGCGTCGGGTATGTATGGTTTTTTATTGAATTTATATTATTTATATATCTAATATTATACGTGATAATTACATTATTAATGACAATAAATTTCCATTATCATGGTTTCAGTAATTGATGATTTAAATAGATTTTTTTATGCATTTTTCTTTTTTAGTACATTGTTTAAAAATTTTCCAGTGGATGATAAATTATTTAGAGCAATTTCTTCTGGTGTCCCATATGCTATTATTTTACCTCCTTCATCTCCTCCTTCTGGTCCAAAATCTAAAATCCAATCTGCTGTTTTTATAACTTCTAAATTATGTTCAATGACAACAATTGTGTTTCCTTTCTCAACCAGTTTATGCAAAATTTCTAATAGTTTAGCAATATCATGGTAGTGTAGGCCAGTCGTAGGTTCATCTAAAATATAAAGGGTATTACCTGTGGCTTGTTTTGAAAGTTCTTTGGCGAGTTTAACTCTTTGTGATTCTCCTCCCGATAAAGTGTTTGCAGATTGTCCAATTTTAATATACCCGAGTCCGACTTCTTTAAGAAGTTTTAATTTATTATATATTGATGGGATATTAGAAAAAAAAACCAAGCTTTCTTCAACGGTCATATCGAGTACATCCGCTATTGATTTGTCTTTAAAGTGTATATTTAAAGTTTCAGATGTATATCTTTTTCCATTACATGTATCACAAGTGATATATATATCTGGCAGAAAATGCATTTCAATCTTGATTATTCCATTCCCTTCACAATTTTCGCATCTTCCTCCTTTTACATTGAAAGAAAAGCAGCCAGGTTTATATCCAAGGACTTTTGATGCTGGTAGGCTGCTGAAGTGATCTCGGATTGGTGTAAATGCCCCAACATAAGTTGCTGGATTTGATCGAGGAGTATGGCCAATAGGTGACTGATTTATATTAACAACCTTATCGATATATTCTAAACCATTGATACTATCATATATTCCTGATACATTTCTTGATCCCATGACTATTTTTGAGGCTGCTTTATATAAAGTATATATAAGAAAAGTAGATTTTCCTCCTCCTGATACTCCAGTTACTGCAGTAAATAATCCAAGAGGTATAGATGCTGTAATATTTTTTAAGTTATTGCTTCGTGCATTAATAACCTTAATTATACGATCTTGATTATAATCACGTCTTTTTTCAGGGATTGATATATTTTTTTTACCAGATAGATAATTGCCTGTAAGAGAATTAGGATTTTCCATAATTTGTTTAGGTGAGCCTTCTGCTATTACTTTTCCGCCATTAGCGCCTGCTTCAGGACCTATATCTACAATATGGTCTGCGGATAGCATGGTTTCTTCATCATGTTCGACAACAATAACTGTGTTATCTAAATCACGAAGATGTTTAAGTATGTTGATGAGCTTGGTATTATCACGCTGGTGTAATCCTATAGAAGGCTCATCTAATATATAAATCACTCCTGTTAATCCAGATCCTATTTGAGATGCAAGGCGTATACGTTGGTTTTCTCCGTTTGAAAGCATACTTGTGTTGCGTGATAGGGTTAAATAATTAAGTCCTATTTCTGTAAGGAAATGTATCCTTTTTTTTATTTCCTTAAGAATGGGTTCTGCAATCTTATTTTGCTTTTTGTTGATTGTTCCCTGAATTTCATCAAGCCAAATTTTTGTTCTTTTTATGGACATATCGGCGATTTCGCCGATATGTTTCCCTGCAATTTTTATAGATAGAGATTCTTGTTTTAGCCGATATCCATCGCATTTTGCGCAAACAGATGATGACATATATCGCTGGATCATTTCTTGAATGCTTGATGAATCTGTTTCATACCAACGCTGATTTAATGTAGGGATAATTCCTTTAAAAGAAAAATTTATGAATTTATTATTATTATTTATATTATGTTTATTTCTGTTTATTCCATAGAGTATTATGTTTTGATTATCTTTGGATATATCGCACCAGCGATCATTAATAGAAAATCCTAGCTCTTCACTTAGATAATTAATAATTTTGATATAATATTGCGATAGGGGATTAGGCCAAGGTGCAATTGCTCCACTATTTATTGTTAACATAGGATCTGGTATTACGAGCTTTTCATCTATTTTTTGGCTAAAACCTAAACCATCACAACTATTGCATGCTCCTGATGGATTGTTAAAAGAAAAAAGCCGTGGTTCTATTTCTGCTATGCTAAATCCCGATACAGGACATGCAAATCTTTCAGAAAAAATTATGTATTGATTGTCTAATTTATGAGAATTTCTTTTTAAATCTTGTTCTGAATTACTCGAAGGTTTAATAATTTCAGCGGCAGCTAGGCCATTGGTCAATTGCAAACAAGTTTTAAGGCTATTAATTACTCTAGATCTAATATTTTCACTAATAACGATGCGGTCTACAACTACCTCTATATTGTGTTTATATTTTTTATCAATATCTGGTATTTCTGATATTTGATATAATTTCCCATCGATTTTTATTCTTTGAAAACCTTGTTTTGATATTTCTGTCAGCTCTTTTTTGTATTCTCCTTTCTTATTTTGCACTATAGGAGCAAGAAGATACATTCGAGTTCCTTTTTCGAATGATATAATACGATCAGCCATTTGTTCGACAGTTTGGCTTTCTATGGGAAGGCCTGTCTCGGGAGAATGTGGAATTCCTATTCTGGCAAACAACAATCGCAGATGATCGTGAATTTCGGTCATTGTGCCGACTGTAGACCTAGGATTATGAGATGTGTTTTTTTGTTCAATAGATATGGTAGGAGATAATCCATCGATTCGATCTACAGCTGGCTTTTTTATGTTGCCTAAAAACTGTCTTGCATACGTAGAAAGGCTTTCTATATAACGCCTTTGTCCTTCGGCGTGGATTGTATCAAAAGATAGAGAAGTTTTCCCTGATCCAGAAACTCCTGTAATAACGATTAACTTACCTCGTGGTAGCTTTAAGCTGATGTTTTGAAGATTATGTTCACGTGCTCCGTGAATAGAAATGTTCTTTATTTCTCTCATATTTAATTGATCACTTTTGTTTAAAAAACGAGATATGAACCATTATATTATATCATATATATAATTTATATTTTAATATACAAAATGGAATAGGGAAGTAGATTTATTCTAATAAAGTGAAGTATAATAATATTTAAAAATTATATTGTATATCTATCAAGTTCGTGTAACTTTACTTATTGATTTGTTTTTATTTATTATAAATTGCGTTGATGGGGTGTTTAGAAGTGTCTTCTAGTGTTAATAAAGTTATTTTAGTAGGAAATCTTGGATCTGATCCTGAAGTTCGTCATACACAGGATGGACGTAAAATTGTCAATATTCGCATTGCTACTTCTGATACTTGGAAAGATCGTAATACAAGTGAGCGTCGTGAAAAAACAGAATGGCATTCTATAGTAGTATTTGCTGAAGAACTTTGTAAGATAATTGAACAATATCTGCGTAAAGGTTCTAAGATTTACTTGGAAGGTTCTCTTCAAACTAGAAAATGGCAAGACCAATCTGGTAATAACAGATATACAACTGAGGTTATTATGAGAAGCATGGTTATGCTCGGTGGGCGTAAAGATTATCCTAATGAAGATAAGCAAAGTAGTGAAAATTTAAATGATAATGTTTTTGAAAGCCGTTATTCACAAAACAAAGATAGCAGTACATTGTCTGAAGATCTTGACGATGATATACCATTTTAGTATTCCTATGAAAGTTAGTTTCAAATTAATGGTGGATTAGTTTTTATTTAATTTTTCCATATTTTACAGTTGTTTTGGTATATTTAATACGATAATTGCCAGGAATTAGATTAATTTAAGTTTAAATAAGGATAGTTTAATCCGTTGACAGATCATGTTATATTAAATGATGAAGAGGATGAAGAAGGCATAGCTTCAATTTCAATAGTAAGTGAAATGCAGAATTCTTACCTCTCTTATGCATTAAATGTTATTGCTGGTCGTGCATTGCCTGATGTGCGTGATGGCTTGAAGACAGTTCATAGACGCATACTATATGGTATGATGCAGATGGGAGTGGATTATAATAAGAAATATGTGAAGTGTGCGCGTATTTCAGGTGAGGTCATGGGTAAGTTTCACCCTCATGGCAATGCTGCTATTTATGATGCTTTGGCTCGTATGGCGCAAGATTGGTCGTTGCGTTTATTGTTGATTGATGGTCAGGGTAATTTTGGATCAATAGATGGTGATCCCCCGGCTGCAGAGAGATATACTGAGTGTCGTCTGCAAAAATCTTCTCATTTTTTATTAGATGACCTTGATAAGAATACAGTTGATTTTCGTCCTAATTATGATGGCTCATTTCAAGAGCCTGTTGTTCTTTCTGCTAAATTTCCTAATTTGCTTGTAAATGGTGCTGGTGGTATTGCCGTTGGTATGGCTACTAATATTCCTTCTCATAATTTAGGAGAAGTTGTAGATGGTTGTATAGCTGTTATCGACAATCCAGATATTGATTTAAATGATTTGATGAATATAGTTACTGGCCCTGATTTCCCTACAGGAGCAATGATTTTAGGTAGATCTGGGATTAGGAGCGCTTATGCAACTGGACGCGGATCTATTGTAATAAGAGGTGTCACTCACGTAGAAAAAATATCATCAGATCGTGAGCAAATTATCGTTACAGAGATTCCATATCAAGTTAATAAAGCAGCAATGCTTGAAAAAACAGCAGAATTAGTTAGAGAAAAACGTATAGTTGATATATCTGATCTTCGTGATGAATCAGATCGTCAAGGTTATAGGGTTGTTATTGAATTAAAACGTGGTGCATCTGCTGATGTAGTATTGAATCAGTTGTATAGATATACTCCTTTACAGAGCTTGTTCAGTGTCAATATGGTAGCTTTGAATGGAAGCAAGCCTGAACGTTTTACTTTAATAGGAATAATTAAGTCTTTTATTGCTTTTCGCGAGGAAGTTGTGATAAGACGTACTAAGTATCTGTTAGGCAGAGCTCGTGATAGAGCTCATGTATTGGTTGGTCTTGCTGTTGCTGTAGCTAATTTGGATGAGATGGTTCGTATCATTCGTTTTGCGCCAAATCCAGAATCTGCTTGTCGTGAGTTAATGCAAAGAAGTTGGCGAGCAGTTGAAATAAAAGATTTAATGGATTTGATCGATGATTATAGTTATAGCATCGGTGATGACGGTAAAATGCGTCTATCAGAAGTTCAGACACGGTCTATTTTAGAGCTTCGTCTAGCGCGATTAACTGGATTAGGTCGTGATGATATTCATGATGAATTAGATAAGCTTGGTGAAGAAATCAAAAATTGCTTAGGTATTTTGTCTTCTCGGTTGCGCGTTTTAAATATTATCAAAGAAGAGCTTTTGCATATTAAAAATGATATTGGGACACCTCGTCGTACTGAAATTGTGGAAGGTTTATTGAATATGGAAGATGAAGACTGCATTGTTAGTGAAGATATGGTTGTCACTGTTTCGCATTTGGGATACGTAAAACGTGTTCCTCTATCTGTATATCGCGCTCAGCGTCGCGGTGGAAAAGGTCGTTCTGGTATGGCAACTCGTGATGAAGATTTTGTGAATCGTTTGTTTATTTTAAATACACATACGCCGGTTCTATTCTTTTCATCTTTAGGATTTGTCTATAAAGAAAAAGTTTGGAGATTACCTGCAGGCTCTCCACAATCTCGTGGTAAGGCCTTAATTAATATCCTTTCTTTAAAACAAGGAGAGCGTATTACAACTATTATGCCTTTGCCAGATGATGAATCTAGTTATGATGATTTATATGTGGTATTTGCTACTAAGCTTGGAAATGTACGCCGTAATAAGTTATCAGATTTTATTCAGGTGAATAGAAGTGGCAAGATTGCTATGAAATTAGAAGGAGATGATGAGATCCTTTCTGTTGAAACCTGTAAAGATGATAATGATATATTACTCAATACTAAATTGGGACAGTGTATTAGGTTCCCGGTTTCTGATATACGTGTGTTTTCAGGGCGTAATTCGGTTGGTGTGAAAGGTATATCGCTTGCTGCTGGTGATCAAGTTATCTCTATGGCTATTGTCTTACATTCTAAAGCTAATTATGAAGAACGTATTCTTTATATTAAATATATGATCGCTAAGCGTCGTCTTATTGCAGATGATGTTAATGAAGAAGATTGTGTTGATAGTGATGAGGCTATTAGTGGCAAAATATCTGAAGAACGTTGTGCAGAATTGCAATCACGTGAGCAATTTATCCTGACTGTATCGGAAAAAGGTTTTGGAAAGAGGACATCTTCATATGATTTCCGTGTATCTGCCCGTGGTGGTAAGGGTATTCGTTCTACTGATATTACGAAAACAAGTGAAATAGGTAATCTTGTAGCGGCATTTCCAATTGAGGAAAATGATCATATTATACTGGTATCTAATAAAGGAACTTTGATTAGAGTGCCGGTTAATGATATTAGGATTGCTAGTCGTGCAACAAAAGGAGTCGTTATCTTTTCTACTGCCAAAGATGAAAGAGTGGTTTCAGTTGAGCGTGTTAGTGATCGTGAGATTGATCAAGTGCAGTCGGAATGTGAGCATGAACAAATGTCGTCAGATGAATAGGATATATTTCCCTTTTTCCATTTAAAGATTATTTGAATTTTTTAGTTCTTACCTAATTAGTAAAGTACTTTTTATGGAAAAAGGATTCGTATATTTTTATCGCTATTGTGTAGAGTTTTTATTTAAATGTTCATTTAATTTTTGTTATTTTGATTTTATTATCTAAAATGAATTAGCATCTGTTTTTAAATAAAAATTTAACTAAAAGGATGATGACCTCCATGACAAAAAAAGCTGTTTATACAGGATCATTCAATCCTATTACTAATGGTCATATGGATATAATAAGACAGTCTCTTTCTTTTGTTGATGAGCTTGTTATTGCTATGGGCTATCACTCTTATAAGGATATTAATTTTATTTCAATTCAAGATCGCTCTGAATTGATTATGCAATCTATTAATGATTTGCTTCCAGAGCATTTGACTAAGATTTCTGTATTTCCTTTTAAAGGATTAGCTGTTGATTGTGTAAGAAATATTTCTGCTAAAGTTATAATACGTGGTTTGAGAAATGTGACAGATTTTGATTATGAAATGGGTATGGCATTTATTAATCGTAGTCTTTTGCCGGAAGTACCAACTATTACACTTTTTGCTAATGAATCTTCTCACTATATTAGTTCTACGCTTGTTCGTCATTTGTTTTTAATAGGTGAAGATATCACGCCTTTTGTCCCATATCCCGTGGCTTGTTTTTTAAAAGATAACTATAAGAAAATAAAAGAAGGTTCGGTATAAAAATTTTTCTGTCTTTTGTATAGGATTTTTGATTTTTTTTATGGATAAGATTTTCCTTATAAGTGTTGATTTTTGTTTTTAGTAATACATTTGCCATTTTTATCTTATTAAAAACCAATAAATTGACCTTATTAAAACCCAATAAAAAAGAGGATCTGGCACAGATGACTATACAATTATGATGGTTAAAGAGTTTGATTTTTATCTTCCTCCGTCTAAAATTGCTCTTAGACCAGTCTCACCAAGAGATAAAGCGCGTCTTTTGGTAGCTAATTCTGATATATCTTTGCGTATTTCCGATCATTTAGTACGTGATTTACCGATGTTTTTGAAGCCTAATGATGCTATTGTTTTCAACGATACCAAAGTTATTACAGCTCAATTGAGAGGAATACGGTTGCGTCATAAAAATGATACTGAGGTTCGTATATCTTGTAATTTACATATGCGTGTCTCTGATAATAGTTGGCGTGCTTATATCCGTCCGGCTAAGATGGTTAGGAAAGGTGATAAAATATATTTTTTTTCAAAAGATGGCCAATCTAAATTAGATGCAATTATTGATGAAAAGTGGGATCAAGGTGAAATTTTATTGGTTTTTTCTGTATCAGGTCTAGAATTAGATAGAAATATTTCTGTTGTAGGTAGTATTCCGTTGCCTCCTTATATTGCAAGGAAACGTTCTATAGATGAGCGTGATTATATTGATTATCAAACTACATATGCTAAGATTATGGGATCAGTTGCAGCTCCTACGGCTGGTCTTCACTTTACATCTGATTTATTATCTGAAATTATTTCTATTGGTATTGAAACGCACTTTATCACCCTTCATGTTGGTGCTGCTACTTTTATGCCAGTAAAAGTAGAAAATACCGATGATCATTTAATGCATAGTGAAATAGGATTTTTAGATACGAAAACAGCACAAGCTTTAAATGCTGTTAAATCAAGGGGAGGTCGTATTATTGCCGTTGGAACTACTTCATTACGTTTGCTAGAAACCGCGACGACTGATGATGGAGTTATAATTCCATGGTCTGGATCTACTAATATCTTTATAACTCCAGGATATCGTTTTCGTGCTGTAGATATATTAATTAGTAATTTTCATTTGCCTAAATCTACTTTGTTAATGTTGGTATCAGCATTTTGTGGAATAGAGGAAACAAAAGATATTTATCAACATGCTATAGCTAATGATTATCGTTTTTATTCATACGGTGATGCAAGTTTGCTTTTTAAGAACAAATCTATGGCGTGATATTTATCGTTATTTCTTAATGGGAAATAAGATTGTTATGCTAGAATATATTTTATATTTCGGCTTTTTACCTTAAGTTTTTTTATTGCTATTCAGCAAATTACTTTTATCTTTAGTATAATTTTGTTGCACCATGGAGTGATATTATTGTGCATTGTAAAAATATTGATTTGTATAAAAAATTTGGTTTCAAGATAAAATCTATAAGCGATAATGCTCGGTTGGGAGAGATTACGACTCTTAGAGGAGTTATTAGAACTCCAGCATTTATGCCGGTTGGTACTTATGGAGCGGTTAAGGCTATGTATTTTGATCAAGTATGTGATTTAGGTGCAGACGTAATTTTAGGCAATGCATATCATTTAATGCTGCGGCCAGGTGCAGAGCGTATTGCTCGTTTAGGTGGTTTACATAATTTTATAGGTTGGTCCAAGCCTATATTGACAGATTCAGGTGGTTTTCAGGTTATGTCTCTTTCAAAATTATGTTCTGTAAAAGAAGAATGTATTAGTTTTAGAAGTCATATTGATGGTAGTTTACATCATCTATCTCCAGAAAGATCAATTGAAGTTCAGAATCTTCTTGGATCTGATATACAGATGCAGCTTGATGAATGTTTGGCATTACCAACTAGCTATAAAGAAATAAAGCGTGCGATGGAATTATCATTGATATGGGCAGAAAGATCTCTTGTTGCATTTGGAGATCAGCCAGGAAAAGCTATGTTTGGTATTGTTCAGGGTGGTGATAATATTGAACTTAGGACTTTTTCTGCTGAAAGACTGAAAGAATTAGATCTTAAAGGTTATGCAATTGGTGGTTTAGCAGTTGGAGAGCCACAAGAGGTTATGTTACATGTTTTATCTAATACCTTGCCCATTTTGCCTGTTGAAAAGCCGCGTTATTTAATGGGAGTGGGAACTCCAGATGATATTTTACAGTCTGTTAGCAAAGGTGTGGACATGTTTGATTGTGTTATGCCTACTCGTGCAGGAAGACATGGATTATCTTTTACTCGTTTTGGCAGAATAAATTTGCGAAATGCAAGGCATGCTGATGATATGCGGCCTTTAGATGATGAATCTAATTGTCCGGCATTACGTGATTATTCTCGTGCATATCTTCATCATCTTTTACGTGTTAATGAATCTTTGGCTGGAATGATTCTTTCCTGGGCTAATCTTGCTTATTATCAATATTTAATGGAGCAGATAAGAAATGCTATTGCTGAAGATTGTTTTGCAGACTTTATGATGAATACAAAAGAGGAGTGGAAAAAAGGCGATATTGCTCCCCTTACGTGAGAGATAAATTAGACATTTATTCTTCTTAGATATATTTATAAATATATAAAAAATAATATTTTTACTTTTATATACTTATCTTATTTAATAAGTAATGGAAAATATTAAAAAATCATTTGTATTAGTGTATTTGGATTAATTTTTTATAAGAATGTATAGTGCTAAATATATTGAATGTAATCTTATTTTTTATATTCTCTTAATTGTGTAGGGCCAAATATTGTTTCGAATGATTCTCTAATTAGAGAATCAATATGTTTGTTTGAATAGCAGCGCCCAAGTTTTTTTAGGCTTGTAACTCCAAATTGATTAATTCCACATGGAATAATTCCTTCATAATGGCTTAGATCTGGATCAATATTCATAGAGAAGCCATGAAATGTTACCCATTTGCGTATTTTTATGCCTATAGAAGCAATTTTTTCTTCAATATATTTTTCTTTTACTGTTTGATTTGGATGAGAAATCCAAATGCCTACGCGATCATCTCGTCTTTCTCCATTTATTCCTAATTTTTTTAAAGTTTGAATGATAACTTCTTCAAGAGAGGCGACAAAGCAACGTACATCTTGATTACGTTTTTTGAGATTGAGCATCACATAAACAATTCGTTGCCCTGGACCATGATAAGTATATCCTCCGCCGCGTCTTATATGATAAACGGGAAAACGTTTAGGAGAGAGTAGATCAGAAGAGTTGGAGCTGGCTCCAGCTGTATAAATTGGGGGATATTCAAGTAGCCATACTAGCTCTTCTTTATCGCCAGTGGAGATGAGTTGAGCTTCATGTTCCATTATTTGATGAGATTCTTCATAAGAAACAAGGTGATTTGTAACCCACCAACGAATAGGTGGAAGATCTTCCTTAGGGAACATCTTTATTTTTATATCGTTTCTTGACAAGCTCATTGTATAGAAAAAACCAATTTTGGTGCGGTCGAGAAGACTCGAACTTCCACAGGTTGCCCTACAGCGACCTCAACGCTGCGCGTATACCATTCCGCCACGACCGCTTTTATAACCCCATAATCTACTAACAGAAGCTAGTTATATAATAAACAAGTTAATATCATTTACAAGATAGTAACCTTATTATGCGGACATAAAGATTATTTTGACATCATAAAGTGAGCACATAATATTAAAATAAAGTGAGTACATAATATTGAAATAATGCATAATGTATTTATAGATAAAATAATATAAATATTACGCCAATAAAAACACTAAATATTACTGATTGAATTATTCTATTGCTCAAAATAGGAGTAATAGCCGTTGCTATTTTATATTATAATCAATTTATTGTATTTATAGTGTGAATACGTTAGATCAATATAATCATCTATCGTATAATAAATGGCATTATATAATTAATTCATTCATTTTAATTATTTAAAATATTTCTTCTTAAATAATTATAGTGAGAATAATTGCGCTATTTATATAGATTTTTCAAATAGTTCAACACTTCATTCGCATGACCTTTGACTTTTACATTATTCCATATTTTAGAAACAATCCCATTTTTATCAATTAATACAGTTGTCCTTTCCACACCCATATATTTTTTTCCAAACATGCTTTTTTCTTTCCAAACACCATATGCGTTTAAAGATATTTTGGATTCATCTGAAAGCAGTTTAATGGAAAGATCATGTTTTTTACAGAATTTATCATGACTTGTAATTGTATCTGGAGATATACCAATTACTACAGCAGATTCTTTTTTAAATTCATTATTTAATTTGCTAAAATCTATAGCCTCAGTGGTGCATCCAATCGTATCATCTTTAGGATAGAAATATAGCACTATTGTTGATCCTCTTAGTTCAGATAGTGTTATTTCTTTTCCACAAGTGCTTGGAAGAGTGAAATCAGGAGCATTATTGCCTAAGGATAAGTTTGTCATTGATCTTTCCCTTTGATTTAAATTTCATATATATTGCCATCATATTTATTTTTGCTAATGTATAAGTATAAGATATATCATAATTAAATTTTAGATTATATCCTATTTTACAAATATAACTATAAATATTGATATAAAATTGAGCACATAAACATAAAAATCTACATACATAGTATTTATAGCATGTGAATAAATAAATTAAAATAAGCATTTTTATATTAATAATAAAACCAAAGATATTCTGATTAATTAATAAAATTTCAAATTTTTAACAAAAAAATCCTTGCATGATATTAATATAAAATACATGTAATTTCATTTTTTGATATTTATAGATGATTGTTATATTAAAATATCAAATAAAAAAGATTTTAATTCAAAATATTTTTAGCTATCTAATTCCATTGTTTAATTGGAGTTTTGTTTATTTAGGGAGGATATTATTATGGGTTGTTTTAAATTGAGCGTTCATAATTAATTTTGTTATATAATTTTTATTTGCTGATATTTTTTATGGATTCATGTCATATATTTGAGTTATATTGATATTAATTCCTGATGTTTTATCAATATCATTTTCCATTTACACTACCATTTATTTTTTTTTCATCTTTGCTAGATTCATCTTTTATATTATTTATATTATCCTGTTTATTTCCTGTGTATAAAACATCACTTTTGATGAACGTTTCTTCTTCTCCAGTCAAATTATCAGTCGTTATAACAATAGGCTTATCTTTAATAATACTTTTCTCAATAGTATTAATTACTTTATGTCTGTTTTTATTTTTTTAGAATTTGAAATGGATTTTTCTTCTTTAATTATTATAATGGAATTGCTCTTTTTTACATTAGAATCAATCACTATCAATGAAGAAGCTTTTGCTGTATTCACGTTTGCTAGAACGCAAAGTACTACAGATAGATATAAATAACGCATATAAATTTCACATATATAAAAATATTTTTAATTTAAAAATTTAATTTACTAAATTTTACTTTACTAAATTTTACTTTACTAATTTTTACTTTACTAATTATTTTTTAAATTTTTATTAATAGCACTCAAGCCTATATCAGTGCGCCAGAAACCATTTTCCCACTTGATATCATTTATCATTTTATAGGCATTTTCTCTTGCTTCTTGAATAGTTTTACCTAGTGTGGTTGCTCCCAGTACTCTTCCTCCGTTGGCTACTAAACAATTATCAATTATTTTTGTTCCTGCATGAAATAATTTACTGTTTGCTTTTTCTTTTGGGATCGCTTCTATCTTTGATCCTTTAACATAATTATCGGGATATCCATTGGCTGCGACAACAACTGTCAGGGCATATTCTTTTAACCAATCTATTTCGGTATCTTCTAATTTTCCTTTTATACATGAAATAAAAATTTGCAATATATCACTTTTTAATCTCATCATCATTACTTGGCATTCAGGATCGCCGAAACGAACATTGTATTCAATTAGATATGGGCCTTTATCAGTGATCATAAGACCAGCAAATAGCACTCCCTTGAAAGGTGTACCTTCCTTTTTCATTCCATCAATTGTTGGATCTATAATTGATTTTATAATTTGAGAATATAATTCCTTTGATATTCCTGATGCAGGAGAATAAGCTCCCATTCCGCCAGTATTTTTCCCTTTATCACCATCTCCAACTCTTTTATGATCTCTAGCTGTTGCAAAAGGTATCGCAGTGTTACCATCACAGATTGCAAAAAAACTAATTTCAAATCCTTCTAGATATTCTTCTATTACTATTGTTGAATTGATTTGATTAAAGCATCTATCAATTGCAGCTAAGGCTTCATCTAAATTTGTTGCAACAACCACTCCTTTGCCGGCAAAAAGTCCATCAGCTTTTATAACAATAGGCATCTTTTGTTTTTTTACATAATCATTTGCCATTTTTTTATCTGAAAAATGACGATATTTTGCAGTAGGGATATCATATTTTTCACAGAAATTTTTGGTGAATGCTTTGGAAGCTTCAAGTTGAGCTGCTGCTTTTGAAGGTCCAAAAACATCAAATCCAGCAGCATTTAACTCGTCAGATATTCCATTTACTAATGGTAGTTCTGGACCTACAACTATTAGATCAATTCTTTTTTCCTGGCAAAACTTAACAATTGCAGCATTATCTTGTAAATCAATTGAAGCACATTGAGCGTGTTCTGCAATACCTGGATTGCCTGGTATAGACCATATCTCTGATAATAAAGGAGACTTAGATATCTTCCAAGCAAGAGCATGTTCTCTTCCACCAGAACCAATTAATAGAACTTTCAATATTTTATAAACCTCTTCCAAAAAAATAAATATTACTAACTGACATTTGTTAAGAACTCAAATATATTTTTAAACAATTTTTATCTTATAAATAACTATAACTTTATTGTAAATAATCATTCCGTAATATGCATTTAAAATCAATGTTCTTACATTAAAATCTACAATTAATGATTATTAATTTATCAGTTTTAATATTATTATTGTTGTTACAAGATTTAATTTTTTATTTATTGACATAAAATCGATACTAGTTATATAGTTTGTCAGGTAATGTGATAACATTTTTTAATTTCACCTAATGTATTCTTTTCGTGATAATCTTCGTCGTTTTATTATAAGTCATCCTGTTTATCCGTATGTTCAGTTAGCTCGTTGGGATCGACCAGTGGGCTGGCATTTATTGGCATGGCCATGTATTTGGTCTCTATTGCTTGCTGCTCATTCTCTTAAAGAGATAGAAATTTTTTCTTGGTTTGAGCTTATTAAGTATGTATTCCTTTGTATTATTGGTGCGATTGCTATGCGAGGAGCAGGATGTACTTGGAATGATATTGTAGATCAAGATATTGATTCAAAAGTTTTCCGAACAAAATCAAGGCCTTTGCCATCAGGAAAATGTAGTCGTTTTCAGGCATTTATTTTCTTATTATTACAGCTTTTAATTGGATTTTTTATATTAATTCAATTTAATTATTTTACAATTTTTTTAGGATGTATCTTATTATCTATCGTTGTATTATATCCTTTTAGCAAACGTTTTATGAAATGTCCTCAAATCGTCTTAAGCCTTTGTTTCTCAGGTGGAATTATTATAGGATGGTCGTCTATTTATGATTCTATATCTTTTGTTACTATTTTTCTTTATATAGGGGTAATGTTTTGGGTTATAGGATATGATACGATATATGCATATCAAGATATAGAAGATGATGAATTAATAGGGCTAGGTTCTACAGCTAGAGTTTTTGCTAATAATAGCAAATTATGGCTGTTTTTTTTATATGGACTGTTCATTTTCTCGTTGGTTGTTTCCTTTTATCTTATCAATGTGAATATTTTTGCTTGGATTGCGTTGTTAATTGTTTTTTGCGGTCTTATGAAACAAATTATTACTCTTGATATTTCTTGTCCAGATAGCTGTCTTATATCTTTTAAAGATAATGATATTTATGGTATGTGGCTTTGTTTTGGGTTGATTATTTCTTTAATTACTTGCTGATAAGTTTCAAGTTTTATTATTTAAAAAACGATACTTTTTATTTAATATACAATCAATTATGATCGAAAAAATAGATTATTATCTATTAATACTATAAGTACAACAAATTAATGAAATTAGGTTTTGATTTTTATATATATTTGAATATAAGGCAGGTTATTGGATAAATGAAATTTTATTCCGTAAAAGAAATTTTTTTGACTATTCAGGGAGAGGGCGCTCATGCAGGGCGTGTTTCTGTTTTTTGTCGATTTACTGGTTGTAATCTTTGGTCAGGAAGAGAAAAAGATCGATCTTCTGCAAAATGTCGATTTTGTGATACTGATTTTGTATCTATAGATGGAACTAAGGGAGGCAGTTATACCTCTGAAACTTTAGCTAATGCTATTTTATCAGAGTGGATTGGCGGCAAAGATAATCGTTATTGTGTTTTGACTGGCGGAGAGCCATTATTGCAGGTAGATACTCCATTGATTGATGCTTTGCATAAGCGTGATTTTAAAATTGCTATTGAAACTAATGGTACTATCAAAGCTCCTGAAGGAATTGATTGGATATGTGTTAGCCCTAAAGAAGGGTGTGATCTAAAAATTAAGACAGGGAATGAGTTAAAATTAGTATTTCCGCAGATAAATGCTCATCCAGATAATTATAGTATGTTTGATTTTGATAGATATTCATTGCAGCCGATGGATGGTTCGGATCTTGCAAAAAATACCAATCTAACAATAGAGTACTGTTCTAAAAATCCCAAATGGCGTGTCAGTATACAGATGCATAAACTTATAGGAGTGCGTTAGGTTATGTACTAAAAATAGTTTGATTTATTATTATGTTAAGATCGTCAATATTTGTTATGAATAATTTTTAAAAAATTATTAATTTAAAAACTTTTAATAGTTATGATTTATCATATTGTGTAATTTTATTATGCCAAATATCTGCATTATTATGTGATTTTTAGTGTGATTTCTTACTATTTAAGGTTTATTTTGGCTGATAGTAATTTTTATACCCAGCCTTTTAATTCATTGCGGATTATTTTTTCTAAAAGATCTATGCTTGTATCACTACTATTAAGGCATGGGATATATGTAAATTTTTCACCGCCATTATTCATAAAAATTTCTTTTACTTCATGTGCAATTTCAAACTTTGTTTCTAGACAATCAGAAGAAAAACCAGGAGTAATGATAGCAATTCTTTTTATTCCATTACGAGCTAATTGTTCCACTGTTTTATCGGTATAAGGTTGAAGCCATTCAGATGGTCCAAAACGTGATTGAAAGCTGAATCTAAAATTTTCATCTGATAATGATAAAGATTCTTTTAGAAGACGTGCTGTTTTACGACAGTGACAGCTATATGGATCTCCTTTTAGAAAATAAGAAATTGGCATGCCGTGGAATGATGTTATTAGTATTTCTGGTTGCCATTCAATAGATTCCAAGTGTTCTCTTACTGATTTATTCAATGCGGCAATATAATATGGATTATCATAATATGGAGGAATAGCTCTTATGCTTGGAATCCAACGCATATGCATCATTTTTTTAAAAACTTTATCTTGTGCAGTTGCTGTTGTAGCCGCTGAATATTGTGGATAAAGCGGGAATATAACAATTCGATCGCAACCTTGCTTTTTTAGATTATCAATAGTGTTATCTATTGATGGTTTTCCATATCTCATTGCCCATTCAACTACTGCATAAGGTATATCTTTTAATCTTTTAGATAATCCGATTGCCTGATTGCGAGTATGTGTTTTAAGTATGCTTTCATTCTCCTTTTTATTCCAAATTTTAGCATAATAATATTTTATTTTATGTGGTCTTATGTTAAGAATTATGCCAAATAGAATTGGCAGCCATTGCCATCTTGGTAATTCAATTACTCGTTTGTCTAGTAGAAATTCTTTTAGATATCGACGTAATGAAAAAAAGTCATATCCATCTGGTGTTCCTAGATTGAGTATTAAAACTCCAATTTTCCCAAATTTAACGTCATAATTAGCGTGAGGATTATAATCTTCAGGTTCGCTCATATGATAAAATCCAAATTTGTAGTTTTTTCAATTTAATCATTAAATAATAATTTCTTTTCTAATGTTATCTTTTAAAGATGGCAAAAATAGTTTTTGAAACATATTCTCATTAAAAGAATATTTTATGATTTAGATGTTTAATCTCTACCAAGATGTTTCTTGAGTATCAAGTTTAATATCTATCATATTTTTATATGATGGAATTTATTTGCAATAAATTACTAGATATATTGTATTTGATATTAGAAAATCATAAATGAAATAAATAATTTAAAAGCTATATCTATCAGAATTACTCGTAAAATATAATTGATGTAGGAGGGGCACTAGGATCATCGGGCAAAGATGGAAGATCTTCATGTGATTTATCAGGATGCATTGGTTGTTCAGTTAAATGTGTTCTTTCAAGATAAAATTGTCCTTTGGTTTGAGAAATGCACCACATCATGTATTTTTTTGTCAATTTGCATTTAATCTTTTCAGAAGTTTTTCGTATCAAAGAAGTTAGGCTTATTTCTATATTTTGAGCAGAGTTATAATTATAAAATCCTGTCGCCAAAACCGTATTAGATCCATCTGTAGAGATAGTTTTGAATGTGCCATCATTTTGAAAATATGATACAATGCCTTTTCTATCTTCCCAATAACCTGTTATTTCATGTCTAGATAATTCTTTATCCTCATTTATGTTGATTATACTGCATGATCCTATAATAAATATAATAGGCATAAGCTGTAAAAATAACCTTGTTTTCATTATTAACCACATCTCCTGAGAATAAAATGATATTTTTATCATTTTAAACATGTAAAAACGATACTTACATTAATATAAGCATATATTAATATATTGATTCTATTCAAAATCACAACTATATTATATAAACAATAGTCAGTATATCGTATTTATACTATTATATAGTTAAATACACTAAGCAATATGAGGAATATAATTCGAAAATATTATTGGGAATGGAAAAAACACAAAAAATACTACGAAATTATTAAGATAGGCGATATGAATTATCATAACGCTAATCAGGCAAAAAGGTATAAATACTTTAATCCACCATGAAAACTGTTCGTCCATAAAAAAACATGTTATTAGCGTTGCTATTATAACAAACACATCAATTGCAATACAAAAATATTTAATCATTCTATCATATATTCTCCATCTAATAACTACTATATACTATATTGTTCTAACAATTTGGTATTATAATGCAATGTTTATTGACTATAATACAATATTATTTGAAATAATGTATATTTGTTTAACTATAAGTTTTTATCTGATTTTATTACAAATAATATACAAGATATGATAATCAAATATTTGTAACTTTATAGATATAAGATCATATAAGATATTCTGCCAAATTTCATATAGCAAATCTACTTTTAAGAAGGCATTCTTCATATTCTGCTTCAGCATTAGATTCGTAAGTTACTGCTCCTCCTACATTAAGGATTGCTCTATTGTCTGGAAAAAGAGTTATAGTACGAATAGCAACAGAAAAACGCATTGTCGATGTTGGAGAAATAAAACCTATCGCTCCACAATAGATGCCACGAGGTGTTTCTTCTAGCTGTTGGAGAACTTGCATTGATTTTATTTTTGGAACTCCTGTAATTGATCCGCATGGAAATAATGCAGAGAAAATATCCTTTATCTTCAAATTAGGAGATATTTTGCCGCAAACACCGCTTATCATTTGGTGTAGAGTATTATAACTTTCTATTTCAAATAAAGAGTGAGTATTTACTGTTCCTGGAATGCAAATACGTGCTATATCATTACGCAGTAAGTCAATAATCATTATATTTTCAGATAAATTTTTATTTTCTTTTTTAAAATTATCAATTATTTTTTGATCTTCTTCAAAATTTTTTCCACGAGGCGCTGTTCCTTTCATGGGCCTTGTTTCAATTATTCCTTTATCGTTTATATAGAAAAATAATTCTGGTGAACGAGATAATATAATTGGCTCTTGCAAAGATACTAAACTACCATAACGAACAGGTTGTTTTTCAATTAGTGAACAGAAGGCTATTAAAGGATCTCCTAACCATTCTGCTGTGATTGGAAAAGTTATATTTCCTTGATAACAGTTACCACATCGTAAATTTTGATAGAATTGTTCAAATTTTCTTTTATATAGTTTATAATCCCAAGATATCTGCGGATTATGCAAAAAATATTTTTGCTTCTTATAAATATGAGGCAAAAGAATGTCTTCTTTAGAAGGTGGAGAATTAAACACTCCAAAGCAAATCAATGGAATATCTTGTCTAGGTTTGAAAAGATGTTTTAGGCTCTTATTTAATAGAAAGCCGGCTTCGTAAGATATATAACCTGCTAACCATTTTCCTTTTATGCGAGCTTCTTCCATCTTAGCAAAAGATGGATAAAACTCTCTTTCATTGCGTGCACATATGATGTCTACGGGATCAGAAAAAAGCAGTAAATCTTTTTTCCAATCATCCCGAAATAGTATAAACGGTGAACCATTTTTCATTTAAGATAACATAATCTAATATTGAATAATCACATCTTTTCAATATCATCAATCATTCGTTCAACCGCATGTAATCCTCTATCCCAAAAATCTGTATCATTTAGATTAATATTAAAAGGACGTAGAAGTTCTGAATGATGTTTTGAATTTCCTGCACGCAAAATATCAAGATATTTTTCTTGAAATTGATTTACTGTATTTTCTTTATATATCTCGTATAACGAATTCACTAAACAATTACCAAATGCATATGAATAAACATAAAAAGGTACATTGATAAAGTGTGGAATCATCATCCATGAATTCTCAAATCCTGTATCATCAAGCTCAAAGTCAGGTCCAAGTGCTTCTTTTTGGGTTTCAAGCCATATCGCATTAATTTGCGCAGTAGGCAAACTTCCAGTTGCACGACGAGCTTTATGTAATCTGAGTTCAAAATCGTAAAGAGCAATCTGACGTATAATAGTACTAATTGAATCTTCAACTTTTTTTGCAAGTAAAGTCTTAACTTCTTTTTTATCAGATATAGATCTCATTAAAAAATCAAAAGTCAATGTTTCTCCAAAAACAGAAGCAGTTTCTGACAATACTAAAGAAGAATCAGACATTAAAGCCCCTTGATGCTGTGCAGCAAGTACTTGATGAATAGCATGACCTGTCTCATGAGATAATGTCATTACATCTCTTAATTTCCCAGCATAATTTAATAAAACATATGGATGAGATGATGGAACTGTAGGATGAGAAAACGCTCCAGATGCTTTCCCTTCATATTGTGGTGCATCAATCCATTTATTAACAAACATTTTCTCTGCAATTTCAGACATCTTAGGAGAAAAATTAGAATACGCTTTAAGAGAGATTTCTTTTGCTTTATCGAAGCTGATAATCGTTTCTTTTTCTTCTGGAATAGGGGCGTAACGATCCCAAAAATTTAGCTTATCTAATTTAAGCCATTTCTTTTTCATAGCATAATATCTATGAGATATTTTGGGATAATAGTTCTTTACAGATTTAACGAGTGAGTCTATCACAGCTGGTTCAATATTATTTTCTAGATGACGACTATCCGCAATATTATCGTATTTTCTCCACTTATCTTGTATCTCGTCTTCTTTTGCAATGCTATTGGTAATGAACGTAAAAATGTAGCCACTTTTATTAAAAGTTTTTGATATGGCTTTCCCTGATTTTTCGCGAATACTTCTATCTGGACTGAGAAGCAAATTTAATGCTTTTTCAAGTGGTAATTTTTGGTCATCCACTTTAAATCTGAGAGATTCAATTGTTTCAGAAAAAAACATTTTTATGGGATTTAGTCCTGTTTGCGACATATCTGACATTAGACATTCTAAATCATTTGATAATAAGTGTTTTTTGAGTTTTCTGACATTTTTTATCCAAGGAGAATATTTAAGTGCCAAACTATCATTTGAATATGATTTTTCTAGATTATTATCATCTATATTGTTAATTTCTAATGCAAAAAAAATCAGTTGATTATTTACAAGGGAAAGTTTTGCTATGGTATCTGTATAAAATTTACTGATTTCTGGATTAGACATATTGCAACTATGCAGTAGATAAGCATATGAAATAACGCGTCCAATAATATCATATAATCTTTCATATTCGGCAATTGCAGCTCCAAGTCCATTGCATTCATTTAGATTTGTGGCATTTAATAGATTATTTTCCCAGCGTGTCTTAAAAGCTAAACTCTCTTGATCAATGCGCTTAATATCGTTTAAAATTTCTTGGCTATCGTGAGATGGATAAAGATCATTTAAATTCCATCTGGGTAATTCCCCTAATTTTTTTTTGCAGTCATTTTTATTATCAATTGATAATTTTGGGTTTAAAAATAAATTATAAGCAATATATTGTCGCCGAAAATCTATCATTTTTTATATCCTCTTGATTTTTTAAAATAATATTTACGAGAATAAATATTATATAAGTTGTGGCAACCTAATTAAAATTATATATAATTGCAATACTATTCCTAGAATAGACTAATGATATCTGATTTTAATAAAATTATATCATAAAATCCAATAAGATTTTCAGCTCTATTTAGTAAACTACATTTATTGTTTACTAAATAGAGAAAATGCTAAAGAATGCCTAAGAAAGAAATTATAGATTATCGCAAGCGTTTATTGATTATAGATAAAGATTATGAACAGTATAATTTATTCAGAAGTCGTATAGAAGATTGTGGATATGATATTAGTGTATTAGGTTCGTTACGAGCATGTTATGATGTTTCAAATTATGCTGATATAAATACTATTTTTTTTAGTCTTATGAACTTTGGAGAAAATGCTACACTTATTTTAAAATACATTTTGGGAATTGATCTTGATGTTCCAATAATTATTCAAACAGATTATAATTGCCTTAAATTGCTTATAAATTCTTCCCAAAGTAATATTTATAATTTTTTTTCTAATCCAGTTTCATCAGATCAAATTGTTGATTCCATACTATCTGTTTTGGATTGGTACAGATTATCTTATATAAATGAAATAGAAAATGAATCTCTATCCTTGGATTCATTGATTGCTGTCAATCCTGCCATGATTAGAGTAATTAATTTAGCACGTATGGCTGCAGAATGCAAAACACCGATTATGATAGAAGGGGAATTTGGTGTTGGGAAAAAAACTTTAGCACGTTCTATTCATATATCGAGTTCACGTTCTGATTATCCTTTTATAATTGTTAATTGTAGGGTGATTGATGAAAATAAAATTGAAAAATTTTTATTCGGTGACATTGATTGTAAACTTCATAATCCTGGGAAATTTATTGAAGCTAATGGTGGGACGATTTTTTTTGATGAAGTGCAAGCATTGCCTATAAAAACACAAGAGAAGATTTGTAATTTTATCAATACAGGTAGAATTGACTGCAGTTATTATCAAAATAAAACCAAGTTAAATGTTCGCCTTATTTTTTCAATAAATAAAAAATTGTTGTCAGAAGTTACTATTGATCCATTTTTTAAAGACTTTTATTACAAGATTAGCTCTTTTATTATAAAGGTTCCTGCATTATGCAATCGTCGTGAAGATATTCCATGGTTAGCACGATTTTTTTTAAAACGTTTTTGTATACAGCATAAAATAAATAGCATTAATTTTACAAATGAGGCATTGTCCACATTAATATCTTATGATTGGCCTGATAATGTCAAAGAACTTGAGCATATTGTATTTCAATCCGTAATTTCTAGTGAAAGTTTACAAATTACAGAAGATAATTTATCTAAGTTAATGTTATTGTATGATAATGAAAAAGCTAAAGATAACTTAAAAACTTTAAATAATTCTAACATAATATCCTCTCAGAATAGCACTAATTTTTCAAATGATGCTATATTAACTTCTCAATATAGCATTATGGTAATTAATAAAGAAGGAGAAATTCGTAGCATATCTGATATTGAAAAAGAAGTAATTCAGTTGGCAATGAAATTATATCAAGAACATATGAGCGAAGTTGCGAGGAGGCTTGGTATAGGAAGATCTACACTTTATCGTAAGATTAGAGAGTATGGTATTTAATTCTATAATATTTCTTCTTAAATATAATTTTTATAATAATTACAACATTTGTTTACTGTATAAATACAGTAAACAAATGTTCATAGTATTGCAGGAATTTAGATGATGCAATGTTCATAAATTACTATGAACTTGGCTTATTGGGAATAATTAGCAATAAATGTTAGTATTGCTAATTATCTTTGATTGAATTTATATGCCAAAATTAGTTCCATATATCATATATTTTAAATAATATAAAAATACTGGTTGAGAAAATTTACGTAAATTTTAAATTTAACTAGGATAAAGCATATTTTCAGGTTTAACAATTAGATCGTACTCTGCATCAGAGACTAGTCCACTAGCTATAGCTTCTTCTTTTAATGTTGTTCCGTTAACATGAGCTTTTTTGGCTATCATAGCAGATTTATCATATCCTATTTTAGATGTTAATGCAGTAACTAGCATCAATGATTTATTTAGAGAATTTTTGATGTTTTCTGTGCGTGCTTGGAGACCAGATATGCAGTTATTATCAAAAGATTCCACTGAGTCGCTTAAAAGTTGTATTGATTGCAGCGCATTATAAGCAATCATTGGCTTATAAACATTGAGTTCGAAATGTCCTTGAGTGTTAGCAAAGGTAATCGCTGCATGATTCCCAAAAATATGTGCACAAACTTGTGTTAAAGCTTCACACTGAGTTGGATTAACTTTTCCTGGCATGATAGATGATCCAGGTTCATTTTCAGGAAGTGCTAGCTCCCCAAGTCCAGAACGTGGGCCTGATCCTAGAAAACGAATATCATTTGCTATTTTAAAAATAGATGTAGCTGCTGTATTTATTGCTCCATGACAAAAAGTAATGGCATCATGAGTGGCTAGTGCTTCAAATTTATTTGGTGCTGTGACGAATGGTAATCCTGTAATTTTTCTTATATTTTTAGCAATTTTTTCAGCAAAGCCAACAGGAGAGTTAAGGCCAGTTCCTACTGCTGTGCCTCCTTGTGCTAGTTCATATAGACCACTTAAAGTCATTTCGATGCGTTTAATTGAGTTTTTTACTTGTGTAGCATAGCCTGAAAACTCTTGGCCTAAAGTTAAAGGAGTGGCGTCTTGAGTATGAGTTCTTCCTATTTTGATAATATCTTGAAATTCAAATACTTTTTTTTGTAGAGACTCGTGTAATTTGCGAAGAGTTGGCAATAATCGATGATTTATTCGTTCTGCACATGCTATGTGTATTGCTGTTGGATACGTATCGTTTGATGATTGTGATAAATTAACATGATCATTGGGATGGACTGGGTCTTTTGAACCAATAATTCCTCCTAGTATTTCTATGGCGCGATTAGATATTACCTCGTTAACATTCATATTAGATTGGGTTCCGGAACCTGTCTGCCAAACAACCAAAGGAAAATGCTCATCCAATTTGCCGCTTATAACTTCTTCTGATGCTTTTATTATTGCTTTTCCAATTTTTGGATCAAGCTTTCCTAATTCCATATTAACATGTGCTGCTGCTTTTTTTATAATACCGAGTGCGCGTATTATTGCGATTGGTTGTCTTTCATCTCCAATTTTAAAATTTTCTAAAGAACGTTGAGCTTGAGCTCCCCAGTAGCGACTTTCTTCCACTTCAATAGTGCCAAAGCTATCTTTTTCAGTTCTAATATTGATCATTTTTATTATTTTCTTTCATGGATATTAGTTAACAAATTGCATAACGAATAAGATTTATTATAAGCTTTGATTGAGGTGAATTCAATTAATTTGATATTATCAATATTTGATTATTATAAGAATAATTTTGACCTTATTTATATAAATTAGCTTGCATTCACTAAATTGGAATTATTATTTTTGATAAAAGCATAAATACAAATATTAACTAATATTTGTATTATAAAATTTATTATAATATCTTTTATGAAGAGTTGGTATATTAATAATATATAATTTATATCATTAATGATCATTTCATAACTATATTATTGTCTTGTTGATTAGTTGTGTTATTGTATAAATTATTGATTATAATGCTATTATATGGTTTATTATTATAATAACTTATCCATTCTTCCTTGGCGCATTATGATTTCTACTAACATTTTCTTCCCAGATACTACTGAAAATTCTCGGTAGTAATTCCTATCTTTATTCCTAGCAACTGCAATATAATCTCCTTCTGCTAGGATCATTGATGGGGAAGCTTTAATACTTTCTCCGACCGTATCTCCGCTATCTGTTGATATTAGCCATGCTGTATCGGCAATTGCTTCTCCTTTTTCTTCTGCAACAAGTTTAAATTCTACTTTAGCCGCTTTATTTTGAATGCTGACATCAATAATTTTTCCAGCCTCTAATTTAATAACAGTGCTAACTAATGCATTATAATTTCCGTATTTAGAAGTTATTTGATAGTTACCTGCGCTTAATCTTATTAGTGTTTTAGATTTTATTTTATCGGCGATAATTATAGGTTTTTTATTGGGATTTGCATAAATAGAGAATGTGAGATCATCATCTGTAATAAATGAATTTGCTTCGTATACGCTGTGAAGACGCAATCCTCCTGCATTGAGTACAAAAACGTGATTTCGTTGTTTTTCTTTTGGATTTATTTTTACTCTTTTGACCACTCCAGAATGGCCAAAAGAGGCGCTAATTAGGTACTCTCCTGGAAAAAGTTCAAACGATTCTTTTCCTCCTACTGATTTTTTTATCAATGATATTAAGCCGTCTTTATTGAGAGAAGGATCAAAGACATGCCAAGAAACTCCCGTATTTATAGGTTGGCTATTTTCTGTTAATCTTGCTTCAAGAGTGACTTCTTGCAATGGTAATATTCTTTTGCCTCTAGATGCATCCTTATAAATTATAGATGTTTTATGCGTTGTATTAGTATTGTCTTCTTTTGCATATGATGGGAAAGAATATATTGATATTAGAATAATGCTTATAATCTGATTATATAAAGATAAGCTGTTTCTTATTATTTTAGATGATGAATGTAATATCATTTACTGTATCAATTTAAGTTTGAATTATCCGATGCTTTTCAATTATACTATACATTCTATAAAATATATACACCATTATACTGCATCTGCATACTGCTTTCTTCGGTAATTTTTGATGTATTTGTTTCTGAAAATATATCTTAATTAATTTAATTTTTATCTGTTTTTTATAGATCGTTCCTTTAAGTGATTAGATACTATGGAACATATGAGCATAATGATAATGGTTAATAATAATATTTCAAATATTTTTAATATTTAAATTGCAAATATATCTACATAAAATTTTATTTTTATATAAATATATTTTTTTCAATTATAGGGTATAAGATATATACATCTAGTATATATAAATATAATATATCTTGGTATTGTCTATATTATTTGGTATATTTATGAGAAGACTAGTTATAAATCTTGAATTATTTTTTAGTATGGAATTAATTGACTATTAGACACAGTTTTTTTACCCATTCATTGGGTTTTATTTGTAATCATTGTTGTATTATTTTTTATATTAATAATGTTACTATATGTAATATTATATATATATGGCTTTTAATAATATGGTAATTATATTATATTTATCGAGAATAGGGGCTATTTTTTAATCTATTTAGCGATTATTGTTTATATAAATCATTTACTATTTTTATAGTTTGATTGTTATTTAATTATTACAAATTAAAAATTGTATTAATTGTTTTTAATGAGATTTTATGATTAATGTTTGATTTTATCTTAAGGAAAATAGAGTTTTCTTTTCATAGCATTTCTGAGAATTTGCCGACAATCGGTTTTTTGAGTTTTATTTTAATATACGCTCTTGTTTATTCACTGATTATAGCAACTTGGAAATACAGGGTTAACAAACATCCTAAGTTGGATTTGCTAGCTTCTATGATTTGTGGATTACTAATGTCAGTACTGATTTTTCTATCTTTTATAATCATACAAAACAAATCAGTTAATAGAAAAACACCTTATCTGCCTACAAATATTTCTACTCATAAATAATTATATTTTCCAAATAAAACCATGAAAATTAACATATAATATTTATACTTTTATCGGATTTATCCTCAAAAGATACAAATAGCTAACAAAGCATAATCAGTATAATAAATTTATATAAAAAGTAATTACGACACCATCATATAGTTTTAACTAATCGCAGAACAATCTTTAGATGTCATTTAATAGTTTTAAAAATCACATCAAATTTCATAGACTTGATTTAATTCATCTTATGGCCTGTGTATAAATTTATATTTATCATTGTTACAATCCAACAAACGATAATCTTGCCAATTGTTTTATATAATATAACACGTAAAAACTAGTAAGTCATAAAAAATAAATTTGACCATCGTTTATCGCATATTATTTAAATAACTATCCTTGTCTAACTTTGTAACGCGGATTAAGCTTATTAATAACATAAATTTTATTTTTGCGACGCACTAATCTGTTTTCACGATGACGCGTCTTAAGCACTCGCAAAGAGTTTCTTATTTTCACAATTACCACTCCAGAGAAACAACTAATCAATAGGCAACATAACTATCTTTTTTTTGTTTTTAAGTCAATAGATTTAAGTCAACTATAATATATTTTATAAGTTATGTAATAGAATAATTTATAGTTAATTTTTAGGTAATATCTGTGTGACATGGCCCATTTTTCTTTTCGGCAATGCTTTTGATTTTCCGTAAATATGGATTAAGCTTGCATTACATTTAAGCCATTTATCTATTTGTGTTATCTCAAATCCTAGCAAATTATGCATTACACAGTTTGAGTGTCGATAGGGATTGATAATGGGAAGATGTGAAATGCTACGAATGTGTTGTTCAAATTGAGAAATAGTACAAGCTGCTTCCGTCCAATGTCCAGAATTGTGTACTCTGGGCGCCATTTCATTCACAATAATTTGTTCATCATGTGTGACAAAAAACTCAACACAAAGAACTCCAATATAATTTAGTAAATTTAAAATCTTTTCTGTTGCATTTTGAGCTAGATCTGATGTTTTTATGCTAATATTAGCTGGAACTATAGATTTATGTAATATTCCATCAATATGTTGGTTCTCTATTGGATCATAAATGCATATAGATCCATCAGTTGCACGTGCTGCAATAATTGAAATTTCTTTTTCAAATTTTATAAAATTTTCAAAGATAAGATGATTATTGCCTAGAAGAGAGTAAAGGTTATCAATAGGGTCACCTGGATTATATGTTTTTTGTCCTTTGCCGTCATATCCCATGCGCCGAGTTTTTAGTATTCCTTTTTCTGTAGTTTTAGATATAACATTTGATAGTTCTTTTTGGGAATTAATTTCATAAAAAGTTGCTGTATTAAGTCCGGCATCTTGAAAAAATCTCTTTTCATATAAACGATCTTGCGCAATCATAATCGCATTTGATGATGGATATACAGGTCGTATCTTAGAGAGATATTCAATTGATTCTATCGGAATATTCTCAGATTCATATGTTATATAATCGCAAAGGCTGGCAATATCATTTAATGCTTCTATATTATTGTGGTTCTCTATAATTTGCCTTTTGGCAACCTGATTTGCTGGGCATTTATTGTTAGGATCTAGAATAATTACGTTAAAACCTAGTCTAGCAGCAGCCATAGATAACATGCGTGCTAACTGTCCTCCTCCTATGATCCCAATAGTTTTTTGTTTCATATTGAAAAATCCTTGGGATAATTGGAAACAGATGATGTTTGTTGATTTCTCCAATCGTCTAAGCGTTCAGTAAGATTTTCATCGCTTAGTGCAAGTATTGCAATTGCTAGTAGGGCGGCATTAATTGCTCCAGATTTTCCAATAGCCATAGTTCCTACTGGGATGCCTGTAGGCATTTGCACTATCGATAAAAGACTATCTAATCCTCTTAGAGCCTGCGACATTATTGGGACACCTAAAACAGGAATAGATGTCATAGACGCCAACATGCCAGGGAGATGTGCGGCTCCACCAGCTCCTGCAATTATCAACTTAAATCCTTCAAAGCGTGCATTATTAGAAAATTCTATTAATCTATTAGGAGTACGATGGGCTGAGATAATGCGTGCTTCATAATCAACTCCTATTGTATCCAACATGTCTGCTGTATGTTTCATGATTTTCCAGTCAGATTGGCTTCCCATAATAATGGCAATAGGTGGTGCTATACTCATAAAATTGCTCCTTTTATGTGATTATTTAAGCAATAACTTGCTATTTTTAAACAGACAAGCGTCAGTAAATATTTCATTTTATTGATGTGTGACGGATATTAGTGTTTTAAAATACAATGTTAAGTCTTTTCAGAAGATATTTCCATGTCAAATATGGAATAGATTAAATGCTACTAGTTTATTGTTAATGTATATCTGCTGATTGAATTGATTGTTATGATTATTTTTAACTCTCATGTTTTTCTTTTATATTACAATTTTAGACCATAGTATTTTAAATTTGGATTATTTTTTAACAATTATTAAAAAATAATGTAGATTATTAATATATTGATTAATACAGGATTATTTTTAATTATTAATGATTCAATTATCCGTATTTGTGCAACATTCTATTATAATATATTTGATAGTGCATTATATATCATCTTAACAATAGATAATACTGTTAAAAGTTATGTTTTTGATTGTTATATACGAAATTTTTCCTTATATATTATGCCTTGGACTTAAATAATTAGATAAAAAAGAGAATAAAACATGCCTAGATCTGCGCTTCTTAATGTTATGGTAGAAGCTGCTTTAAAAGCAGGAAGGTCCTTATTACGTGATTTTGGCGATGTTCAGAATTTACAGATATCTCTTAAAGGTCCAGCTGATTTTGTAACTCAAGCTGATTTAAAGTCTCAAGAGATCATTTATCAACAGCTGTCTCATGCTCGTCCTAACTATGGATTTTGTGGCGAGGAAGGGGAATATATTCGGGGGAAAGATAGTAATGTTCGTTGGATTGTTGATCCGTTAGATGGAACAACTAATTTTCTTCATGCTATCCCGCATTTTTGTGTTTCCATTGCTTTAGAGCGTAATAATGAAATAGTAGCTAGTGTTATTTTTAGCCCTATAACAGATGAATTATACACTGCAGAACGTGGGAGTGGAGCTTTTTTAAATGACCGTCGGATACGTGTTGCTTCTCGCCGTATGCTATCTAAATCTGTGATTTGTTGTGGCATCCCGCATCTAGGTTTTGATAAAAAAGATGATTTTATCGTTATATTGCGTCGTATTATGGATAGGGTTGCTGGCGTTCGTCGTTTTGGTGCAGCAGCTCTTGATTTGGCTTATATTGCGGCAGGTAGGTTCGATGGTTTTTGGGAGGTTGGATTGTCTCCTTGGGATATGGCAGCAGGAATTATGCTTATTCGTGAAGCAGGTGGGTTAGCCACTGATTTTTCGGGTGGAAATATGATGTTTGAAACTAAGAGCATAGTAGCCGGAAACAGCTATATACATAAAGAGATATTGAGAATAGTTGGCAATTAATAAAGTTATAAATTGTTTTATATTTCGTATATTGAGTCTCATTTTCTCTCAAATACTACGATAATATAGTTATTATCATAATATAATTAAGGGTGTATTATGGTCGTATTTTGGCTATAAATAGCTTGTAGATATGACTTATCTAATTATTATATGATTATTGCTAAGATTAAATATCGATCTTGTCTTAGATAATAGGTATTATGAGATTTAGGATGATTTTAGTTCATAAATTAATTACATATGAGTATACTTTTTAGTATTTCAAAGCTATTTGTTTTATATTTTCCTTTGAATGTCGTGTAGAGTATATCCCCGTCTACTTTAACAAATTTTTAGATGTTGAGGAAATTTTATTTTCTATATTTAAAGCTGTTATTTAGTTTTATACTGCTGTTATTGTTGGAGATGCAGAACAACAATATTCGCCTTTACATCCTTTGCTTGATTGGTTGCACTATAACGGGTTCAAAGTCGTCGCAAAAAATGCAAAAGAATTTACGGATTCTACAGGACGAAAAAAAATTAAAACAAGTATGGAAATTGAATTAGCAGTTGATGCTTTTGAAAAATCTCAGGGAGTTGATAGTCTTGTAATATTTTCAGGGGATAATGTTGTTATTTAGTTTTATACTAATGAAATAAAGCAATATATCGTTTGTTGATATGTTGTATACTCTATATATGAATCAATGCTTTATTATTATCTTAATATTATAATTTGCCCTTTATTAAATTAATTTAAAAAATTTTATGCGCGTAAGACGCGTAATAACATGGTGGTGAAAAAATTAAGTTGATCGTTAATCTAAATCAAATTCATAAATATGAAGCTTGATTATTATTCTTATATGAATGATAATGCGGCAGCTTTTGGTGTATAAATTTAATTATTCATTGTTTGATTTTCTTTTAAGCATTGTTTGATTTGCTTTTAAGTATGTAGTTAATTGTTAATATGTATTATGCGTTGACGTATTATGTTAGATGTATTTAAGCCACAATCTAAGCCTGTTCGTCCTTTTTTTTCTTCTGGTCCTTGCGCGAAGCGTCCGGGATGGTCTATTGGCGATTTAAAAGGAGCGTTGCTTAACCGATCTCACAGATCTGCTCTAGGAAAAGACAAGATTAGGCGTGCAATAGAGTTTACGCGTGATGTTTTATCTGTCCCATCAGATTATCGTATTGCTATAGTTCCTGCTTCTGATACTGGAGCTGTTGAAATGGCTTTGTGGTCTTTGCTTGGTCCTCGTGGAGTTGATGTTCTTGCGTGGGAAAGTTTTGGAGCTGGTTGGATTGCAGATATTCGGATGTTAGAGATTGATGATGTGCGAGAATTTACTGCTCCTTACGGCCATCTACCAGACTTTTCTAAAGTAAACTTTAATAGAGATGTGGTTTTTGTTTGGAATGGCACAACTTCTGGTGTATGCGTGCCTGATGCTGAATTTATTCCAGAATCCAGAGATGGTTTGGTGATATGTGATGCTACTTCTGCAGTTTTTGCGCAAAAAGTTGATTTAAAAAAATTGGATGTTACTACTTTTTCTGCACAGAAAGTTTTGGGTGGAGAAGCTGGATTTGGTGTTATTATATTATCCCCGCGTTCTGTTGAACGTCTTGAAAATTATATCCCTGCTAGGCCATTGCCCAAAATTTTTCGCATGACTAAGGATGGTAGGATTAATGAGGAGCTATTCTCAGGGCACACAATAAATACTCCTTCGTTGCTATGTATAGAAGATTATATTGATGCGTTGCTTTGGGTTAAAAAAATAGGTGGAGTTGATGCTACGATTGAACGATGCAATGAAAATTCTGCTGTGTTATTTGATTTTATACATAAAAATGATTGGATTGATAATTTAGCAGTTGATTTGAAGACTCGTTCTAATACCTCTGTTTGTATGAAAATTATTGATCCTGATATTTTGTCTCTTGGCATAGATTCTCAAACAGCTTTTGCTAAATCTATAGTTTCTGTTTTGGAAAATGAAGAGGTTGCATATGATATTGGCTCATATCGCGATGCTCCTTCAGGATTACGTATTTGGGTAGGAGCTACTATCTCTAAAGAAGATCTTATATTGCTTTGTGATTGGCTAAAGTGGGCATTCTATTTTCAGAAAAGTGCTTTTTTGCGAGCTTTTTCTTGAATTTGTTATAAATATAGATGATGATCTTGCCAAATTTTATTGTTTATTATTATTTAAGTCTATTAAGTTTGTACTTATTGCATTGTTATTTTTAATTTAAACTAGATTTTGATTTAAAAATTTGAGAATATGTGTTGATTGTCTTTTTTGTTATTAGTTGCATCTATAAGTTATTGAGTTTGTTTTGTAATGAATAAAAGATGCTAGGTAGGTATAGATAAATATGAATAACTTAGATTTGGATAAGGATCGCAAAGATATACGCGTTGTTGTTGCCATGTCAGGAGGAGTTGATTCTTCTGTTGTAGCTGGAATGCTAAAACGAGATGGATATGAGACTATAGGCGTCACGTTACAGCTGTATCCTAGAGATAATATGGCAAAAAAATCTGGTTCATGTTGTTCGGGCCAGGATGTTTATGATGCGCGTCGCGTTTGTGAATCTATTGGTATACCGCATTATGTTTTTGATTATAAGGAGCGTTTTTATAATTCTGTTATAGTTCCTTTTGCAGATTCATATATTGCTGGAGAAACTCCTTTGCCTTGCGTTGAGTGTAATAGAACTGTTAAATTTTCGGATTTATTGTCTTTTACACGTCAATTAGGAGCTGATATTTTAGCTACAGGTCATTACATACGTTCTAGTATTCATGTTGGAGAAGATGGGGTTCGTCGGCGTATAATGTGTCGACCTATGGATTCTGCAAAAGATCAAAGTTATTTTTTATTCGCAACTACTAAGCAGCAGTTATGCGATCTACGTTTTCCTCTTGGAGATATGAAAAAAGAAGATGTTAGAAAAATTGCAAAAGAGATGGGATTGAAAGTTGCTGATAAATCAGATAGTCAAGACATTTGTTTTGTTCAGAACGGAAGATATTCTGACTTAGTGAAAAATTTGCATAAGAATTCTTCATTAGAAGGAGATATTATACATCTAGATGGAACAGTATTAGGTCGGCATAAAGGCATTGTTGATTATACTATAGGTCAAAGGCGTGGTCTTGGTGTTTCGACTGGTGAGCCGCTTTTTGTGGTTCATATGGATGCAGATAGCGCTAAAGTAATCGTTGGTCCTAGAGAAGCATTAGAGGTTAATAGTATTTATTTGCGTGATATAAATTGGTTAGGAGATGGTTTTTTTGAAGATGTAGCAACTGTTGGCTTTAAATGTTTTGCTAAAATTCGTTCTTCACAAGATCCTGTTCCTGTATTTGTTGGGAAGGATATTAATGGATTTTATGTAGAATTTGAAAATGGTGAGGAAGGTGTTTCTGCAGGTCAGGCATGTGTATTCTATAGCTCTGATTCAATGGAGGCAATTGTTCTAGGAGGCGGATTTATTAGTTACTCTAAGCGTTCTAATGAGGTAGAGCAAATGCTGTTTTCTATAACTGGCAAAGATACTTTTAGTCATCGGACTAGATAAATTTAATGTAATTAGTTTGGTTTTAAATCAATTAGTGTTCTTATTCAGTTTTTTTGTTGACAGTTTGATGTTGATAATCGTAATCAATGTGTTTTAGATATAGTAAAATTTGGCGGGGTAGCTCAGTTGGTTAGAGCAGAGGAATCATAATCCTTGTGTCGGGGGTTCGAATCCCTCCTTCGCTACCATTTAGATTGTTATAAATTTAATATTTCTCATGCATTTATGAGTTTATATTTTGTTTGTTGCTTTACCGCTTTATGTTATGTTCATGATTATTTTTAATTATTATGGATAACGAGGGATAAGGGGAAATTATAGGATGGCTAAGGTAAGTTTTGTTCGAGACAGAGAGAATATAGGTGTTTGTTCTATAGGTCACGTTGATCATGGTAAGACGACACTTACATCTGCTATTACGAAGTATTACGGTGATTTTACTGCGTATGATCAGATTGATAGGGCTCCGGAAGAGCGTTCGCGAGGTATTACTATTTCTACGGCGCATGTTTCCTATAAGACAGATAGCAGGTCTTATTGTCATGTTGACTGTCCTGGTCATGCTGATTATGTGAAGAATATGATAACTGGTGCTGCGCAGGTTGATGGTGCGATACTTGTTTGCTCTGCCAATGATGGTGCTATGCCTCAGACTAAGGAGCATATTCTTCTTGCTCGTCAGGTTGGTGTTCCGTCTATTGTTGTTTACATTAACAAGGTTGATATGATTAGCGATGCTGACAAAGAGGTTATCGAGATTGTTGAGATGGAGCTTCGCGAGATTTTGACCGAGAATGGTTTTCCCGGTAATGAGATACCTTTCATTAGAGGTTCTGCATTTTGTGCGATGGAGGGGAAGAATAAGGAGATAGGAGAAGATTCTATTCATGAATTGATGAAAGCGGTTGATAGTTATATTCCTACTCCTGTTAGAGATGTTGACGGACCTTTTTTGATGAATGTAGAAGATGTATTTTCTATTGGTGGTCGTGGTACTGTTGCGACTGGGCGTATTAGTAGAGGATCTGTTAAGGTAGGTAATCCCCTTGAGATAGTAGGTATTCGTCCGACGGCTAGTACGACATGTACTGGTGTTGAGATGTTTCAACAAGTGATGGATAGTGGTATTGCTGGTGATAATGTTGGGATATTGCTTAGGGGTATACAACGTTCAGATGTTGTTAGAGGGCAAGTTCTTTGTGCTCCTGGTTCTATTAAGCCGCATCATAAGTTTAGATGTAAGGTTTATGTTTTGAAGAAGTCTGAAGGTGGTCGTCATACTGCTTTTTTTGACAATTATCGTCCGCAGTTTTATATTGGTACATCTGATGTTACTGGTAAGGTTATATTGGATGGTGATACTAAGATGGTAATGCCTGGGGATAACGTTTCTATAACTGTAGAGCTTATTTATCCTATAGCTATTGAAAAAGGTCGTCGTTTTGCTATTCGTGAAGGTGGTAGAACTGTTGGTGCTGGTATTGTGACTGATATTATTGAGTGATTTAATATTTAAATATAATGTTTTTAGTATTGGCGATATATAAATCAGTTTTTTAGAAGAAAAGGGGTATAGCTCAGTTGGTAGAGCGGCGGTCTCCAAAACCGCAGGCCGTGGGTTCGAGTCCCTCTGCCCCTGCCATTTTGTTTCTATTTAATTAGTTGTTGTGTCATAATTGTGTAGATCTGCGGTTTATCTCTTGATTTTATAATAAGCGCGTGTTCTAAAGATATTCTGAGATATCTATTTAAAAATAATTGGTGGTTTTAATGGCTTTGCTAGACTTTTTAAAAAATGTTAAAATTGAAGTAAAAAAAATTATTTGGCCGTCTCGCAACGAGGTTGTTGTTTCGGCTATTCTTGTAATGATTATGTTAGTTGTTTCTTCAGTTTTTTTTTTGATGGTTGACCATTTTATAGGATCAATTATGAGTTTTATTCTATATGTGAGGTGATTAGTTGTCGGGTGATAGGATGGTGTCTCGTTGGTTTATAATCCAAGTATATTCTAATTGTGAAAAGAGTGCTGTTAAATCTATTTGTGAGAGATTGAATAGGACTGGATTGAGAAATTTTTTGGAAGAAATCATAGTGCCTTCTGAAAAAGTTGTTGTTGTTCGTAAAGGAAGGAAAGTAGATTCTGAACGTAGGTTTTTCCCAGGTTATGTATTAGCAAAAGCTGTTATGAATGATGAAGTATATCATGCTATTAAATCAGCTCCGAAAGTAATAGGTTTTCTTGGATCTGACAATAATCCTTCTCCTGTTTCAGATGAGGAAATAAATCGTATTATGGGTCAAGTTGAAGCATCCGAATATGGGCCTGTTTCTTCTATTATGTTTGAGATCGGTGAACAGGTTTATGTTTCTGATGGTCCATTTGCTTCTTTTAATGGTATTGTTAAGGATGTTGATGAAGACAAGTCTCGCCTTAAAGTAGAAGTTTTAATTTTTGGTAGAGCTACTCCTGTGGAGCTTTCTTATAATCAGGTTGAAAAGATCGTTTAATTTTTTTTCATAAATTTATTTACTTGTTTGAAAATGTTTGCTTTATGTGTATGTATTGCGTATAGCTTATGTTTTTTGATTTGTTTTCAAATTTGTTGTTGTAATATATAAATTATTATTTATGAAGGACTAGGTATGGCTAAAAAGATTGTTCGTCGTGTCAGATTGCAGATAGATTCTGGTTCTGCAAAACCTTCTCCTCCAGTTGGTCCTGCTATTGGTCAAACTGGTGTTCCTATTATGGAATTTTGTAAGGCTTTTAATGCGGCGACTAAAGATATGGAAAAGGGTATTCCTGTTCCAACTACAGTGATTTGTTATAATGATAAATCATTTACTTTTACTATGAGTCAGCCTCCAGTCAGTTTTTTCCTTAAAAGTGAGGTGGGCATTAAGTCAGGATCTAAGCTTCCTGGTAAGGAATCTTGTGGATCTATATCTCGTGTAAAAATTCGTGAAATTGCTGAAAAGAAATTATGTGATATGGGTGATGTTAATATTAAGGGAGCTATGCGCATGGTAGAGGGTTCTGCTATTTCAATGGGTATAGATGTGGTGGATTAAGAGTATGGTTTCTAAAATTTCAAAACGTATGCAGCGTATTTCTCAAGGAATTGATCCTTATGCTTTTTACAGTTTAAGAGATGCAATTTCGATGATAAAGGAGCGTGCTATAGCTAAATTCGATGAAACTGTCGAGATTGCGATGAATTTAGGAGTTGATCCTCGTCATGCTGATCAGATGGTTCGTGGTGTTGTTAGTATGCCTAATGGTACAGGTGTTGCTGTTCGAGTGGCTGTTTTTGCTACTTCTGTGAAAGCTGATGAGGCTAGAGATGCGGGTGCTGATATTGTTGGAGGGGAAGACCTTTTTGAAATAGTGAAGAATGGTAATATAGATTTTGATCGCTGTATAGCAACTCCTGATATGATGCCTTTTGTTGGTAGATTAGGTAGGGTTTTAGGGCCTCGTGGTATTATGCCTAATCCTAAGCTTGGTACTGTGACTATGGATGTTGCTGATGCTGTTCATTCTTTGAAAAGAGGCGCCGTTAATTTTCGTGTTGAAAAAGCTGGTATAGTCCATGCTGGTATAAGCAAAGTTTCTTTTGAAAATAAAAAAATAGAAGAGAATGTTTTGGCTTTTGTAGATGCGGTTATTAAGGCCAAGCCTTCTTCCTCTAAAGGTGAATATATGAGGCGAGTTACTTTATCATCTACTATGGGGCGTGGTGTAAGGGTTGACCTTTCCTCATTAACTGTTTAGTGTTTTTTTTATTAAAAATCCTTGATTTTTATTATTATTTATCAAGAATTATATTCTAGGTATTTCCTTGCTTGTTATAGAGTTGTTAATAATTTGGCTGTGGAATTTTTGATTTCGGATGTGAATAAAAAAGGTTTGTATATGTTTATATGTTTGTCATCTGGAGATAAGAGTTGAAAAGGCAGGAAAAAATCTTAGAGGTTGCGGAGTTAGGTAAGATTTTTTCTTCTTATAACTCAGTAGTTGTTGCTCATTATAAAGGAATAAATGTTGCGCAAATCGGTAGTCTTAGAAAAAAGATGAAAGAAGCGGGAGGATTTGCTAAGGTTGTAAAGAACCGTCTTGTTAAGGTTGCTATCAAAGACACCGATTTTCAGGGTATGTCTGATTTTTTTTCTGGGCAATCTTTGATAGTTTGTTCCAAAGATCCTGTTGCTGCACCCCAAATTTCTGTTGATTTTGCAAAAGAGAATGATCAATTTAAGATTATTGGTGGCATTTTGGACAAGGGGATATTGGATAATGATGCCATAAAAGAGATAGCCTCTCTTCCGAGCATTGATGTACTTCGTGCTAGGATTTTAGGCTGTATTCAGCATAATTCTGTCAGGTTGCTTAGAACTCTTAATGCGCCTCATGCTCGTTTTTTTCATATTATATCTGCTTGTATGGAAGAAAATAAGCAAGATTAGTTTTGTTAATTATAAAGAAAATAAAAGGAAATACGTAAATGTCCAATGTTAATCTTGACTCAATTGTTGATCAATTATGCTCTCTTACACTTATGCAGTCTTCAGAGCTTTCGAAGAAGCTGGAGGAGAAATTAGGTATTTCAGCTGCTTCTTTCTTATCTGCTGCTCCTGCTGCTCAGTCTGCTCCTGCGGATGATGCTGTTTCTAAGGCTGCGGAACAAACTGATTTTAATGTTGTATTGTCTGGATTTGCTGATAATAGCAAAATTGCTGTTATTAAGGAAGTTAGAACAATTACCTCGCTTGGATTAAAAGAGGCTAAAGCGCTTGTAGAATCCTGTCCTAAGACTATAAAAGAAGCTGTTTCTAAGGCTGAAGCAGAAGAAATTAAGGAAAAGCTTGTTGCTGTTGGAGCGAAAATTGATCTGGAATAGTTGATTTATTTTTTTTTTGATGTTTTTAAGGGATTATATCGCTTTTGGAAGTGATTTCTATAGTTTCCTATTATTTTTATTTTTCGTGATTTGATGATGAGGAGAAGCAATGGCTAAAGGTATTGTGTTCAATGGTCTCGGGCGTGAGCGCAAGTTTTTTGGAAGAATACCTGAGATAATTGACATACCTGATCTCGTTGAAGTTCAGAGAGCGTCTTATGATAAATTTTTGATGATTGACCATCCTAGTGATTCTCGTCCTAATGAGGGTTTGCAGGATGCTTTTCGTTCGGTATTTCCTGTCACTGCATTTTCTGGAGCTGCGATGCTTGAGTTTGTATCATACGAATTTGAGCCTCCAAAGTTTGATGTTGAAGATTGTCTTAGACGTAATTTGACATATTCTGCTCCATTAAAGATTATATTGCGTTTGATTGTATTTGATATAGATGAGTTTACTGGTGCTAAATCTATTAAAGATATAAAAGAGCAAAGCGTCTATATGGGTGATATACCTTTGATGACAGAGGATGGAACCTTTGTTATTAACGGTACTCCTAGAGTTGTTGTTTCTCAAGTACATCGTTCTCCTGGTATACTTTTTGATCACGATAAAGGAAGAGCTAGTTTGTCTGGCAAATTGCTATATGCATGCCGTATAATCCCTAATATGGGTTTATGGCTTGATATAGAATTTGATACCAAAGATATTATCCATATGCGGGTGGATAGACGTCGTAAAATTCCTGTAACTTCTTTTTTGATGGCTTTGGGAATGGATCATGAGGAGATTTTATCTACTTTTTATTCTAAGGTTAGTTATACTAAAAAAGGTGATTATTGGTCTTTTCCATTAAGTTCTGCTGAGATAATGATAGGTTCGAAATTATCTTATAACTTGATTGATATAAATACAGGTGAAGTTGTAGTTGATAGCGGGCGTAAGCTTAGTCCGTTGTTATTTAAGGGATTTAAGGATAAAGGGATAGAATGCTTAGGAATAGAGCGTGATGCTTTATATGGTTTTTATGTGGCGGAAGATATAGTCAACACGGAGACTGGTGAAATATATCTTGAGGCTGGTAATGAGATTGATGAGGATAGTTTAGATAAAATTATATCTGCTGGCATTTATGATATTCCTACCCTTTATGTAGATTCTGCAAGTAGTAATGCGTATCTACGTAATACCTTAGCTGCTGATAAGAATGAAAATCGTCAAGATGCGCTTTTAGATATATATCGTGTTATGCGTCCCGGTGATGTTCCTACCGTCTCTGCTGCTGAGTCAATGTTTAATTATCTTTTTTCTGATCCTGATAAATATGATCTTTCGGCTGTTGGTCGTGTTAAGATGAATATGCGTCTTAACCTTGATGCTCCTGATACTGTTCGTCATATTAGAAAGGAAGATGCCATAGCTATCATTAAGGTGTTGATAGATCTACGTGATGGTAAAGGCAAGATTGATGATATTGATAATTTAGGTAATCGTCGAGTTCGTTCTGTTGGTGAGATGTTAAAGAATCAATATCGACTCGGGCTATTGCGTATGGAACGATCTATTAAGGAAAGAATTTCCTTGGTTGATATTGATACGGTTATGCCGCAGGATTTGATTAATGCTAAACCTGTTGTGTCTGCTGTGCGTGATTTTTTCTGTTCTTCGCAATTATCACAGCTTGAGGAACATGTTAATTCTCTATCTCGTATTACGCACACCCGTCGTTTGTCTGCTTTGGGTCAAGGTGGTATTACAAGGGCAAGAGCGGGTTTTGAGGTTCGTGATGTTCATCCTACACATTATGGACGTATTTGTCCTGCTGAGACCTCTGAAGGTCATAACATAGGTCTTGTAAGTTCGCTTGCGTCTTTTGCTCGTGTTAATGAATATGGTTTTATTGAGACTCCTTATCGTAAAGTTGAAGATGGTAGGGTCACAAATGAGGTTGTATATTTATCTGCATCTGAAGAAGAAAATTGTTATATAGCTCAAGCTAATTCTGCTATTAATGAAGATGGTTTGTTCGTAGATGATTTAGTATTTTGTAGATGTGCTGGAGAAGAAGTTCTTGTACCTCAAAAAAACATACATTTTATAGATGCCTCTCCAAAACAGGTTGTTTCTATTGCAGCATCTCTTATTCCTTTCTTGGAAAACGATGATTCAAACCGTGTTCTTATGGGTTGTAATATGCAGCGTCAGGCTGTCCCATTGTTGAAAGCTGAAGCCCCTTTTGTTGGTACTGGTATGGAGCAGATAGTCGCCAAGAGTTCAGGTGCTGCTATTGTCGCAAAACATGCTGGGATTGTAGAACAAGTTGATGCGATGCGTATAGTAATTCGTGTTGTAGAAGAAAATCTTGATCCTTCTGATTCCGGAGTAGATATTTACCGTTTGACGAAGTTTCAACGCTCTAATCAAAATACTTGTGTTAATCAGCGTCCGTTAGTAAAAGTTGGAGATACAGTTCGCAAGAATGACATTATAGCTGATGGTCCATCTACAGATTCTGGAGATTTAGCGCTTGGTCGTAATATCGTAGTTGCTTTTATGCCTTGGCGTGGATACAACTTTGAGGATTCCATGCTTGTTTCTGAGCGCATGGTTTCTGATGATGTCTTTACTTCTATTCATATAGGAGAATTTGAGGTGATGGCACGTGATACCAAGCTAGGTCCGGAGGAGATAACACGCGATATTCCTAATATCTCAGAGGAAGGTTTAAAGAATATTGATGAATGTGGCGTTATTTGTGTTGGTGCTGAAATTAATCCAGGTGATATTTTAGTAGGTAAAATCACTCCTAAGAGTGAGAGTCCTATGACGCCTGAAGAGAAGCTGTTGCGAGCTATTTTTGGTGAGAAGGCTTCAGATGTACGTGATACTTCATTGCGTGTTCCACCAGGTATTTCTGGTACGGTTGTTGATGTGCGTATTTTTAATCGACACGGGATTGAAAAGAGCGAGCGTTCTTTGTCTGTTGAAAGAGAGCAAATTGAGATTCTCGATCGAGATAGAGATGATGAGCAGGCAATTCTAGATCGTAATACTTATAGTAGATTGATGGAGTTTTTATGTGGTCAGACTATTGTTTCTGGGCCTAAAGGATTTAAAAAGAATACAGTTCTTTCGAGTGATTTAATGACAGAGTATCCTCGCTCTCAGTGGTGGATGTTTGCAGTTAAAGACGAAAAAGTTCAACGTAATATTGAATCTTTAAAAGCAAGATATGATTCTTCTAAATCTGTTCTTGAAAATCGTTTTAAAAATAAGGTTGAGAAGATTAAATGGGGCGATGATATGCCTCCAGGTGTTTTAAGGGTTGTCAAAATTTTTGTTGCTATGAAGCGTAAACTGCAGCCCGGAGATAAGATGGCTGGGCGTCATGGTAATAAAGGAATTGTTTCTCGTATACTTCCTTGTGAGGATATGCCTTTTCTTGAAGACGGCACTCCGGTTGATATTGTGCTTAATCCGTTAGGTGTTCCATCTCGTATGAATGTTGGTCAAATTTTTGAGACTCATCTTGGTTGGGCTTGCGTTGGTCTTGGAAAGAAAATCAAAAGTCTTATAAATGATTATAAGGCAAATGGTGATATACTTCCTTTGCGGACTTTTGTTCAAAATATCGTTGGTAAAGGTTCTCAATATGATAAATTATCTCAATATGATGATAAGTCTGTATTGAGTTTTGCAGATCAGTGGAAGTCGGGTGTATTTGTTTCAACTCCTGTTTTTGACGGTGCCAGCGAAGATGATATAAGTTTTATGATTGGTATGGCTGGATTGGATAAAAGCGGACAATCTATCCTTTATGATGGCCTTACAGGAGAGAAATTTGACCGTCCAGTAACTGTTGGTTATATTTATATGTTAAAGCTTAACCATATGGTTGATGATAAGATTCATGCTCGCTCTATCGGTAGTTATTCTCTTGTATCACAGCAGCCTGTAGGAAGAAAATCATTGTGCGGAGGGCAACGCTTGGGAGAAATGGAAGTTGCTTGTATACAAGCTTATGGTGCTGCGTATATCTTGCAAGAAATGCTTACTATTAAATCTGATGATATTGTGGGACGTACTAAGGTTTATGAATCTATCGTTTCAGGAGATCATTCTTTTGAAACAGGAGTTCCAGAAAGTTTCAATGTGTTGATAAAAGAAATACAAGGTTTAGGCTTGAGTATTGATTTAGAAAATTCTCGTGTAGTAAATAATGTAAATATGGAAGAAATTCCTGATTTGAGTAAGTAATATAGGCTATAAATATTATTTATTCTTTTGTTTTTATTTAAAAAATTTTACCTTTAAATAGCTTTTGGGTATAAATTACGTTTGGAGATGGCATATGCAACAAGGGATCATGAGATTTTTTAATCCATGGACAGATGATAAAGATTTCGATTCTATTAGGATTTCAATTGCTTCTCCGGAGAAGATATTATCTTTATCTTATGGTGAGATAAAGAAGCCAGAAACAATTAATTATCGTACTTTTAAGCCTGAGAGAGATGGTTTATTCTGTGCTAGGATTTTTGGCCCTATGGCTGATTATGAGTGTTTATGCGGAAAGTATAAACGCATGAAGTATAAGGGTGTTGTTTGTGAGAAGTGTGGTGTTGAGGTAACATTATCGTCTGTTCGTCGAGATCGTATGGCTCATATTCGCCTTGCTGCCCCAGTTGCTCATCCTTGGTTTCTTAAGTCTTTACCATCGCGTATATCAATATTACTTGATATGTCCTTGAAAAACATAGAGCGAGTTCTTTATTTTGAAAGTTATGTTGTTGTTGATCCTGGTTTGTCCCCATTGGAAAAATATCAGCTTTTAACAGAAGAAGAGTATTTGCAGGCTTTAAATGATTATAGTGAAGATCAGTTTATAGCTATGATGGGAGCTGATGCAATACGTGAGCTTTTGATTTCATTGGATCTTGAGAAATTGGCTGCTGATTTGCGCTCTAGTTTGATTAAAGACGTTTCTATTTTTAGGCGAAAGAAAACAATGAAACGTCTGAAGATAGTTGATAATTTTTTAAATTCTGGGAATCGTCCTGAATGGATGATTATGACTGTTATTCCTGTTATTCCACCAGATTTGCGTCCATTAGTTGCTCTTGATTTTGGTCGTTTTGCTGCTTCTGATCTTAATGATTTGTATAGACGTGTTATTGGTAGAAACAATCGTTTGATTAGGTTAAACGGCTTGCATGCTCCAGACATTATCGTAAGAAATGAAAAAAGGATGCTTCAAGAAGCAGTTGATGCATTGTTTGATAATGGTCGTCATAAGCGTGTGATAACTGGTGCAAATAGGCGTCCTCTGAAATCTCTATCTGATATGTTAAAGGGTAAGCAGGGTCGTTTTAGAACAAATCTTCTCGGGAAAAGAGTTGATTATTCTGGTCGTTCTGTCATCGTTGCAGGTCCAGAATTGTTGTTGCATCAATGTGGTTTGCCGAAGTTAATGGCGCTTGAGTTGTTTAAGCCTTTCTTATATGCTCAATTAGAGAAAAAAGGTTGTGTTTCTACTGTTAAACAGGCCAAAAAATTTGTTGAAAAGAAAAAGCCTGAAGTTTGGGATGCTCTTGAAGAAGTGGTCTCTCAGAGCCTTATTTTGCTTAATCGTGCACCGAGTTTGCATCGTTTGAGTATGCAAGCTTTCGAGCCTAAAATTATAAGCGGGAAAGCTATCCAGCTCCATCCTTTGGTTTGTGAAGGGTATAATGCTGACTTTGATGGTGATCAAATGGCTGTACACGTGTTGCTTTCACTTGAAGCGCAGTTAGAAGCGCGTGTATTGATGATGTCCACTAATAATATTTTACATCCAGCTAGTGGTGTGCCAGTTGTGGTTCCTTCACAAGACATGGTTTTGGGTTTATATTATTTGTCTATTTCACATAAAGGTGACCCTGGTGAGGGGATGTCTTTTGCTGATGTAGGCGAGGTCTATCATGCTCTTGAAAATAAAGTAGTTACTTTACATTCCAGGATACTTGGAAGATACACTAGTGTTGATGCAGATGGTAATAAGGTATCAAAAGTTTATGATACAACTCCAGGCCGTATGATAATAGGCGAAATATTGCCTTGTCATTATAAAATCTCATTTGATATTTGTAATCAAGAAATGACTAAGAAAAACATTTCATCTATGGTTGATACAGTTTATCGTAATTGTGGTCAGGAAAATACGGTTGTTTTTTGTGATCGTCTTATGCGCTTAGGTTTTTCTTATGCTTGTTCTTCTGGTATTTCCTTCGGTAAAGATGATATAATTGTTCCTGAATCTAAGGAAAAGATTATTGCAGAAGCTGATAAGATGGTAAAAGATTATGAGCAGGAATATAATGATGGTCTCATTACTCGGGGAGAAAAATATAATAAGGTTGTTGAACTTTGGGGTAAGGCAACTGATAAAGTGACCGAAGAGATGATGGCTCGGATGAAAGAGGTTGAATTCGATCCAGAAACTGGTCGTCAAAAGCCTATGAATTCTATATTTATGATGTCTCGTTCTGGTGCACGTGGTTCTATACATCAGATGCGTCAGCTTGGTGGTATGAGAGGATTGATAGCAAAACCATCTGGAGAAATTATTGAAACACCTATTCGTTCTCACTTTAAAGGTGGCCTTGATGTTTTTGAGTTCTTTAAATCAAATATTGGTGGTCGTAAAGGATTGCTTGACGTTGTTATGAGAACCGCTAGCTCTGGTTATTTGAGCAGGAGACTTGTCGATGTTAATCAGAATTGTGTTATCACTCAAGTTGATTGTGGAACTGATAGAGGTTTGACTGTTAGATCAATTGTTGATTCTGGACAGGTTGTCTCTTCTTTGGGTAGTAGAATTTTAGGGCGTACTACTATTGAGAATATTATTAATCCATTAACAAATGAGTGTATTATTGAAGCTGGTAAATTGATACTTGAATCTCATGTCGCTGATATTGAGGAGCTTGGTATTAGATCTGTCAGGATTCGTTCACCTTTGACTTGTGAATCTAGTAAAGGTATTTGTGCCTTTTGTTATGGTCGTGATCTATCTAGAGGAAAGATTATTAATGTTGGTGAAGCTATTGGTATTATTGCTGCTCAGTCTATCGGAGAGCCTGGTACTCAGTTAACTATGCGTACCTTTCACCTTGGAGGGGCGGCAACCGTTGTTGACAGGTCTTTCATAGAGTCTTCTTGTGACGGGAAAGTAAAAATTAAAAATTGTACTGTATGTTTGAATTCTGAACAAGATCTCATATCAATGGGGCGCAATACCACACTTCAGGTTTTGGATTCTTCTGGTGAAGAACAATCTTCGTATCGTATTATGTATGGTGCAAAGCTTTTTGTTAATAATGGTGATTCTGTCAAGTGTGGACAACGTATCTCAGAATGGGATCCGCATACTTCTCCAATAATAACAGAAGTTTCTGGAACAGTAGAATTTGAAGATCTTGTAGATGGACTATCTGTAATTGAGAGTATTGGTGAATCTACAGGTATAGCTAAGCGTAAAGTTATAGATTGGCGTTTTAGCACTCATGGTCAGAACTTAAAACCTGCAATTGTTGTAAAAGATGAAAATGGTGATGTTATAAAATTTGCTCGTGGTTCTGATGCTAGATGGTTTTTGCCAGTAGATGCAATCCTTTCAGTTACACCTGGACAAAAAGTTTCTGTAGGCGATGTGCTTGCTCGTTCACCAATTTCTAGTGCTAAGACAAAAGATATTACAAGCGGATTGCCACGTGTGGCTGAGCTTTTTGAGGCACGTCGTCCGAAAGATAATGCTATGTTAGCAGAAATTAGTGGTACTATCAGGATCAAGCGTAATTATAAAAATAAATCTCGAGTATTAATTGAGCCTTTTGATGAAAGCCTTGAACCAGTTGAATATTTTATTCCAAAAAACAAGCATTTTTATCTGCAAGATGGCGATACTGTTGAAAAAGGTGATTATATAGTTGAAGGTAATCCTGCACCTCATGATATTTTACGTATTAAAGGTGTAGAAGCTTTGGCTTCTTATTTGCTTAATGAAATTCAAGAGGTTTATCGTCTTGAGGGAGTTGTAATTAACGATAAGCATATAGAAGTAGTTATTCGTCAGATGTTGCAAAAAGTTGAGATTATTGATGTAGGTGATAGTGAATATGTCTTAGGTGATAATATAGATCGGGTTGAAGTAGAAGCGATTAATAAAGAACTTATTCATCATAAAAAGAAACCTGTCGTTTTTTCTCCAGTGTTACAGGGAATTACTAAGGCTGCTCTGCAAACAAAATCCTTTATATCTGCTGCTTCATTCCAAGAAACAACAAAGGTTCTTACAGAAGCAGCTATTGCAGGAAAAGTTGATATGCTAGAGGGACTGAAGGAAAATGTTATAGTTGGTCGTTTAATTCCTGCTGGAACAGGAGCTCTCTTAAGAGAAAAACGTCGTATTGCTATGCATAGAGATCAGATGATTGTCAAAGAAAAAAATAATTCTTCGAATAATACTGAATCAAATGATAAATATGTTAAAATATGATATTAGAATAATGTGAATAGCATTATTCTCTTTTATCTTAATAACATAATGTATTATATTAAGGTTATAAATTTTCTATTTCTTCATTTGATTTAGTTGATCTAAGATTAACAGCAGTATTTTTATATCGATTTGATTATATGATAATGTATAGATATATGTATTTGTATATCTTTAAATACTGTTTATTTATCCTATAAAATTATTATTTTATACAATATGTGATTACTTTGTCATTATCCGATTTTTATTATCTTAGTAATTTGCTTATTATAGTATGATTTTTAGCATATAGATTAAAACTATTTGATAATCTAATTATTTTATTTATATAAGTTTTTATTTTATGTATTTCTGTGATTTTGATTTGTTAATCTAATTTAGACATAGATAAATATAATTCTAAATGCTATTTATCGACTAAAAATCAATATAATCAATATTATAGCTTTTTGATAACATATATTATTTTTAATTATTGATATAGACAAATCATATTCTATATAGAGAATGTATATTCATAAATATTATTTATAAGTTATATATAATTATCTATATATAAAATATTTTGGCTATTAAAATTACTTAAATTAAATGTTTTTTGCTTATCTTTTATTTTAATAACTCACCATTCTATTTAGTTATAGGCATTTGCGATAATATGGATGAAAGTGTCCATTTTACAATTTCTGTAGACATACGATTAAATGCAATATCAAGAGATTGCACGAAGTACAGTTTATTATCTTTTAGAAAAGGTTCTTCAGCATGAAATACCTTTTGTGCCACGATATCGCCTGTATTTAAATTTATGATTTTTATAGACATTAAAATTACAGCTTGATTTTGATCAATATTAATTTCAAATGATTGGATATTGGAAGATAGTTGATATCCTGAATATATTCCTTGATTTGTTCTAGATACAGTTAATATTTTCTGATTATTTTCAAACTTTGAAATGAGTTTTGATTGTATCATGCGTGGCAGTCTATCGCTCCATTGAGAATCTATTAAATATCTCATTTCAATAGGAGAGGAACGAATAATTATATTTTCGCTATTTAATATTTTAAGAGAAATTGGCTCGTTGATAATAATTTTAATATTATCTTTAATATCTCTATTTTCGCCTGTACTAAAATTACTGTTTGAAAGCTCAAATGTATCTTTAGTTATATTTCCAAAACAGGAAGAAAGTAACATGCATGATAATGTGATTACACTGTAAGGTATAATTTTTTTATAAAGATTACTCAATTTATTATCCATAAGTTAGATTACACATTGTTCTAAAGCATTATTAATTAACAAGCTATTTTATTAATGCTTAGGTTTATATGATTTTATCGTTTCTGTTCCCCAAATTATCCTTTGCGGATTATGTCTGAAATTATCAATAAATTCATTAAAATGATCGACGCTTTCTTGCATATTTCCGATTAGATTTTGTAAATCGTTCAATCCATTATTTGAGAATTTTTCTACATTATTTGCTATAGGAGGAATATACTTGTTTAGTTGATTGGCGGCATTACTTAAAGAATTCATTGTGATATTTGCTTCTTCAATTAGTGATTTGTTTTCTTTATTGCCTGATAAATTTTTCATTTTCGTCATAATATCTTTCAATTGATCCATAATATTACGTATAGCAGCTGTACTTTCACGCATGTTATCAGTTGTTTTAAACACATTATTTAAAGAAGCAGCCATTTCTTTACTATTTATTGTTTCTTTAACATTAGAAATAATTCCATCTGCTTTTTTTCCAACTGTCTGGAAAGTTTTATTAGTTTCATTTAACCCATTAATGGTATTATCAAAATTATTTGATGTGTTTACAAAATTATCACTGGCAATTTGAATATTGCCTATTATTCTATTGATTTTTGTAGTATCAACTACATCAATCATTTTATCAATCTTTTTAAGAATATTCGTAAAATTATCTATTAGATCTGATGTTTTTTCAGATAAATTATTATCGCCATTAGTCATATTATCGATACTAGAAATATTTTCTGCGATTACTGTCGATATATTTTCAATATTATTAATAGTGTTGTTTATAGGTTTTTCTATCCTATTTAAAATATTATTCACTTTCCCGGATAATAAATTGACATTATGCAGTGTTTCTTCTGTTTTGAGTAAAAAATTATTTAACCCTGATGGAATTGCATCAATTATTGCAAGTTTATTTGATTCTTTTGCAATTTGGAAAACAGTCTTATTTCCTTTGTTTTTATTAGATAACTCAATATGTGTTATTCCAGTTATCCCTTGGGATATAATCATTGCTCTAGTTGAAGGATATATAGGCATATCAGATCTGATATTAACTTTAGCGATTGAGTAAGATGGATTTTCGGAATCAATATATAATCCCGTGATATCTCCGATTTTAATACCATTAAAACGAACAGCTGAGTTAACTGATAATCCATCGACTGATCCTGGTATACGTACAATTAATTCATCCGTTGGTCCATCATATTTATCAGAGTGTAATAACCAGTATATAGCAAAGAATGCCAAAACTATTATTGTAATTGTAAATATTCCTATTGATATATAATAATTTTTATTTTCCATTTATAAATCAACGTCCTTATTTAATCTAGTTAAATATGATTTCACCCATGGATAATCAGAAGAAAGCATGTCTTTAACATTTCCGTTGTATATGATGCCATTTTTGACCATTACTATTACTCTATTGCAAGTAGACATTAAACTATTAATGTCATGTGTTATCATATACACTGTTAATCCTAAAGAATTACGTAATTTAACTAATAATTTATCAAATTCTGATGCACCTATAGGATCTAATCCAGAGGTTGGTTCATCTAGAAAAATAAGTTCAGGATCAATTGCCAATGATCTTGCCAATGCAACTCTTTTTATCATTCCTCCTGATAATTGATAAGGGCTTAAACTAGCTGTTTCAATAGGAAGACCTACCATAGACATTTTAAGCTTAACTATATCACTGATAATGCTTTCCGGCAAACTGTTATTTTGTCGAATTGGAACACTGATGTTATCATGAACGCTCATAGATGAAAATAATGCACCATGCTGGAATAGAACTCCTAATTTAGTTCCTAGATAAAAATCTATCTTTTCTTTAGAATTTAAAAACTCTTCTTTTAATATTTTAATAGTTCCAGATACATGTGGTATAAGGCCAATAATCGCTCTCATCAATATGGATTTTCCAACTCCAGATGGTCCTATGATTCCAACTATATCACCGCGGTAAATATCCAAATTAACTTTGTTAAGTATAACTTCATTGTTCAACACAACAGTTAGGTCTTGGACGGATAGTACTTTTTCTTTTGTAGACGTATCGTTTAATTGCATAAGGTATTCTTTCCTATAGATCATATACCAATTGCGAAATAAAATACAGCGAAAAGAGAATCTATTATTAGAACCATTGAAATTGATTTAACAACGCAAGCTGTTACTGTATTACCTATCGAATTAGCGTCGTATTTTACTTTTAATCCTTCTTTAAATGCAATAATGCCAATAGCAGCTGCCATAAAAGGTGCTTTTAATAGTCCTGCGCAAATATTTAATAATGTTTGTGTCGAGTGAAGACGAGTAAAAAAAACGTTAAACGGCATGTTATAATATTTCCAGATAATAACAGAAGCTCCTATAATAGACGAAATATTAGCTAGAATAGTTAGAAGCGGCAATGAAATAATGAGAGCGAAAATACGTGGCGACATTATAACACTAACTATGTCTATACCCATTACTTTTATTGCATCAAGCTCTGAATTTATTTTCATAGCTCCGATTTCAGCAGCAATGGCACTTCCAGATCGTCCAGCAATCATTACGGCCGTTAGTAAAACTCCAATTTCTCGTAGCTGTAAAACACTAATTAAATCAATTGAAAAAATTTCTGCGCCAAAATTAGCAAGTTGAAATGCGGCTTGTTGTGCTATCACTGCGCCAGTTATAAGAGAAATTAGAATAATAACCGGAGCACCTTTTACACCAATATGATGTAAATGTGTAGTAAAAGCAGGTATAAACTCTTTTATTTTACGTTTACTAGCAATCAACTCGCAGAGATTATTAGTCATCAATCCCAAAATATGCATCTGGTCTAAAAAACTATACGATAATGTTGAAATGCTTTCCCCTATATATGAATATATCCTTGAGATTGTATTAGGTGATTTTCTTAATTCTGTATAATTATTATCTGTATCATTATATAAGCCTGCAAAAGATACAATTGAAATCATTTGATTAACTGAAGCAGATGCTCCTTTAAACTCAATATTACCTTGATATTTTTCTCTAAGTCTAACTATAATTACAGCACCTATGGTATCAATTGATTTTATCCCTGATAAATCTACTATAGCAATATCATCTTTCTTGGATTTTTCTAAAATTGTAATTATATCCTTGGCCATTTTAGATGAATCTATAGCCTTCCATGTTCCTATAAATTTTAAAAGTAGGGTACCATCTTCCGAGATAGACATAATTATGTTATTAGAAGTGATATGCCTTGATTTTATTGGCATTTATTATTAATTCCATATGGTGATTTGACAGACATAGTTCTGATTTTGTTCATTTTTTTTACAATGAACAAAGCATCTTGCTTAATATATTAGTAGTTTTATATTAAATATGTTCCTAAATAGTAAATGCTTGATAATATAAATGGCAATAGTCTATGTCAGTTAATTAAATAAACATTATATGATTGCATATTGCGTATTGTATGTTGTTATTTTCTAAAAAGGATATTTTTGTTATGAGAAATAAATCGTCAAAAAAGATAAATCATCCTGAACTTCAATTAGAAGAACATTTATCTGTAAACGCTCTCGCATATCATCAATATCCTATCTCTGGCAAATTGGAAATTAATGCTACTAAAGATCTTAATAATCAAAGAGATCTTTCTTTTGCATATTCTCCCGGTGTTGGATTTCCATGTATGGCTATTCATGAAGATCCTGATAAGGCTTCAATATATACGATTCGATCTAATCTTGTTGCTGTTATTTCTAATGGTTCTGCTGTTCTTGGTTTGGGTAATATTGGCCCCTTGGCTTCTAAACCTGTTATGGAAGGGAAGGCAGTGCTATTTAAAAAATTTGCAGGGATTAATGTATTTGATATAGAAATTGATGCAAAAGATATCGAAACTATGGTATCGACCATCTCTTCATTAGAGCCAACATTTGGTGGAATAAATCTAGAGGATATTAAATCTCCTGAATGTTTTGAAGTAGAAAGAATTTTATCTGAAAAGATGGATATCCCGGTTTTTCATGATGATCAACATGGAACTGCAATTACTGTCGCTGCAGCAATTTTGAATGGAATGGAATTAGCCAAAAAATCTTTTTCGGATATTAAAATTGTCACTTTGGGTGCAGGTGCAGCTGCATTAGCTTGTTTGAACTTATTGGTTAAAATGGGAGTTAAACGCGAAAATATTTGGATTCATGATCTCGAGGGTCTTGTTTATAAAGGACGTAAAAAAAAGGTAGATAAATGGAAGTCAGCCTACGCTCAGGATTCAGGTTCAAAGACACTTGCTGAAACAATGGAAAACGCTGATGTGTTTTTAGGCTTATCCGTAGCTAATGCTCTTGATCCAGTTGTATTAAAAAATATGGCTAAAAATCCATTGATTATGCCTTTAGCAAATCCTATTCCTGAAGTTATGCCAGATGTGGTAAAAAAAATTAGACCAGATGCAATGGTTTGTACAGGACGTTCTGATTTTCCCAATCAGGTGAATAATGTATTATGTTTCCCTTATATTTTTAGAGGCGCGCTTGATTGTGGAGCTAGTGATATTAATGAAGAAATGAAAATAGCAGTAGTTCGTGCTATGGCTAAATTAGCAAGAGATGTCCCTCATGATGTAGTTATTCAGAATTTTTCAGATAAACATCCTGTTTTTGGTCCTGATTATCTTATACCTTCGCCTTTTGATCCAAATTTAATTTTGCATATTGCTCCAGCGGTTGCTATTGCTGCTGAAAAAACAGGTGTAGCTAAATATCCTATCAAAGATTATGATGCTTATCGAGATTCATTGAAGCGTTTTGCTTTTCCAATCAGTTCTTTGATGAATCCGGTTTTTGAAGTTGCAAAAAAAACAGCTTGTAAACGAGTATTGTTTTGCCAAGGAGAAAGTGAAAGAGTGTTGCGTGCAGCACAAACTTTGGCAAAAGCAAATATTGCTAGGCCAGTTCTTATTGGCGATCCATTGAAAATTCAGTCAGCTATTCTTAGTTATGCTTTGAAAATAGTTGCTGGAAAAGATTTTGATATTATTGATCCGCATAGTGAAGATTCTTTCCAAGAATTTGTTGATTTATATCGTTCATTAAATGCTGCAAAGGGTATTTCTATGGATTTTGATCATAATATTATTCGTTCTAATAATATTTTGATGGGTTCTTTGGCGCTTAGACTTGTTAAAGCTGATGCTATGATCTCTATATGTGAAATTGATTCGCAATATGAAAGTCATTTAGAATATATCGATAATATTATAGGCAAAAGAAATGATATAAGTAATTATTCTGCAATGAGTATATTATTTACTAAAAATAAAACTTTATTCTTTGCCGATACTCATATATCTCTTGATCCTTCTGCAAAAGAAATAGCAGAAAGTATAAAAATGGCAGCAAAAGCTTTAAATCCTCTTGGAATTGTCCCGCGTATTTCTTTATTATCGCATTTAAATTGCAGCTCACATGATACGGATAGCTATTTGAAAATGTGTGAATCTTTAAAAATTATACGTGATATGTCTACAGATTTGGTAATTGATAGTGAGGTTCAGCAAGATATTGATCTTTCTAATATGATGAGTGATGATGTTATGCCAAATCAAGCTATTTCTAATAATGCTAATCTATTGATTTTTCCGAATATTGATTCTGCAAATATTGCTTTGGCAATTGCAAAATCAATCGCAAATGGAACATTTATCGGACCAGTTTTATTAGGAGCAAAATTGCCTGCGCATATTTTGCCTTCATCGGTTTCTGCAGAGGGTATTGTCAATATGGCTGCATTAGCTGTAGCAAGTAATTTTGAAAATTGCCAATAAGATTATATTGTTAAAGCATGAAATATGTAAATATCTTTGATATAAAACTATTTTGACAATTATTAGGCTTGTTACTTTCAAGAAAAAGCCTAATTTTATTTGTTTCGTTCTAAAACATAGAATGTATACAAATTTCTTATTTTTAATTGTTTATATATTTTTGTTCCTAGTAGATGATTTTAACTGAAACAGTTTAAGTTATTTATAAAATTATTTATATTTATTCATGTATATGTTTTAATATATACTTATCATACTTTTGTTTAATATTATTGTTGTTTGATGTATATATTATAGATATTTAATAAATCATCTAATAATGATGTTTTTATGCTTATATCATCAATTAATTGATTTAGTTAGTCTTTTTATATATTATATTTATACAGATCATACTTATAATAGTATTGTCTTAAACATTGATGAGATTTGCAGTATTAATCATAAAATTTGGTCATTTATGGGATGATTTGTTGTGATTGTATATTTGGCTTTGAAATATGATTTAATCATCTAGTTAATTACACTAATTATATCTTCATTAAAGTATTTTTACGAGAATAAATAGATATTATAATTTTAAGTTTTATATTTATTTCCTTTAAAAACGATAAATATTATTTTATGTTTTTTACAGCTTTATCCTAATATTATTCTAATAATGATGTTTTTTATTCTTTTATTCCTTTTTTAGGAATTATTTATCGTAAAAAATACGTTTTTTATATTTTTAAAGTAAAATCGATGTTCTTCGATAAACTATTATTTATTTAGCAAAGGTATAATTTCTTTTCTTTTTACATATAGTTAATAATTATCCCATTGACGCCCAATTTTTCCCATGTTATCCCATATGGCTACATAAAAAAAAATAAACTATTTTTAACGCTTGTGTTGAGGCGTGGTGTGAATGAAACGTTTTTTATCTAATGCAACTAAAAGTATAGATTCAAAAGGGCGCGTTTCTGTCCCTTCGGTTTTTCGGTCTATTTTAATAGATCGTTGTATTAAAGAACTATATTGTTTCCAGGATTTTTTTTTCCCAGCAATAAGCGTTGGAGATAGTAATTTACTTGAAAAGTTTGAACAAAGAATAGAGGGAAATGATCCTCTTTCAACAAAGGCAAATCAGTTATCACTTCTCATTCATGGAGGTGGAGTTTTTTTGAAAATGGATTCTGAAGGAAGGATCATGGTAACAGATTTTATTCGTGAGTTTACTGGGATTGTAAATGAAGTAACTTTTGTTGGTAGGGGTAATTACTTTCAATTGTGGAATCCTAAAAACTTTAAAACCATTCAAGCAGAATCTAGGAAAAAATACTCACTCCAAGATTGTGATAAATAGGTTATGCGGAGTCTTTTATGAAGTTTATTTGTTCTAGCGAAATGCCTTTCATAGGATCTAAGGAATTATCTAATGATATAATTCATCATGATCACGATGACCATATTCCTGTTATGTTATCAGAAGTTATTTCCTTTATTAATCCTACTCCTGATAAGATTATTTTAGATGCGACGTTTGGGGCGGGGGGTTATAGCCTTTCTTTTTGTAAACTAGGGGCAAAGGTTATTGCTTTGGATTGTGATCCTTTGTCTGTTTCAAAAGGACAAAAAACCATGAAAGAATATAAAGATAATTTTTCTCTCTTTAATGATAATTTTTCTCAATTAGAAAAGTATGCTCCAGATGATGGATTTGATGGGATTGTCTTTGATTTAGGCGTTTCATCTATGCAGATTGATTATGCTGATCGTGGTTTTTCTTTTCAAAAAGATGGTCCTTTAGATATGAGGATGTCATCTTCTGGAGTATCGGCAGCTGATGTCGTTAATAATGTAGATGTTAAAGATCTTATTCGTATTTTGGGAATTTTAGGCGAGGAAAAACAGGCTTCTCGTATCGCTCATGCTATTGTTAAACGTCGTCAATATGATCCCTTTAAAACAACTAATGATTTATCCTCTTTTATTAGCAAGACAGCATATATCATCAAAAAAAATCGCATTCATCCAGCAACACGTTCATTCCAAGCATTGCGTATCTTTGTAAATGATGAATTGGGAGAATTAGTTAAAGGATTATTTTCCGCAGAAAAAGTATTGAAGTGTGGAGGGGTTCTTGTAGTTGTCTCCTTTCATTCCTTGGAAGATCGTATTGTTAAAAATTTTTTTGCTAGTCGTTCAGGAAGGGGGACATTTATTCGTAACATGGCTGTAACTAATACAACGCCTGTGGTTTTTAAAACTTTATGCAAAAAGGTCATGGTGCCAACTGAAAGTGATATTGGGAAAAATAAACGTGCTCGTTCTGCCAAATTACGTGCTGGAATGAGAACTGAATCTCCGCCTATAGGTAAGAGCATTCCATTTGCTAAGTTGCCTAGATTGCCTGAACTTTCTCTATTTGGAGATAGAAATGTTGAAAACAGTTGATTTGGTAATTTTCGCCTTAGTTATTATTTCTATTACAGCAACGTATTACATCAAACATCAATCAGATTTGAAGACAGATCACTTAAAGGTTTTGAAACATAAAATAGTAGAAGAACAACATTATATTGAATTACTCAAAGCTCAATTGGCGCTATTAGTTCAGCCTCAACGAATTAAGAGCCTTGTTTCTTTTTATCAAAAAGAGCTGCAATTATATCAAACTGACACCTTACAGTTGATATCAATTGATGATTTATCAAAAATAAAATTTAGAGATTTTTCGCGAAATGCAAAAGTTTTTTCTTCAGATACAAGTGGTATGCGAGAAGATAAAAACTCAAAAGAACCTTAAAAACAGTAAATTAGTGACCTTTAGTACAACAAAATATATTTTTGATATAGGAGTTTTTAGTTTTAAATGGTATTTCCTTTTGTTATAACATCGCGATTTAATACTTGGTTTTCTATGAATTTGGTTAACTACCTTGTTAATAAACGCATTACATTTCAAGGTCCTAATAAGGAATACTTCATTCATAATAATCGTAAAAAAATTGTAATAAAAATTAATAATCGTATTTTTATGGTAATTGTTTTTTTTTTAGGAATATATTCTATTCTTGCAATACGATTAGTTCAATATGGTAATATTAAGCATGAAAATGTTAATCGTTTTTCTAAACTTCCTTCTGAATTATATATAACTTCACGTCCTGATATATTTGATAAAAATGGTTATATTCTTGCTACAGATATACGAACTTTTTCTTTATATGCCGAACCACATAAGGTTATTAATATTGATGAGATAGTAGAAAAACTGCAGACTGTATTACCAGATATTGATGTAGAAAAAATTCGTAAAAAGTTGACTTCTAATTCTAAATTTCAATGGTTAAGTCGACAACTTACTCCACAACAGCAAAAAAGCATCTTGAATTTAGGCCTTCCAGGATTAGGATTTCGTACTGAAAAAACGCGTTTATATCCTGCTGCATCTAGTGCATTACATGTTGTGGGTTATGTTGATATTGATAATCATGGCGTAACAGGAATTGAAAAATTTATTGATATGCAAGGGTTATCAATCTTATCAACGTCGTTTATGGAAGAAAAATCTATCAAGCCCATTAGATTATCTATTGATTTACGTGTGCAGGATATTGTTCGTCAGTCTTTAATTGAAAATAAAAAAAAATATAATGCAGAAGCAGCTGGAACCGTCATTCTGAATGCTAATACAGGAGAAGTCGTTGCTATGGTATCGATACCTGATCATGATCCACATGAGCATAAAAATTCTTTAAAGGAAGGATGGCTTAATCGTATTTCTTATGGAATATTTGAGATGGGTTCGATTTTTAAGGCATTTACTATTGCGATGGCTATTGATAGTGGTTTGTTTACCCTGGAAGATAAAATTGATACTAGCTATCCTATTAAGGAGGGAAAATTTTTAATCAGAGATTCTCATCCACAAATGCGAAAATTAAGCCTTAAAGAGATTTTTCAATATTCTTCTAATATTGGAGCTGCTAAAATTGCTGATGCTTTAGGCGTTGAGATGCACAGGGATTTTTTATATAAACTAGGTTTATTAACAAAATTAGAAACAGAATTACCTGAAAATAAGGAGCCTTCTTATCCTTATAATTGGAATAGAATTCATTCTTTGACGATTGCTTTTGGGCATGGTATAGCGACTACACCTTTACAAACAGCAGTAGCTGCTGCTTCTCTGGTTAATGGTGGAAAATTAATACCGCCTACTTTTATGCATAGAACTCGTGAGGAAGCAGACAAACTATCTAGTATAGTTATTAAAAAAAGCACTGTAGATGCAATGCGTAGTTTGTTTTATCATGGTGTTGTTGGTGGTTCAGGGAGGAGGGCATTTGTGCCTGGATTTGAAGTTGGTGGTAAGACCGGAACAGCTCGAAAAGTTGTTGATGGATATTATGCAAATGATTTAAATTTTAACTCTTTTATTGCAGTTTTTCCTATAAGTAATCCTCAGTATGTTGTTTTGAGCTTTATTGATTCACCAAAAATAAAAGTATACAATAAGCTTACTGCTGGTGTTAATGTTGCTCCTATGGTGGGAGAGATTATTAGTAAGTCAGCAAATATGCTTGGTGTAAAACCTGTTTTAAGATGATATAACTTTTATACTATTGTATCATAAAACAATTGATTAAAATCCTTAAATTTTATTTTTAAAGGAGGCCGTTTTTGAAATTAAAGGACCTAATATGTAGTGATTTTCCAGAATTAACTCAACAGTTATTGAGTTTTTCTGCAGATTGCTTAGAACGTGATATTTGTCATATCAGTTCAGATAGTCGTGCTATCAAAAAAGGTTGGATGTTTGTTGCTATTGCTGGCAACAAATTAAATGGTCATGATTTTATTTCACAGGCATTGCAACTAGGCGCTACAGCTGTTGTTATTGATTCTTGTAATTTGTATTGTTATCCAGATAACTTGAAATTTGATGTGCCCATTATTGTGGTTGATAATACGAGAAGGTTTTTAGCAATTATATCTACAAGATTATATGGGGCTCATCCTGAAAAAATATTCGCTGTTACAGGAACTGCTGGGAAAACTTCAGTTGCTTTTTTTGTGCGTCAGATTTTTCAATATTTAGGATTATCTGCTAGTCAGATTGGAACAGAAGGACTAATTCCATTCCTTCAACATAATGAAAGTCGATTAACTACTCCTAGTCCTGTTTATCTTTCACGATTGCTACCTTTGCTAGTTTCTAAAGGGGTAACGCATTTATCTATTGAGGCTTCAAGTCATGGATTGGATCAACATAGATTAGATGGTATAAAATTTTTCGCAGGAGCTTTTACTAATCTTGGTCGTGATCATCTTGATTACCATAAAACAATAGATGCGTATTTTGATGCAAAAATGTTACTTTTTGAAAGATTATTACCTAAAGGCGCTCCTGCAGTTATTTTTGCAGATAATGAATTTTCAGAAAAAGTAATAATGCGTGCTAAAACAGCAGGATGCCATGTGCTATCAGTAGGAAATAATGGACAATTTATTCGCATAAAACAATTGATTTCAATAAATGGAAAACAAAGAGTGAAATTCTCAATTGATGGTAAAAATTATGATATTATTTTTCCTGTTCATGGAGAATTTCAAGTATATAACGCTTTTGTTGCCGCAGGATTATGCCTATCAACGGGAATTAATGTTGATGATGTGATTAAGTCTTTAGAGCAATTAAGTCTTGTTCCTGGACGATTTGAATATATTGGAGATAATTCAAGAGGAGGAAAAATTTATGTAGATTATGCCCATACTCCTGATTCTTTAAAGACTATGTTAAAAAGTATTAGAAATATTTTTTCTGGTAAAATTATTTTAGTATTTGGATGTGGTGGTGATCGTGATGTTGGCAAGCGAAGAATTATGGGACAAATTGCTTTGAAGATGTCAGATGTTGCCATTGTAACAGATGATAATCCGCGGACTGAAGATCCTGTATCAATTCGCTCTGATATTATTGATGGCTGTTCTGGTTTTATTGAGGAGGGTAGCCGCCAAGATGCTATACGTATGGCTATTTCTATGTTGAATGCAGATGATGTGTTGGTAGTTGCGGGGAAAGGACAAGAAAAAGTACAAATTATTAAAGATGGAGAGAAGATGTTATCAGTTGATTGTGAAATAATACGTGAAATTTTGTTAGGATCTTTGTGAATCAACTTTGGAGTTTTCATGATTTATTGGATGCTATACAGGGTGAAGCTGTTGATAAATTCCCCGCAGGTTTTGTGAGTGGAATATCAATAGATAGTCGTTCTATTGTTGCGGGAGATGTATTTTTTGCACTAAAAGGGGAACGTTATGATGGTCATGATTATGTCTTGGATGCTGTAAACAAAGGTGCATCTATCGTAGTCATAGATGCGAGTATGATTTCCTCAATAGGACAGTTATCTGTTCCAATATTTTTGGTAAAAGATGTTTTATTAGCTCTTAACAACCTTGCTATTGCATCTCGTCTTCGTTCTAATGCTAAAATTATTGCTGTTACTGGATCGGTTGGTAAAACTACTACTAAAGAAATGCTAAAATTGGCTTTATCATCTGTAGGGAAAACTCATGCTAGTATAAATTCCTATAATAATCGTATAGGTGTTCCATTAACTTTGGCATGTATGCCACATGATGCAGAATTTGGTTTTTTTGAATTAGGAATGAGCGCTCCTAATGAAATCAGATTTTTGACTCGATTAGTTCGTCCTCATATGTCTATCATTACTACAATTGCTCCAGCTCATATAGGGAACTTTTCAAATTTGAATGAAATTGCTGCTGCAAAAGCCGAAATCTTTGAAGAATTAGAAAATGACGGTTCTGTTCTTTTAAATCATGATAATCCATATTTTGATTTTCTTGCTAATAAGGCAAGGGATTTGGGTATTAACAAAATTTATTCATTTGGAAAATCAGTTGATGCTGATTTTAGACTTATCAAGTTTCAGCAATTATCAGAAAAATCTTTGATAAAATTCCAAATAAATGATCATATCTTAGAAGTGATTATTGCTACTTCAGGAAAACATATGGCATATAATGTTGTTGCAACATTAGGTATTGTTGCGATGCTTGATGTTGACGTTGCTAAATCAATTAATGCTCTTGCTACTTTTAAGCCTCAAAAAGGTAGAGGTAAGCGTTATCACCTTGCATTAAAAAAAGGATATTTCACACTGATTGATGAAAGTTACAATGCCAATCCTGCTTCTATGAAAGCAGCAATATCTGTTTTATCTAAAACTTCTCCATATGGAACAGGTCGTCGAATTGCGGTGCTTGGAGATATGTGTGAAATGGGAAAAATGTCGAAATTATTTCATATTAATCTTGCAAAAGTACTATGTTCACATAACATATCGCATGTATGGTTGACTGGGGTTCATATGGTGCACTTAAAAAATGCTTTGTCAATAGATATTAATGTGAAGTATTTTACAGAAATAGTTGATCTATTTGCATTTATTAAAACTTCAGTAATTCAAGGTGATGTCATGGTTGTTAAATCTTCTAATATGTGTGGATTGCATCAACTTGTTCAGTTGATGCTTAAAGAATTTATAATTGTTAATTATAATGACTAAATTATTATTTTAATTATGATTGACTATTATCCATATAATCATATTTAAATAAATATCATCTAATCAATACTTATGTGGATTATTATATTAATAATGCATTTATATTTTAATCTATTTGTAATAGTGATATTAAATAATTTTTATTTTACAACTAATCGTATAATAATAAATGCTGTAATTTTGGATCTACGTTCATTTACTAAATTATATATGTTTAATTGGTAAAAATATTACTAAAATGATTATTTTAATTTATATAATTTATATAATTGATTAAATTGATGCTCTAAAATATAGTTTTATGAACCACATTAATTCTGTTGAATTTATACTATAATTTATAAATTTATTACACACTGTATAATAATTATTGCATTCAGTTGTCGATATAATATTAATTATATTTATATTTCACATACTATTATATTTTTAACCTATAAAAGAGGATTGAATGTTTGCTGGATTAGCTGATTTTTCAGAATATATATTATTATTAAACCTTTTTAAATATATTACATTTAGATCAATCGCGGCATTTTTAAGCTCTTCTTTTATGATTTTGGCCTTTGGAGATAAGATGATATCTCTGCTTAGAGCCTATCAAGGAGATAAGGGCCAGCCTATTCGTATTGATAATTTACCAATTCATTCTAAAAAAATTGGCACTCCAACTATGGGTGGATTGATGATCTTATTCGGGATCATAACATCATCTCTTTTATGGGCTGATTTTTCTTCTCCACATGTTATTATTGTTTTATTTTTAGCTTTTGGTTTTGGTATTGTTGGTTTTTGTGATGATTATTTGAAAATTATTAGTAAAAACCACAGAGGTTTATCGTGGTATATTAGGATTATTATAGAGATTATCATTGCTACTATTGCTATGTGTGCATTTTTATTTTTTTCAAAATCAAAGCTTTTGGGTATAGATACTACTACTGCTATTTCATTTCCTTTTATGAAGAATTTTATATTGGATATAGGAATATTTTTCATTCCATTTGGTGCTATTGTCATTGTAGCAGTAGCTAATGCTGTTAATTTAACAGATGGTCTTGATGGATTAGCTATTGTTCCGATTATGATTGCATCTGTTGCATTTGCTCTTATTGCTTATGCTTCTGGAAATGTTATTTTTGCTCATTATCTTCAAATAAACTTTGTACCAGGTGTCGGTGAATTGGCAGTTATTGTTGGGGCTTTAATAGGTTCAGGACTTGGTTTTTTATGGTTTAATGCACCTCCAGCTGCTATATTTATGGGAGATACAGGTTCTCTTGCTCTTGGTGCATTGCTTGGAGGAATTGCAGTAGCAACAAAACATGAGATTATAATGATAATTATCGGGGGTGTATTTGTCGTTGAAACTTTATCTGTTATTGTTCAGGTATTATATTTTAAAATAATTGGGAAACGTATCTTGTTAATGGCTCCTATTCACCATCATTTTGAGAAAAAAGGATGGAGTGAAAGCCAAATAGTAATTCGTTTCTGGATAATTTCTTTTATATTAGCCGTTGTTGGTCTATTAACTTTGAAGATAAGGTAACTTTTGTGCTTGTAAGTTATTTGAAAGGTCAATCGGTTGCTGTTCTTGGATTGGGTAATTCTGGTTTAGCTGTTGCAAATGCTTTGATGGCTTCAGGGGCACATGTTATTGCTTGGGATGATAATCCTAAATCTGTTCTTAATGCTAAGAATATTGGGATTAAAGTTGAAGATTTTCGCAATATAAGGTGGTCAAATATTTCTTCTTTGGTTGTCTCTCCAGGTATCGCAATTACAGGAAGTAAAGCTCATTGGTGTATTAAATTAGCGCTTAAATTTAATATTGAGGTTATCGGTGATATTGAATTGTTCGTTCGGGAAAGACGTTTTACTTGTGTAAATTCTCATTTTATCGCAGTGACAGGGACCAATGGAAAGTCAACCACTGTGGCATTGATTGCACATATTTTAAAAAGAAATGGTCTTGATGTTCAATTAGGTGGTAATATTGGTAAGCCTATTATGAATCTTGCAGATTTATCTGAAGATCGTTTTTATGTGATAGAATGTTCCTCTTATCAAATAGACATTTCGCCAACAATAAATCCTTCAATTGGAGTTCTTGTTAGCTTTTATCCTGATCATCTTGATAGACATCATACTGTGGAGAATTATGCACGTATTAAGCAACATCTTGTAAATAATAGCGAAAGTGCAATTATTTGCATAAATGATATCGTATGTGAAAAAATTGCATCTGATATGGTTGATAATGGTTATAAAACTACTAGAATCTATCCTATGCCAGTTACATCAGCAGGTGATATTTATATCGAAAAATTATGTATTAAATTATCCCCCACATCAGAGGTATTGCTAGATCTTTCCAATCAAAATGATGAATATAATATTCATAATATGGCTGCAGCTGTTACAGTTTGTATGCAATTGGGACTAAAAAAAGAAGATATAAAATCTGCTATATCTTCTTTTAGAGGATTACCACATCGTAGGCAAAAAATAGCAAAATTAGGAAACACTGTTTTTATTAATGATTCTAAGGCAACAAATATTCATTCTGTGCTTAATGCTTTTTTGGATGAAAAAAGAGTAATTCATTGGATAGTTGGTGGTTTGGCTAAATCAAACGATATTTCATGTATTTTAGCTTTTTTATCAAAAGTCACTAAAGCATATCTTATTGGTGATTCAGCAGATAGTTTTGCTATTCAGCTGGATGGTAAAGTAGATTATGAGATCTCTGAAACTCTTGAAAAAGCGGTAATAAGTGCTACTAGTTATGTTGTTAATTCTACTGTTCCTACTGTTGTATTGTTTTCTCCAGGATGTGCAAGTTTTGATCAATATAAGAATTTTAGAGAAAGAGGTTTTTCTTTTATGTCTCATGTTGCTAAAATAGATGGGATAGATATGCTAGTTGATATAGAAAAAGAAAGACAATCATCATGGTAAAACGCACTGAAAAGGGAATTTTAGCAGATTGGTTTTGGACTGTAGACTGGTTTATGTTGATCTCTTTCCTATCTTTAATAGCAATAGGTTTTATGTTGTCTTTTGCTGCTTCTATAACAGTAGCTGAAAAACTTAGATTTTCTAGCTTTTATTTTGTCAAAAGACATGCTTTTTTTCTTTTTCCTTCAATATTTTTAATGATAATCTTTTCATTTTTATTTCAAAAACAGGTTAAAAGTACGGCTGTAATTATACTTTGTTTGTCTTTGATAGCTATGATATTAGTGCTGTTCTACGGAGTAGAAATTAAAGGAGCTAGGCGTTGGTTATATTTTTCAGAAATCTCATTACAGCCTTCTGAATTTATGAAGCCTTCTTTTATCGTTGTATGTGCTTGGCTATTTTCTGAACAAATTCGTCAGCCAGATATCCCAGGAAATATTTTTTCTCTTATTTTATTTGGAATCGTAATAGCATTATTAATTGCACAGCCTGATTTTGGACAAAGTATTTTGGTGTCTGTAATATGGGGATGTATGTTGTTCATCACTGGCATTTCTTGGATATGGATTATATTATTAGGTATTTTGGGGATAATTAGTTTGACCTTAGCATATAATATGATGCCACATGTCACAGTGCGTATTAATAACTTTTTTACTGGAATCGGAGATTCTTTTCAGTCTAATAGTTCACGTGATGCTATTATAAATGGAGGATGGATTGGTAGGGGACCCGGTGAAGGTACTATTAAACGGTTGATACCTGATAGTCATACTGATTTTGTCTTTTCTGTAGCAGCTGAGGAGTTTGGAATTATATTTTGTATATTCATAATATGCATATTCGCCTTTATTACTATACGTTCTTTAATATACGCAATGAGAGAATTAGATGATTTTACCCGTATGGCTATATTTGGACTTGCATTGCAGATAGGTTTGCAGGCAGTTATTAGCATTGGTGTTAATGTGCATCTTTTGCCAACAAAAGGTATGACAATGCCTGCAATTTCCTATGGAGGATCTTCAATGTTGGGGATGTGTATCACAATGGGGTATATACTATCATTGACACGTTTTATCCCTGAGAAACGTTCCTATAAGTGAAGTATTTCTCGCAGAAGGATTATCTATGTTGATAAAAAATGATGTCGTATTATTAGTTGCAGGAGGGACAGGAGGACATGTCTTGCCTGCAGTCTCATTATCGCATGAGTTACAAAAAAAAGGATATAACATCTGCTTAGCAACAGATGAACGTGCTAAAAACTTAGCTCAAAAACAATTTGCGGGGACTATATATGTAATTTCTGCTGCTCAAATAAATTTCTCAAGTTTATTTGTTTTATTTCGTTCTATTATTAGCTTATTGAAGGGATTGAAAGAATCCTTTGTTCTTATAAGGAAAATTAAGCCGAAGGTAATTGTTGGCTTTGGAGGTTATCCAACGTTATCTCCTATGTTGGCTGCTATAATTTTGAGAATACCTACTGTAATTCACGAACAAAATGTCATTATGGGAAGAGCAAATCGTATTTTATCTTTAGGGGTTAAAGTTGTTGCAGGTGGTCTTTTTTGTCCAAAAAATGGTTTTTTATATGACAAAGTAGTGGTTACAGGTAATCCTATACGTTCTTCTATTATAAAAAGATCAAATCTGCCTTATAAAGCTAGTACTAAATTAGAGCCTTTCCATTTGTTTATATTTGGTGGGAGCCAAGGTGCAGCAATATTGTCGGATGTTGTGCCAAAAAGTATCGCTCTGCTTACTTTAAAACAGCGTCAAAGATTGATTATTACTCAACAGGTAAGGGAAAACGAACAAAACAAAGTGCAAAAACAATACGATTTGCTAGGATTAAAAGTTAAGATCGCACCGTTTTTCTATGATATTGATGAGCATATTGTTAATGCTAATTTGTTGATATGTCGATCAGGAGCTTTGACAGTATCTGAAATAGCTGTTATAGGACGCCCTTCAATCCTTATTCCTTATCCTAATTCAGGAAGTAATGATCAGTTGTTAAATGCAATATTTTTGCAAAATGGAGGTGGGGCGGAAGTAATAACACAAGATTGCCTTTCGCCAGAAATATTAGCGAAATCTATCTCTTATTGTATAGATAACCCAGATTATTTAGTTAATATGGCTAATTCAGCATTATCAAAAGGTAGGCCTGATGCTGTTTTATCACTTGTAAATTTAATTGAAAAAATTGCTGGAAACAATTAATTTTAAAAATATTTTTTGTATAATTTGGATAAAAGTTGATATTAGTGACAATATCTAGTTTTTAATAATTATTTTTATTTCTTTAATAAAAGCATGTAAAAAATATCTTTTATTATTATCTATTTGTAATTTATTCATATAGAAAGATACCTATAATCTTTTCTGTTTTTAATTTTGGTTGATAAGATCGCTTATAAAAAAGGTTTGTCTAATTTAAAGAGGATAATATTATTATGCTACCAGAAGGTATAGGTCTCATACACTTTATAGGTATAGGCGGAATAGGTATGAGTGGTATAGCTGAGGTTTTGCATAATACTGGTTATAAGGTACAAGGATCAGATATATACTTAGGTGCAAACGTAGTTAGACTTAGGGAAAAAGGAATCGAGGTTTTTATTGGTCATAAATCAGAAAATATAGGGGATGCTTCAGTCATTGTTGTATCTACAGCTATTGATAGCAATAATCTTGAATGTATTTCTGCTCGCGAAAGAAATATACCTATAATAAGCCGTGCTGAAATGTTGGCAGCAATTATGAATTTACGTAGATCTATTGCTATTTCTGGAACTAATGGTAAAACAACAACCACTTCAATTATTGCTACATTGCTTGATATGGGTAATCTCGATCCAACAGTTATTAATGGAGGGATTATTAATTCTTATGGAACAAATTCAAAAATAGGCAAAGGGGAATGGATAGTAGCTGAAGCAGATGAATCAGATGCTAGTTTTTTAAAATTGCCTGCAGATATTGCTGTAGTTACCAATATATATCCAGAACATTTAGATTATTACGGTAATTTTGATGCTGTTCGTTCTGCTTTTAGTCAGTTTATTAATAATATTCCTTTTTATGGTTTTGGGGTGCTTTATTTCGATAATCCAGATGTGCGCAATCTTATCCCTAATATTAAAAATCGTCAGATTATTACTTATGGCAATAATCCTCAAGCTGATGTTTATTATTATAACATCAGAAAATTCTCAGATCATACTGTCTTTGATATCGCTATTCGTGGAAAGGCAATAAGTAATCATGTAGAGATTAAAGATTGTGTTTTATATATGATTGGAAAACATAATGTTGCAAATGCGTCTGCTGCTATTACTATTGCTTATAAATTAGGCGTATCATTAGAAAATATTACCAAAGGTCTTGCCGCTTTTGCTGGAGTTAAAAGACGTTTTACTCCTGTAGGAGTATGGAAAAATATACATTTTTTCGATGATTATGGTCATCATCCTATAGAAATATCATCAGTTCTTACTGCGGCTCGTGATGTCTGTAATAGAAAAGTAATAGCTATACATCAACCACATCGTTATTCACGACTTGAATCATTATTTGATCAATTTATCACCTGTTTTGATGTTGCTGATGTTTTATTTGTTACTCCTGTTTATGAAGCTGGAGAAAAAAAAATTAAGGGAATTACTTCTCAACAATTAGTCAAAAGGATCAGTAAAAATGGCCATAATGCAGCTTATTACGTGGATTCTTTAGATTTTCTTGTTAAAAAAATATCAGAAATTGTAAAGTCAGGGGATTTCGTAATATTCTTCGGTGCAGGAAGTATTTCCCAATGGGCTTCTGTTTTTGTTTCTAAAATACAAAATATTCAATAGGTAATTTGTGAAAGATAATCTTATCTCTTATACAAAAAAATTAAGATGAAAATCTCAAGAAAATTTTCCAATGCGTAAAATCATTTGCTTTCGTACTGGTGAAAATGCCGATCTTATGTTCTATCCACAAGATATTGATGATTTTGCCTTAATATTTATCCTGTAACTGTTGTGGGTTTAGGTTCAAATATTTTAGTGTTTGATGCAGATATTAAAAGTATAACGATATGCTTATCTCAATCTTGATTTTGTAAGTTAAAAGTAAAAAATGATTTTAAAATTATTTCTGGTGCTAGCTGTTTTGGTAAAATAGTCTCTAATTTAGCTTTACAGCATGGTAGGGATCATTGGCGGTTTCCACTTTTTGTCTGGGATACCTGGATCTATTGGAGGAGCAGCATTTATGAATTCTGTAGCTAATTATTGTGATATATCTGAACTTATTATATAAATTAACGCTGTAGATCGTAGGGGAAATCACCATGTCATTTCGAAATGACATGCAATATTGATATCGTTCTTCGAGCATTCCAAAATATCTTATTATAACAAGTGTTGTATTTCAGGATTTTCAAGAAAATAAAAATATTATAAGTTATGCTATTGCTGATGTCTTGAAACATCGTGCATCTGTACAATCTAAAAGAGAAAAATAGGAGGATATACCTTTAAAAATCCTGTGGGATATTACGCATGGAAATTGCTAGATGATGCAAAATTTCCTGGATTGACTTTTGGTGTATCTAAAATTTCGGAATTACATTGTAATTTTATGTTTAATACGGGTAATGATACAGGATATGATATTGAATATCTTGGTGAACTTGTATGTAAAAAATTTCTTTTTAAAGTAGGAATACTATTAGAATGGAAAATAAATCGTATAGGAGAATTTGATGATGAGTATCAAATTTTTCTTTAGATTAAATTCAATTATATTTTATTTATTAGTGTTTTGCATATAAAAAAATTATAGATAATAAAACTACTTGTTAGCGATTTAAGTAGATATTATATTTTCATATTGTTGCTTATAATATATAATTTAACCTAATAAAATAAAATATTATCTCTATAATATGGGGATAAACGGGATATATAGCATTTTTGATATATAATATTTTGAAAAACGATATTATTTATATTATAACAAGGTTAGTTGTTTTATAATTAATTTGCTATTACTGCTCAGTAATAATTCCTATAAATTTTTTAAAAACTTCTCATATCGTTTTTGTATATATCTTATAAAAATAAGGCCTTATTGATCCTATATGATAAAAGGTAATCATCCTAATTTTGAATTTGAGTTGAAATTACATCAAAAAAACTTATGGCCTATAGCTGGAATAGATGAAGTTGGACGTGGTGCTTTAGCAGGTCCTATCGTAGTGGCTGCTGTTATTCTTAATCCAGATAAAATTCCTTTGGGAATTAATGATTCAAAAATGTTAACACAAAAAAAACGAGAAAAAATATACGAAGAAATAATTGATAGTTCTATTATATCAATTGATTATGCAGATAATATTTACATTGATAATAATAATATACACAAAGCAACACTTGATATTATGTGTACTGCTGTCAAAAAATTATATATATTGCCTAAATCAGTTCTTATTGATGGACGTAGTGTGCCTAAAAATCTACCATGTCAGTCTTTTGCTATTGTTAAGGGAGATAAAATTTCTCTATCTATTGCGGCTGCATCTATAGTTGCGAAAGTAACACGTGATCGTATTATGAGAGAAGCTCATAAAATATACCCTAAATATGGTTTTGATTCTCATGTAGGGTATCCTACTGCAAAACATTTACAAGCTATAAAAGAAAATGGACCAAGTACTATTCATAGAATGAGTTTTCGTCCTTTAAAATACTTTAATTTGTGATTATTTATAATATAATTATTTGATTTTGTTATGAATTTAAGTGAAATTTGCCATTAAATTTATAAAAAAGTTTTCAAACTTAAGAGTAAATTCGGTTGAAATAGTTATTTTATAAATTATTTTTATTGAAATTAATCTATATCTACAATCTGAATAGTAGACTACTATTATTAATATGTAGATAATTAGTTTATAAAATTAAAAATAATTTTTTATCTTCAAAAAAAGTTATAATTATGACTTTTGCTAAAAAAATAAACTTTCTCATTATAAAAAATATAAGGAATTAATTTAATACCAATAATAAACATTCCTATGCGAATGTTAAAAAAAATCGCATAGGAGATAAATCATATTTTCTAAGTTAAATTGCTCATATTAAGAAAGACATTGATTATAAATATCAATAATAATACGAATTATACTTATAATTTATTCTAATATAATAATTGCAATAATTTATATTTAAAACATGTATTATTAATAGTGATATCTAATATTCATAGAGAACCTATGTTTATCAAGATTGGCATCAATATCATCGGTAATAACATCAACTTTAGGATCAGCACTACTGTTACCTTTGTTTGTTAACTCAAATTTACCAGTAGTATAATGATACGATCCTCCTACAGAAATATTATCATCTATCCTGACCTGTGTACCAATTCCTATCACAGGAGCAAATAAAATTTTATCTGTGAATTTCAACTTTTTAAAAACATCAGTTTTACCATTCGCTTCTACTGCTTCTGAAGATTTGTCAAGTATTCCTGATACAGATAATCCACCTTCTCCATAGATTAGAATGGATTCAAATGAATATCCAGCGCGCAACATAGATCTACTCTCAATGGTGTAAGTATTTTTACTATTTTTTTCGGTTCCACTGGTTTTTAATTCGGAAGATACTTCTTTTTGTAGCAATCCAGCTGTTAAATCAGCATTAAAACCAGCAACAAAATCGCCCATTTGATAATCATATCCGGAGCCTAATCCAATGTAATAAACTTTGCTATTATTTGATTTTGAGCCTAAGATATCAACTTTATTATACTGCATAGCAAGATTGAGAGATGTGCTATATCCGGTCCATAATCCGCGCTCATCGAATTGATATCTATTTCCTATAGAAAAGATTGAATCTGATGTTGAGCTCACAGACGATTTACTGAGAGAAGGTTTTTTCGATACATCTACAGCTAAAGACTGACTTGGTAAAATACCAAAAGCAGCTGCTAAAAGACATGCACTATACTTGTTAGACTTCATATAAAATTCTCCGAAATATAATCAATAAATAAAAATATAAAATAAAATAAATTACCAAAGTAATCCTATGATTATCTTCTCTAGCAATATATACAATGTCAAGGAGATAATTAATTAAATATTATTTTTTTTTAATAAATTTGATTCTATTATTATTGTGATTGATTATGAATTTTAGCATTACTGTTGGGATTTGTTTGCCTAATCACTATGATAGATTTGTATTAAAATACAATTATATTTTTTTATTATTTGAACTAATAAATTTTAATTTAGATTTTTAATACGCTTATATTATTTATATCATTTAATTTTATAATAAATTGTTTTTCTTTTAAATTTGAATTCAAGTTAAATATGATAAATTGTTATATCAAAATATGGTGCATAATAATCCTTTTATGATAATTTATTATAAATTAAATCAACTTTGAACCCATATATATTTTTGCTTATTACATCATGAAAAATATCAAGAAAACATTAGATGAAAAATGTTTTGATATGTAGCATGTAATATTTTTTTATGCTTAATCATTTAAATTTATCCTTTATATTGGGAATCCCATAATGAGAAATTAATGCATCGGTTGCATGACATAAATTAACGATTAAATTTAATGGTGTAGGGGACATTATCCCATCATCTCTGCTAATAAAATAGTTTAAAGATTTCCATAGGTTGCAGTATGTTTTAACTTGTGCTTCTTCTATAGATTTTTTTAGAGATAGCCAATGTTTTTTAATTGATAAACGTCGTTTTGTATCTTCTTCTTCGCTATATGACTGGCTCTTAAATTCACCTGATCTTTTTAAACTATCTGGAGCTTGGATCATTTGCATATATTGATTATATTGATTAGCAAAACACACAAAAGCTTGGTATTGCTCAGGAGATATTTTTCCAGTAATTCTTAGACGGCCTATGCGGCTTCCTCCTTCTGCTTGAGCTGATTGAAGAGCAGTTAGTCCAAAAAGACGCATTCTAGCTTCTTGTACAACTGTTATAGGCGATAAATTGATCTTTTTTGATCGAGAGATTCTGCCGCTATTAGTACGTGATACTCCTTCTTTGCAGGGACGGCCTTTAGACTTTTTCTTATGACATTTTTCGCCTTGCTTAGTCATTAGCAATCTCCTATCATTTATAAAAAAATTGTAAATTTATTGCTGTGTCTAATTTATTATATTCCTTAAATAATTAGATAAATTGAAAGCATATCATTGAAAATTTTGTTTAATAAAAATAAATTCCTTCGATTTTTTAAATTAATTATCACTGTCTTTTAGTAATTTATTTGGGACTAAACAGCCTTGTTCATCTGGAGAAGGCCCCCATTCTGATGGCCAAACGTCATAACGACGAGACCATGTTAAACGTTTTAACCATTGTGCTTCATCTGTTGAATTATCGCTTGATAATATATTTGTATCAGTGAAAGAAGTTGGATCTGTCGAAGAGTTTTTGTGTTTTATAGGAACATGATAATTTGATTCTTGATTAATATATTCTAATCTCTGGGACACGGGCGTGGGCTCAAGCCTCGCTTCAGAATAATCTAGTATTATTCTTGTTAGCAAAAATACGTATTTGAGCAGATTTTATGCCACCTTTCCTACCATTTTTACTACATTCTTCTGTAGCTTTTATCGCTTTTATAATTTCTTTTTCAACTCTAGCATTATAAATATAGCCATCTTTAAAAAAAATCTTATTTTCCTTTTTTAGACATAATCTAATATTGCGCCATTTTCTCGTTGAGCAGCCGCAAACACCAGCAATATATTTTTCATCATCAGGAATTGAACCTCCGTGATCATACATTAAATCTAATAAAATGCTATATACTCCTTTCTGTTCAAGGGTTAATCTAAAGACACCAGAAAGAAAATCAGCAGGATAACGTTTATACCATGGACGATAGTTCATTATTTTTTCACATCTCTTATAACGGAATATGGCATGTTTGCAAATAATGGTATTGATTCAATTGGACCATTGCGTTGCTTTGCTATAATAAAGTCTAGTTTATTTTCAAATGCAGATAGATCTTGTCTTTCAAATCTTTCATCTGATGTGCCTCCTTTTTCGCGTGCTAGGTAGTATACGTATCGATATAAAAAAGCTATGGTGTCCGCATCTTGTTCAATAGAGCCAGAATCGCGCAAATCTGATAGTCTTGGGATTCTATGCGTCCTGCTTTCAACAGAACGATTTAGCTGTGATAGCAGAATAATGGCTACATTTAATTCACGTGCCAGCGCTTTGAGCCCTGCTGTTATTTCTCCGATCTCATATGTACGATTTCCTTGATAGCGATTAGATGGGCGTATAAGACTTAGATGATCAATAATAATCGCTCGTAAATTATTGCCAGATTTGCAAAAAATTTGCGATATGCGTTCACTACGGATGCGGATTTCTGTTATACTAGCTGAAGGGCGATCATCAATTATTAGGGGAATATCTTGTAATTCTTGGCAAACTGTTTCAAATATGCTTTGTTGTGATTGATTGATATCTCCTCGTATAATGTCAATATATGGAATACGCGATTGGCGATCGTATAAGAGATCAGAAATTGCTCTTGCTCCTAGTTTTTCTCTATCCATTTCAAGACTGAAAAATGCAACTCCATGTCCGCACATCGCCATTCTCAAACCAGCTGAAAGTGCAAATGTAGTCTTGCCCATAGAAGGGCGAGCTCCTATTAATATGAGTTCACTCGGTTGTACTCCGCCAGTTAAATGGTCAATGCTTTTTAGTCCCCATTTGAGATTTAAAACTCCATCCTTCATTCTTTGCTTCTCGGCTGTTTTAATTGATTTTATAGCTGCTTCTGAAATAAAAATGGCAGATGGTCCGCTTAATTGATTATTTGCAAGTTGGACTTCTGTCATTATATCTTCAAATCTTTGCATTGATTTTTTTATCAATGATGTAGCGTCACAACCGGGATCAGAGGTTTTTATTGACAGTTCTTGCGCTTCTTGAGAAATTTTTATCCTAGACCATTAATTTATAACTCGACGTGCAGAGTTAACTCCATGCGTACTAATTGAAGATGTGTTTGCTAATAAATTTGCAAGATATGTAGATAATGATATATTTGTCTTACTTTCAAAACTATCTACAACATCTGATGACATAATTCGTTTTACAATTAATGGATTTATCTTTCCAAATCTATCATGCGCTAATAAAATAGCTTTAAACATCTCTTGGTGTATTGGATCTATGAAATGTTTTTCTTTTAAAAATATGCTAATTTGTTTTAAATCGCCACCAAATAACATATATCCTAGTATTTCTTGTTCAAATTCAATAAAAAAATCTTTTTCAATTTTTTTCATAAAATTATCCTGTTAAAATAATAATTTTTATTAAAATAAAAAATAAGATGAGCTGTTTTTTTGACAGATATTACGGGAGTAAAATATGGGAAAAATAATAAGATGAAAAATTTTATAAATATTGTTGATGTTAGATTACGCTATTTTTGATACATGAAATTAATTTAAAAATACTTATCACCTTTCTTTCAATAATTATGTGCTTTGGCATTATTTAAAATTGATATATTCTTAATAAATAAACGTTGAAGTTTATTAATTTAGGTAAAAAACTAACAGTTGCGTCATGCTCATAATTTGTTAAAAAAATAATTAATAGTAAAATTTGTATTGTATTCAGTTTTTTATTAAAACAAAATTATAGAGTTATATTTTTTAAATTGTGATAAAATAATAATAAGAGAATTTATTCCTTAATTATAATATATTTTTATTTAAAAATCTATATATAAAGATAATAATTAGTGAATATATTGTTATTACTTTTTGAGTTTTAATATTCAATCTGTTATAGTTTACGGCATGCATCAAGTCTTTATATAAAGTAAACTCACAAGCCAAACTTTGTTGCGTCCCTTAATCCCAAAATTTTTGTAATTTTTCTATTTTTTCAAGTTTTAAATTTATCTGTTTTTTATTTCATGGCAGGTATTTTTTTTAATATATTTTTTTTACATGCTCTTTTGAATAACGAAAGCATAGATTTTTATATTTAAAATTTCCTGATTTTTTGCATAACTTGATAAAAATAATATAATAGTAAAGCACATACTCAATTCATTATTTTTAAAGACATGTGAGTTACATAATGAGAGATCAATAACAGCATGTTATACAGATAGCATTGAGCATCTTGATACATCAAGCATAAGTTATTAAGTCTAATGTTGTTATTTTCTATTTTATATATCAACTAAAAAATGGTTTAAGTCATGATAATATCTTTTTTAGCATGATGTATATTTAGGTTTTTACTTCTTTTTATCTTCTCTATTTTTAATATAATATTAGATTTTATTATCAGAATATATGACGCACAAGCATTATATATAATATGATAAGATAAAGTTATAATTGGCATAAATAAATGATTATACATCAATTGATCTTGCAGAGATTAAATACGATATTTAAAAACTTAAAGCAGATAAGCTTATAAGATTGTCTAAGATTGACGTTCAATAATCCAAAAGAGGTTGACGATTTATCATTTTAATACGACCTTTAACAACGTTATTTTGGATTATTATTTATCTGTTATTGGTTTGGTGTAGTTTGAAATAAGACTATTTTGATAAAAGCCTGCTTGCTATTTTAACATATTTTGAATAACAAATTATCTCTTGTATACTTGAATTTTAGCATAATTATACGATTGTGAAAAAAAGAAGGGGGAGATATAAAAAAGATTATTTGCGTCTAATAGCTCTATATATTTTTAAATATACTATGGATAGAAGTGTATTTTCTAAACATAGCATTAAAAGTTTTATTATTGTTGAAATATCACCATAGCTCTTATATATGTCATACGTCATTCTACCCGTATGTGGTGTGATTATACATAGACAAAAGAATAAAAAGGCTATAAAAAACGGTTCTTTTATTTTATGGGAATATTCTTGCATATACTTTTTGAATTTATAGGATGTTATAATCCTACATCCGAAGTAGAAACTTAATAAACAAAAAAGGACAAGGAATATTCCGAAAACTGTGTAGTCAATATAGTCCCAATTCCATCTATCTTTTGTGAACGTCAAAGGTATAGCCCAAGCAATAAACCAAGTAATAAGATTTATCATGAAAAAGTCAGATTTATCTCTATTCATATTTACAGACATCCCTAGCATATTTAAACATATTTTTTATACGTTGATCTAAATCAGCAAAAACATACCAAGTCAATAATAAACATAGTATACTAGGCTATAGATAATATATCCCTTGATAAACAGTATTCTCTTTTCCCAGGAGAATGGTAAGCGCCTATAAATTAACGCTACATCGTTAGCTTGATAGACTGCTTTCTTTTACATTTTTCTTTTATATAATAGTAATAGGGATTGCCAATATTAATAAAGATTGGATTTTCAAGTTTTTCGTGTCCATGACAGTTTAACCTGTTTTTATGTTCTTAAGTATGCTATCTTCTAAATAAGAGCATAAAACAATTACATTTTTCCTATCTAAAATAATAGTTGTCTACATCACTGTATTCTTTTTTGAAATACCTTTTTGTCTGGCTATGATATCTTAAATAGCTTTTTGGTGATCTGCGATAATAGCTGTTAATATAAGTTCCATCTCTTCTAAAACATCCTCTCACGTGGACATTTTTACAAGATCGTCTTCCCCGTATCTATGTCAATAATAAATTTTATATGCGAAAGCGGTGTATCTCGCTAAACAAGAAAGCATAACATAACCTTAATAATAATATAACTATAACATTAATCTTTAATACAGTTAATTAAATAAATAGTTGTATCTTTAAAAATAATTTACCTATTAAAGTAAATAATTTAGAGTTTAATTAGTTAAAAAGATTGTATTTATGTTTAATGCTAAAATGATTAGTTATTAGAAGATAATCAGAATCGGAGTTATTGTTGATGTAAAAGGCCCGGGATTGCTACGTGAAAATCACGTTTAATCAACGAACATAAGATTTTGGATATATTTGTATAATATATTGATTTTATTGGATTTTTTATCAATAATTATTCATTATAAAGGATATTAGTTTTAAACAGTTAGATACATAACAGGTTAATAGTCCTATTGGTGTTTTTTATAAGGAAGAATTTTTTTTAAGATTATTAAAAAAAAGATGTTTTTTCTAGATTATATTTTTATGTAAAGATTGATGTATGGAGCTTGACCTTTAGTAAATTTATTATCTTTTAATAAAAAATATTTTACATTTTAGATGATTGTTAAACATAAAAATACTACCACAGTCTATGATATAATCGGATAATGAGAAACAGTGGTAGTACTCAAAAATCAATAGTTAAATTTCTTATGGTTTAAGAAGCTTCCATAAAGGTGTTTTTAATGTATGAGCTAGAATAATCATATTATCTATATTTATAGTAGATTTACCTGTCTCTAGTTCGCTTATCCATGATTGGGCAAAGCCAGTTAGGTCTCTTATTCCTTTTTGTGTAATCTTGTATTCTTTTCGCATATTTCGAAAATTATTTACAAAAACCATCCTCTCACGCAAGATATCGTCTGACAAATGAGAATTATATTTTTTACGCCGTGTCATATTATATCATCACTTTCTATCTGTTTATCTATCTATCTATTTAATACGAAATACACATTATATTTATATTATATAGATATATCTGTATCAATATATTTTATATTAAAGATACATTTGTATCAATTATATACAATAGCAGAAAATAGTTCCTAAAATATAGTAATGATTTATTATTATGTTTCATAATTTGCGCACCATATGTATAGACTAAAAAATACTTATATTAATCAAAAATATTTTTGATAGTCATAGTCAACTGTATTAAAAATATAAAATTACATGATAGAGAAATACAAATTATTTTATATTAGCGAATATCTAATATATTATTTGATTTGACGATTGATTATTATTTATGAAAGAATAACTAAAAAATAATGGCATTGTTTTTTTATTTAATTTTTTAGTTATTGTTATTGGCTACAATTTGATTCGATATTTAATTGTTAAAATATGTGATTATAAATTATACTATTTTAATTCTTTATTTATATATTATGAGATATTGTAGATATCGTTAATATTGTTTTTTATTTAGTGAATTTATTTATTAATGGGATTAAAATTACTTTTTAAATTGCTTTATTTTTTACAATATTTCATTGTAAAGAGACTGTGCTATTTGGTTTTAGTATGTTTTTTTTCTTGGAGAAATTTATTATGAATATCCATATGTTGCAACTTCATATTTTATCAATGAGTTGTTTACTATTATTTTCAGCATTAGATGCTATTATTAATATTCAAATCCCAAAATTAGCTATAGTTCCTGTGACTAATGATACCAAACGTGGTATTAAACGTTTAAATAGTGAATATTAAATATTTGTTTGTTATGATGCGTATTTTATTTTAATTCGATTGTTATCTTTTTTTAATAAGTATGCACTTAATGAAAGATATGCTATGCTTGAGATATCTTATCTCTAGGCACATGCAGTTCAGCACGGCTTATTTGTTTCTATGTGTTATTGTGTATATAGTTTTATTACAGATAAGTACGTGAGGCATGTAATTAATATAATATAATTAAATGCATTATAACATGTAATATATTGCTATGATTTATTCTATAATAAAAATAATTTGACATTTATATTAAATATGGTATATTCATCCCTAATGGATATGGCTAAGTTCTTATCTAGACGGTTTTCAGTCTATTCTTCTATTCTTCTATTCTTCTATTCTTCTATTCTTCTATTCTTATATTCTTTTTCAATTTGTTATGCATTAGATGCATATCTATAAATTAGCTATGTTCGATATGTCTCTGTACTTTATCTAATGTTTATCTTTTAGTTTTTTTAGTTATCTTTTATGAGCTTGTAGATATTTTTATAAGCTATTTTTTATTTTTGTCCTTCTTATTAATTTTTTGATCTTAATTAGAATTGTTCTTTGATATCACGATATTTTTGAAAAAACTATATACCGTAAAATCTTATTCAGGAAAATATCTATGAACATCGCTATTCCTTTTGGGAGATTGTGATCGGTGTCTATTATCAAATTTTATTCTTTAAACAAAAGATATTCAAAAAAAAATAAATTTTCTGGACCAGAAGTATCTTTGCAGGATGTGTATAGAGATATTTTTACCATAGATTTTTTAAAATATGGACGAAAAGTTATTAAAACTTTGCGAATGGAAAAACCTGAACAATATCTGCGTATGGTGTTTCAAATCCTATCAATGGAACAGGGGGATAAAGAAGAAGCAAGCAACGGAGATCAGCTTACAGATGCAGAATTATATGAAATCATCAGATCTCTTGAAGAAGAATTGCAACTTTTCGCAGATTCTCAAAGAAAAGATGTTGATTCTTCAACAGTTGAAAAAGCGTCGTAACTTTAGGCGTCTTGATTTTTATAAGCCATATGAACAGCAAAAAATATTTCACAATGCTGGTAAAATTGCTAGAGAACGTTTATTTATGGCTGGCAACCAATTGGGAAAAACTTTGGCAGGAGCTGCTGAGGCTGCAATTCACCTTACTGGCTCTTATCCTGAATGGTGGCAAGGGCATCGCTTTAAGTGCCCAATTATTATGATAGCAGGATCTATATCTTATGAATTAACTAGTGATGGTATTCAGCGTCTTTTGTTGGGCGAACCGATGTCTTTGGATAAGCATGGTAGTGGAATGATACCTGCAAATGCAATAATAAATGTTACTCGTCGTGCTAGTATTGCAGGTGCTTATAATACGGTGACAGTTAAACATATAACTGGAGGAACATCTATTGTATTATTTAAAGCTTATGAACAAGGAAGGGAAAAATGGCAGGCCAATACAGCAGATTATGTATGGTTTGATGAAGAACCTCCAGAAGACGTCTATTTTGAAGGATTGACAAGAATTAATGCAAAACAAGGCATGGTTGTTTTAACTTTAACACCATTAAAAGGTATTACCAGTATTATTGATCATTATCTTTCTTCTATATCAAATGATCGTCAAGTTATTAGAATGACCCTTGATGATAGTTTACACTATACACCACAAGATAAAATACGGATTATCAATAGTTATCCATTGCATGAGAGAAAAGCTCGTATAAAAGGAGAGCCTATGCTTGGATCAGGACGAATTTTCCCGATTATAGAAGAAGATATTATCGTTGCTTCTTTTAATATCCCTTCTCATTGGTTACAAATTGGAGGAATGGATTTTGGTTGGCATCATCCTTTTGCGGCAGTGCATATGGCATGGAATCGTGATTCAGATGTTATATATATTGTTAAAAATTATCGATGTAGGGAACAAACACCGATTTTTCACTCTGCAGCATTGAAGAATTGGGGGGAATGGCTTCCTTGGGCTTGGCCACATGATGGTTTGCAACATGATAAGGGTTCGGGAGAACAATTAGCTTCTCAATATCGGAAACAGGGATTAAAAATATTGGGAGAGCGTGCTACCTTTGATGATGGCAGTAGTGGGGTCGAAGCAGGATTATCTGATATGCTAGATAGAATGAGATCTGGGCGTTGGAAAGTATTTTCTGAATGTCAGGATTGGCTCGAGGAATTTCGCCAATATCATCGCTGTGGAGGTCGTATCATTAAAGAAAAAGATGATTTAATTTGTGCTAGCCGTTATGCCTTGATGATGAAGCGTTTTGCTATCCAGAAAGAATCTAGCGCTTATTGGAAATATATTCCCAGACAGGTGATATGAGCTCTATTAATTATGAAACTTTTTACAAGTTAGAAATCTTCTAATCCTTAAAATATATTTCAAAGATATAATTGTATATCATCCTTTAACAAAAGATGTATTCTACATGACAACTGATTATACAAAAAGCAATTTTGCTAGTACAATAACGCGTCTTATTTCAGATGCTGAAGTAATGCTATCAGAGAGACAACAAACTTATATATATGCACGAGAATATTATAACGGGATTATGCATGATGTTCCATCTGTTGATGGTCATTCCTCTGTTGTTTCTTGTGATTTGCGTTCTGCAATTCGTAAAATAATGCCATCCATTTGTAGAATACTTTTATCTGGACATAAATTCGTTGAATATTGTCCAGTAAATCAAGGCGATGAAAAAATGGCAACGGCTGCTAGCGATTATATAAATAATATTATTTTCCCAGAAGGAAAAGGGGTTGAAGCTGTTGAAAGTTCTATATATGACGCATTATTATCTGGTATTGGTATTTTAACATGGCGGTATGAACTGAAATATAATTGTATGACAAGCTTACATACTGGACTTGATGAACATTCCTTTATTACTCTTGTCAAAGATACTGATGTTGAAGTACTTGAGCATACACAAAGGAATGATTCTGATAATATAATTCATGACGTGCGTATTAAACGAAAATATTATCAGGGGAAAGTCTATATAGACGCTGTGCCACCAGATGAATTCCTTATTCATCCTGATGCAACTGATATTGATAAAAGTCCTATTGTTGGAAGAAAATTATATCTAACACGCTCAGAGTTAATTTCTATGGGTTATGATCGTGAACATATAAATCAATTACCTATTGCCAATGATGTTAATAAAAGAGAAAATCATTGGCAATTTCATAAAGATAATAATCTTCAGCCTTCTCTTGAAACAATAGAATATTATGAATTATATGTAACCATTGATTATGATGAAGATGGAATTGCAGAATTGCGTCGTGTTGTTATGGCAGGCGGCACAAGTTATGATAATATACTAGTTAATGAAGAATGGGATGAGCTACCTTTTACATGTTTGCGTGCTATTCGTGCTCCTCATTGTTTCGTTGGTGAAAGCTTAGCAACATCTATTATTGAAATTCAAAGAATAAAAACTGTGTTGCTGCGTCAAACTTTAGATAATCTTTATTGGCAAAATCAGCCACAAACAGTTGTCCAAGAAGGATCTATCTTGGATCCAGATAGCGTGTTAAATCCTAAATTTGGTCAGCCAATTCGTGTTTCTGCGGGAATGGATGTGCGTGGAGTATTGGGAATACATAGCGTTCCTATGATTGCCGATAAATCTTTTGCAATGTTGCATTATTTAGATCAGGAAATCGTAGATCGTACAGGCATTTCTGATCAATCTGCCGGAATTTCTCCTGAGATTTTACAAAATATGACCGCTACGGCAACATCTTTAATTGAACAGAGTGGTATAGGACAGGTAGAACTGATTATCAGAACTTTAGCAAAAGGATTAGAAAGGTTATTTCGAGGATTATTGCGCTTGATTATTCAGCATCAAGATAAAGTACGCATGGTAAGATTGCGTGATAAATGGGTCAAATTTGATCCACGATATTGGAATGCTGATATGGATGCTAAAGTCAATATTGGTTTAGGATCTGGAAGTCGTGAACGAGATATTATGATGATGTCACAGCTTCTTTCTATTCAAAAAGAGATTATAATGGCATTTGGTTTTGATAATCCATTTGTATCATCTAGTAATTTATACGATGGTATAGCTCGTCTTGCTGAATCTACGGGGATTCAAAACGTTAATGAATATTTTACAAGACCAAACTTAAGCTCTGATAAATCTTTGAAAAATAATTCTTATATGAGTGAAAAGATTCAACGTTTGCAATTTGAACAATCTCTAGATTATGCCAGATTACAAGCAGAAATAGCTATAAAACGTGAAAAAATACAAGCTGAAATTGATTTGAAAAAACATCAGATAGATGCAGAATCCTTAATCAAAGAAAAATTAGCATTAAATAAAAATAATATAAATATTTGATTTAAAAATTACTGCTTTTAATCTTTTAACAAGAGGTATTATATGATTATGTCTGACGATTTGTTGAATAATGAAACTATGCCTGACAACTCATCAAAACAGAAGCCATGGCAATTTTCGAATAAAAGATCTTTAGAACATCGCCACCAAAATTTAAACGTAAGTCGTGAACCAAAAATTGATCATTCTATGCCTAAATATTATTCTTTAGATGAAATAGATCTTCCAAATTTAGAAAACATAAACCCTAATCAATTGAATAAAAAATTGCATAATAATTTGAATATGCGACACGAAAACAGCATTTTAACTGAAGATTATTATTGTCATAATCAAAGAGAACAAAATGATTTAGATCAAGATGAATCTATAGAAACGATATCGCATAATTCAGAAGATGAAATTAAAAATCTACCTGATACGCACGAAATAATACTTGATAATGGTGAAAAAATTACCATTGCTAAACTAAAAAAATAATATTATCGCCGTGAAAATTTTATATCAAATCAACAAAAAATTTCCGAACAAAAAGGAGATTTACAAAATAAAGCAAGAATTATAGCGCAATCTGCTGATGCATTGGCACAAATGATCAATACTCACATTCCAGCAGAGCCAAATCCTTTGCTTGCTGAAACAGATCCAGCTACTTATCAGTATATGAATGACTTGCGACAAAAAGCATTGAATATAGTTGAGAGTTTTATAGAGATTGGGCGTCATCCTAATAATATTGCTATTGAATATGAAAATGAATCTATTGCAAAAAAGCTTGAGTCTGAAAATGAAAAATTAGAAAGTATGTTTCCACAAACAAAAGATCCAATCCAAAGAGAAACATTTTTTCAAAATATCTTTGCAATAGGAAAAAAATTTGGCTTTCAAGAAGAAGAAATTAAAGACATCATCGATCACCGTTTGCTTGCTCTTGCATATTATGCTCAATTGGGAATGAAATCTCAAAAAATATCAAATGAGGTTTATAATAAAACTCTATTAAAGCCTGCAGTTACTATCTCATCTAAGGGTAAAAAATACCACAATCAACATCAAACGATATCGCAAGAACAAGCTATTAGGAAACTACATAAAACTGGGTCTTTATATGATGCTTTGAAGGTTGATTTTGTATAAATATATATACGTTAATTATATTAATTTCAATTATATGAAAATATTTGGTTTATATTTACAATTTTACTTTATTTAAAATGGTTGAATAAAGGTTACTTTATGTTGGTTAATAATCAATAAGACGCTGTCTATATTATTCTGTATCTACTAGAAGTTACAATAAAATAACTACAATTCATAATCAAAAGTATGTATTAAATTATTGAGTTTCTTATCTATCTTTAATTGATATTTTTCATTCTTATAATCAGTAATATATACTCAATCACTTATATAATAATCTATCTTGAGCTGTAATAGCTAATAAATTTTTTTATTAAAAAATATAATAAATTTACATTAATTAAGGGAATATTTTCAATCATGGCTGCAGTTAACAATACATTTATGAGTACATCATCTAACTCTAATAAAGAATCGCTTTCAGATGTTGTATCACGAATTACTCCTGAAGACACTCCTATCTATTCTATGATTAAAAAAGGTGTAACAAAATCTATTCATCCAGAGTGGATTGTTGATGAATTAGCCGCTCCTGGACCCAATGCTCAGTTGGAAGGGGATGAATATAGCTTTGAATCAATAAAATCTCCTGAAAGATTAGGGAATTATACACAAATTATGATTAAAAGTTGGGTATTATCTGGTACTCAAGAATCAGTTGAAGATGCGGGAAATTTATTAAAGCACAAAGAGCAAAAGCTTAAAAAAGCTCTTGAAATTCGTAAAGATGTTGAATTTGCTCTTGTGAGTTCACAAGCATCGGAAAAGGCATCCCCGCGTAAACTTGCTTCTTTGAGTACTTGGATTAAAACAAATGTAAGTAGAGGTAAAGAAGGAAGTTCAGGAGGTTATGATTATACGACTGGGATGACTAAAGCTGCAAAAGACGGGGAACAAAGAGCTTTTACAAAGCAACTTCTTGATGATGTGATGCAAGCTGGTTATCAGAATGGTGCTAACTTTCGTCATATTGTTGTTTCTCCATACGTTAAAAGTGAATTTGTTAGGTTTATGTCGGACTCAAATGTAGCATCCTTTAGATATGCTGTATCTGGTAATGAGGGAAATAATACTATTGTTGCAACAGCTGATATTTATGATGGACCATTTGGAAAAGTTATGGTCCATCCTAATCGTATTATGGCCAATAAAGCTGAGACCGCTAGAAATGCCTTTCTTATTGATGCTGATATGTTAGAATTTTTATGGTTGCGTAAAATTCAAGAAGATAAAAATATTTCAAAGACTGGCTATTCAAATAAAGGAATACTTATCGGAGAGGGAACCTTAAAAGTAAAAAATGAAAAAGCAATAGGGGTTGTTGCAGATCTCTTTGGACTATCGAAAACAACTTAAGAAAGTAAAATAAGATGGATATATATGATGGTTCCTGGAGATTGATCAGTTATGACATGTCAACAGGAAGAACAATTTGGTTTTTATCAGACGGTCAAAATGATGTTTATCGTATTGATTATCCTGTTACAAATATCATCGAGAATAATAAGATTGCTCGCGAGCAATCTTCTGGCAAAATAGTAGGTGATTGGCAGAGAATAGCAAGTATACCTTTAGATATTGTTAGAAATTCTCACCTCTTACAGGCGCATTCTGAGGGTGATGATGTTTGGATTAGAAATTGGCTAAATAATATGGACAATTCTGTTTGGCGCACTTCGGAGGGACATGTGTGATGGCAAAGGATTATGCTTCTTTATTAATTGATGCAAGTCATTATGCTGAAAAAAACGGATTCACTTTTTTGTTTAAAGATTTCCTTCATAATGTTGAAGTAAAAATTAATCGTGAATTGCGTTTGCGAGAAATGGAAAAAAAGGTTGTACTTTCGCTTGTTGATGGATCTGTGACATTGCCAGATGATTATATTGAAATTCGTTATTTACATGATGCTCGTGGAAATAAATTAGATCATCTTCCTTTAAGTATTTCTTTGAAAAAAAATACCGGATATATCATAACAGCTGATTCAATTTGCGTTTTGCCGGCAGTTTCTGAGGATGTTTGTCTTTATTATTATGGATGTATTCCACCGCTGACAGAAGAAATCCCTGTAAATTGGTTGCTTCACAGAGCTCCAGATATTTATATTTATGGCTTGGTTGAAGAAATAGCTTTATGGGAGCAAAAGCTTGATAAGGCATCTACAGCTAGTGCATTATTCCAAAACGTTATAAAACAATTGCAGAAAAAAGATATGAGTATGCGTTGGTCTGACAGAAATATAAGTCGTTCTGGATTAACTCCATGAAGGTGATAGAAATACTGAATACGGTTTGCGATCTAGTCGGTCTATCACGATTTGAAAATATCTATGGAAATCATAGTGATAATTCTGCTCTCATGTTATCTTTATTACAACAATCGGGTCAAGAAATAAGTTGCCGTGTTGATTGGCCACAGTTGTTACGAACAATAAAAGTAGAAAGTTCACCTTTTAATATTCCAAATGATTTTCACAGGCCATTATTTGGTGGAGCGGTTATTATTGATAATAATCGTTTTGCTAGACCAGTTAATACAGCTTTTGATTGGGAAATAGTTAAGAATATCTCTGATTATCCTTGGTATTGGATTGATAATAAAGTTTTACATATATCTGTTTCTGCTATGGCGACTCTTAGATATTTTTCTAAAAATTGGCTTATTGATGCTAATAATAATCCCAATATAACGATTACATCAGATGATGATATTACTGTTTTGCCATCGCATCTTTTAATAAAAGACATTATTTGGAGATGGCGTCGTGCACAAGGATTGAATTTTATTGATCAATTACGGGAATTCGATGCCTCTATCGATTCAGAAATGTTATTGGTGCTTGGAGGATGAAATGCCTAGGTTTTTTAGGGAAAAATATCCTTTGTCCTCAATGAATGAACAAGAACTTTCTAGTTCAGAATTTCATAATTATTTACACTTTCCGTATGGAAACGTAAAATTAGCAGGAAGTGAATGCGGTTTTTTACGTAATTTTTGGCCTTCATCTCGAAATCCAATTGTAAGAGGAGGATGCAAAAAAGTATGTAATATTAACAATAATAGTAATATTGTAACGGCATTTTCGTATCAAAGTGGTTTTAAGAAGAGAGTGTTTATTGCTAATGATCGGGCAATATATGATGTTAGCTATCCTGAATTAGGAGAAGCTGTAAAACCGTGTGTTTATAATATGCATTCAGGTGATTGGTCTACATTTCAGTTTTCAACCCCAGAAAAAACATTCTTAATTGCAGTTAATGGTAAGGATGAACGTCAGATTTATGATGGTAATCAGTGGATATCTGATCATCCAAAAATTATCTTTGAGGGAAATAATAATAAAGATTATATACGTTTTTTATATGGATGGATGTTTAAAAATCGTCAATGGTATATTGCTTCATATAGCATGGATGCTTGGTATCTACCTATTAGATCTTTAGGTGGAGTAGCAAAAGTTTTTCCTCTAGGAGGGATCATGCAATCAGGTGGATCGTTGATAGCAGGATTTTCTTGGTCTACGGAAAGTGGTGATGGTTTATCAGCATTATGTGTCTTTATATCAACTGTTGGTGAAGTTGCTGTATATGGTGGTGATGATCCGGATAATGCTTCTTCTTTTGCTCTTAAGGCTATTTATCATATTGGTCGTCCATTAGGGAAAAATGCAATTGCTTTTGTTAGAAACGATGTATTGATTGCTACAATCAATGGTTTGATTTCTATGAAAAATATTCTCGTCATGGAGGGAAAAGAAAGTTTGCCTTTATCTTGGAGTATCCAAGAAGAGTGGGATCAATCGGTTGTCGCTTCACCAGTAGGATGGAGTTTGACTGTTTGGGAAAAACGCAACATGCTTTTGGTTACTTTCCCAAGAAATTCTATATTGTCTGATAAAACATTTGTGATGAATATTTCAAATAATAATTGGTCAAGTTTTCATAATTGGTTGGCACAGGCATATGTAATTTCAAATGAAAATGTTTTTTTTGGAGATTATGAAGGATCTTTTTGGCAAGGTGATATTACGGGATCAGATAATGGCAAACCTTTTTCAGCTGTTTATCTTTCTTATTTTCAAGCTGGTAATTCTTATTTGAGTAAGAAAAAAAGGGCTTGTTTTGCTAATATGACTATTAGTGCTTATGAACGTCCATATGTAAAACTATTTGCTCGTTCTGATTATGATAAAAGCTATCCTAATTTTTCAAAGGCAACCATTAATAATCATCCAGATATTGGTGGGATATGGGATAATTCTGCATGGGATTATTCTTCATGGAGAGATGATTTTTTTGTACGAAAGAAAATTATTTTTAATTTTTGCCAGAATGTGACAGCATATGGAGATTTTTTAGCTATTGGTTGTATCATCACATCTGCTGGGATGGATATCAATGATATTCAAATTAATAATGCAAAACTTTTAATTGAATAAATATAGGATGTACATAATGGATATTATTTGGGGTGGAGTTAAAACACCTGCAATTAATCAAGCTATAGCAAATTTTGTAGGAAAACGTATTAAAAATTGTGCTGAAGGATGGAATAATTTTGTTAGCATTGGTTTTTTAGAAAATAACCTTTTATTGGCTGGAGTTATATATCATAATTATTGTCCTATAGCTAATGTTATAGAGTTATCAGGAGCTTCTGACACTAAACATTGGCTTACTAGGAAATCATTGAAGGAGATATATAACTATCCTTGGAATGAATTAAATTGCCAAGCTGTTGTTCAGCGTGTTCCGGATGAAGATTTTGCACAGCATCGTATGTTAGCTTTTTTAGGTGCTATTCGTTATCATATCCCGCGTTTGAGGGGGCGAGATGCTGCAGAAAATATATATGTTATGACGCATGAATCGTGGATGAATAATAAAATTAATAAATAATTTTTTTAGTATCGAAGTATAAAATTGATCAATTTTTAGCTAAAAGGCAATCAGTATTTTTTGTATAATAAATTTATATTTTTCTTATATGAAATATTTATAAAAATATAATTATTACTATACAACCTGAAACATTATTATATTTTTAGATTTAATATAGTGATTTTTATTAAAAACAATAACCGACAATCAGATAATTTTATCAAATAATATTTTTACTGCCGATTTTTTTATTTTTTATTTTAAGAATATTAAAACGATTAATATCTGAAAATATTTATTATATTATTGTGATAATTTTATAATCACGAGGATTATATTATGGGAAAAAGACAACCTCCTACTCCGCCATATCCTAAATCTATCGCTTCTATGCAGTTAGCTGGCAATATTGGATCTTCTATTGCTAATATATCTAGGGATAATATCAATCAGATAACACCAGATGGAACTTTGCACTATAATCAGATTGGTACAAATAAAATCACCGATCCTTATACAGGATCTGAAATATCTATTCCTCAGTATGCACGGACATATTCACTTAACCCTTTATCACAAGAAATACATGATAAATATAATCTCAATAAGCGATATTTATCTGATATTTTAACACAGCATCTCAATACTTTTGCACAAAAAAATAATAATCATGTCAATAACACTCAATCTTTTGATATTCCTAAGTTTCAAGCAGATCTTTCGCAAGAAAAAAAAGATGATCTTTTACATAAAAATGCGAATATTATTTATGACTATGGGAATTCTGGAGGAGAAAACTATGAAAAAACGCTTTTTTCTCGTTTAGAGCCACATCTTCAACAAGATCGTCAGTCTTTATAGGCAAAATTAGCAAATCAAGGGTTTTTACCAGGATCTATTGCTTGGGATAGATCGGTGGATGAAATTAATAGAAAAGCTAATGACGCACGACTAGCAGCTATATTAAAATCATCTGATGAGAAAGAACGTATAGAGAATATGAAGGCAAAAAGAGCATATTTTCATAATCTTGCACAAGCACAAGATTATGAACAAAAAATGGCTAATCAACAAAACTCATTGCATGAGTTATTATCTCTTATGCAGGCTATTGCTCCTTCAAAAATTGTTATGCCAGATCATAAAAGTACTCCTATTTCACCAGTTGATTATAAAGATATTGTTCAAAATGATTATCAAAATCGTTTTGTTGATTGGAAAGAAAGGCAAAAAAATATTTTGAATTACATTAATATGGGTTCAAAGTTAATTGATCCTCTTGTTTCTGATCGTCGAATGAAACGTGATATAAAACCTGTAGCTGGCCTTTATAAATATCGATATCACTCAGATCCATCTGATATTCAGCGTATTGGCGTAATGGCACAGGAAATAGGAAAGATTCGTCCAGATGCGGTTATTACAAATCATCAAGGAATTAAATCAGTAGATTATGGTCGTCTTTTCCATTTTCCAAAACATTTGCGTAAAAGAAGAAAATGAGTTTTAAATAATTTTTTCGCAAAAATTTCATCATTAATTTCTTAGTGAGATCGATTATCTCACTAAATATATATTCGCACATTAATTTTTGATCATTAGATGGTTTATAAATTATCAAATTTATAGATTATTTCTAATTTTTATTTTGATATTTATATTTTTAGAAGGATATTTTATGCCACGTATAAAAGACGTTTATGTTCTTCCATCTGGAACAAAAGCCTATCCAAATAGTAGTATTAGTAGTAGTTCCTATAATAATTTATTAGAAGATTTGGCATTTGATAATAATTATCCTAGACCTATTTCTGCGGGAGGAACTGACGCTACAAATATTGATCAAGCTCGTATTAACCTAGGTGCTGATGATGCGAGCAATCTTAAAAAGGGATTTATCTCTGAAAAATTATTGCCTTTTCAACCAGTTCAACAAGGAGGAGGTATTCATCAGGCAAATAATAAGATATATTTGGGATGGAATGGACGAAATTTATTGCTACAAGTTGATTCATTACAGCTTGAAGATGTTTGGACATCTAAACTTGCACCTATTGCCTTACAAAATTTAGTTAATCATGCAAATACGGCAGATCGTATTGTTTATACTTCTTCAGATAAGAAATATTTAAGTTCGCCTTTATCTTCATTCATGCGAAAATTGCTTGATTGTAAAGATCATGAAAAGTTACAAATGGATATTTTTAAAGATGGTATCAAAATTTATAAAGATTCCATTGTGATTTTTGAACTAACAAATACTGGTGATATTATTTGTGATAAACGATCTAAAACAGTATGGCAGGGGATCGATTCTGCTAAAAGTATAGCGGATGATATGACCAAAACATGGAAAGATGCTTGGATTAGTAATACAAATATTATCAACATAATGCGGGCTCCTGGATATATTCACTTTGATACCGATAAGGGGCCTGTGGGTTGTGCTTATTTTTCATCTGATGAAAGACTAAAACAAGTTCATGGATATTCAACTGATTCTGCTCTTGATATTTTTGATAAATTAGAATTTATTGATTTTAATTATCTTCCTTCCAGCTGTATGGATTCTTCATCGAGACATCCTATTGGCTTCTCAGCCAATAATTTGCAAAAAGCTAATCCACTGTTTGTTGATCAAATAGGGGATTATTTATCTCCTAATATTTCTGTGATTGTCACTTATCTAGCTAAATCAGTGCAAGAATTATCTCAGCAAGTGCAAGAATTATCTCAGCAAGTGCAAGAATTACGAAGCCTTATTAATAAGAAATCTGATTTTCCTTAATATTTAGATTAGATAAAATTTATTAATATAAAAAATAAAAATAAATCTATTATTTTTTATGAAAATTATTAATAAAGTCTAACAACTAAAAATAGTAGAATTATTAATGGGATATCAAATTTTAATTCTAATTTTATCTTATTCAATTTAATCCAATTCTATTCGTAAAATTATACTTTTTTATTTCTAAATTAGATAATTACTAAAATATTCACCAAAGAAGTTTTATGGGACAGATTGCTCAAACTTTTAATTATATGTTCCATAATCAACAAATACAATATTTCCTATTTTTTTCAAATATTAAAATATTATATAATTATAGAGGTCATAAAATGATTGATACTATTCTAAGCTTAATTGAAATATTTCAACCTATAGTAACATTATCAGTTTCTGTTTTTGCTCCTATATTATTTAAATCCATTGCAAAACCATTGATATGTTTATTGAATCTAACAGAAGATTCAAAACAACTGGAGATAGAGTCAAGACTACGTGATAGTTTGCATCAATCTGCCTCTAATGCTCTTAGATTTGCTATGTCAAAGTTAAAATCTTCTGATATTAGCCCTGCAGTTATAGAATTAGCACGTAGTTATGTCTATGAAAATAATCCTGAGACGATTAAGCAGCTTAAAATAGATGCAAATACAATCAAAAATATTATTTATTCTAAAACAGATATCGTAAAACAGTAAATTAAAATAATAATCAAAAAAACATTCATTTTGGTAATATATATTTAATAAAAATTGTTTATTGTTACATACGTTTTATATGTTGGGATAAATTTTTAAACTTTGAAAAAATATTTTACTTAATTATAGATTTTACTTAATTATAATTTGTATTTACGCTTATGCAAAAGACCTTAATGATTAGTATTTTTTTTAATTTTTTATATTAATAATTATTTATCGTTACATTTTCTTCTTTTCTATTTTATTGAATTTTAAAGGTGTTTAATAAAAAATCCCCTCTCTTAAAAGGAGAGGGGAGGATTCAGATTAATAGATGAATGAATAAATAAGCTTGTAATTTTTAGCTTTTAGATGGATAAGATCTGCTTATTTGCAATTATAAGAAGCCATTGGCTTGTATGGTATTTATCCATTTTTAGCCGGTATGATTGCTGAAGTAAGAATATTCAATATACTTTCTTCATTATCTAAAGATTATAATATTTATCGTTTGAACAAACTATATTTGTGTCTGTTATATTTGATATTTTAGATAAGATTTATTTTATTTTCAAATTTATGAAATGCTTTATAGGATAATAAATATAATCAATGCTATTTTTCCTTAGCGATGATTGCTTATTGTGAGACCAGCTGGCATTACGATTTTTTTTCGTGATTCTTAATAAATTATCTAGCAAATGTGGTTTTTCCAACTCCATAAATTAACATTAAAACAAATATATACTACATTTATTTTCATTCTATATACTAATTATTAGGTCCTTCTATGATCACCATTTCTCCGTTTATCTATATTCATATAGTTGGCAAAACCTGGAAAAAATTTCTATAAAATTAGCAATTTCATATCTTCAATATACATAAATACTTTTGATAGGCCATGCATAGTTAATTTATAATCTTGATGGCTATAAAACGTTTTTATGTATCCTTGTGGTATCATCAAATTTACTATTATTTTTATTGTATTTTCTCTACCAAGTTTTCTTTTTTATCATCAAACGATTTTCTAAATTGAGAATCAGTATATATTCTATATTTTTAAGATTCGTCTTTAATGATATCTAAAATTATATTTATTTTACTGTTACGTTATTCATCAAATTTATTATTATATTACTTTATTGCCAAACCTATGTTTTATTATGTATGCTCAAGTCATATACCCATGAAAATATCTAGATAAATGCTTTTCAGTTTATTTTTTATTCTATGACAGCATATCATGATAGGTATTTTATAATTTTATTTTAATTATTTCCAATAGGTAATATCTGGTGATTATCAAAATGATATCCCAGCAGATAAATTAATTATTAAAGAAATAAAAAAATATCTTTTCCCTGCATTAGGTATTCATGCTAAAATAATCGTTTCAGCTTGACTAGCTATAAGATTGTGAGCAACTATATCATTGCTTTAAATAATATCCATCATCTCTAAGATAATAATTAGTACCAAGAGAGATTTATTATCTTAAAATATTATTTTGGGCATTATCGGATAAATCTAAATACATCAATTCTATAGAATTCAGCGTCATATGCCTCCTATGTTTTATTATCACTGGCGATGATTAAAACAGTGATAGATTTATGGATATTTTTTAGTGATTTGATCATCCTTGAAGTCAAATACATCATTGCTAAAATCAATCATATACAATTTTATGTTTTCCATATTATTTTTTCTAGTATTAATAAATATAAACCAATATTTATAACAAATGATATTGTTTTTTGTAACTAATCTATTAGTTCAATCTATAATTTAATTATAAATTAGTTAATCATTTTATTAATATTAATGTAATTAATGGCGGATCAATTATAATATTTAATTGCTAAAAGATGGGCTGAAATATAAATATTTTATTTATTTAAAAAGTATGTATACTTAGAAGTATTTATATTTATAAATTTGAAATTGCTTATAATAAATGATCTTATATTTTTGCTAATAAAGTGCAAACTGTTGATTTTACGACTTTTTATTTTTAATTTATTAATATTTTAAATTAGTGGAACGTTATTTTCAATAACTTTAATATTTTATGATAGGTGTTTATGCTTGCTATTATAACTTATTTTCATTTCGCTAAATATTTATATTGTATATTATAACTAAAGATGATATGGGTTTCGCATTTGATTATGTTAATTATTTATATTTGATTATGTTAACTATTTATATAAAATTTTATTATATTTATTTAGGAAGAAATTATGCGAATATTTTATTTTAGTTTTATTTTAATTATTTCTATTTTGCCTTCAGCGGTCTTTGCAAAAGAGTATCCTCTTGGTAGTCCCGTTATAAAAAATGGAATGGAAATCCAAGGTGTTTACCTTCAGCCTATAACTATGGATATTGATCATAGCAAGCGACGTTCTTCTCATCTTGGCTTAGATAAGTATGATATACATTTAGAGGCTGATATACGCTCTGTTCAAGATAATCCGAATGGTTTCGCTCAAGGTGATTGGCTTCCTTATCTACATGTTGAATATATTATATCCAAAATTGGAGATGATGCTTATGTTCAGTCAGGATCATTTATGCCAATGGTTGCAAGTGATGGTCCTCATTATGGGAAAAATATAAAATTAAACGGATATGGTAAGTATAATGTTACCTATAAAATTTATCCACCTTCTCATAATAAAAAACAGAAATTTGCTCGTCATACAGATAAAGAAACAGGTGTGGCGCCTTGGTTTGCTCCTTTTGAAGTTAATTGGGAGTTTGATTACGCTGGTATAGGTATAAAGGGTAATTATTAATAACAAAGATTTTCAATCTTTTGAAGGTGTGTGTTTTATCTTCTATTAAATAGTTATTTTTTAGGCAGTCCTGATGAAAAATACAATTTTATTATTTATATTATTAATATTCATTCCAATTAGTGTTTTGGCTGTTGAAAAGAAAACTGTTGAATTAGAAATGAAAAATGGTGATTTGATTCCCAGAATTTTAAAAGTTCCTTCAAATACTATTATTTTAGTTAAAATTACTAATACAGGTACTGAGCCTTCTGAATTTGAAATCCTTTCGTTGCGAAAAGAAAAAGTATTAGCACCAGGTGCTAGTTCTGTATTAGTAATTGCTCCACTTAAGCCAGGTAATTATACTTTTTTTGATGATTTTCATCCTTTTGATTCAAAAGGTGAAATAATAGCTGTGGAATAAAACAATGGGTCAGGTTTTATTTGTTTTTTGGCGTGAAGTATTTGAAGCTCTATTGGTTGTTAGCATCATTCATCATTATATCAAATGTCATCCCGATTCACGTAGAGGAATTAAATTTCTTTTTTGGGGAGTTTTTTCTGGCATAGTACTATCGATCTTATTAGCTTTGCAAATATACTGGATATCCAGTGTTCTTGATGACCTTACAAAGTCGCTATTTATGATTTTTATGGAGATTTTTGCCTCTATATTGATTGTTCAGATGGTTTACTGGATGAATCAGGACGTATTTCTGTTAAAATCAGTGATAGAATCAAATATTAGGTCTGGTGTCAAAAATAATAATTGGTGGGGTGTAACATTAGTTTTAATAATTGCAATCGTTAGAGAGGGTAGCGAAATTATAGTTTTCCTTTCAGGTTTTATTATGTCACTTTCAGTAGATAATGCTTCAAGTTTTTTTATGGAGATGGCAGGTGGTATAATAATGTCGATTTTTACTTTTTATGTTTTATCGTTAACTAACAGTTTTATGCCTTTGCGTGTTTATCTTAAAGTTACTGGCGTTATTTTGCTTTTTTTCGCTTTATCAATGTTACTAAAAGGTGCTGAGGATATTTTTAGTTTATTGATTTTGTATTTTGATATCCCTGACTTTTTGGTTTTCCCTCTATGGGATAGTAGTTCATTGATTGATGATTCAGGAATAATAGGGAGAATATTTAGTTCGTTTTTAGCTTATCGTTCACAGCCTATTGTAATAAGCGTAGTTATTTTTGTTTTTTACTGGATTTTGATATTTAAGTTGTTTTTTTCTAAAGGTAAGCATGCATAATTTGATTATTCGAATGCTTAAACCTGTATTTGTAGTAATGTTATTTTCTGTTATTGCATTATTTGCATGTTTCAGTGGATTTTTTGCACCGTTGCAGTATAAAAATAAAATTATTATTGCCAAAGGTGATATACCAACTCCTTCAAAATATCATGGTGCAATTAAATCTTATTTGGAATTTGTTGTTTTGAAATCTAGTGAAATTATTTTTCAGCTAGAAATTGTTAAAAAAGAACTAAAGGCATCTGATCTTGAAAAAGCTCAACAGGCCTTTATTAAAGCTCATCAACTCTATGAATCAATACAGGCAATTGTTAACCTGTTTGGTAATGTTGGTCGTATAATTAATTCACAAGAAGATTATTTTATAGATGGTGTTAAGGACCATCGATTCAAAGGTTTTTATTTATTAGAATATCAATTATTTAATATTAAAGACATAGAAGCTTCATTAGATTCTACAAATTATTTATTGATTCAGGCATATGACCTTAAAGAACGTATATCTATTTCCAATCTTAATATTTTAGATTTGTTGCGAGCTTCTTCTGATTTTATTGAAATTATTCTTGAGACGAAATTGCTCAAGCAGGACAATATTCATAGTTTCAATAATCTAAATTATATTGATTCTAACTTGAATGGATCTAAGGCGATTATTACACATTTATCATCTTTTATCCCTAAAAAAACGCTGTTCGAAATTTTGGATAATTATCGTAGTATAGAAGATGTTCTTTTTCATTATAAACTTATTAATTCTAGATATGTTTCATATAATAAATTCAAAGATAAAGATAAAATGCTTATTTATTCATTATTTTCACGACAAGCTGAATTGCTTGCTACTCTTAGATCATTGCTAGATGTAGATGTATATTATAAATATTTAGAGGAAAATCAGTGATAATTAAATATACTAAAAAATATATTCCATTAGTATGGAGTATTGTAAAGTTATTGATTTTTTCTCTTATTATTTTTTCTTTATCAATTTTATCGCTAAAATGGTATAGGTATGGTTTTAATTCCAATGATTATAAATATGTAGTCTTTGAAGGTGATCATCAGTCAGGAGTTTTAACTCCTGCACAAAAGAATTCATCATTTATAGCATTTAATATTACTGCAAAAACATTGGATGAGTTAAAAAATCTGTTTAAGATATTAACTCATCGCATTGCTTATTTAACTAAATTAAGAGCATCACAACTTATTCATAATGATAAGAGGCCTCCTATTGAATCAGGTATGCTTGGTTCTTATTTAAAACCAGATTCATTAACAATCACTGTTTCTGTGGGCAATAGTTTATTTGATTCAAGATTTGGGCTTGAAAAAATTAAGCCAAATTTGTTGACAGATATGACCAGTTTTCCCAATGATCGACTAGAGAAAGAATGGTATAGCGGTGATTTAATGTTGCAAATTTGTGCTAATACTCAAGAAAACGTAATTTATGCATTACGTGATATTTTAAGTCATGCCTCGGCATACCTATATCCATTATGGAAAATAGATGGTTTTATTTCTGCTATAGATATTGATAATAATTCAACGCCTATAAATCTATTTGGTTTTAAAGATGGAACAGGTAATGCGCCAACTACTGATTCAAGATTAATGGATGAGTTAGTTTGGGTGACAGAAAATGATCTTGAACCATCTTGGTCTGTAGGTGGTTCATATCAAGTGATACGTCTAATTCGATTTAATCTTGCTTTTTGGGATAGAACTCCGTTGGAAGATCAAGAAAACGATTTTGGGCGTCATAAAGCAACTGGCGCTCCTATTGGCAAGAAACATGAAATAGATTCTCCTGATTTTGAAAAAGATCCACATGGTGATCGTATACTTTTCAATTCTCATATGCGGAGGGCTGAGCCACGTGATCATGCACGTTATACTGCAAAATTAATACGTCGTAGCTATAACTATTCATTAGGTATCAATACTAATGGTTCTCTTAATATGGGATTGATATTTGTTTCTTATCAAAAGAACTTAAAAACAGGATTTATCGATACCCAAAAACGTCTAAATGGTGAGCCGCTTGAGCGTTATATAAAAACATTTGGTGGAGGATATTATTTCGTATTGCCTGGTGTAAAAAAGGTTGGTCAAAATTTTTTGGCGCAGCAGATGTTTGAAGCATTGAGTGATCTTTCAAAAGTTTCGTCTTGAATTAATTACTGACTTTGTATAGTTATTTAAAAAAATCTTTGATTTTTTATATATCGAGATCACATATTTTATATAGGATATGTTTAATTTTATATAGGAGATGTTTAATTTTATATAATAACTAGAAGTAGAAATCAGATATTCTAAGGTATAGATTTTTCCATATAAAATTTACGATAAGAAATTAATTATTATATAAAAAAGATCCATAACGTGATGTGTGATATTTTTGAAATTGTAAGTAAAAACCAATTGATATATGAAAAATTATCATTGTCTATAATATTCTATATATGAATGATAACTTATTGATATTAATTAATAGATATAATCGATTACTGAACTTAGTGGCATAATGTGTTATTGTATTAATCATTTCAATGCTTTTTAATTTATAGTAATATGTAAATCACTGCTGTAATATAATTGCTTTCATTTATATTAAAATAGTTTATATAATTATTTAGCTAAAACATAGATAATATGTTGCTAATTTCTATTTTTCTTTACCATGGTTAATAGCTACTTTTTATTTTTAAACAATCATCAGCTATTATATAAATCTTGGAAAAAATCAAAATATCACCTATAATCAGTATGATATCATACTTATTAATTATTTTTAAATTTCTCATATTAGTATTTAATTATTATAATACATCACTAAACTATATAAAATAATAAATATCATCTATAATTTGTTTTGGTAAAAAATAAGTTTTATATATATAATAATCTTGGTTAATAGTAACTTGATATTTTTTTAAAGTTACTATTATCTCGACATTTTTTTGGATTTATCCCCACTATTTAAGAGTGAATTAATCCTTTTTGTTTCCATAGTAAATCGATTTAGCGTTTCACCTTTTAAGGATTCTCCTTCAGGAATTCTAATTTTCATACAATCTACTTTTATACCATTTACGATTAATTCATAATGTAAGTGCGGACCTGTGGAAAGTCCAGTTGTCCCAATCCATCCTATTATCTGTCCTTGTTTAATTATTTCGCCACTTTTGATGTTTTTCGCAATACCATCTTGATGATTATAAGAAGAAACATATCCATTTTTATGGCGTATAATGGTTTGTTTGCCGTATCCTCCTGCCCATCCAGCTTTTTCTACCTTTCCATCACTAACAGCTATGATAGGAGTTCCTATAGGCGCTGCCCAATCAGTTCCTGTATGTACTCGTGTATATCCCAATATTGGATGGTGTCTCATACCAAATCCAGAAGTTATACGTCCAGATGGAACAGGGCTGCGCAGTAGAAAAGGTTTAGCACTTTTGCCATATTCATTAAAATATTCTATTGATCCATCATGATTTTGAAAACGATAAAGTCGAATTTTATTTTCGCCGAAACGAGCATTAACGTAAAGTAATTCAGAATCGTTTTTAGATTGGCCATTATCTGGATTGATGGAAAAGAAAGTTTCAATAAAATCAGTTGGTTTAAGATTTGATTGCAAATCTACACTACTTGTTAAAAGCCTTATAATCAACTGTATAAGGTTTTGATTCATTCCATAAGAATATCCTCCGCGCCAAATTCCGTCATAAATTGTTGGCAAATATTTATATATTTGGGTGTAGTTAATGTAATCATTAAGATCAATTTTAACAGGTTCGGCGCCCAGTATGTAATCATTCTTATCGTTTAAAGCAATAGTTAATATATGTTTTGCTTTACGATAAATGCTTGCTCTAACTATTATTAATTTTTCATTTTCTTGCAGTATTCCAATTCTGAGAATATCTCCTTTTTTAATTTCATCGAAATGTAAATTGTCTTTTATTTTTTTTTCTATATTATTGCTTTCAGTACGTGAATAACCAGATTTTATCATTGATTTAATAATTGTATTATTTTGTTGTATAGGAATTAAATCATCTGCGAATTCAGGAGGTTCCTTTTCTGACAATTTTAGTTCGGCAGTACTGCTATTCTCTTCAAGTATTTTAGCTGTTGTATTATTCAATGATTTATTAGTATTTTTTATAGATGATGTTTTTGGATCAGTATAATAAAGTATAGAATAAAGATCTTTTGGATTATTTAAAATAGATGTTTGATCTATAATTGCTCTTTTTATTTCAAAATCGTTTGCTGTTGTATCAATTTTGATATTTTTAATATCTTCTGGAAAATTAGATTTTTTGCTTGTTATTTCTAATTTTGATTCAGCGCCATAAGGCGCATCTATATCATTAATTGTGTCCATTAGAATTTGTGAAGTCGATTCTGATTTTGAGTTAGAAAAAATTTTTAAAGGATTAAATTTAGGATAATCTTTCACATTTTGATATGTATTAGAGAATGGTATTCTTGCGTATACAAACGGAATTTTTTTTATTATGTCTTTGTTTTTTTCTTTGATAATAGTGGGAACATCGATAATAGTTCTTTCAGATATTTTAGAGATTGTATTTTGATTCAATAAACGTGCTTTTCTAATAATCGGATCTTTATCATTTAATTTATTATAATTACTTTCTGATATTTTATTATAAAATTTGGCAGATATTGCGACTTTCTGGCGTCCTTCTAGAGCTGTCAAAAGTGCTGCGCCCATGAATACTCCGGATGCTATCCCTGCTAAAAATGTGCTAGATAACCATTTAATAGATGTTTTATTTCTGTTAAAGATATTCTTTCCCTCGCTCAGAATATGAGCATGGTCGTCGAATGAGAACTGTGAATATCTTTTATCTGATGTATTATATAGTGGCATATTGCTTTAATAATTGCTACAAGTTTAAATTTACGTTTCTAGGGGATATAGTTTTTATTTGATAGAGTCAAATAAGGTTTAAAAAAAGATATAAGAGATATGTTATAAGATTAAGTGATATAAAAATATATATGTATTTGTATTTTTGTTGACTAAAGTAGAATGATCTGTTTAATATTGCGGGTTGGTATTTGACAAAGGAATAAGGAGAAGGAAGGGAGACATGGACGGCGATTTTTAATATTTGTAATATTATTTATTAATATTATGGATTTAGGAACGTTTAAGATGTTTTTCTAACTAGTTGATGCGTTTATATACGTTATTAGCGGAAGGATTTGAGCATGTTTGCGTTTTTAGCAATAACATGAGAGTTTGATCCTGGCTCAGAACGAACGCTGGCGGCAGGCTTAACACATGCAAGTCGAGCGAGTACGCAAGTACTAGCGGCAGACGGGTGAGTAACGCGTGGGGATCTACCTTTTTCTACGGGATAACGCACGGAAACGTGTGCTAATACCGTATACGCCTTTAGAGGGAAAGATTTTATTGGAGAAAGATGAACCCGCGTTAGATTAGCTAGTTGGTGGGGTAAAGGCCTACCAAGGCGATGATCTATAGCTGGTCTGAGAGGACGATCAGCCACACTGGGACTGAGACACGGCCCAGACTCCTACGGGAGGCAGCAGTGGGGAATATTGGACAATGGGGGCAACCCTGATCCAGCCATGCCGCGTGAGTGAAGAAGGCCTTAGGGTTGTAAAGCTCTTTCGCCGGAGAAGATAATGACGGTAACCGGAGAAGAAGCCCCGGCTAACTTCGTGCCAGCAGCCGCGGTAATACGAAGGGGGCGAGCGTTGTTCGGAATAACTGGGCGTAAAGGGTGCGTAGGCGGGCGATTAAGTTAGAGGTGAAATCCCAAGGCTCAACCTTGGAACTGCCTTTAATACTGTTTGTCTAGAGTTCAGGAGAGGTGAGCGGAATTCCGAGTGGAGAGGTGAAATTCGTTGATATTCGGAGGAACACCAGTGGCGAAGGCGGCTCACTGGCCTGATACTGACGCTGAGGCACGAAAGCGTGGGGAGCAAACAGGATTAGATACCCTGGTAGTCCACGCTGTAAACGATGAGTGCTAGCTGTTGGGTGGTTTACCATTCAGTGGCGCAGCTAACGCGTTAAGCACTCCGCCTGGGGAGTACGGTCGCAAGATTAAAACTCAAAGGAATTGACGGGGGCCCGCACAAGCGGTGGAGCATGTGGTTTAATTCGATGCAACGCGCAGAACCTTACCAGCCCTTGACATGGTGGGACGATATCAGAGATGATATTTTCTTTTCGGAGACCCACACACAGGTGCTGCATGGCTGTCGTCAGCTCGTGTCGTGAGATGTTGGGTTAAGTCCCGCAACGAGCGCAACCCCTGCCTATATTTGCCATCATTAAGTTGGGAACTTTATAGGGACTGCCGGTGATAAGCCGGAGGAAGGTGGGGATGACGTCAAGTCCTCATGGCCCTTATGGGCTGGGCTACACACGTGCTACAATGGTGGTGACAGAGGGTTGCAAAGTCGCGAGGCGGAGCTAATCCCTAAAAGCCATCTCAGTTCGGATTGCACTCTGCAACTCGAGTGCATGAAGTTGGAATCGCTAGTAATCGCGGATCAGCATGCCGCGGTGAATACGTTCTCGGGCCTTGTACACACCGCCCGTCACACCATGGGAGTTGGTTTTGCCTGAAGACGGTGAGCTAACCGTAAGGAGGCAGCCGGCCACGGTAGGGTCAGCGACTGGGGTGAAGTCGTAACAAGGTAGCCGTAGGGGAACCTGCGGCTGGATCACCTCCTTTCTAAGGAAGATGTTTATTATTATTAGATTAATTTGATGATATTAGCATTTTTTAAAGATAGAGCGTTAAGCTCAAGATATGATCTGTTATTTATTAATGACAGTTTTTTATGTCGCCGTCCAAGTTTCTCTTTCTTTTCCCATGTTTTTGCGAATGATGGGGTCGTTTATTATTAAATAGGGCCCATAGCTCAGGCGGTTAGAGTGCACCCCTGATAAGGGTGAGGTCGGTAGTTCGAGTCTACCTGGGCCCACCACCCATTTTTAGGGGCCGTAGCTCAGCTGGTAGAGCGCCTGCTTTGCAAGCAGGATGTCAGCGGTTCGATTCCGCTCGGCTCCACCATTTGCAATTATTAATATTTTTTTGTTTTAATACATAAGATATATTAAAATTGAATAGAAGATAGATTTTTTTGTATTATAGATGATTGCATTGTATGCGAGCATTTATATTACCGACGTTAGATAACCGGACGTTGATAATTTATCTCAGGAATAGGTCTTGAAGAAGCATTGTTATAGAGATGATGTTTTTTTGATTGATTTTAAGTTATAATGATAATTATGACTATTGACAATGAGAGTGATCAAGCGCAAAAGGGCATTTGGTGGATGCCTTGGTATGCACAGGCGATGAAGGACGTGATATGCTGCGATAAGCTAAGGGGAGCTGCTAATAAGCTTTGATCCGTAGATTTCCGAATGGGGGAACCCACCTTAAGATGTCTAGGAAAGTGAACTGTAAGGTTTAATTTTTTAGGTATTTTTGGGTATCTTTACTTGAATAAAATAGGGTAAAAGAAGCGAACGCAGGGAACTGAAACATCTAAGTACCTGTAGGAAAGGACATCAATTGAGACTCCGTTAGTAGTGGCGAGCGAACGCGGACCAGGCCAGTGATAGATATATTTTAAGTAGAAATACCTGGGAAGGTATGCCATAGTAGGTGATAGCCCTGTACACGTAATGGATATATTTATACTTGAGTAGGGCGGGACACGAGGAATCCTGTCTGAATATGGGGCGACCACGCTCCAAGCCTAAGTACTCGTGCATAACCGATAGTGAACTAGTACCGTGAGGGAAAGGCGAAAAGAACCCCTACTAGGGGAGTGAAATAGACCCTGAAACCGAATGCCTACAAACAGTCGAAGGCCGCGAGGCTGACGGCGTACCTTTTGTATAATGGGTCAACGACTTAGTGTGACAAGCGAGCTTAAGCCGATAGGTGTAGGCGTAGCGAAAGCGAGTCTTAATAGGGCGATTAGTTTGTTGCATTAGACCCGAAACCGAGTGATCTATCCATGAGCAGGTTGAAGATTGGGTAACACCAATTGGAGGACCGAACCCGTATCTGTTGCAATAGATTGGGATGACTTGTGGATAGGGGTGAAAGGCCAATCAAACTCGGAGATAGCTGGTTCTCCGCGAAATCTATTTAGGTAGAGCGTTAACTGAATACCCTCGGGGGTAGAGCACTGGATAGGCTATGGGGGCTTACCGCCTTACTGATCCTAGCCAAACTCCGAATACCGAGGAGTAATAGTTGGCAGACACACAGTGGGTGCTAACGTCCATTGTGGAGAGGGAAACAACCCTGACCTCCATCTAAGGTCCCGAAGTCATGGCTAAGTGGGAAAGGAAGTAGAGATCCCAAAACAACCAGGATGTTGGCTTAGAAGCAGCCATCATTTAAAGAAAGCGTAACAGCTCACTGGTCTAGATAAGGTTTTCTGCGCCGAAAATGTAACGGGGCTAAAGCCATGCACCGAAGATGAGGACTTGTTTTATAACGAGTGGTAGCGGAGCGTTCCGTAAGCTGATGAAGGAGGATCTGTGAGGACCTCTGGAGGTATCGGAAGTGAGAATGTTGACATGAGTAACGATAAAGAGGGTGAGAGACCCTCTCGCCGAAAGACCAAGGGTTCCTGCTTAAAGTTAATCTGAGCAGGGTTAGCCGGCCCCTAAGGTGAGGCGGAGACGCGTAGCTGATGGGAACCACATTAATATTTGTGGGCCTGGTGGAAGTGACGGATTAAGTAAGTTGTACATTTTATTGGATTAGATGTGCTTTGAATTAGTTCCAGGAAATAGCTCCACCGTATAGACCGTACCCTAAACCGACACAGGTGGTTAGGTAGAGAATACTAAGGCGCTTGAGAGAACTGCGTTGAAGGAACTCGGCAAATTGCACGCGTAACTTAGGGATAAGCGTGACCTTTATTTGGGCAACCAGATAGAGGTGTCACAAACTAGGGGGTAGCGACTGTTTACCAAAAACACAGGGCTCTGCGAAGTCGTAAGACGAAGTATAGGGCCTGACGCCTGCCCGGTGCTGGAAGGTTAATAGGAGGGGTGAGAGCTCTGAATTGAAGCCCCAGTAAACGGCGGCCGTAACTATAACGGTCCTAAGGTAGCGAAATTCCTTGTCGGGTAAGTTCCGACCTGCACGAATGGCGTAACGACTTCCCCACTGTCTCCAACGCAGACTCAGTGAAATTGAATTCCCCGTGAAGATGCGGGGTTCCTGCGGTTAGACGGAAAGACCCCGTGCACCTTTACTATAGCTTTACATTGGCATTTGTATTGACATGTGTAGGATAGGTGGTAGGCATTGAAGCAGAGGCGCTAGTTTTTGTGGAGCCATCCTTGAAATACCACCCTTATTGATGTGGATGTCTAACCGCGCACCGTTATCCGGTGCCGGGACATTGTATGGTGGGTAGTTTGACTGGGGCGGTCGCCTCCGAAAGAGTAACGGAGGCGCGCGATGGTAGGCTCAGAGCGGTCGGAAATCGCTTGTTGAGTGCAATGGCATAAGCCTGCCTGACTGTGAGACTGACAAGTCGAGCAGAGACGAAAGTCGGTCATAGTGATCCGGTGGTTCCGAGTGGAAGGGCCATCGCTCAACGGATAAAAGGTACGCCGGGGATAACAGGCTGATGACCCCCAAGAGTCCATATCGACGGGGTTGTTTGGCACCTCGATGTCGGCTCATCGCATCCTGGGGCTGGAGAAGGTCCCAAGGGTTTGGCTGTTCGCCAATTAAAGCGGTACGTGAGCTGGGTTCAGAACGTCGTGAGACAGTTCGGTCCCTATCTGCCGTGGGTGTAGGAATATTGACAGGATCTTTCCCTAGTACGAGAGGACCGGGATGGACGTATCTCTGGTGGACCTGTTGTTTTTCCAAGAGCATAGCAGGGTAGCTAAATACGGAAAGGATAACCGCTGAAAGCATCTAAGTGGGAAGCCCACCTGAAAACTAGTATTCCCTATCAGAGCCGTGGTAGACTACCACGTTGATAGGCTGGATGTGGAAGCTGGGTAACCAGTGTAGCTTACCAGTACTAATAGCTCGATTGGCTTGATTGCTCTTATTGTCAATAGTCATATATATAATATATAGTATAAAGATATCCGTTTTTTATAGACTTGGTGGCTTTTGCGGGGTTACTGCACCCGTTCTCATTCCGAACACGGCCGTTAAATGCCCCAGCGCCTATGGTACTTCATCTTAAGATGCGGGAGAGTTGGTCGTTGCCAGGTCTATAAAGCACGGATTTTATTTTATCGCGGGGTGGAGCAGTATGGTAGCTCGTCAGGCTCATAACCTGAAGGTCGTGGGTTCAAATCCTACCCCCGCAACCATATTAATCGTGGGTTTTTTGATAATGATTAAAGATATAAAGGACCGAATAATATCTTCTTTGAAGATATTGCATATATCAGGTGATGAACATAACATTGTTGATATGGGTCGTGTTTCTGATATCTGTATAGTTAAGGATAAGGCCTATCTTTCGATAAGAGTAGATATAGATGAAGCATCAGGATTAGATTCATTACGTTTACGAGCTGAAGAATTAGTTAAAGATGTTCCTGAGATAGGAAGTGCTGTTGTAACTTTGACAGATGATAAGGTATTTAAAGTTTCTTCTAAGAATAGTTTTGTTAAAGGTATTGTAAGTTTTATAGCTGTTGCCTCTGGTAAAGGAGGTGTTGGCAAATCGACGACAGCAGTTAATATAGCGTGTTCTTTGAGTTCTATTGGAAATAGAGTTGCGATTTTGGATGCGGATGTCCATGGTCCTTCGATCCCAAAACTACTAGACATTGATTGTAAAGCAGAAATATTGGGAAAAAATAAACTTAAACCTATCGAAAAATATGGCATTAAAATTATGTCAATAGCTGCTCTAGTCGATAATAAATCTGCTATGATTTGGAGAGGACCTATGGTCCAGTCCGCTGTGATTAATATGTTAAAATATGTTACATGGGGAAATATCGATGTTATGTTAAGTAATTTTGGTATAATTAGATCATAAATACAACAGATCCTCCGGTCATTCCTGCTCCTACAGCTGATAGTAAGATTATCTCACCGCATCGAAATGATCGACGCTTATTCTCTAATGATAATGAAAGGGGGATTTATCATAAATTTATACTATCTTCTATTGTCAATCTTATAGTAATTATACTTAATCGTCTTTGCTATTTTCCATATTAAAAATAGGGTGTGTTTTATCATAAATTTCTAATATTTTCTTACTGTCAATATTTGTATATATTTGTGTTGTTGATAATTTTTCATGCCCTAAAATTTTTTGAATGGAACTTAAATCTGCACCATTAGATAAAAGATGAGTTGCAAAGCTATGACGTAAAGTATGTGGTGTAGTACTTTCAGGTAGACCTATCTGTTGACGTATATCTCTAATATTACGTTGAAAAACACCTTGGTTTAAAGTTTTTCCACGTGTTCCTCTGAATAATGGTGTATCCTTATCTAGATTAAATGGGCACATCATAATGTATTTTGTCAGAGCCTTTTTAACTGATGGAAGCATCGGTATAATTCTTTTTTTATTTCCTTTACCTTTAATTAGTAGAGAAGATTGATCATTGATTATGCTTTTTGGTTTAATGGACAATGCTTCAGAAATCCTTAATCCGCATCCATATAACAAGTATAAGATAGCTGAATTGCGAGCTTTTAGCCAGCAATGACTATTTAAATTATAATTCATAAGTTTTATAGCTTGTTTTTCGCTTAGTGGTTTTGGCAGGCGAATTGATTTTTTAAGGCTTTTCATATCAATAATATTTGTTAAATCAGCAATATTATTTTTTTTAAGATATTTGAAAAATGATTTAATTCCAGAAATACTTCTTTGTATAGATTGATTTTCTATATTATTCTGACGACGTTTGGCAATAAAAGCTCGAATATCTGCATAAATCAATTTACGTATGGTTTGAAAATCAACTGCATTCCCATTGTTATAAAATGAGATAAAGGCAAAAAACTGTCTAGTATCACGTTCATATGCATTTAATGTTGTTTTTGATAGGCCTTTTTCGATTCTTAAGTATTCAAGCCAATTTTTATGTTTGTCTAATAGATTAGGCTTTATAATCTTATCTAATTTATCTTTTGCCATTACTCTACCTTATTGAATTACTTTTCCTCAACTTATAAAAATAAATAACAATAAAGAAGATATATAAAAATCTAATAGGTTAAGCTTCATTAGCCATCTTCACAGATCTAATATAATTTGTGATTAAAAGTAAAAAACATATTTTTTAACTTTTACAAAGTGGTCTTATTGTTGTTTTTTAGGTATATCATTTGGAACAGGATCAAACCCATGTGATCCTAAAGGATTACATCTTATGAATCGAAAAAAGGTTAGCCATCCTCCAATCCATAGTCCATAACGTGCGATAGCTTCATAACCATACTCGGAACAAGTGGGTAAATATCTACAAGAATTTCCAAAAATATTGGAAAAAGTCAGTTGATAAATTCGTATTATACTTATACCTATCAAACGTCCAGGAGTTTTATCAAACTTTCCATTCCAATTTCGACGTTTTGAATTTTTTTTTGTTAATGATATACTGTATTTCTTATTATCTAATATCTTGTGCAATACTAAGCGAATATAATGCATAATAGCATCTCCATAAATAAATCGCACTATCAAGAGATGCATATTGCCATAATATATTTATTTTGCAAATATCTTATTTTATAAAATATTATTTTTCACTACTTTTATCAAAAATGCAGACTACTACATATATAATATTATTTTCTTTTTATATCATCATTAAATATTTATTTTGTTTACTGAGTTGTTTTTATAATTGCAAATCTAGTATAATTATTGGAAAGTTATTGCATACTAAATTATAATTTCTAGGATGTAAAATTTTAATGACCGGAGTTACGTTTTAGCATGAAGTCGAAAAATCCAACTATTGAAGAGGCAAAGGAAGCTGTAAGGGTTCTTTTGCGTTGGATTGGCGAGGATTCAGAGAGAGAAGGACTTAAAGATACGCCTAAGCGTGTTATTGATTCTTATAAAGAGTTGTTTTCTGGATATGACAGCAAATCTTATTTAGAAAATACGTCTAATTTTTCCTTTGGAGAAGTTTCCAATTATAGAGATATGGTTATGATAAAAGACATATCTTTTTTTTCATATTGCGAGCACCATGTTTTGCCTATTTCTGGTAAGATACATATTGCTTATATACCTGTTGAACGTGTTATTGGTCTGTCAAAGATAATACGTGTACTCGATATTTATTCACGTCGTTTGCAAATACAAGAACGATTAACTATGCAAATTGCTGATGGAATTGCTGAAATTGCTTCTTCTAAAGGGGTTGCGGTTTTGATTGAAGGTCAACATATGTGTATGTCTATGCGTGGAGTTAAAAGAGAAGGATTAACAACTGTTACAACTGCATTTACAGGGGAATTTAATGATAAAAAAGAAAATAGAGATTTTTTTATAAAAATGGTTAGCAATCGATAGTAATATAATTTCAATCAATTTTATTGTTAGTAAAGTATATTGCTTATTATCATATTAAAAAAATAGTTTATAAGTTATTTGATAATATGATCAAAGTGCAGTTTTATAAATTTTTTAATGCTGATTTAAATTCAATATTACTATTGAGATGATATATATCATATCTATAGTAATTTATTTTATAGATGATTTTGTTAATATAATAATGTTATTAGTGTTGTGAATATAATATATCTCAAATAAAATGCTATTAATTCTATTGCACTTATTTTAGTTTTAGTTTACACCGTGTCGGAATATATTTTATTTTTAGTTGTAATATCTTATTAAAGATTTATTGATGTTTTCTTGTTTTTGTTGTTTTATTGGTTAATATATAATATAGATTTGGTGTTTATTATGTAGATTTAGCGCTGGTGTTAAATCTTATATTTATTTGTGGAACCTGTTTTATAACAGGTAGATTTGTTATTAATTATTATTTTGGATTGATAGGTTGATTTTGTTGGTCCAACTTTTTGATGTTTTTTAAGAATAAGGGTGGTTTGTGTCTAAATCTCCAATGGGTCAATTCGTTGTACATAAGATTGTTCCGATAGATATCGGCGGCACTGATTTGTCTTTTACGAATTCTTCATTGTCTATGCTTATTAGTTCAATGGTTTTTATTGTTTTCTCCTATATTGCGGTTCGTAACTGCCGTGTTGTTCCTACACGAATGCAATCTTTGATAGAGATACTTTATCAGTTTGTTGAATCTGTTTTGATTTCTTCTGCTGGTCCTCGATCTAAGGGATTTTTATCGTTTATTTTTTCTCTTTTTACATTTCAGTTAGCTGCTAACGTTTTGGGTTTATTTCCATATCTTTTTTCGTTTACGAGTCAGATTGTTGTAACAACAGTTTTTGCTTTGATTGTTATATTGACAGTTTTGATATCTGGTTTATCTGTGAATGGTTTGGCGTTTTTTAGATTATTTATGCCTTCAGGTATTCCTTTGATGGTGAAGCCATTAGTTTGTTTTGTAGAGGTTTCTTCATTTTTATCTCGTCCTATTAGTTTATCATTGCGATTATTCGCTAACATGTTAGCAGGACATATAATGTTGAAAGTATTTGCTGGATTTATCTCTTCTGCGGCTGCTTTTGGTATGTTGGGATTGTTTTTTTCATTTTTGCCATTGTTTCTAAATGTTGCTATAATTGGACTTGAATTTTTTGTTGCCATTATGCAAGCGTATATTTTCATGATGTTAACATGTTTATACATAAGTGATATATATCAAGACGGTAATCATTAATGTTGTAGCAATATTTTATTTGGTGGTGCAATTTTATATTTTTATTTTTGAAGAATAACTTTATTATGAGGAGTTTATGATGGGAACAGAGGCTTTTATTGCAATGGCTTATTATTCTACTGCGGCTAAATATATTGCTGTTGGTATGGCTTGTTTAGGTATGGGGTTTGTTGCTATTGCTGTTGGTAATATTTTTTCTACTTATTTATCAGGAGCTTTGCGTAATCCTTCTGCGGCAGCTGATCAACAGGCGCGTGTTTTAGTCTTTGCTGCAGTTGCTGAGTCTTTAGGTATATTTTTGCTATTGATAGCAATATTACTTATCTTTGTGGTTTAAGAAAAAGTTGATAATAATCAATATATGATATCTTATGACTGTAATTAGGGGAGGGTGAGATTCGTGAGCGTCAACGTGCGACTACTTGCTAAAGATAATAAGGAAGTGCAAGATTCTCTTATTAAGAGTGAAGCTGTTGCAGAATCTGATTTATCTAGCAAGTTTCCTCCTTTTAATACAGATACTTTTGTATCTCAGTTGTTCTGGTTGTTGATTTTTTTTTCCATTTTTTATTTTATAATGCACCGATTGGTTGTTCCTCGTATAAGCTCTATAATAAAGTTGCGTAGCGATCGTATATTGAATGATCGTGATAGAGTGGATTGCATTAAAAAACAATTAGATACAATTGTTTCGTCATATGAGATGGAATTAGAAGCTGCCCGTGCAAAATCTAAAGAAATGATTAGTATCGCGGTTGAAAATTCGTTAAAAAAACTTGATGAGGCTAGTAAAAATGCCGAGATAGATTATATTAATAAACTAAATGATTACCAGTCAAAAATTTATGATATGCAAGAAAAAAAGTCAAAAGAAATATATTCTTCTGCTGATGAAGTAATAAAAGAATTACTGCTAAAAGTAGCTGGTCTATCTGTATCTGATAAGAAACTACAATCTGTAATAAATATTATGCAAAACAAGGATTAGAAGATGTATATTAGTGATACTTTTTTAGTTTTTATTTCTCTTGTTATTTTTGTTTTTATACTAATATATATCCGTGTTCCTTATATAGTATTTTCATTTCTGGATGCTCGTGCTGACAGTATTAGAAATGATATTTTTGTAGCACGTCGTTTACGTGAAGAAACAGAAGCTGTTTTGATTGAACACCAAAGGCGGTTTGCTCAGGTTAAACAGGAGGCAAGTGATATTATTTTGTCCGCTGAGCGCAGAGTTAAGATAATTGAGGAAGAAAATCAAAAAAAGATAGAAAAAATTCTTTATTTACGTCTTTTGGATTTAAAAAGAAGAATGCATTTAATGGAATTAGATGCATTTCGTTTTTTATATGATAAGCTTTCTGTTTTTTCGATTGAAATTTCTAAAGGAATCATTTCTGATAACATCAATGATGATTTAAATAATGATATTTTTGATAAAGCAATACGTGATATTGATTCACGATTTAACTAGTTTTATATAATAATTATTGACTTTATCTATATATAAAATAATTATTGACTTTATCTATATATAATATGGATATGTTATTATAATTGTATTATTGATTTGAGTTATATATAGTATATGTATGTATTGTAAGCATCATCTTAATTATAATATTATGTGATAATGTAAATAATATTATTATTTTTTATAATATATTTAAATTTTTTTATTAGTGGTGAAATTAATTCTTATAAAAAAAATTAGATTGTAACATCCTGTTAAATATTCTATTTTAATTGTTATTTTATCTTTAATTTTTAAATTTTCCAAAAGTTCATAGTTACGATATGATTTTTTAATTATTATACTGATTGATTAAAATCAGTTTATTTTTTTTAATGCTTATTTATGTGCAAGGTTGTTGTTTTATAGTTTATAAAGTGAAAACTGAGTTAATTTTTTTCAAAATTAGCGCCATATATTTCTTTTCTATAATTATAAGTTTGTTTTTTTAATATTTAATTCCTTTTATTTGATGTATATTATAGTATAAATATAAAAAATAGTTCTATTAATTTAATAATTTGCATTTATTAATTTGTTTAAATTAATATTTATTGCCTATAGAGTTATAATTTTATATTTTTTATAGTTTGTAACTATAATTATTCGAATATATATTATAATTATAAATAAAAACAATAATTACAATAAATATATAAGTATATATATGTATATAATATATATTAATAATAATTTACATTTAATAAATTTTTTTTCAATTTGATAAAGCGCTATTTATAGTTATAAAATACATATATAATATAATATATTAAAAATAATCTATATAAATATTATTTTTAATATATTATATTACATTTGGGGTTCTTTTATATGTATTATATAAAAATTATGCGGAATAAATTAGGTTCTTTTGCTATAATATCTGCCATTTTATTGCCCTTGATATTTGTTTTATCCGGTTTCTTATTTGATTTGTCTCGTATGATTTATATAAAAGTAGAATTAGGTGAAATTATAGACAGTGTACTTCTAAGAACATATTCAAGTATTATAAGTATAGATAAAGATATTCCAGACAGTCAAATTATATCTATTGCAAAAAATAATCTTAGAAATGAGCTAAAAAATCACTTTAGCGATGAAGATACTAATCAGATAGAAAAACATGCGAAAATTGCCCTTTCTGGTTACAGCTATGAGCGTCATCTTTTAATGGATCTTCATTATCAAATGCATAAAAATTTTATCAATATGATTGTAAGTGGAGGTAATGATTTAGTTGAAGTGGATAACGTTGCTGTTGTTCGGATGAATTTGTCTTCTAATTATAAAATAGATATTATATTCATTATGGATGTTTCTGGTTCAATGAAAACATGTGCTGATTATGATGTATATAATATATTATCTTACTTTTGCTCTTTTTCTGGAACAAGAATGGGTGTTATGCTCTCTGCTGTTATTAAATTTTTAGATGTAGCACAGCATTATTACAAATCTTTACGAGTAGGAGGTGTGGAATTTAATGAAGTGCCTGTCAATATTTTTGATCTGACATTTGACGTTAATGAATTCAGAAAAAATATAAATGATATTTATAAGGCGTATGCTGGTACTATTATTAGTAGTGGCCTGTCAAAAGGATATGAGATGTTTGCGAAGGATCACCCTGATCACCGTAAAAGGGTTATGATATTGATTACAGATGGTATGTTTACACATGAAGATGATATTAAAAATAGCATCAATATCTGCAAAAAATCAATTAGAGAGGGAACAGAACATTTTGTAGTAGGTATTAATAATGATGACAGCTATAATAATATAATTTTAAGAAATTGCTCTTCTAACAATCATTTATATTTTGCCAATGATGCTAGTAGCATTAGGTCTGCATTAATTGATATTGCCAAAGTAATTGCGAATAAAAAATATGTTGTAATTTCTAAATAAAAAAACTTTAATTTAATTTTTCTATTTGCTTAATAAGAATTATCCTCCATGGTACAATTTTTTAAGATAAACAATATAAATTAAATTGATTTATAATTAAATATGTGCATATCGTGTTTGTTGTATTTAATATAAAATTTATCTATTGGATTGATAATTATGAATAACACACAGAAAGCATTGCTATCAGGAATAATCTGCAACATTGTTATATGGTATGAGGTAACTTTGTTTGGGTCGTTAACATACATAACTAAAAGTGTTTTCTTTTATTCAGAAAGTTATTATGCAGACACAATCAAGTTTCTTTTAGTTTTTGCAATTGGCTTTTTTTTTAGGCCGGTTGGTGCATTTATTTTTGGTTATATAGCAGATAGATTTGGCAGAAGAAAATCCTTGCTTATATCTATATCAATTGCAACGTTAGTATCAACTTCAATTGCTTTTATCCCAGGTGTTAAGGAGATAGGTATTCTTTCTTCGCTATTAATGCTTTTTTGTAGGATAATGCAAGGAATATCTGCTGGTGGAGAGACAGGTGTAAACTCAGCTTTTTTAATAGAAAATTCTGTGGATAAAAAAGATCTAGGATTTTTAGGTAGTATGAAGCCTTTTAGTGGTTCTATTGGCTCTATTTCTTGTTTTATAATGATATATTTATGTCAAAAATTAACCGGCGATAATTATGAGATTTGGGGATGGCGAATACTTTTATCTTTCTGTTTTATTATTGGCTTAATAGGTTTTTTAATGAGATATAGTATAGATGATAGTCTAGCATATAAAGTTCAATCTAAAAACAATAACTTATCTCTAGCTCCATTTTCAGAGTTAATAAGTGATTATAAAAGCGTATTTTTTCTAGCTACTGGATTGGGGATAGCACAAAACGCCATTGTTTATTCATTAGTAATGTTTTACAATACTTCTGTCATTTCAGTTTTTATATCTGGTTTTGATATGAAAAGTATAATTAGAATTGTTGTAGATGTTGTATTTGGAATATCTGCAATTATGTTCGCGATATTATCTGATAAAATTGGCAGAAATCGTATTATTATTCCTGTATTAATATTATTTTCAAGTGCTTCTGGTTTAATATTTTATTTAATGTCGTTTAATAGCTTATATGTTGTATCAATAGCCTTTTTATTGACAAGCATACCTTTGGGTGCGTCTTTTGGAGTATACAATTCTATTGTATGCGAATTATTACCAACTAGAGTTAGATGTATCGGCTTTAGTTTAGCACATAATATATCTGCGGGAATATTTGGTGGAATATCTCCATCAGTATGTATAT